>CAYSWA010000080.1:0-1503 GCA_964434535.1 uncultured candidatus Brocadiaceae bacterium | reverse complement strand
GGCGCGCCTTCGTGGAGCTCTTCGCGGACGATTCGAAGCTCGTCCGCGGGCTCCACCGGGCGAGCCGCCGGCTCCGCTCCTTCGGGCAGAAGGTGCGCCAGCTCGGGCAGCGCATGGTGGCCGCCAGCGCGGCCATGGCCGTCCCCTTCGCCGCGGGCATCAAGGCCGCCGCCGATGCCCAGGAGACCCTGAACAAGTTCGAGCAGGTCTTCGGACGCCAGGCGCGGGCTGCCGGCGAGTTCGCCGACGCCATCGCCCGCGAGATCGGACGCTCCCGCTACGAGGTCCGCGACTCGATGGCCAGCATCCAGGCGTTCCTGCAGGGGCTGGAGTTCGACCCCGGCGAGGCACTGGAGATGTCGAAGACCATCCAGCGGCTCTCGCTCGACTTCGCCTCCCTCTACAACATCGCCGACGCCGACGCCCTGGAGAAGTTCCAGAGCGGGCTGGCGGGCATGAGCCGTCCCCTGCGCCAGTACGGCGTCAACCTCCTCGACAGCGCCGTCCAGGCCGAGGCGCTCCGCATGGGCCTGGCCGGGACCGCCTCCGAGCTGACCGAGCAGCAGAAGGTGCTGGCGCGGATGTCCATCATCATGCGGACGATGACCGACCAGGGCGCTGTGGGCGATGCGATCCGCACCGCCGGCTCCTTCCAGAACCGCATGAAGGCGCTCAAGGGAGAGCTCCGCGACACGGCCGTCGCCGTCGGGAACGCGCTGCTCCCGGTGGTCACCCCGCTCCTGAGCAAGCTGGTGGACGCGGTCAAGGCCGCCGGACAGTGGATCGCGCGTAACAAGGAAGCGGTCGTCGCCATGGGCAAGCTGGTGGCCGTGGTGGGAGCGGCGGGCGTCGGCCTGATCGTGCTCGGCGGCACCCTGGCCAGCCTGGGCTGGTCCTTGAGCCGGATCGGGATGCTTATCGGGGCGGTCGGGAAGGGCTTCGCCCTGCTCAAGGGCGTCGTCACCTCGGTGGTCGGCCTGGTCCCGACCCTGATCTCACTCCTGGCCGGGATGATCTCGCCGCTCGGGCTGGTGGTCGCTGGCGTCGCGGCCTTCGGCGCCTACCTGGTCATCTCGAGCGGCGCCGGCGGCAAGGCGCTCTCCTGGCTGGGCGAGAAGTTCAACTCCCTCAAAGAAGACGCCCTGCGGGCGTTCGGCGGGATCAAGGACGCCCTGGTCGCCGGCGACATCAAGCTGGCGGCGCGTGTCCTCTGGCTGACGCTGAAGATGGAGTGGCAGAAGGGCATCAAGCCCCTGCGGCTCGCCTGGCACAAGTTCACATTCCTGTTCAAGGCCACCTTCGAGGAGTCCACCCACAAGATCGCGCTGGGCTGGCTGACCCTGACCTACACGCTCAAGCGCGCCTGGGCGCGGTTCGCCACGTGGTGGAAGCGCACGCAGGCGCAGCTTTCCGGCTGGCTGGCCAAGCGGATGCTTGACGTGCAGGGGATGTTCGACGAGACGCTCGACGTGGATTACGCGAAACGCGCCGTGGACGAGTCGA
>CAYSWA010000079.1:0-1518 GCA_964434535.1 uncultured candidatus Brocadiaceae bacterium | reverse complement strand
TGCTCGTTCAGGCGCTGTCCTTCCTGGCCCAGCGGGACGAGGTGGACATCGAGGAGGCCCTGGACGACGCGGCCGCCGGCCGCGAGCAGAAGAGAGTGTAGGTCATGCCGCCGCTCGCCCCCCATCCCGACGACGCGGCCTTCCTGGACGAGCTGACCGCCGTGGCCTTCGAGGCCGCCGGCCGGCTCTGCCTTCCGCTGCGCGTGGTGGAGCACAAGCGGCGACCGCACCCGGGCGGCAGGACTGGCCTCTGCTACTGGCAGGAGGGCCGCGTCTCGCTGGTGCTCAGGTGGCGGGAGGGCAGCGTCTGGTGGTCGCGCCCGTACGACCCGGTCGACGTCTGGTGCACGCTGGCCCACGAGCTGGCGCACCTGGCCGAGCCAAGCCACGGGGCGAAGTTCAAAGAGTGGGCCAGGCGTTGCCGCGACGCCGTCGCGAACGCCCTGGCCGAGCGCAACCGGTGGCCGCACGCGGTGGCCACCCTCGTAACCCGTAACGCGATCGAGGAGAAGGTCATGAAGGCTGATGAGGTCAGTGTTGGAAACCTGTATGCGGTGAAAGTATCGGGCAAGATTGCTCCGGTCGTCATCGACGAGGAGCACTCCAACGGAGGCTGGGTCGGCACCAACCAGGAGACGAACCGGCAGGTGCGTATCAAGACCGCCCGCCGGCTGCGCATGCCCTGGGAGGAGTACCTGAACGGCGGCGACGGCGACGAGGCCGAGGCCGACCTGTCTGCGTGCCTGTCTGCGTGCGACGCACAGGCAGGCAATGCACAGGCAGGCACGGCGCCCCAGGGCGCCGAAGAGCCCGAGGGCGCCGAAGAGCCCGAGGCCAAGCCGGACGCCAAGAAGCCCAAGAAGCGCGCCACACGCGCGACGACGGGCCTGCCTGCCGCGCCCGCGGCGCAGGCAGGCGACGAGGGGGCCACGATGAGCGGCCTCGACGCGGCGGCCAAGGTGCTCGAAGAGGCCGACGAGCCGCTCAACTGCAAGGCCATCGTCGAGCGCGCCTTCGAGAAGGGCTACTGGCGCTCGGCCGGGAAGACGCCGGCGGCCACCGTCTACGCCGCCATCCTGCGCGAGATCCAGGCGAAGGGCGAGGGCGCCCGGTTCCGCAAGGTGGAGCGCAGCAAGTTCGAGCTGGCCAGGTAGCATCATCCGGTCTTCCCAGCCCCGGTCCCGTCCCGCGAATGCGGGAGGATCGGGGCTTCTTCTTCGGCTCCTGCCAAACAGAAAGCCCGACGCACGGAGACAGCATCTCTCCGCACAGTCGGGCTTGATCGTTCAACGCCTGGCGGCTATCCCGTCAGGCTTGAGTCGTCAATGCCTGTTGATCCCGCAACTGCCTCCTCTGCCCGAAGCATCGCACGCTGAACGCCAAGTCGTGGTGGTCCCTGTGTTGGCCAGATGTCGCATCACAGGGCGAGTGAGCAGACTATGGCGATTGTCCCAAGGCAGCAAAGAGTGCGGTACACCCATCGGTTAACTCGCTCTGTAAGTGTGACGCCGCCGAAGG
>CAYSWA010000078.1:0-1575 GCA_964434535.1 uncultured candidatus Brocadiaceae bacterium | reverse complement strand
CGGGGGTTCCTCCCAGGTTTCCTCGGGACGGTCGGGGCCCGCCCCCGGCCGCCGCTTGCCTCCGGCTCGACGCCGCGCGACGCCCGGAATCAGGCCCGCCAACATCCGGCGGTCGGCCTTCGGCAGCACGAGGAACCACGCTACCACGCCGTACGCCGCCAGGCAAATCACCATTTGGACGGCCGTTACGGCGATGTTCGGCGCCGGCCAGACGGCCTTCAGGCCGAACCCGACGGCGAGCGGCGCCCCCACGGCAGAGATGGGCGGCAGCAGGCAATAGACGATGCTGGACGAAACCTTCACGCCGATCGTCTGGCGAATCCGGACCAGCAAGTAGCCGAGATTATACAAGATGAGCGGCCCGTTCAACGCCGCCACCAGGCCCACGACCCCCCACTCCGTAGCCGCGGCCACCAGCACCGACAGGCCGACACCCACGCCCACGGCCGTCGCCTGCGCCAGGGCCACGCCTCGAATCCGTCCCACGGCCATGATGATGCTGAATGCCGGCAACCCCAGCAGATTCGCCGTTATCAGGGCCACGTACACGACCAGCACCACATAGGACTCCTCCGCCAGTTGCTTGCTCGTCAGGAAGGCGATGAGTTCCCGGCCGTAGACGACGAGCACCGACATTGCCGACAAGAGAATCGCCGCCGTCAGGCGAAGAAGGGTACGGAACCATTGCCGGAGTTTGTCGTACTCGCCTTGAACAGCAAACCGCGTCGCCGCCGGACGAACCGGTTGCACCAGCCCCGTAAGGATTCGCACAAACTGCGACGTGAGCCGCTGGGGCACCGTCACCACCGGGACCATTCCCACGCCGTACAGGGCGCTTACCAGCAGCGGGGCCACTTCCCTCTGAACGCTCGCTGCCACATTGATCAACGCCACCCAGAAACTGAACCCAATGACCTCGCGCCATGCCGACCGGCTACAGCGCCTGAACGATATCTCGGCCTGGGGCAGGAGCCGTTTCACCGTTGCCGCGGCCGCGATCACCACGAGGACGGCCGGCACGGCAAACGCCACGCCGAGCATTTCCAGCCTCACATAGCCCAGGCTGAACGCCACCGTCAGGATGGCCACGCGGAGGAGGCTCTCGCCCACCACGAAGACGTTCGCCAGGTAGTACCGCTCCATCGCGCGGAGCATGCCCATGTACACAATGCCCATGATATGGGCGGCGGTACTCGCTCCCGTCAGAATGATGAGCAGCCGCGTGGCGTCCCGGCTTGGCTCCGGGACCTTCAACGTATCGAGCAGGAACAGGGCGGCAAACAGCGCCACCAGCCACGCCAGGACGCCGGCGACGGTCAGGAGCGTGCGCGCGACCGACATCACGCCGGACAACCGCTCCCAGTCGCGGCTGGCCAGGTGCTCGCTCCCCTTCCGCAGCACGGAGCCTGCCAGGCCGAATCGCAGGAACACGGTCACCTGCGTGACGCTGAGGGCGACCTGGAAGATGCCGAAGTCGTCCCGCCCCAGTTTCGTGAACAGGTACTTGACCAGGAACAGGTTGACGAGGATACCGACGCCGAGCGCCGCCCAGTTCGACAGCGCGTTCAGCGCAAC
>CAYSWA010000077.1:0-1587 GCA_964434535.1 uncultured candidatus Brocadiaceae bacterium | reverse complement strand
TCGCCAAATAGAAAGAGCCGCGCAGGTGCGTGGCCCCACGCGGCTCGTTGCTTTCCGGCTCAGCAGCCCGGCGGTAGCTAGCCGCCGAACTGTCGCCCGTTTGTATCGTCTGCCCTTATCCTATCCGTCCCCTGGCCTGTCGCAAGGCTTCAGGCTCGGATTGCCCGAAAATGTCTACATGTAGAGGGTTACGCCCGGATTTTCGCGGGAGGTTTCTTCGCCCGTCCCCCTCAGATCTGCTCCTCGTAGGTGGTGATCCGCCGCCCGCAGTGCCGGCATTCGCGCCGTCGCAGGATGCGGTTCTTGGAGGTCCGGCGGGTATAGATCACATGGAAGTGCCGGCAGCCGCAGCCCCGGCAGACCAGGCCACGGCTCCCGGCCGGCCGTTCACGTCCGGCCTGTTGGTCTGTGCGGGCGTCGCTCATCGTCTCTGCCGCTGGAGTTCTGAAAGCTTGAGCCGTTTCCGCTCGCTGTGCGGCTGCACGGCCGCTCCAATGCGCTCTACGCCCTGCATGGACGCGCCCGCTGCACAGCCCACCACGCAGTCGAGCCAGTGGTTGTCCGGCTTGTGGGCGGGAAGCTTCCACTCGTCCACGGTGCGCCCCCGGCCCTCGGTGCGCACCCGGTACTCGGCCGTCAGGTGCTCGGCGAACAGTCGATGCTGCACGGCCTTCCGCCCGAAGACGGAGAGGCAGCCGGGATCGCCCATCGCCGTCGCCAGCCGCTCGTGCACGAAGGACTTCCAGTAGTTCGTGTCCACCTCGACGTGCCGCAGCGCCCGCCGGCGGGTAAGCCCCGGCACCCACCAGTGGTGTCCGATGCGGTCGCCGCGCCTGCGGCTGTACTCGCTGATCGGCTTCTGACTCGCCGTAATGCCGTGCCCGCGCGCCGGCATGAGCACCGCCGCCTGCTCCGACTGCCTGCAGAACTGGTGCACCACGTCGGTCTTCCAGCCCTGGTCGATCAGGCACCGCCCGATGCGCATCACGGCGCCGTCGTCCCGCGGCCACTCCCTGCGCAGGAGCTCGCCGGTCAGCGCCTCCAGCCCGGCGTAGATCGCAGCGTCCACGCCCATGCCCTGGTGGATGCGCCGCAGCGTGCGGTTCGCGTCGCGGACGGTGAAGTAGCTCCGGTTCTGGCCGGGGTAGGTGCCGTAGTCGAGGACGTAGCCGGTGAAGTCGGCCTCCCAGGCGCAGACGCAGTAGAAGAGCAGCTTCTGCTGGACGTCGATGAAGCAGGTAAGGTGATCGCACTTCACCGGCACCTTGCCACGCTTCCGGCCGTTGGTCTTGGACGCGACCTCGTCGGGGTCCATGATCTCGGTCTCCTCGTCCTCCTGGGCCATCGGCTCGTTCTGGTATTCGGCCCAGAACGCAGCCGGCCGCGTGATCTTCAGGTCCATCGCGCACTGGAGCCCGGAGACCTGGTCCTCCTCATAGCGCTCTTCCCAGGCCACCTCGGCGCCGGCGTCCATCTCCTCCCGATGCTCCCGGTAGAACTCGGTCGCCCGCTCGTGGCAGCGGGCGTAGTTCTCCGGGTCGCTGGCCAGAATCTCCGTGTATCGCTCCCACAGCTTCTCGTCGTCGG
>CAYSWA010000076.1:0-1734 GCA_964434535.1 uncultured candidatus Brocadiaceae bacterium | reverse complement strand
TGCTGCACACCCGGTGCGGCTGGTTGGGGGTGTTGCACCGGGGGCAGTGGGATACGCCGACGGGGCGCAGCGCCCGGTGGGCGCGGCGTTTGTCCCGACGCGTCCTCGATACTCTGCGTTTCGGTAGTGCCATAGGATGCCTCTCGGGGGATATTGCAGGTTCACTGACAGCGGGGACACTGTAGAAGGTAATAGTGTAGGGCAAGACCCGGCTCAAGTCAAGCGCTCGAATCAGGACATCTAAAATCTTACCGGAGGGTGTATCGTCAAGCCATTTGATATCTTACCGGAAGCGAGGGGTGAAAATGGCTGGCGAACGACTCCGGGAGGCGTTGCAGAAGTACCGTCGGAGGTATCGGGAGGCGGATCGGAAGGGGCGTTCGGTGCTGTTGGACGAGTTCTGCGAGATGACCAAGTACCACCGCAAGTACGCCATCGCGGTTCTGAACCGGCCCCCCGAGGCGACCGGGGACAGGTCCCGCCGCCGGCGGGGACCGACGTATTCGCCGGAGGCGCTGCGCCTGATCGAGAAGGTGTGGAAGGCGGCGGGCTATCCGTGGGCCGAGAGGCTCAAGGCGATGCTGCCGGCATGGGTCAAGTGGCTCGGACCGGTGCGCCCGGAGGTCCTGGACCAGGCGCTTTCGATCAGCGCGCGGCAGATCGACCGGCGCCTGGCGCCGAAGAAGCGCCGCCTCAAGAGGCGCCTCTACGGGCGCACCAAGCCCGGCACGCTGCTGCGGCGCGAGATCCCCGTCAAGACCGACTCATGGGACGTGGCCGGTCCCGGCTCCGGGGAGGTCGACCTGGTCAGCCACTCGGGCCCGGCGGCCTCGGGCGAGTTCGCCTGGTCGCTTAACCTCACCGATGTGTTCAGCGGCTGGTGCGAGACACGCGCTGTGCTGGGAAAGGGTCGCGAGCGCGTGGTAGCGGCCCTGGACGAGATCCGCCGGACGCTGCCGTTCGCCCTCACGGCGATCGACTCGGACAACGGCTCGGAGTTCATCAACCACCACCTCGTCGCCTACTGCCGCGAGCACAACGTGGCGTTCACCCGGGGCCGGCCCTACAAGAAGGACGACAACGCCCACGTCGAGCAGAAGAACTGGACGCACGTTCGGCGCATCTTCGGCTGGGAGCGCTACGACAGCGCCGAGGTCGTGGCGGCCATGAACGGGCTCTATCGGGGCGACCTCCGGCTGATGATGAACCTGTTCCAGGCGAGTGTGAAGCTCGCCGAGCGCCGTCGCGTGGGCAGCCGCCTGACGCGGCGCTACCAGCGCGCCAGGACGCCCCTGGACCGACTGGCCGACTGCTACGAGGGCCAACCGGTGCCCGAGGCGGTGCGCGCTCTGCTGGCCCTGCGTGAGGGCCTCAACCCCTTCGAACTGTCCGAGCGCATCGAGGCGCAACGCGACGCCATCGAACGGCTCCGCAGCCGCCCCAGCCTCCGGCGCACCCCCGTGCGCCGCCCTGCCCCCCTCCTCCCCCCTCCGGGGGGCAGGGCGCCCCTGGAGAAAGCCCATGCCCGGTAAGATATCAAATGTCCTGACGAACAACGCCCCGGTAAGATCTACAAATGTCTTGACAGGGCGCTCGGTGGGCGATGTTTCGGTGGCCACCGCCGGGCGACGGCGTCGGCACCGGCGCTTTGAAAAAACCGGAGGCCGGTGCCATAATGTCCGTTGGTGCGGGCAGCGCAGCGGTCCAGGCGCGGGTGCAGCGCGAGCGGACGGG
>CAYSWA010000075.1:0-1752 GCA_964434535.1 uncultured candidatus Brocadiaceae bacterium | reverse complement strand
CTGAGCCGGGGCGAGCTCTGCGTCTGCCAGATCACCGAGCTGGCCGGCCTGGCGGCTTCGACGGTCTCGCGCCACATGCAGGTGCTTCAGCGCGCCGGGCTGGTCGAGAGCCGCAAGGAGGGCCGGTGGGTCTACTACCGGCTCCCACAGCAGCCGGGGACGCAGGCAGCGGGGGCCCTGCGCTGGGCCCTGGAGGCGTTCGCCAGCACCGAGCAGGCCCGCCGCGACGCCGAGGTGCTGAAGGAGATCAAGAGCTGCGCGCCGGGGGAGCTATGTCGCAAGCAAAGCGGAAGATGAAGGTCCTGTTCCTGTGCACGGGCAACTCCTGCCGCAGCCAGATGGCCGAGGGCTGGGCGCGAGAACTGAAGGGCGACCTCCTCCAGCCCCACTCCGCCGGCGTCGCCCCCCACGGGCTCGACCCGCGGGCGGTCGCCGTGATGGCCGAGGCCGGTGTGGACATCTCCGCCCACCGCTCCAAGCACGTGGACGAGCTGCGGGACGTGGACTTCGACTGCGTGGTGACCGTCTGCGACAGCGCGCGGGAGGCATGCCCGGTATTCCCGGGCAGGGCGAGGATGGTGCACAGGAGCTTCGACGACCCGCCCGCCCTGGCGCGCAAGGCGCGCACGGAGGAAGAGGCCCTGGCCCACTACCGCCGCGTGCGCGACGAGATACGCGAGTTCGTGGAATCCTTGCCGGAGAGCCTTGCCAACCCCTGAGGAGAGATGACGTGACCGACACACAGGACAAGAAGTCTACTCGTCGCACCGTCCGCGAAGCGTACGGGCAGATCGCGGAGGGCAAAGCGCAGAGTTGCTGCGGCCCGCGGTCCTCCTGCGGGCCGAAGTCATCGTGCTGCGGGGCCACGGCGCCGGATGCTTTGGCGAAGGCCCTCGGCTACGAGGAATCGGAGCTCGGCGAACTGCCGGAGGGCGCGAACATGGGGCTTTCCTGCGGCAACCCAACGGCTATGGCCTCCCTCATACCTGGGGAGGTTGTTCTCGACCTTGGCAGTGGCGGCGGTTTCGACGTCTTCATCGCGGCCCGGAAGGTCGGTCCGTCGGGCCAAGCGATCGGCGTGGACATGACCGCCGAGATGGTCGCCAAGGCCAGGCGGAACGCCGCGACGTTCCGCGAACAGACGGGCCTTATAAACGTTGACTTCCGCCTGGGCGAGATCGAGCATCTCCCCGTCGCGGACAACAGCGTGGACGTCGTCATCTCCAACTGCGTGATCAACCTCTCGCCGGACAAGCCGCAGGTCTGGCGCGAGATCGCGCGGGTGCTCAAGCCCGGCGGCCGCGTCGCCGTCTCGGACCTCGCCCTCAAGCAGCCGCTTCCCGATGCGCTGAAGCAGTCCGTCGAGGCCCTGGTCGGCTGCATCGCCGGGGCCGTCCTCATCGAGGATACCCGTCGCATGGCCCACGAGGCCGGCTTGGTCGAGGTGGTCGTCGAGACGCGCCGCATCTATTCCGGCGATCCCGCAGACCGGGCGGACGCCGTCTACGCCCCCATCGTCGAGCTGCTGCCCGAAGGCACGAGCCCGAGCGACTTCGTGGTGAGCATGGACCTGACCGCGCGCAAGACGCAGCCCACACAGGAGGAACGGAGCCATGGCCTCGCAGCCCGAGTTCGCCGAGACCTATAAGCTCGACTTTCGACGTTAAAGAGGAAAGCCGGATCGCATCTTGGGTAGGTTGGAGTTCGCAAAAACCATCACCCGAGATGGGAGATCCGGCTTATGCATACAGT
>CAYSWA010000074.1:0-1919 GCA_964434535.1 uncultured candidatus Brocadiaceae bacterium | reverse complement strand
ATCAAGGCAATGGAGGGCGGCGGGAAATGAGCATCACCGAACGACGGGTCGCGAAGCTCGAAGAGCAATACGGCAAGGTCGTGGACCGCCACGACGCCGGCCTGTCGCTCACCGAGCTACGCGAGCGGTACAAGGGCCGGTTCCTCGCCTTCGCCGATGAGGTGCTGGGGATCGACGCCTGGTCGCCGGACCAGCTCACCGTGATTGCCGCGCTGGAGGCCGGGTTGCGGCAAGGCATCATCGCTGGTGGCAACGGCGTCGGCAAAGATGTGCTGACGACCGGGTGGGGCATGTACGAGGCCTACGTGAACGACGCGCTGGCGATCCTGTCCGGCGCCGGCGACCGGCAGGTTCGCACCGTGCTCATGTCTCGTGAGGTCGGAGCGATGTGGGCCAACGCGGCGGGCAAGCTCCCGGGGACGCGCTACCAGATGGCGATCCGCATCCCGGGCCGGCCCCGTGGCGGCGTCCTGGCCTTCTCCGCTGCGGACCCCGAGCTGTTCGTGGGCCACCACGGCAAGCGCGTGTTCGTGGGGCTCACCGAGGGCCAGGCCATCACTGCGGAAATCTTCCAGGCAGCGCAGCGGTGCGTCGTCGGCCCCGGCTGCATCCTGGTGAGCTGCAACCCGAACTCCAAGAGCACGGCGGTTTACGAGCTGGCCCAGCGCCCGGCATGGGAAGTGTTCCACTGGAGCGCGCTGGACTTCCCGAACGTGGTAGAGAAGCGCGAGGTGTTCCCCGGCGCCGTCACATGGGAGTGGGTCGAAGAGCGGCGGCAGGAGTACGGTACCGATTCGCCATTCTGGTACATGGCCGTGCTTGGGCAATGGCCAGAGGTCGCTGTGGACGCGCTGGTGGAGCCCGCCTGGTATGACGACGCCACGACCCCGGAACGCCGTGCGGCGCTGGAGCCGGCGGCACAGGAAGGCGGCCGCTGTGTGCTGTCCGTGGACCCGGCAAGGTTCGGCGGAGATCAAACGGTGGTCGCGATAGTCCAGGGCGGCATCCTCCGCACGTTCCATAGCTGGCGGAAGGTGGATACGATGGGGACGGCGGAGCGCGTCTATCGCCTGTCGCGCGACATCGCCAAGTCGCCCGCTCCGCCCTGGGGCGCCACGCGCAACGCCCCCGTAATCTGCGACGAGCCCGGCATCGGCGCCGGCGTCCTGGACAGGCTTCGGCAACTGAGGCACGACGGAGCGCGCGTCCAGGCGACCGGCTTCAATGGCTGGATCAGGCAGGCGAGCCCGAGCCGATGGAGCAACGATCGGGCGGAAAGCCTATGGCGGATCCGTGAAGGTCTCCGGCTCGGCGAGTTGGCCATCCTCCCCGACGCGCCCGAGCTTCGCGAGGAGCTACTAACGATCAACTGGTCGCTGGACGGCCGGGGCCAGATCGCCATTGAGGCCAAGGACGATCTCAGGCGGCGGCTGGGCCGCAGCATCGACCACACGGACGCGCTGGCGATGGCGTTGTTCCACCTGGCCCACGACCGGACCGCCACCGCCTTCGAGTGGCGGGTCTAGTCCATGCCGTCCGCCGCTCTGCCTCCGGACCGTGCCGCCGTGGAAGCGGTGCTGAGCGCCGCTCAAGTCGCGGCGCTCAGGCGGCAGTGCGAGCGGCTGGGCATCCGCCAGGACCGCTGGCATAAGGTTGCCGCGTTGTCGCGTGTATGGGGCCAGGAGGCGGCGCTTACCCTGGCTGCACGGCTTGTCGAGCGCGACGGGCTTTCCGAGGGCGACGCCCGCACGGCGGCGGCCGTCGCCCTGGGCCTCGAGCCGGACACGGTGGCGAGCCGGGCCTATCGCTGGCCGCTCGATGCCTTCTCCTGACTCTGTGCATAGTGCAAACGACTTCGACGGGGCAATGGGTTACTGTTTCGATAGTTGGACGACTCGAACGCTGGGAGGTATCGAATG
>CAYSWA010000073.1:0-1924 GCA_964434535.1 uncultured candidatus Brocadiaceae bacterium | reverse complement strand
AGGCCCTGCCCCGACTGCGGCGGGCCGACGACGCCCACCGACCCCGAACGCGCGGCCGCGCACAAGCTCTACCTGGACCGCAAGCGCGACGTCGCCGCGTTGCTTGACTGGCTGGAGATCGAGCTGCAGCAGCACGCCGTCTTCGCCGCCAAGGAGGGCCTTTCGCATGCCCACGCCGGCGATTTGGGGGAGCTTCGAAGGCTGCTCGTTCAGGCGCTGTCCTTCCTGGCCCAGCGGGACGAGGTGGACATCGAGGACGCCCTGGACGACGTTGCCGCCGGCCGCGAGCAGAAGAGAGTGTAGGTCATGCCGCCGCTCGACCCCCATCCCGACGACGCGGCCTTCCTGAAGGAGCTGACCGAGGTGGCCTTCGAGGCCGCCGGCGAGCTCGGCCTCCCGCTCCGCGTGGTGGAGCACAAGCGGCGCCCGCATCCGGGCGGCAGGACTGGCCTCTGCTACTGGCAGGAGGGCCGCGTCTCGCTGGTGCTCAGGTGGCGGGAGGGCAGCGTCTGGTGGTCGCGCCCGTACGACCCGGTCGACGTCTGGTGCACGCTGGCCCACGAGCTGGCGCACCTGGCCGAGCCGAACCACGGGCCGAAGTTCAAGGAATGGGCCAGGCGCTGCCGCGACGCCGTGGCGGACGCGCTGGTCGCAAGGGAGCGGTGGCCGCTCGCGGTGGCCACCCTCGTAACCCGTAACCAGATGGAGGAGAAGGTCATGAAGGCTGAAGACGTCAATGTCGGCGACGTGTATGCCGTGAAAGTGTCGGGCAGCATCGCTCCGGTCGTCATCGACGAGGAGCACCCCAACGGAGGCTGGGTCGGCACCAACCAGGAGACGAACCGGCAGGTGCGCATCAAGAGCGCCCGCCGCCTCCGCATGCCCTGGGAGGACTACCTGAAGGGCGGTGACGGCGACGAGTCCGAGGCCGACACGGCGCCGCAGGGCGCCGAAGAGCCCGAGGGCGAGCCGGAGGCCGAGGAGCCCAAGAAGCGCGCCACACGCGGCGAGACGGGCGACGACGGGGCCACGATGAGCGGCCTCGACGCGGCGGCCAAGGTGCTGGCGGAAGCCGGCGAGCCGCTTCGGTGCAAGGAGATCGCCAAGCGCGCCCTGGAGGCCGGCTACTGGGCGTCGGACGGCAAGACGCCCCACGCCACCGTCTACTCCAGCATATTGAGGGACATCCAGAAGCGGAGCGACGACTCCCGCTTCCGCAAGGCCGGACGCGGGCTGTTTGCCCTGGCTGAGTAACATCACCCATCCTCCCGAGCCCCGGCCGCCTCGGTCGGGGCTTCTTCTTCGGCAGGAACCCGCTCGGCCTTACGCCCGGTGAACTCCTCCCAGCGCTGCACGATGACGTCGCAGTAGAGCTCGTCCACTTCCATCAGGAATGCCCGCCGGCCCGTCTGCTCGCAGGCGATCAGCGTCGAGCCCGAGCCCGCGAACAGGTCCAGGACGTTTTCGCCCGGGCGGCTGGAGTACTGGATGGCCCGCGCGGCCAGCTCGACCGGCTTCTCGGTCAGGTGCACCATCTTGGGCGGCGGTATCTTCTTCACGTGCCATAGGTCGGTGGCGTTGTTCGGGCCGAAGAACTTGTGCCCCGCGCCCTCGCGCCACCCGTAGAAGCAGATCTCGAACGCGCCCATGAAGTCCTTCCTCGTGAGGACGGGCCACTGCTTGTCCCACACGATGGCCTGGCTGAAGTAGATGCCGCATTCCTTGAGCGCGGGCGGGTAGTTGCCGAGGTTCGCGTAGCCGCCCCAGATGTACGCCGACCGGCCCGGCTCCAGCACGCGGGCTATCTGGCCGAACCACTCGCGTAGCTTCTCGGCATACTCCTCATCGCTCAGGAAATCACCCTCCAGGGGCCGGTCCTTGGGGCGCATCTTCTCGGTGGTCGCGTGCCTCTTGCCCAGCCGCG
>CAYSWA010000072.1:0-2356 GCA_964434535.1 uncultured candidatus Brocadiaceae bacterium | reverse complement strand
TGGTCCGGGCCGGGCCGGGTAGGGATGAAGCGCAAGGGCCTGCTGGCCGCCCTCATCCTGGGGCTGGTCTTCGGCATCGCCCTCGGCCCCTGCACCTTCGCCTACATGGCGCCGATGCTCGGCGTGGTTTTCCACACCGGCGGGACCAAACCCGTCTTCGGGGGCCTCCTGCTCCTGCTCTACGGCGTGGGCCACTGCTCGGTGATCGTCGCGGCCGGCACCTCCACGGGACTTGTCCAGCGTTACCTGAACTGGAACGAACGCTCCCGGGGCGCCGCCGTCCTGAAGAAAGTCTGCGGCGTGCTCGTCATCCTCGGGGGCCTTTACATGATCTACATCGCCGCTTGACGGATCGGTAGTCCCGCCATGACCGGGCCGCCACATGACGCGAACGAGCACCGGCCCGAGGCCCCCAGCGGCCCCCCTGCAGGGCGGCGCCCGGCGCTCGCGGCGGCCCTGGTGCTCCTGATGGGCCTGGTGGCCGGCCTGCCCTCCCTCTGGGCGCGCGACCTGTGGCACGACGAGGAGATCCGCCTGACCGAGGGGGCCCGACAGCTGCTGCTCTGGCCGGGGGCCCTGCTGCCCCGGATCAACGGGGACGTCCAGCTCAGCGCGCCGCCGCTGCCCTACTGGGCGACGGCCCTGCTATGGAAGGCCGGGGCCGGAGCCGCCTCGGCGCGCGTGCTCTCGGTGCTCTGCGTCGTGGGCATCCTGCTGGCCTGTTTCGCCGCGCTGAAGGGCCGCGGGGGGCTCGGCTCGGCGACGATGGCGCCCGCCATTGCGCTGACGACGATGCTTCTGTTCTACGAGATGCGCAGGGGCGGAGCTGGCCCTCTGTGGGTCCTGCTGCTGACGTGCGCGCTGCTCGCCGGCCAGCGGGCCCTCAGCGCAGGTCCGGCCCGCCGGGGCCGCTGGTGGCTGGCCTGCTATGCGGGGGCGGGGCTGGCGGTGCTTTCCGTGGGGGTCTCGGCAGCGGCCCTGATCGGGCTTGTGCTCGCCGTCTACTGCCTGGCGGCCCGCAGGCGGCCGGGGGGCTCAGTGGCAGTTCACCTGATCGGGCTGGCCCTGCTGGCCGGCGCCTTCGCCCTTTGGGCAGCCGCAGTGCGGCAGGCCGACGCGGACGGCGGCGCGTCGTGGCGGCCCTTCGTGCACGACCTCGCCTGCCTCTGGGACTCCGCGCGCGAAGGCGACCTGCCCGAGGCACTCCTCTCTGCGCTGGCCGTGCTGTTGCCGTGGGTCTTGATCCTGCCCGTGGCACTCGCCTGCGCCGTGCGCCGCGGCGACGGGTTGGACGCGGACTTCGGCCTGTTGCTCATCGCGTGGCTCGGCGTGCTTGCCGTGCCGGCCGTGCTCGGAGGCCGGGAGGACGCGCCCCAGTACGCGATCGCGCTGGTCCCCCCGCTGGCGATGCTCTGCGCGGGCGCGCTTGCGACCGGCGGGCTGCCCTCAGGGCAGGCTGGCGCGGCGGGAGGCTGGCCCCTGCGTGCGGCGCTGGCCCTGGTCGGGCTCGTCAGCGGCGCGGTGCTTCTGGCGGGGCTGCTTCACCTGGCAGGCATCTCGTACTGGCTCGTCGGCAAACACCACGTCTGCCCCGTCACGGACCAGCCTTACTCACCCTACGCCCTCGCCGGCATCCTGCCCTTCGCCGCCGGCTCGCTGCTGGCGATCGTCGCCGCGCTCCGGGCGCCTGCCGGCCGGCCGGACCGGCGGGCGTGGCTCCTGATCGTGGCCGTCTTCCTGCTCGGCATCCCGGCCGATCTGTTCCTGACGCCGTTCATCGATGCCTTCCGCTCCGCCCGGCCGTTTGCGGAGCGGGTCGCGGAGCGTCTCGGCCCGGGCGACGCCCTGTATCTCTACCGAAGGGATTACGACGGCATGTACAACCTCTACACGGGCCGGCTGCGGATCCCCGTGCTCAAGGGCCGCCAAGACCTGCTGGACCGGCTCGCGCGCCCGGGGGCTTTTGTCATTGCGGACGAGAAGTACGTCAAGCGGGTCCGCGCGCCGTTTGACCTGACGGACCTGCGGGTGGCCGGCGGCAACGTGGGAAGTCGCTACATGCTGCTGCTTCGCGGCGGGCCGGCGGGGAGGGCGGGCCCGGAACCGCTGCCCGGGCTGTTAGGACCTGGCGACCTGCCCGTTCTGCCGGAGGCCAGGCCCGGCACGGAAGATGTTTGACAGGACGGTTCCGCGTCGCGTATACTTCGTTATATGGCGAAGTATCGAGCAGTGCGGGCCCAGGACGTCGTCGAGGTGCCGCGCGCGCTCGCCGATCTGACCCGGCTGCGCGTGCTGCACGGGCTGAGCCGGGGCGAGCTCTGCGTCTGCCAGATCACCGAGCTGGCCGGCCTGGCGG
>CAYSWA010000071.1:0-2650 GCA_964434535.1 uncultured candidatus Brocadiaceae bacterium | reverse complement strand
GCTCTGTGGGTCTCCGCCGTTCGCCGCAATCTGCGTCCACCTGCGCAATCTGGGGCCCCCCCGCCGCTGGCCGGCCGTTCATTGCGCACTCCGCACTGCCCGTTTGAATCGCCCGGGCGATGCGGTATGATGGCGCGCTGTCGCCCGGCGGGGCGTCCGCCGGAACCCGAGAACCCTGCTGGAGCGTCGTCATGCGCATCGTCATCCGCGCCGGGGGCGTCGGCAGCCGGCTCTGGCCCTGGAGCCGCACCGACCGCCCGAAGCAGTTCCTGCCGCTGTTCGCCGGTCAGAGCCCGGTGCAGGTCGCCTATCAGCGGTTCGCCGACTCGGGGCTGGTCGAGCCGGACGAAGTCTACCTCTCGGTCGGCAAGCAGAGCCTGGACCTGGCGCTTGAGCAGCTGCCCGGCATCAGCCACGAGCAGATCATCGTCGAGCCCGCGCTGCGCGACACCGCCGCCGCCATCGGGCTGGAGACCGTCTGGGTGACCCACCGCGGCGGGCAGTGCATCATCGCCAGCCTCGGCAGCGACCACTACGTGGCCAAGCCGAAGGCGTTCATCGACGCCATCGGCGCGGCCGAGCGGTTTATCACCGAGAACCCCGAGTACCTGGTGACGATCGCCTGCGAGCCGACGCGCGTGGAGACCAACTACGGGCACGTGCGGCGGGGGGAGCGGCTGGGCGAGTTCGACGGCGTCGCCGTGCACCGCGTCGCCGAGTTCACCGAGAAGCCGGACACGCCGACGGCCGAGCAGTACATGGCGAGCGGGGAGTACTTGTGGAACGCGAACTTCTTCGTCTGGGCCTCCGAGACGCTGATGGCGCTCTTCGCGGAGTTCGAGCCGGGGATGCACGAGAAGTTCATGGCCCTGCGCGAGCAGATCGAGGGCAACGACTTCCGCGAGGCCGTCCGCGACTTCTACCCCCGCATCAAGAAGATCGCCATCGACTACGCCGTGCTGGAGCCCGCCGCCCGCGCCGGCCGCATGGCCGTCATACCCGTGGCCATGGACTGGAGCGACATCGGGAGCTGGGCGACGCTGACCGACGCCTTCCCGGCCGATGAGGACGGCAACCTCTTCTTCGGCCCCGTGCTGGCGGAGGAGACCGGCGAGACCACCGTCTTCGTGCGCAACCCCGACCGGAAGGTGATCGCCACGATCGGCCTGGAGGGGATGGCGATCGTGGACACCAAGGACGCGCTGCTGGTCTGCCCGAAGGACCAGTGCGCGAAGGTCAAGCGCCTGGTGGAGGAGATGCGCCGAAGCGACGAGTGGCGCAACCTGGTCTGAGGCGGACGGCTACGGCAACGCCGAGGAGTGGGGGATACGCCAGAGGCCAACACGGTAAGGCAAACCTGGCGCCGCGGGTGATCGGGGCCTGGTTGTTGCCGTCATGGCCGCCGTCAGCCGTCCTTCGTGGTTCTTCGTGATCTTCGTGGTGGATGCCGTGGCCTTGCCGTCCGTAGTGGTCGTCGTGTCGTTGTGGTAGGCCGGCCGTCAGGCGAGGGGGAGGGGCTCCGAGGCCGCGCCGGCGCGGGCGGAGGCGAGCAGGCGGTCGATCGCCTCCAGGTTGTGCACGGCGTCCTCGGGCGAGAAGCGGGGCGGGCGGCCCTCCAGCAGCGCGTCGGCGAAGTCCTCGACCATCAGCTGCCACTGGTCGGCGCCGGGCGTGACGATCTCCTCGCAGGCGTAGTCCTTCCAGTAGCGGATCAGGCCCTCGTCGCCGGGGTTCGGCACGACGCCCTGGGGCACGAAGATGCGCCCGTCGGTGCCGAAGACCTCGTAGCTGTTGCCGAACTCCGAGCGCAGGGCGCAGCCGAACGAGCCGACGGCGCCGGAGGGGAAGTGCAGCGTGCCCACCAGCGACTCGTCCACGCCTCCCGCGCCGAACTCGGCCGCCGCGCTCACGTTCCTCGGCTCCTCGCCGGTCAGCAGCCGCATGACGCTCACGCAGTAGCCGCCCACGTCGAGCAGCGCGCCGCCGCCGGTCTCGCGGCGGAAGCGGATGTCGTCCTCGCGCTCGATCTTGCAGCAGAAGACGGCGTTCATGACCAGGACCTTGCCCACGGCGCCGTCGAGGACCATCCGGCGGACGCGCCGGGTGATGGGATGGAAGCGGTACATGAGCCCCTCGGCGAGCGGGACGTCGCGCTCGGCGAACGCCTCGAGCACGCAGCGGGCCTCCTGAGCCGTCCGGGCCAGCGGCTTCTCGCAGAGCGTCGGCTTGCCGGCCTCGGCGCAGCGGATGCTCCACTCGGCGTGGAGGCTGATCGGCAGGGGCAGGTAGACGGCGTCCACGTCGGGGTCGGCCAGCAGTTCATCATAGCTTCCGTATGCCCTGGGGAAGCCCTGGGCGGCGGCGAACTGCTCGGCGCGCGCGAGGTCGCGGCTCGCCACGGCGCCGAGCTCGCAGTTGGGCGAGTTGGTGACCGCCGGCACGAAGTGCTTCTCCGCCACGGCGGCCGTTCCCAGCACGCCCCATCGGACTGTCTCTGCCATGCTTGCGCCTCCTTTCAGTAGATGCCGATCCTCTCCGGCAGCGGGTCGCCGCTCCAGGCCATCCGGTCGCAGACCCGCCGGCGCCGGCCTGGCGGCATCGTCGTCCTGCCCGAGGCGCATTCTATGCCCGACACCCGTGGGGGGTCAAG
>CAYSWA010000070.1:0-2858 GCA_964434535.1 uncultured candidatus Brocadiaceae bacterium | reverse complement strand
AAATGGGACCGTAAATTCGCTTGACCGCTGACAGCCTTTCAGAGATAGCTCAGGCACCCTCGCCTGAGGTCTCACCGTCCACATCCTCTTGCCAGAGCCATGGGTAATCCTCGGGCTTCTCTACCAGCCCCCAGCGAACCGGGTTGCGACAGATATAGTCCAACTTCTCGGCCACCTTCTCGTCGCTCCTTAGAACATGGTCGAAGCTTTCCGCCTGCCAGACCGTTCCCCGGCGCCCGAGAGCTCTGTTGATCCTGTGCGACGAAGCGCCTTTGACGGAGTTCATTACCTCACTCAGGGCGTAGGTAGTCCCCCACCGGTCCCTGAGCGGCACCATGATCATGTGCACGTGGTCCGGCATCACCACGACGCCGTGCAAGTGAATCCGAACGTCCCTTTCGTACAGGCAATGGTCAAGGGCGATCGAGCGCGCCACGCCGGGGAGACACCAGCGGCCGTATGTGCAGAATGTGATATAGAAGGTCTTGTCATCGGGTTGAAGGTGGGGCAGGTTGCGCCGGTAGATGCCTCTGGCAGGTTTTGCCCGTGGCCGGTCTGGTTCCGAGGTATGGCCCTGCTTCATGTTTCTTCACCTTTGCAGCGAACGGCCAAACGGCCGCAGCCGGGGGCGGCTGCGCCACACATCAACCGCGCGCGTCGCACGAACCGCGTGTAGCTCAGGCGCCCTCGCCTGAGATTCCGCTTAACCTTCCGGTGCATGGTTCACTCGATCGGCCGGCAGGATTTCAGAAAGCGTTCTACGTCTTCCAGGTCGTAGCCCACGGTGGTCTCTTTCGCGGCCGAGGCGGCGCCGGCGGCCACGGCCCACTCCAGGGCCTCGGCCGGGGCGTCCGAGACCTCCCGCCCCCGGAGCCAGCCGGCCAGGAAGGCGTCGCCGCAGCCGACCGTGTTGCGCAACTCGTTCAGTTCCAGCGCGCAACGCCGGCCCACCGCCTCCTCCGGCGTGATCAGCCAGGCGCCCCGCTCTCCCAGCGTGAGGAGGACCGTCCTCAGCGCCCCGCCCTGCTCGAACAGTCCCCGCGCCGCCGACACCGCATCTCCCTCGGCAATCTCCTGACCCAGCAACTGGCCCAGCTCGAGGAGATTCGGCTTAAGCGTCGCCACCTTCCCCGTCCCGAACGCCGCCCGGAGGGCCGGGCCGCTGGTGTCCACGGCGATATCCGCCCCCGCCTCTCGGCAACGCTCGATCAGCGCGGCGAAATGCTCCGGCTCCACGGGCGGGGGCAGGCTGCCGGCGAAGACCACGGTCGCGTCCGCCCGATCGGCCAGCCATTGGACCAGCAGCCGCCCCAGGCGTTCGCGGTCGTCCGCGGTGATACGGAAGCCCTCTTCGCGCAGGTGGGTGGTGGTGTGCCGGTCGGGGTCGAGGACGGTGGTGTTCGTGCGGGTGGGCCGGGGCACGGTGCAGAAGCGGGCCTCCACGCCCTCCCCGGCGAGGCTTTCGATGAACATGTGCTCCTCGTTCTCGCCCACGAAGCCGGACGCGACCGGGCGAGCGCCCAGTCGGGCGAGCCCGCGCGCGACGTTGACGCCCTTCCCCGCCGCCTGGACGGACCAGACCCGGGCGCGGGCATGGTCGCCGACCCGGAAACCGGGGACCTCCAGGACCTTGTCCACCGCGGGGTTCAGCGTGACGGTGATGATCATGTGGAGCCCTTCCGAGGATTTCGTTCAAAGACCAACGGCCGCAGCCGGGGGCGGCTGCGCTACACATCAACCGCGTGCGTCGCACGAACCGCATGTAGCTCAGGCGCCCTCGCCTGAGGTCCGTGTCCCAGCCGGGGGCGATGGTTCGACTCCGCTCACCGCCCTGAGCCCGTCCAAGGGCTGCGCCACACACCAACCGTGCGCGCCGCACGAACCGCGTGTAGCTCAGGCGCCCTCGCCTGAGAACCCCGCCCCTGGCGCGGCAAGATCAACACCGGCACACCACCAAAAACGGCCGCAGCCGGGGGCCTGTCTGCGCGCCTGGACGCACAGGCAGGCGGCTGCGCCACACATCAACCGCGCGCGTCGCACGAACCGCGTGTAGCTCAGGCGCCCTCGGCTGAGAACATGCGGACGCGACAGAGCGCGTCCCTCCAAAGGCCGCCTCGCGACTACTCGCCCTCCTGTCCCAGCGGGAATTCGTGCACTACGGAGTACACGGCGCCGGTGGGCTTCAGGTCGCTTTTCATCAACACCATGGACTGCACCTCAACGGCGCCGAAGTCGTCCGACTCCAGGACCCCTCGCATCTCGTCGAGCGACGGGCAGAGGCTGCGCTTCTTCACCCGCCCCAGCGTGACGTGGGGGATGTAGCGCCGGCTCTCGGGCTTGATGCCCACCCCTTCCGCCAGGTTCTCCTCGACGGCCTCCTGGAGCGCCATGAGCGCGCCGGTGGGCTCCTCCACCCCGACGTGGATCACCCGCGGCGTTCCGCGCGGCGGGAAGCCGGAAAGACCGCCCACCCGCATGGTGAACGGCCCGACCTCCCCCACCGCGTCCTGCAGGCACTCGATGGTGTCGGGGAGGTCGCGCTCGTCCAGCTCCCCGATGAACTTGAGGGTGAGATGGAGCTGATCCTCCCTGACCCAGCGGACGCCTTCCGCCTCCCGTTGCAGGGATTCAATGGCGTCCAGCAGCCCGCGCCGGCAGGCATCGTCCAGTTCGACGGCGACAAAGGTGCGCATAGCTCGTCTCCCCGAGGAATCACCGCTGAGTTCGTGCCCAGCACATCACACGAACCGCGCCCATCTCAGGATCCGTGTGTAATTCAGGCGCCCTCGCCTGAGGTCCGTGTCCCTGGCGCGGCAAGATCAACACCGGCACACCACCAAAAACGGCCGCAGCCGGGG
>CAYSWA010000069.1:0-2965 GCA_964434535.1 uncultured candidatus Brocadiaceae bacterium | reverse complement strand
GCGCGACGAGGGCGACGAGGCGCCCTTCGTCGGCCAGGTCCTTGCGGCGGCCACCGTCGTGGTGGTGCTGATGGGCGTGCTGGACGCGCACAGGCGGTTCGCCGTGCCGGCGGTCAGCCCGGCGTTCCGCGCGGCGGTCGCCCTCGCCGCCATCTTCGCGCTGAAGGGGCGGCTGGGGCTGCACGCCGTGCCCGTGGGCTACGTGCTGGGGGAGGCGTTCCGCGTCGTCGTGCTCGGCGCGCTGCTGGGGCGGCTGACGCCGGTGCGCCTGCGCGTGGGGCACCTGCGCCCGTCGCTGGGGCCGCGGCTGCGTTCGTTCCTGGGGGTGGCGCTCTTCCAGAACCTGGCGATGGTGGCCAGCGGGCTCAACCCCGTGGTGGACCGCACGATGGCCTCGTGGCTGCCGGCGGGCAACGTCTCGGTGCTCTACTACGCCCACCGGCTTTATCTGATCCCCATGTCGCTCGTGTTCGCGGGCACCGTCACCGTGGTGCGCTCGCACTGGAGCGCCGAGGGCGGCACAGGAGCCCGACCAGACGCTGCGGTCACCCGCTATCCAACGGCCGCCCATCCCCTATCGCCGCCGCGAACCGTGAGCGATCCGTCTCTGGGTACCTTTCCGCGTTCACAACACGAGGGATGGGCGCTATACTACTTTCATGCTTGGCGGCCCTGCTTACTGGTGATCGCCACCGTCCCCCTGGGTCTGTGCTGCCCGGCGGGCCGGCAGCCCGGCGTGCATGCCGGAGGCCGACCGGGTATGCATTGGGCCCTATGCTCGCCCTGAGGGTGGAGAGCGATATGCGGCTCTTCCGGCTGATTATGGCGGTGCTGGTGATCGGAGCGGTACTCACAGCCCTCCTGCTTCGGGGCGGCTCACGTTCGAGCGAGGGTGCTGACCGGCGCCCCGGGGCCACCTCTGGGAAACCGGCCGCTGCGCCTGCCGTCCCATCGGTCTCCAGGGCCTTCCCCGCCTACGAGGAATGGGCCGTGCCCGTCCGCCACTGGCGCCGGGGTCGCGTATTGGAGACCGAGGCGCGTCAGACATTCAGGGCGGAGACCACGGGATACAGGCGGCTTGGGGACAGGGCGACCTGGATCGTGACCGGTCCGGAGCCGGACGAGGGGCAGGGGGACGTCCGCAGACGCCGAGGGCGGCTGAGGAGCGAGTACCGCTTCTCCGCGCGCACGCCGGGCGACTACGAAGTGACCTGCGCTCTCGGCGTTGGCGGCGAGGAGAGGCCCCCGGTTTCCTGGTCCGTACGAGTCACCGAGGGCCACTGGGCGGTCTGGGGGCGGGAGGAGCCGCCGACGGATCTGGGGCAGATGGTCTTCCTCGAGGGCGGCACTTTCGTGATGGGCGCGCCATGCTCCGACCGAGGGCCGTGCGAACACAGCCCCCCGCACGAGGTGGAACTCGACAGCTTCTACATTGGCAAGTACCTGGTGACGGCACGGGAGTTCTGCGAGTTCCTCAACGAGCGCGGCAATCCTGAGTGCCGCTTCATGGTCACCGATGAGCGGGTCACGCAGTACGAGCGTGATAGGGCCGATACGGCCAAGTGGACGAACTCCTACTGCCGGAATCCCGAGAAGACCAGCTACACGGGTGGGAACGTGTACTTCGAACAGGAGACGGGCCGCTGGCGACCTCGCCCGGGCCGAGACCACTGCCCCGCCAACCAGATTAGCTGGTATGGAGCCGTCGCCTACTGCGAATGGCTCTCCCAGCGAACGGGGGCCAGATACAGGCTGCCGACCGAGGCGGAGTGGGAGTACGCGGCGCGCGGTGCCGAGGGAAGGAAGTACCCCTGGGGTTCGAACGAACCGTTCCCCGGCGGGAGGGCGGAAAGGGGCGATGCGGCGGCGGAGTATGGAACGCTGGCATTCGGGGGGTGGCTGACTGCGGGCACGAGGGTCGGCTCTTTCCCTCGCAGCGACACGCCGGATGGTGTGACCGACCTGGCCATCGGCATCGATCAGTGGTGCAGCGATGAGTACGCGAGGCATTACTACTCCGTCTCGCCGCGCAGCAATCCCCAGGGGCCGCAGACGGATCTGGAGCGCATAGGCGGGTTCCCCGGAGTGGATCCGTCGCTCCGTCCACGGGTGGTCCGCGGCCCCGGCATCGCCTACTACACGAACTACAACGACGTGACGCTGTGGCCTCTGATCCCGACCGATTACTACTACATGGCTCCCGCGTGGTCGCGGGGTGCCTCGGAGCCGCGTCCGCTGAGCATGTCCTCCGGGCTAAGTCGCCTCGGCTTCCGGGTAGTGACGGAACCTGGGGTCGGCGGCCTCGCGAAGCCTGGGGAGTGAACACGCAGGCGGATGTGGACGGCCGGAGGCCCCTGGCCACGACGCGCGAGGGGACCGGCGCGCGGCGAGTCCGGTGCCTCATCAGGGCTTCACTGGCCCGCACCGGCGTGCTATGCCCGGCGGGCCGTGCAGGAACGCGGTGGCAGGGACGGCCAGGAGATGCAGGCCGTCGAACGCACGCTGCGGCGCTGGAAGTTCGGGATCGGGCTGGCCGCCCTCGGCCTGGTCGGGCCCTACTACCTGATGCGCTGACCCCGCACAGCCGTCAGCGAGGTGAAGGCGTCACGCCGAACGCCGAACTCGGGGCGTGTTTAGATCGGCGGACGAGGGCGCCTCGTGTGTCCACGAAAAGCAACCCCACGCGCGCGGCCGTCCGTGCGGCCAATCGCCCCTCCAGCCCGTCGGACGACTTAAGCCGTTCACCCCACAGTACTTGGGGGCGCCGCCCGGCATTCGGCCCCGGGCCGGCGGAATGGGGAACGGAAGTTGCGCGGGCTGCCCGAAAGGTGTCGACTATCGCTAAAGTCCGATCCGCCACCGCAGCCCGGACCGTGCCGATGCCCGAACCCGACCGCGCGCCGCCGCCCGTCTCGGCCATCGTCTGCACGCACAACCGCGCCGCCGCCCTGGAGCGCTGCCTCCG
>CAYSWA010000068.1:0-3532 GCA_964434535.1 uncultured candidatus Brocadiaceae bacterium | reverse complement strand
CACATCAACCGCGCAAGTGCATGAGCCGCGTGTAGCTCAGGCGCCCCCGCCTGAGTCGCCCCTGACGGCCGACAAACTCACCGCAGCCCGGCTGTTTCCGCCACCACCCACAGTGTCAATGCGAGCAGTGCCGCCAGCCATACAGCCGGCAGGAGTTTTTGATGGCTCTGATTTTACGCTTGACCGGCGGCGTCGCGCGTACTATTATAGTGACGTGAAGGTTCGAGGAGAGGTCGTGTTCGACGAAAGCTGGCTACATTTGCTCCGGAGCAAGGGAGAGGGCCGATGAGACAGGGTGCAGCATGGGTAGGGTTGGTCGTGGTGATCGTGATCGCCGTCGTGGTCTTCTTTGTCGTTCGTAGGTGTGGCTCGGAACCCATAGGGGGCGAGACCGAGACCATCACGTGGGAGGAGTTCAAGCAGCAGGCTCAGCAGGCGGACGCCGGAGGGCTGATCTACCTCAATGTGCGCGACGAGGGTTGGGTCACGGAGGCCAGGCCCAGCGAGGACGGCGGATGGACCCTGCTGGTTGACATGGACGAATCGGGCGCCGAGGGCGCTACCCCGGACGTTGTCATTGACGTGCCCGAGGCGAACGCCACGGGTGCAGAGCCGGAGCCGGGCACCAGGATCACATGGGAGGCCGGCGGCGCCAGAAGAGTCGGAAGCATCTTCAGAATGGAAGGCTGGATCGTGTCGAGAGGTTGAACGCCGGCCGTCCGGACCGGGTAACCTGTCGGAGAACCGGCGTGAGCCGCCACAGTCTCAAATGGCGGTGAGCGAATTCACAGGGCCGGGGGCGCGGTAACAGCCCGTTCCCGGCCTTTCCTACGTCCGTTCCGGGGGAGTATATCGGTCCCCCGGCCGGGGAGGGCAGCACGTGGCCATACTGAAGCGATATCCGGGCAATCCCGTCCTGGAACCGCGGCCGGGCCGCTGGGACGGGGTGAGCGTGTTCAACCCCGGTGCGATCTTCCGCGACGGCCGTGTGCACATGCTCTACCGGGCCGTGGGGGACATCGGGCGATACGTTTCCTCTCTGGGGCTTGCCATCAGCGAAGACGGCCGGCACTTCGAGCGCGCCGCGGAGGGACCGGTCCTTACGCCCCGGGCCCCTTACGAGGTAGGAGGGGTGGAGGATGCCCGGATCACCCGCGAGGGGGAGGAGTTCCTGGTCACCTACGCTGCCGTTTCCAGGGTGCCCGGGCCCGTCTATGCCGAGATGGACTTCTTCAACGTGACCAGGGCGGACCCTTTCTTCAAGCGGCCCGGCATTCCGCCCATGGGGGAGAGCTTCACCGCGATGGCCCGCTCGCGCGACCTGCTGCACTTCGATGAGGGAGGGGTCATCACGCCGCCGGGCATCGACGATCGCGACGGCGTGCTTTTTCCCGAGAAGGTGGGCGGGCGCTACGTGATGCTGCATCGGCCGTCCGGCTGGGTGGGGCCGGGCTACGGCACCGACCGGCCGTCCATCTGGCTGGCCTTCTCCGAGGACCTGAAGAACTGGGACTACGGCCGGGGCGACCGCTATCTGCTGATGCGGCCGGAGCTGGAGTGGGAGGGTGCCAGGATCGGCGCCGGCCCGCCGCCCGTCCGCACGCCCGAGGGCTGGGTTCTGATCTACCACGGGGTGGACGAGCGCTACGTCTACCGCGTGGGCGCCGCCCTGCTCGACCTGGAGGATGTCACGCGGGTCATCGCGCGCACGAAGGACTTCCTGATGGAGCCGCAGGAGGAGTTCGAGCGCGTGGGGATCATCCCCAACGTGTGTTTTCCCACGGCGGCCCTGTGGGAGCCGGGGGGCGAGCTGCTGGTCTATTACGGCGCCGCCGACCGGGTGTGCTGCCTGGCCACGGCCGACATGGACGAGCTGCTGGATTACCTGCTGTGAAGGTGGGTCTTTCGCATGGAGCTGCGGCGTCCCCGCCTGAGGGGTTTGCGGCCCCAGGGACGACCGCAGCCGAGGGCCTGTCTGCGTGCGGCGACGCACAGGCAGGCGGCTGCGCCACACATCTACCGCGTGTAGCTCAGGCGCCCCGCCTGAGGCGTTTGCTGATGAGAAGAGCATGAAAGTGCTGGCAGACCGGAATATCGCCCTTGCCCGGGAGCTGTTCGGCTCGCTGGGGGAGGTGACGCTGGCGAAGGGCCGGGACGTGGACGAGCACTTTCCCGGGCTGGAGAGCTACGAGGTGCTGGCCATCCGGAGCGTCACCCGCATCACGCCGGCGCTGGTGGATCGGGCGCGGGGGGCCCGGGTGATTGCGACCGCCACCATCGGCACGGACCACATCGACACGGCCTGCATCCGGCAGGCCAACGCGACCCGCGAGAGGCCCATCCAGGTCTTCGCCGCGCCCGGCTCCAATGCGGATTCGGTGGCCGACTACGTATGGTTTGCGCTGGCGCACGTTGCGGGGGCGCGCGGCGAGCGGCTGGGGGGGCGGTCGCTGGGCATAATCGGCTGCGGCAACTGCGGCGCGCGGGTGGCCCGGAGGGCGGAGGGGTTCGGTATGAGGATTCTGCGGAACGATCCCCCCCGGGCCGCGCGCGAGGCGTCGTTCAGATCGGTCTCCCTGGAGGAGGCGCTGCGGGCGGATTTCGTAACGCTCCACGTGCCGCTGACCCGGCCGGGGGAGAGCGACTGGCCGACGCACCACATGATCGGCGCGGGGGAGCTGGCCCGGATGAGACCCGGGGGCATGCTGATCAATTCGTCGCGGGGAGCCGTGGTGGATTCGGGGGCCCTCGTGGACGCACTGCGGCGCGGCACGATCGGCGGGGCGGTGCTGGACGTCTACGAGGGGGAACCGGAGCCGGAGGAAGCGCTGATCGAGCTGGCCCTGCTGGCCACGCCCCACGTCGCGGGTTATGCCGTGGAGGGCAAGCGTCGGGGCGCCATCGTCATCTACAAGCAGACCTGTCGCGCGCTCGGCGTCGAGCCGATGGACACGTCGGGCATGCTGAGCGGAGAGTGGGATGCGCCCCGCGAGGAGAAGGTTACCTTCCAGGCCGGGGGCGACGTGGACGCGGCGGCGGACCGGGCCGTCCAGGCCCTCTTTAAGGCCGCCTACGACATCGAGGCCACCAGCCGCGAGTTGAAGGACAGCCTGCGGTCGCCGCGGCGCGGGGAGGAGTTCGACCGCATGCGCCGGGACTACAACCGCCGATCGGCGCGGCACGAACTGGCGGTATACAGCGTGCGCCTGGGCCGGGCGCTGCCGGAGGGAGTGCGCGCGGCGATCACGCGGCGGCTGGAGGGGTTCGGGATGAGTCTGACGGACCGGGAGGCCCACTACGTGCTGGCCCCGTAACGGCCGCAGCCGAGGGCCTGTCTGCGTGCGGCGACGCACAGGCAGGCGGCTGCACCACACATCAACCGCGTGTAGCTCAGGCGCCCCGCCTGAGGCGTTTGCCGTACCGGGAACGGCCGCAGCCGAGGGCGGCTGCGCCACACATCCACCGCGCAAGTGCATGAACCGCGTGTAGCTCAGGCGCCCCGCCTGAGGCGTTTGCCGTACCGGGAACGGCC
>CAYSWA010000067.1:1420-3867 GCA_964434535.1 uncultured candidatus Brocadiaceae bacterium | reverse complement strand
AGGCAAGGCAAGGCAAGGCAAGGTACGGCAGGCGCGGCTCGGCTTGGCGGGGCCGGGTGTGGCCAGGCAAGGCGAGGTACGGCAGGCGCGGCACCGGAAAACGGCACCGAGAAAACCCTTGCATCCCCGGACCGCCGGGGTAGAATCGAGAATCGCTATGCGGGAGCGACAACACAACACTCCGATATCCCGCAGCACGCGGTTGCCCGGCGCCGGGCGACCGCGCCACAAGGGGCCGACCCGGCCGCGCGGCGTTTCGTTCGGCGGCGCCCGCGCAAAGGTCGGCCCCGCCCCTTTATCCCCCTACCCTCGGAAAGGAATCCCATGCCTGACGCTGCGCTGCAAGACCAGATTCGGCAGTTCCACGATCTCGAAGAGCAAAAACGTGATCTCGACGGCAAACTGAAGGCCGTGAAAGAACGGCAGGACCGGCTCAAGGCACACCTCATCGAGGCCTTCGCCGACAACGGTATCCAATCCATCAACGTCGAAGGCTACACGTTTTACCTGCACCGCCAGATCTGGGCGTCCGCATCCGGACCGCAGGCGATGGCCGCACTCAAGGAAGTCGGCCTCGACGACCTCGTAAAAGAAACGTGCCATGCCGGCACCCTCTCGGCGTGGGTGCGCGAGCAGCCCGTCGACGACCAGAACATGCCCGTCCTTCCGCCCGAATTGCAAGAGCAGGTCCGCGTATCTGAACGGTTCGATATCCGCTCACGGAAGAGCGGGTGACCGACGCATAGAGCAGTACCGGAAAGGGAGCCAGTCATGGCGAAGAAAAACGAAAGCACAGCATTGGTGAAGGTGGGCGAAGAGAACTTCGCGGTTCTCACGACGTCGCCCGAGCAGACGAAAGAGCTCATCGAGACGAACGTCGGGCCCGTCGGCCTGACACCGCTCGACCTGGAACGTATCCGGGTGCCGAGCGGCGGCGGAACGCAGTGGGAGATCGGTACGCTGGCCGGTAGCGAGATGGCCAAGGCCTTCGACGCCATCATCGTCTACGCCAAAGACGGCCGCATCTACTGGCCCGAACCGTTCGGCCAGGGCGACCGCGTGCCCACCTGCGTCAGCCACGACGGGGTGACGGGCCAGGGCGACCCCGGCGGGGCGTGCGCCGACTGTCCCTACGCCGAGTTCGGCAGCGACGAGCGCGGTACGGGGCAGGCCTGCAAGCAGGTCAAGCAGCTGTTCATCTTCCTGGCCGGCGACCGTCTGCCGCGTCTGCTGAGCGTGCCGCCGACGAGCCTGAAACCGGTACGCAAGTACATGCTGAGGCTGGCGAGCGCCGGCAAGGCGCACTTCGCGGTCCTCACCCACTTCGAGCTCGAGAAGGCGCAGAACCGCGAGCAGATCGACTACGCCGTCATCACGCCGACGATGGCCGCGGAACTGTCCGACGAGCAGACATCGTTCTTCCGCCGCATGAGAGACGCCCTCGAACCGTCGCTCAGCCAGGTCCGTCCCGACGCCGAGGACGCGCCGCTCAAATCGGACGACGGCGACGAGTAACGAGATGCGAATCCCGCGGGGACCGGACCCGTTGCCCGGCTCCCACCGCTCCCGCAACGGGAAAAGGGTGAGGCCGGTCCCCGCATTGATTTGAAGGGGTCACGCCGTGGCCGACGACCAGCCGATGTTCGACGTCGATGCGGCCAATGGGTTCCTGACAGCAGCGTTCGGCGACGTGAGCGACGGGTACGTGGTTATCTGGTCGCCCGCGAAGGGACAAAAACCAGGGTTCTACGCCGACATCGACAATGCCGTTCGCCGGGCACGGCAACTGACCGCACAGCGAAGCGACGTGTACGTCGGTGTCGGGTACGTCGGCAACCGCCTCCGGCGCGGCCGCGGCAAGAAATCAGACATCGCCGGCATCACGTCCCTGTGGGCCGATATCGACGTGGCCGGCGAAGGGCACCAGGCCAAAGCCTACCCGCCGACGTTCGATGCTGCCCACAAAGTGCTCGCGGCGATGCCGCTCAAACCCTCCATCGTCGTCCACAGCGGACACGGGCTCCAGGCATACTGGTTACTCAACGAGCCCTGGATCTTCGAAACGCAGACCGAACGCGACGGCGCCCAGCAGCTCGCCCTGCGATGGATCGAAACGGTCATGCTTGCCGCCCACAACGCCGGCGAGTGGACCGTCGACGCCGTCGGCGACATCACACGCGTCATGCGCGTGCCCGGCACGGTGAACTGGAAAGCCGAACCGGTCCCGGTCCGCATCCTCGAGCCCGGTACCGCCGACTGGCTCGACGTCGTCGCCCGCTACAACCCCGACGATTTCGACGCACACGCCGTGATGCGCGGCGCAATGGCCCGGAAGTCGCCCGCGAGTGCAAAGACGCAACACGCGGCGACTGTGGCCGCGAGCGAGGCGGCCGAGCCACCCTCATCCAAGTTGACGGCGCTCCTGGCGAACGATAAGGCCTTCCAGC
>CAYSWA010000067.1:0-1410 GCA_964434535.1 uncultured candidatus Brocadiaceae bacterium | reverse complement strand
CAAGGACCAGTCGCCCTCGGCCTACGAGCTGTCGTTGGCCTGTAAAGCGGTCCAGGCCGGATGGTCCGACCAGGAAATCGCCAACCTCGTCATCGCCTGGGGCCGCACGAACCGCCGCGGCGACGAGCACCCCGACAAGGTCTACCGCCAAGACTACCTCGAACGCACCATCCGGACGGCGCGCGAGGGGATGAACGAGGGCGTCGACGAGGACGAAATCCAGGCTCGCGGCCGCGGAGCCGAACCAGGGCCCACCGACAGCACGGCGAGCCGCCGCGAGTACATCCAGGGCCGCCTCGCCGTACCGATTCACAAGATCCTGAAGTACGGTCGCCAGGACAGCCGGTACGCCCTCATCCTGGAGAACGGCCGACAAGTCCCTATCGGTACCGTCGAAACCCTGCTGACGTACTCGAAGTTCCGCCGCGTGGTGTACGACGCCACGCTCCGGCTCATCACCGCGATGGATGCGAAGGCATGGGCGAAGATGGTCGCACACTTCCGATATATCATCGAGGAAGACGTCGCCGAGGAAGACGATAGCGTCCTCGAGGCGCAGCGATGGGTCTCGGACTACCTGGATCACCGTCGCACGCGCGGCGAGAAATCCGCCATCGGCCTTCAGAATCGCGACCCGTTCATCGACGGCGGTAAAATCCACGTCCACAGCGACGACTTCCAGGACTGGCTTCGGCAGGCGCGCAGCCTCCAGCTCGGTACGCGCGGCCTCGGCTCGCGGTTGAAATGGGCCGGCTTCAAGCGGGTGACGATTCCGTTCCGTAAGGACGACGGGAACGCGTCGAGCCGGTCGTACTGGACCATCCCGATGGACGATTTTCAGATCGTCGGCAGCCGGGTCGAAGAGTTCAGGGGCGCCGAATAGGGGGCGAGGAACGGCCCCTTATACGTATTACCTGAAAAAGTTTTCAGACCGCCTAGGCGGAGTAAAACTGAAAATGGTTAATCTGCCTAATACGCGCGTAAGTCTAGGCCAGGGCAGGGTTTGCGCGAAACCGTACGTTAATACACCCTCGATTCTGGCTGAAAAACGCGGGTCGTCATTAATACTTTTGTCAAATCGGGGGAAATCGATGTACGATTCTGGCCGAAAAACGAATATCGATTTCCCCCGATAGGACGATTTTGTATTAACGTCGAACGCGCTGCCTAATACACAAAGGTCGCAATGCGTGGATAGGACTGGGCGTCGAACTGGAGAAATGGCATGGCGAGAAAAAGTCGCAAGTTCATCCCAATAAATAACGTTCACGCTGATGGCGGGACGCAGGCCCGCGCCGGCATCAACGGGCGCGTGGTCGGCGAGTACGCCGAAGCGATGGAGCATGGTGTTGAGTTTCCGCCCATCGAGGTGTACCGCGACGAGGACGGTTGCCACTGGCTGGCCGATGG
>CAYSWA010000066.1:0-4245 GCA_964434535.1 uncultured candidatus Brocadiaceae bacterium | reverse complement strand
GTTAAGGAAGCGCGGCTGCTCGGGCCGCCCGAGCGGCTCGGTCCAGTAGAACGTGGAGGTGGCCGTCACGCGCTCGCGCTCCAGCAGCCGCTCCAGCGCCGCCGGCACGTTGCGCTCGGGCTCGATGTTCGAGCCGACGGCGATCAGCGCCCTGACTGCTGCCACTTCACCCTCGCTCCCGCGTGATCTCGACGGCGACGGTGCGCGCGAAGCGGAGCGCGCCGGGCTTCTCCAGCGCCACGTCCACCCGGCGCACGCGCTCATCCTCCAGGCAGGCCTGTGCCACCGCCTCGGCGAGCGCCTCGACCAACTGGAACGAGGAGCCCTCGACCAGCTCGATGGCGCGCTTCTTGATCGCCACGTAATCGACCGTGTCGCCGATCTCGTCGCTGCGGCCGGCGGGGGCGAGGTCGGCGTGGAGCGTGATGTTCAGGTTCACGTTCTGCTTCGCCGCGCGCTCCCAGTCGCGCACGCCGATGATGCAGCGCAGCAAGAGGTCGCGGATGTGTATCCTGTCCAGCGGCCTATCCCCCATAGGTCCTCCCCTCCATGTGCCGCCCGCCGTCCACGTAGATGACCTGCCCGGTGATGAACTCGCTGTGGAGCAGGAACAGGACGGCCCGCACGATGTCCGCCTCCCCGCCGTGCCGATGAAGCGGGTTGCTGTGGGCCATGGCCTCCAGGTACGACTCGTCCTCGCCGGCCGGCGGCAGGATCAGCCCCGGCGCCACGGCGTTGACCCGCACTCGGGGCGCCAGCTCCAGGGCGAGCATGCGCGTGAGCGTGAAGAGCATCCGCTTGCTCAGGTGGTAAGCGGCGTGCTCGGCGTCGCACTCCACGACCTTGCCGTCGAGCATGTTCACGATCTGGCCCGGCCGCTGCTGGGCGGCGAGGGCCCGGCAGAGCAGCAGCGGCGCGGCGGCGTTGACCTGCACGTTGCGCGCCAGTTCGTCGAGCGTGAACTCGAGCACGCGGCTCGGCGCGAAGACGCCGGCGCTGTTGACCAGGATCTCGATCGGGGCGCCGGCCGCCTCGGCGGCGCGCCCCAGCAGCGCCGCCGCTTCGTCCGGCTCGGCCAGGTCGGCCTGGACGGGCCAGGCGCCGACGCCGAGGCCCTCCAGTTCGTCGGCGGTCACCTGCGCCTCGGCCGCCGAGGAGCGGTAGTGGACGGCGACGCTGACGCCCTCGCCTGCGAGCGCCAGGGCGATGGCCCGCCCCAGCCGCCTCGCGGCGCCCGTCACCAGGGCGGCCTGCCCGGCCAGCGGTGATGCCTCTGCGGACATATGCCCTCGCCCGCCTACTCGATCCGGTCGACCTTCGCCGCGAAGATGAAGTCGGCCTCGGCGAGGCCGCCGATCTTGTGCGTCCAGATCGTCAGCTTCACCTCGCCGTAGGTCAGGTAGATGTCGGGATGGTGGCCGACCTGCTCGGCCAGCTCGCCCACTTCGTTGGTGAAGTCGAGCGCCTCACGGAAGTCGCCGAACTCGAACGTCTTCTCCAGGCGATGCCCGTCGACGACCTCCCAGCCGCCGCCGAGCTGCTCGGCCAGCTCGTCCAGCTCCTCGCCTTTCAGCGGCTCCACGCCGCCCCGGCACGGGATGCACTCCTTCTCGGCCAGGTCGCACGCCCCGCCCCCTTGTGTCATCACTGCCCCCTTGCCCTGAGTAGACGCCCCAATGCGGCAAGCCCGCTGCACCGGCGTTCGCGTTCATTATCCGGCACATGCTCCCGACCCGCAAGGCCGGCGAAGACGGCTGGTTGCTCGTTGCCCGAGGACGGCCCGGCTCGTATGATCGGGCTCCCCCGCTTCCGAGGAAGAGCGATGGCAGAAGACGCGACGGTCGGCACATCGCCCCTGGAGCGCCCCCTGCGGTGGGGGCAGCTCACGCTGGTCGAGAACGACCCCGGCCGGTTCGATCCGGCCTTCTGGCTCGACTACTTCCGCCGCTGCCGCTGCGAGGGCGCGCTGCTCAGCGCCGGCGGCGTCGTCGCCTACTACCCCACCGAGGTGCCCCTGCACCACCGCAGCGAGTGGCTCGGCGAGTCCGACCCCTTCGGCGAGCTGGTCGCCGGCTGTCGCGAGATAGGCATGTCCGTGGTGGCGCGCCTCGACCCCCACGCCGTGCACCAGCCCATCGCCGACGCCCACCCGGACTGGATCGCCTGCGACGCCGAGGGCCGCCCGATGCCCCACTGGTCGCGCCCGGAGATGTGGCTCGCCTGCACCATCGGGCCCTACGGGTTCGAGCACATGTCGGCCGTCGCCCGCGAGATCGTCGTGCGATACGGGGTGGACGGCGTCTTCGCCAACCGCTGGTCGAGCCCGGCCATGTGCTACTGCCCGCACTGCGCGGCCGACTTCCGGGAGGCGACGGGGCTGGAGCTGCCGCCGCCGGACGCCGACCGCCGGGGCGAACCGTGGCGCCGCTACCTGGCCTGGAAGCGGGACCGCCTGGCTGCGCTCTGGGACGCCTACGACGCCGCCGTCCGGTCGGCCCGGCCCGAGGCGCGCTTCATCCCCAACATCGGCGCCTCCGGCCACCTGCTGGACAAGGAGACCGTCGCCCGCAAGTCGGCCATGCTCTTCATCGACGACCAGGGCCGCAGCGGCCTGCGCTGCCCGTGGTCGGTCGGGCGCAACGGCAAGCAGTACCGGGCCACCTTCGGGCGTAAGCCGCTGATCGGCCTGTTCAGCGTCGGGCTGGAGACGCGCTACCGCTGGAAGGACTCCGTGCAGAGCGAGGCGGAGCTGCGCGTCTGGGTCGCCGGCGGGATCGCCAACGGGCTGCGGCCGATGTTCTGCAAGTTCGCCGCCGTCCTCCACGATCGCCGCTGGCTCGATCCCGTGGAGCGCATCTTCGCCTGGCACGGCCGCCACGCCCGCTACATGCGCAACGAGCGCTCGCTGGCGGACGTGGCCATGGCCTACTCGCAGCGCGCCGACTGGCTGATGCCGGAGGCGGAGCGCCGTGGCGCCCACGAGCACGCGGACGGCTTCTACCAGGCGCTCGTCGAGGCGCGCGTCCCGTTCGACATGGTCTACGACGGGGCGCTCAGCGCCGAGGCGCTCGCGCCCTACCGCGTGCTCGTGCTGCCGAGCATCGCCTTCCTCAGCGACGAGGAGTGCGACGAGCTGCGGCGCTTCGTCGCGGCCGGCGGCAGCCTGGTGGCCACCTACGAGACCTCGCTCTACGACGGGGCCGGCCGCCGGCGCGAGGACTTCGGCCTCGCCGACCTGTTCGGCCTCCGCTACGTCGAGCACGAGCCGGGCCCGATCAAGAACGCCTACCTGCTCGTGGAGGACCCCGCCCACCCCCTGCTGCGCGGGATGGAGGACGCCGGCCGGCTCATCGGCGGCGCCCATCGCCTGGAGGTCGAGCCGACGCACGAGTTCACCGAGCGTCCCCTCACCCACGTGCCCCCCTACCCCGACCTGCCGATGGAGGACGTCTACCCACGCGTCGAGCGCACCGACGTGCCGGCCGTCTTCGTGCGGGAGGGGGACGGGGCGCGGGTCGCCTACTTCAACTGGGACGCCGACCGGCTGTTCTGGGAGGTGCTGAACCCCGACCACGGGCGGCTGCTGGCGAACGCCGTGCGCTGGGCGGCGCGCGGCGAGCTGCCCGTCACGGTCGAGGGGCCCGGCGTCGTCGAGGTGACGGCCTGGCGGCAGGCGGACTCGCTGACGGTGCACCTGGTGAACCTGACGAACCCGATGCTGATGCGGGGGGCGCTGCGGGAGCTGCTGCCGCTCGGCGAGCAGGTGGTGCGGCTGCGCCTGCCGGACGCGTCTTCGCCGGCGCGGGTGCACCTGCTGAAGGCGGAGCGGGACGCCGAGTTCGTGCAGCGCGGCGACGTGCTGGAGGCGCGCGTGCCGTCCGTCCTCGACCACGAGGTCCTGGCCGTGGACCTGTGAAGCCCTTGCCCTTGCTCTCGCTCTGCCGTTGCTCGTTGTTCGTTGCTCGTTGCTCGTTGCTCGTGCGGCGCGGCGCCGAGAGCGGGTTGTCGGTTGTCGGCCCCATCTGTGCTCATCCGCGGTTGTCTTCGGCCGTTGCCGTGGCCGTTCTTCGTGTTCCTTCGTGCCCTTCGTGGCAGATGCCCTGAGGCTCTCACCACGAAGATCACAAAGGAACACGAAGGACGGCAAAGGACGAGGGGGAACGGCCCAAGCTCGCCCCGCCACTGCTTGTGCTTTCAGGTGTTGCCTTTCCCATCGCTTCCCTGCCTTTGTCGTCGGCCGTCATG
>CAYSWA010000065.1:0-4357 GCA_964434535.1 uncultured candidatus Brocadiaceae bacterium | reverse complement strand
CGGAGGCAGCGCTCCAGGGCGGCGGCGCGGTTGTGCGTGCAGACGATGGCCGAGAGGGCGGGGGCCGTATCGACGGTGCGCTCGTTATCTTCGCTCATGCGGCGGCAGATCCCACGCCTCGAGCAAGGCGAACTGCAGCGGTAGTGAACACGATGCGGGGGCGCAGGGCAACTGCCGTGTCCGCCCCAAGCGACGAGCAACAAACAACAAACAACGAAAGGCGATTTTCAGGCGTCCTTCATGACCTTCGTGCCGGCCTTCGCGTTCTTCGTGGCGAAGCCGTTGGGCGCCGTGTCTCGCGGCTTGACAGGCCGGCGGGGCGGCTGGTAGAGTCTATCTCCTGTGCAGCCCGGCATTTGCCATACGCGCCGGGCAGCGTCGCGTCCGGCCCCGCAGGGCCGCTACTGAACAGTCCCATCCACAACAGTCCGCAGAGGGGAGTTGCGCCATGTCGGACGAGCAAGTCGGCGCCGGTCAGCCGCAGCAAGGCCAACAGGACCAGCAGACCACCGAGATCCAGATCCGCGATCCGGGCAAGGCGACCCACTACGCCAACTTCTTCACCGCCACCGGCGGGCAGGACGGCGTGATGATCAGCTTCGGCAACCTCTTCGGCACCCAGCCGGTGGTCACGCTGGAGAGCAAGGTCGTCCTCTCGCTGAAGAACGCCAAGCGGCTGGCGCTCTCGCTGGGCCAGTTCATCCGCCAGTACGAGGAGCGCTACGGCGAGATCGACATCAGCGTGGCGAAGAGGCAGCAGGAGGGCCAGCCTCCTGAGGCCACCGGCGGCTTGCCGACCTCGTAGCGGGACCGGGGGCCCATGCCCGAGGAACAGCTCAGCCTCCAGGCGGTCTCCAGGCAGCTCATCGAGCTGAGCCTGGCGCGCCCGCCGACCTACTCCTTCAACCGCCAGCTCCTGCGGATCGTGGTGGAGGCGGTCGGCGCGCTCGGAGCCACCCTCTGGCTGCTGCAGAAAAGCGAGCTGGTCCGCTGCGAGGATGTCGAGGATGCGGTCGAGACCATCAAGTCGATCCGGCTGCCCGAGGGCCGCCAGCAGGAGTGCCTGCGCACCAGCTTCGACCAGGGCTGCGCGGTCGTGGTCGACGACGCGGGCCAGGGCTTCGACCCGTTCCGCCCGCCCAGCTCGCAGCTTCGCACGCTCGCCTTCGTGCCCGTGGCGGGGCTGAGCGGGCCGGTCGGCGTGATCCGCCTGGTGATGCCGCCGCTGGAGCCGGCGGCGCTCTCGCGCGCGGTGCAACTGGCCGAGGCGCTCGCCGGCTACTACAGCCTCTACGGCGCCCAGCGCATCCTCACCATCCAGCAGAAAGAGCGGGAGGACATCGACCGCCTCAGCAAGGCGATCTTGCAGCTCCAGCACTTCACCTTCTCCCATCAGCTCCCCGAGGTGATCGTCAACTCGGCGGTTGAGATCGCGCGGGTGGACCGCGTGGTGCTGCTGACCGGCTCGGAGGAGGAGCTGCAGGTGGCGGCGGTCAGCAGCGTCTCGGAGTCGAACCGCAAGGGCGCCTGGTCGCGGGCGGTCTGCGAGCTCGGCGAGGTGCTGCTGCACGGCGAGCGACCGCTGCACTTCTTCCCCGGCCGCAGCGAGCTGGAGGAGATCGAGGACGAGGAGCTCCGCCAGCAGGTCAACTCGTACTGCCTGATGACCGAGGCCCGGTCGCTGCTGCTCTACCCGCTGAGCGCCGGGGGCGAGAAGGCCGGCGTGCTGATGCTGGAGGGCTTCGGTGAGCAGCCGGTCAGCTCGTTCGAGCGGGCGCTCGGCACGGTCTATGCGGCGCACGCGGGCTCGGCGCTGGCCAATCACCGGCTATTCGAGCGGGTGCCGATGAGCGGGATGTTCGCCCGCCGGCTCGACCGCGAGGCGCAGGGCATCGCGCGGCGGCCCTCCCGCGTGGGCCGGTGGGTGAAGTGGGCGCTGATCGTGGCCGTGGTGGCGGCGGGGGGCTGGTTCGTGGCGGTGCGCCCCGTGGCGGAGAAGGTGCGGGCGGACTGCCTCGTGGCGCCGGCCGAGACGCGCATCGTGACGGCGCGGGTCGCTGGGGAGGTAGAGGAGGTCAACTTCCGGCAGGGCCAGCGGGTCGCGGCGGGCCACCTGCTGGTGAAGATGCGCACCGACGAGATCGATCTGCAACTGGCCAGGGAGCTGGAGAACGCAAAGAACATCCAGGCCCGCATCGTGAAGCTGCGCGGCGAGGCGGAGAAGGCCCGCCAGCCGGAGGACCAGGCCGGCAGCCTGCTCGCCGAGATCCGCGCCATGGAGCACACGCTCGCGGCCAAGCGCGAGGAGATCAAGCTGCTGGAGGCGATGCGCGAGGACTGCTACCTGCGCGCCCCGATCGCGGGCAGCGCGGTCGAGCCCGAGCACCCCGAGAGGATGCTCGGCGTCGTCGTGCGCGAGGGCGAGCCGCTGTGCCGCATCGGAAGCATCGCCGAGCGGGTCCGCCTGCGCATCGCCGTGCCGGCCGAGCGGGCGCCGGACGTGCACGCCGGCCAGGCCGTGGAGGTGCAACTGCGCTCCCTGCTGACCCGGAAAGCCCTGCGCGGCACCATCGCGCAGGTGGCCGAGCGATCGGTCACCTACAAGAACGCCAACGTCTTCATGGCCGAGCTGACGGTGCCGAACCCGGCCGTGCCGGTCGGCGAGGAAGGGGAGCCGCAGTTCCTGCTGAAGCCGGGCATGACGGGCAAGGCGCGGATCATCCAGGACGAAGAGTCGACCTACCTGTCCATCTACGCCCGCGCCGCCTACCGCAAGCTGCGCTACTGGGTTTTCTGACCCGGCGACGGTCGGCTCAGAGCTTGTCCTGGCCGAACATGATCCGCTCGGTCTCCTCGGTGGCCAGGTCCCGCGCCAGCAGGGCCCGGCGCACCTGGGCGTAGCGCGAGGCGAAGCGGCGCTGGGCCTCCTCGACGAGCCTGCTCAGGCGCCGCGAGCGCGTCCCCTCCTCGCCGTTGCCCGCCCACCGCCGTCCGGCCCGCCTCTTGCGCTCGGGCAGCACCTGGAGCACGTCGTCTTCGGCGCTGCCGTAGAACTGGACCTTGCCGGGCTGCCCCCGCCGCCCGCAGCGGCCGGCGAGCTGGCGATCGACGCGTCCGAGCGTGTGGCGCTCCGGCGCGATGACCCGCATGCCGCCCAGCTCGGGGACACCCTCGCCGAGCTTGATCTCGACCCCGCGGCCGGCCATGTTCGTGGCCACGGTGACGCTGCCCTTCTGGCCGGCGCCGGCGATGATCTGCGCCTCGCGCGCGTGGTCCACGGCGTTGAGCACCTCGTGGGGTACGCCGCGCCCTTCGAGCATCTCGCTGAGCCGGCGGGACTTGTCCACCGAGCGCACGCCGACCAGCACCGGCTGGCCGCGCTCGTGGGCGCGCTGCACGTCGCGGGCAACCGCTTCCCAGCGGGGCGCGGAGTCGGCGAAGAAGACGTCCGGCTCCGTCATGCGTCTTAGCGGCAGGCGGGGGGCGAAGCGGACGACGGGCATGCGGTAGATGCTGCGGAACTCGCGGCGTTCCTCCCAGGCCGTGCCCGTCATGCCGGCCAGGTGCTCGTAGGGGCGGATCAGGGCCTGGACGGTGATCGTCTTGGCCACGCGCTGGCGTGGGCGGAGGGACAGGCCCTCCTTGAGCTCCAGGGCCTGGTGCCCCTCGCCGCCGAGGCGCTGTCCGATCATCAGCCGCCCGGAGGTCTGGTCAACCAGGAAGAGGTGGGCGCCCTGGACGACGTAGTCCTCCCCGCACCGAAAGAGCAGCTCGGCCGCGAGCGCTTCCTCCAGGCGGGCCTCCCACTCGGCGTCCATCAGCCGCATGTGATCCAGCTCGCGGGCGAGGGCGGCGGCCTTGCGCTTGCCCCGGTCGGTCAGCTCGATGCTGCGGCGGACCTTGTCCAACCTGTAGTCCCGGCCCTCGGCCATCTCGCCCAGGGCGAAGCGGCGGGCCTCGCGGTAGACGGCGGGCGGGCGCTGCTGCTCGGCCTCCACGCTGATCGAGAGCGGGCTGCGGGCGTAGTCGATCAGGATGCTGTCCACCTCGTCGAGGATGGCATAGTAGCGGCCGCGCAGGCAGCGCTCCTGCTGGTTGGTTTCCTCGATCTCGCTCTGGAGGTAGCTCCAGATGTCCCGCCGGCGCAGCGCGTCGGGGGCCTGCGCGAAGTACTCGCGCAGGAAGTCGAAGCCGAGCTGGGTCACCGTTGTGTAGGTCACGTCGGCGGCGTAGGCGCCGGCCCGCTCGGCGGCGGGCGTGTCGGCGAGCACGCAGCCCACACGCAGCCCGAGCATTTCGTAGAGGGGCTTCAAGACGCCGGCATCGCGTCCGGCCAGGTAGTCGTTGGCCGTTAGCA
>CAYSWA010000064.1:0-4377 GCA_964434535.1 uncultured candidatus Brocadiaceae bacterium | reverse complement strand
GGGAGCCCGCGGGCCGCACCGGCCTGCGGGCTCCTTATCTTGGGGCACGGGGGCGCGTGACGCATGGCGCCGGGAAGTCGCTCAGTGCCTGGCCGTCAGGCTCTGGCGGAAGGCGGTCGGCGACATGCCCATCTGTTTCTTGAACATGCGGCTGAACTGGCGGGGTTCGTCGTAGCCGACCTCGTCGGCGACGGCTTTGACGGGCTTGTTCAGGTCACGCAGGGCGCGGGCGGCGCGGCGCATGCGCCACAGCAGCATGTAGTCGTAGGGCGGGCGGCCGGTGTATCGCCGAAACAGGCGCCGGAAATACCCGTAAGAGAGGTGGCAGCGGCGCGCTGCCTCCTGGAAGTCGTGCTCGGCGCAGGGATCGGCCCGCACCTCGCGGGCGACCTGCTCGATGTCGGCTTCGTGGTAGCCGTGGGGTTGAGGTGTGGTGGCGCTGGCGTCGGCGAACTGGCCGAGCTGACGGGCCGCCCGCGAGACGTGCTCGAGGGCCTCCTGCATCTCGCGTTCCCTGGCGACCTGGGGCGAGATGTCGCGCGTTACCATGTGGCAGATCCGCCATTCGCCCATCTCGCCGACCAGGGGCCAGATCAGCGCCTCTACGTGCACCGGGCTTCCGTCGTTGCGCCGGTGCACCATCCTGCGCCGCTGCACGGACCCGTCCTCTCGCACTTGGGCCAGTGTGCGCTCCAGCTCGTCCCGGCTCTCGGGCGCGGCCAGCTCCAGCAGGTCCATCCCGACGGCCTCGTGCTCCTCGTAGCCGTAGATGCCGCGGGCGCCCGGATTCCAGCACTCGACGGTGTCGTCGGCCTCGATGCCGACCAGCGCGTCGGGGAAGGTGCGGGCCATGTTGGCGCTCGGCACCAGCTCCTGCCATCCGAGCGCGCGCTCGGTCGGATAGGATTTGACCACGACCAGGGCGCAGACTTCTCCCGCGTCGTCGAGGATGGGGGTCTTCTCGAACAACTCAAGGCTATCCTCGCGCCATTCTCGCACCGATTCCCCCGCGGCCATGATGTCGAGGTCGGCTTGCAGACACCGGGCGCCGATCTCCTCGCCCCAGATGTCGATGTCGTTTTTCCCGGGGATCTCTCCCGCTTCGGTGCCGAAGTCCACCGCGGCCGCCTCGCTGGCGTAAAGGAACGTCCCGTCGCGCTTGCGGACGAAGACGCGCTCAGAGCTGTGCAGCACGAGGCGCATGACCCGCTGCGCCTCGCGCATCATGAGCCGCAACCGCTCAGCTATGTGGCGGGCGGCCGGCCGGGGCGGCTCCAGGTCGGTCCCCTCGCCCAGCGCCCAGCGTATCTCCTCCTGGACGGTTGCCAGCCGGTCGGCCTCGATGTAGAGCCACGCCCCGGCGTCCTGATAGGCGTGGGCCACCTTTTCGGCCGGTTTGTCGCCGACGACGAGCAGCGGCAGGTCCGGGAAGTTGGCTACGGCAATGCTCAGCAGGCTGCGCACCCAGAACGCCTCCGGATCGCCGGAGCTGGCGATGATCAAGTCCGGCGCGCGACCCGTTTCGACGTGGCGCGCTATGAGCCGCACGGCATCGGTGTCCATCACCTCGATCTCGGCTCGGCCGCTGACGTTCGAGACCGCTTCGCAGAGTCGATCCAGGCCGACCGCGCCGTCGTGGATGATGTAGGCGATGCCGGCTGCGCCCTCTGGTTTTGGCTTCATGGGTACAAATCCCTCACGCGTTCGTTCACTTCGGCCGGGCCGGCGGCCCCGCGTCTCCCTGCAGACCGTTCAGAAGCCCTGTAGACCGTGGGCCGCTTGTAGTCGCTCGTGTCAGTGTACATATCATACCTCCACCTGTCAAGATGAGGTATTTACAGCTTCTGGAGCGTGACGTATTATTGCCGGTGTGCCGATTGAACAAGCAGTTGAGCCACGGGGGCTTCCCCGGAGCGGAAAGGAGGTAGGCCGGCGCAGCAGCATCAGGCAGCATGTCTTTCTGTCTTCTGAAACTGGCAAGGTGCACAATGGGAGGATCAGTCATGCGTACCACGCGTCGTAACCAAGGCTTCGCATCCGGCCTGCTGGCCCTCGTGGCGGTCGGGGCGTTCCTGTCGTCGGCCGTCTGGGCCGCGCCGGCCACGATGGACATCAAGATGGACTACTTCGGCTACCGGCCGAACGACACGAAGATAGCCATCTTCACCACCGACCCGGGCGCCACGGTCGAGGTGCGCGACACCTCGGACGCGGTGGTCTTCACCGTCCCCACCGACGGCGGCTCGATAGCCTACATGGGCTACGACGACCAGCCCTCGAACGACTACGTCTGGCAGGTGGACTTCACGCCCTTTAACACGGCCGGCTCCTACCGGCTCTACGTCCCCGCGTGGGACATGCAGTCCTACGACTTCAACCTGGCTGACAACGTCTACGACCAGGCGGCCCTGGCGGCGATCAAGACCTTCTACTACCAGCGCTGCGGCGTGCCCAAAAAGGATCCCTACGCCGACCTGCGCTGGAGTGACGCCGACCCCTGCCACCCGCAGCACGCCCAGTGCGAGCCTGCCGACAGCGGGTACAACTACGGCACCCTGGACCTGAGCGGCGGCTGGCATGACGCCGGCGACTACAACAAGTACGTCTGGGGCGCCGTGCTGAGCCTCAGTCACATGCTCAGCGCCTACGAGGAGAACCCCGACCTCTTCTCCGACGGCCAGCTCAACGTCCCCGAGAGCGGCAACGGCGTGCCGGACATCCTGGACGAGGTGAAGTACGAGATCGACTGGATGCTCAAGATGCGGATGTCGGACAGCGTCGTGCTCGGCAAGGTGTGGGATGAATACACGCACACCACCGAGACCTGCCCACCATCCACCAACCAGGCGATCTTCAAGTACTACGGTCCCGAGACCGAGACGCGCGCCATCTTCACGGGCTGCGTGGCGCACTTCGCCCGCGTCTGCCTTGCCGAAGGTGACCCCTACGGCAACGCGGAGCAGCTCAAAAGCATCGCGATCGACTCGTGGGAGAACTACGTCCTGCCGCTCGACAAGGAGATCGAAGACGGCTACAAGGTCTGGGCCGCAGCGCAGGTCTACCGCCTGGATCAGAACGTGACCAGCGCCAAGAACTACATCGACACTTACGACAATCCCGCACGTTGGTTCAACACGTGGCTCGATATGTGGGCCGTGGGCTACAAGGCATACACCCACGCTGCCTACGCCTACATCCGTACGCCCGGCGCCGACGCCGCCGTGGTGGCCGACATGAAGACGGCTATCGCCGGCACCGTGGAGACGGAGTACTTCGCATACCGCGACTACTACCGCAATGCGCTCAGAGACACCCAGTACTTCTGGGGCAGCAACGGCACCCGCTGCTCCTTCGGCTTCGGCACGGTCGAGGCCGTGCGGCTCGGCGCCATACCGGACGGCCGCACCGCCCAGGAGTGCATTGACCTTGCGCAGGACTTCCTGCACGCCATGCATGGCCAGAACCCCATGAACATGGTCTACCTGACCAACATGGCGGCCTACGGCGGAGAGCATTCTTCCTTCCAGATGTACCACTGCTGGTTCGGCTACGTGAAAGATCCCGAATGCGTGGCCTGGTACATCGGTCTGCCGCCGGACGTCACAGAGCCCGACTTCCCCTACTTCAAGGGGACGGACAACTACGGCGTCAGCGACGACAACTACTCCGACTACGGCCCCCTGCCGGGCCTGCTGGTCGGGGGCCCGAACGCGAACTACTTCGGTCGGGCCACGCCTCCGAAGAACGCGACGTATTACGAGCGCTATTACCGGGACTGGACCGACGACTCGCGGGACGGCTGGTACGACACCAAGCCCTGGGAGGTCAACGAGAGCTCCATCGGCTACCAGGGGCAGTACATCGGGTTGGTCAGCAGCTTCATGAGCGGCTCGACGCCGCCCGTTCCGCCGCCCGGCGACGAAGACCCGCCGGCCGCTCCGACCGGCCTCTCGGCCGCGGCCGTCAGCTCCAGCCAGATCGACCTGGACTGGGACGACAACGCCGAGAGCGACCTGGACGGCTACAACGTCTACCGCTCGACCACGTCCGGCGGGCCGTATGACCTGGTCGCCTCGGGCGTGACGCAGAGCGCCTACAGCGACACGGGCCTCGCGGCCTCGACCGCCTACTACTACGTGGTCACCGCCGTGGATACCTCCAACAACGAGTCCGACCCCTCTAACGAGGCGAGCGCCACCACCGAAGCCGGCGACACCACGCCGCCGGCCGCTCCGACCGGCCTCTCGGCCACGGCCGTCAGCTCCAGCCAGATCGATCTGGACTGGGCCGACAACGCCGAGAGCGACCTGGACGGCTACAATGTCTACCGCTCGACCACGTCCGGCGGGCCGTATGACCTGGTCGCCTCGGGCGTGG
>CAYSWA010000063.1:0-5021 GCA_964434535.1 uncultured candidatus Brocadiaceae bacterium | reverse complement strand
ACGCCACCGCTACCCCTCCCAGGCCTGCGGGTGGTCGTCGGGGACCATGCCCAGGTCGGCCGCGCCGGCGTTCGACTCCACCTGGCCCACGTTCTTGCAGCCGGGGATCACGCAGGTCACCGCCGGGTGCTTCAGGCACCAGGCCAGCGCCCATTGCGCCATGTCCTGGCCCTCGGGCACTTCCTCCTGCTGGATGCGGTTCACCTCGGCGACGGTCTCGCGTATCTTCTCGCGCTCGCGGCGGGAGCGCACGTCGTTGTCCGGGAACTCGGCGTCGGGGCCGTATTTGCCGCTGAGGAATCCGCTGGCCAGCGGCACGCGCGCCAGCACGCCGAGGTCCTGCTGGCGGCAGGCGGGGAAGACGCGCTTCTGCGGCGTCCTGTCCAGCCGGTTGTAGACGACCTGGATCGCCTCGAAGCCGCGCTGCTCGGCTGCCTCGGTCTGGTAGAGGTTGTCGTTGGAGCCGATCGAGTCGCCCAGGTGGCGCACGCGGCCGGACTCGACCTCCTCGCACAGCATCTCCCAGAGCCCCGGCGTGTCGAAGTCCTCGTCCGGGCCGGAGTGGAACTGGTAGAGGTCGACGTAGTCGGTGCCGAGCGCCTCGAGCGATTCCTCCAGCGTCTCCCGCACGCCCTCGGGCGTCCAGCCGTGGAGGTGGCCGAACTTGGTGGCGATGATCCAGTCCTCGCGGCTGTCCTCGGCGAGGAAGCCGCCGATGAGCCGCTCCGAGAGGTGATCGCCCCCGTAGCAGGCCGAGGTGTCGATCAGGTTGACCCCGAGCTCCTTGGCCCGGGCGAGCATCCGGTTCACTTCGTCCTGGGTGAAGTCCTTGCCCCAGTCGCCGCCGAACTGCCAGGTCCCCACGCCGACGACCGAGGCCTTCAGCTCCGTCTTGCCCAACCTGCGGTACTTCACTCCACGCACCTCCCCCTTGGAGCAGTCGTTGTGGCCCGCGCCGCGCACCCCGGCGAACGCGGGCGCCTACCCCATTCTAATGCCGCCGCGCCGCCCTGTCGAACGCGGCCCACGGCCATGAACGCAGAGCCCGAGCAACACAGCCATGCGATGCAAGTGCCGCCGGCCCCCTCGGGTGGGGGCCAGATCGGGGCCTCCCAGAAGTGCCTCGCCCATGGCGTCCGCCCGGAGCATGCGCTGGTCCCCCCCATCAACAACTTTCGAGAGCATCTCCAAGGTCCCTGGAAGTGCAACGGCCGGGGGCCCGCAGCGGGCGTCCCCGGCCGCTGCTTTGTGGGAGGGAATGGGCCTTACCTGATCTGGATCTGCTTGGCCTTCGCGGCCTCCGTCTTCGGCATGGTGAGCTTCAGCACGCCGTCCGCGTACTCGGCCTCGATGCCCTCGGCGTCCACGTACTGCGGCAGGCGGATGCGACGCTCGAAGTGACCGTAGCGGCGCTCGACCCGGTGGTAGTTCTTCTCTTCCGTGGTCTCCTCTTCCTTCTTCTCGCCACGGAGGGTCAGCACGCCGTTGTCGATGCTCACGTCGAGGTCTTCCTTGCCCATGCCGGGCACCTCGGCCGTCAACTTCACCTGGTCCTCGTCCTCGGTGACGTCGATGGCGGGGACGAAGCGTCCCTCGGCCCAGAGCTCCGGCAGGCCGGCTTCGCCCTCGAGGAAGTCCTCGAAGAGCCGGCGGAACGGCACGTCGAGCCACCTTGCCAACGGAGCCCCTCTTCGTCTCACCATGTCAGCCATCTTGCACCTCCTGAGTCTTTGGAATCTATCTCAGAACTGAGATAAATTCTTAGGGTAACTCGTCCGATGCGCCCATCGGCTGCGCCATGGTTAATGCAACGACCATGCCGAGCGGCGTGCCACCCCGTATCCATCTTATTACCAACGACTTACGCCACCAGAACGCTCGTCCGGCTCGCGCGCGGCCTTCGCGAAGCTGCCGCTTTGACACCTTGACGGCGTCGGCTGCCGATCTGGCAGTTGCGCCCCCTCGCCGCCATCCCCCCGTGGCTCGGCCGTGGGCCGCTCCCTGCGTTGAATCGGCGGGGCGGCTCACGCACAATGGCAGCCGCGACCCTGCGCGGCGGCGGGCGTGGTCGCCTGGCTCTCGGGGCGGGCCGACGCCGCGAGTTTGACCGGACGGCGCGGCGGCGGGTATGGTGGTCGGTTCGCGCCCTCCGTCCCGCAAGGAGACCGATGAAGCTGACCTTCTACGGCGCGGTCGGCACCACCACGGGTTCGATGCACGTGCTGGAGGTGGGCGGCCGCCGCGTGCTGCTGGAGTGCGGCCTCTTCCAGGGCAGGCGCAAGCAGGCCTTCGAGCGCAACCGCAACCTGCCGCTGGACTGCGGTTCGATCGACGCCTGCGTGCTGAGCCACGCCCACATCGACCACAGCGGCAACCTGCCCTCGCTGGTCAAGGGCGGCTACCGGGGCCCGATCCACGCCACGCCGGCCACGCGCGACCTCTGCGAGATCATGCTCGCCGACTCCGCCTACCTCCAGGTGCAGGACGTGCGCTACGTCAACAAGAAGCGCCGCCGCCAGGGCAAGAACCCCTTCGAGCCGCTCTACGAGCCGCAGGACGTGCCGCCGACGCTCGCCGCCTTCCGCCCCCTGCCCTACGGGCGGCCGGCGGCCGTGGTGCCCGGCGTCACGCTCACCTTCCACGACGCCGGCCACATCCTCGGCTCCGCCTTCGTGCAGCTCGACGTGCAGGAGGACGGCGCCGCGCGACGCCTGTTCTTCACCGGCGACGTCGGCCGCAAGGATATGCCGATCCTGAAGGACCCCCACGTGCTGAGCGAGGTGGACCTGCTGCTGACCGAGAGCACCTACGGCAACCGGCTCCATCCGCCGCGCCAGGACGTGAAGGCCACGCTCGCCGCGCTCTGCCGCGAGGTCTGCCGCGAGCGCGCCCGGCTGGTGATCCCCAGCTTCAGCGTCGGGCGCACCCAGCAGATCATCTACTTCCTGAACGAGCTCGCCTCCGAGGGCGCCATCGAGGGGCTGCCCATCTACGTGGACAGCCCGCTCTCGACGAAGGCCACCGCCGTCCACGAGCGCCACCCCGAGTGTTACGACAGGGAGACCGTCGCGCTGCTGGCGCAGGACAACAACCCGTTCTGGTTCCCCGATCTGACCTTCACCGCCGGCGTCGAGGAGTCGAAGCGGCTCAACTCCATGCGCGGGCCGGTCGTCATCATCTCCGCCTCCGGCATGTGCGAGGGCGGCCGGGTGCTGCATCACCTGAAGCAGACGGTCGAGGAGGAGCGCAACATCGTGCTGATCGTCGGCTACCAGGCCGAGCAGACGCTGGGGCGGCGGCTGGTGGAGGGCGTCAGCCCGGTGAAGATCTACGGCGAGCAGTACGAGCTGCGCTGCCGGGTGGAGGTGATCAACGCCCTGAGCGCGCACGCCGACCACGACGAGCTGCTCGCCTACTTCCGCGCCATGGGGCCGCAGGTCGAGCGCGCCTTCGTGGTGCACGGCGAGCCGGACGCATCCGGGCAGCTCGCCGCCGACCTGCGCGAGCTCGGCGCCGGCCAGGTCACCCTCCCCGAGGAAGGCGTCACGTACGAGCTCTGATCCCACCCACCCCCGCGGAGCCGAAGGCCACGGCCAGTGCCACCGGGGACTTGGCCATAGTGCGGGAGCTGCTCACGAGATGGGCGCCTGGCCCGGTTCAGCGACTGCGCCCCTGATGCCCGTTGTCTGACCCCAACGGCGAGCTTGCTACAGAGCACACTCACCACTGAATCTCGGGCATCGGCCCGAGGTCGGCTCCCTGGGGGGCGCGGGCGCGGGTCAGCAGCGCCTCCAGCAGGCCGCGGTTCTCCTGCGGCCGTGTGGTGCAGGCGATCACCTTCTGGTGGTCCATGCGGTGGATCCGCTCGTTCATCGCTTTGAGCGCGTCCATGCAGTTGATGAGCGCCCGGTCGACGGGCATCCGCTCGGGGTTGATGTCGATGCCGAAATACCCCCGGTAGCCGTGCATCTTCAGCGCGTAGAGGGCGGCCTCGGCCTGCTCGGGGCTGATGACGCCGACGTTCTGGTCCTGGTCGTAGTTGCCGAGCGGCTGGGAGTTCCAGTGCGTGTGGAACAGCCGCCCGTACTCCAGCGCCAGGCTGAAGGCGTAGGCGAGGTCCTCGTAGCCCATCAGCGCGTGGCCGACCTCGGGGTTCATGCCCACCAGGGGCGTGCCCTGCTCCAGGATGGCCCGGTTCTCGGGGCTTCTCAGCAGGGACTCGGTCTTCATGCCCATCAGCAGCCCTTCGGGCGTGGTGCCGTAGAGGATGCGGGCGCGGGGCTCGTAGGGCTTCGGCTCCTCGGCGACGCGCACGCCGGGCACGGCGTCCATCGCCTCGGCGAGGCCCTCGCAGAAGCGGTCGCGGGCGGCGATGAAGTCCGTGCCGAACGGGTTCTCGAACCCGTCGATACCGGGCCAGACGATGGCGAAGTCGCTCTCGATGCGCTTGTTCAGCTCCAGGGTCGTCTTTGTCCGCTCGATGGCGAGCCGGCGCGCGGCGGGGATGGGGCTGCTCAGGGCGCCGAACTCGAAGCGGCTGTCGAAGAACAGGTTCGGCACGATGGTGATGAGCCGGATGCCGCTCTGGCGGCCGAACTCGAGGTAGCGCTCGATGTTCTCCTCGTTGACCTCGTTGGGGTAGTGGGCCTCCAGGCCGCAGAGGCCGTGCTCGGCGAGCGGCCCGGCGATCTCGAAGACCCGCTCGAGCCACTCGTCGGGGTCGGGCTTCTCCACGTAGGCGTCGTGGAACCGCCCCCCGCCGGGGAAGAAGAACCAGACGCCGGCGGTGAACTTCAGCTCCAGCTCGAAGGAGTTCAGGTGCTCGATCATCTCGTCGGGGCCGCGACGCGTCGTCTGGCCGCTGGTGTCCAGCATGGACATGGCTTACCCTCCTGCACGCACGAGGTTCGCTGGTTCCGGGTCCATCGCCATGATACTATGCGGTCTCTGTCGGTCAAAGACCAGAAGTAACCATTCACGGATTTCCTGAGATTTTGCCCTCCGTGGTTGAGTATCCTGCC
>CAYSWA010000062.1:0-6287 GCA_964434535.1 uncultured candidatus Brocadiaceae bacterium | reverse complement strand
ATATGCCGCCGCCGCCCGCGCAGCCCGACGGAGTTCCGCCAGGTAAGCGGCATAGGCGAGAAGAAATGCCGCCGCTACGCCGCCCCCTTCATCGAAGCCATCCGCCGGTTTGAGGGAGGCGGCGCCGGCTGAACGGGCGGGCGCACGAGGCATCGTCATCCTGAGCCCTGCAGGGGCGAAGGATCTCCGACCAGGGCCGGCGCCTTGCCGGACGGATGAGCACGCGGCGCCGACCGGCCCGTTATGCCGCCCGCTATGCGGGCTCGGGTGTTTGGGGGGTCATTCACGCCCCCGGGCTGGCGCCCGGGGACATAGACGGCGCGCCCCCTCCGGGGGCTGACGGCAACGTCCGGACTCCAGGTTGGCGGCCGGAGCCGAAACCCGGGACTGTATCCCGGAGGGGCCGCAGGCCCCGCAGGGGACTGTCCCGGAATTTCCCAAGCGTGCGGCGCCAGCCTCCTTGCCCTCCGACTTCTCGCTCGGCCTCGCTACGGACATGGTTCTGCAATAGCTCCTTACTCCCCCCGGTCCGAATCCGGGTTGCCGGGGCCGAAGTGCTTGAGCATGACGAGGGGGTCGCTGACGGAGGGGTTTTCGATCTGCACGCCGTCGCGGGCGGCGCCCTGGCTGACGAAGAACTCGTCGCTGGTGAGCTGGCCGTAGCGGATCAGGGCCGGGGTCTCGACCTCCCACGCGCCCATCCGCCCGTGTCCCTGCATCAGGATCAGCCCGTAGGCCGCCGCGTCCCGGATCGTGACCGTCCGCCCGGGCAGCACGGTCAGCTCCTTCGCGCTGAAGGCGTCGGAGCGGTAGCAGACCCACGCCTCGCGGTAGCCTTCGGCTTCCGTCTCCTCGACCGGCCGCACCGGCCGGGGGCGCATGAAGTTGTGCTCGGCGAAGCGCTCCTCCACGTTCGCCTCCCAATCCAGGACCTCGATCAGGTAGTCGAGGTCGCCGAGGCGGTCCGCGGGCGTGTCCTTCCAGAGCAGCTCCTCGGGGACCACCTGCCGGTTGTGGATGACGGATTGGTACATGGCGAAGACGTCGCTGGCGCGCTGGGGCTCGTAGGTGCAGAGGCTGCCCGGCGCGTGGAGCACGCCCGGCGGCACGTTCCAGCCCGTGCCGGGGCGCAGGGCGTAGGCGCGGGACAGGTCGGTGATGCGGTTGTCCCCCTCGGTGAAGCGGGCCAGGCACTCGCGCACCTGCGCCTTGGTGGTGCCGGGCTGGAAGCCGAAGAAGGTGAAGGGGAAGTCGCCGCCGTGGTTGTTGAGCTGCGCGGGGAAGTAGTACGCCTCGGGCTTGCCGAGCTGGCCGACCTTCGCCGCGTGCTCGTCGCGGTGGTGCACGTGGTGCGGGAGCGGGCCCTGGTTGTCGAAGAACTTGGAGTACATGGGCCAGCGGCCGTACTCGCCATAGAGCCGCTCGCCGATCAGCTCGCCCTTGAGCGTCTCGACGGCCTCGGCGAGCAGCACCTGCTCGACATCCCCGTCGTCCTCGAAGACGACGAAGCTGAGGCCCTCGTTCTGGCTGGTGAGCGGGCCGTTGTCGGCGGGCGTGGTGGAGGCGAACCAGCGCTCGTCGATGCCGCCCCGCTCGGCGCCCATGGCGTAGTAGTCGTCCGGGTGGAGCTTGATGCGCCGGCCCGGTATGCAGAAGACGCGCGGCACCCAGTTCGGGGCGAGCCGCAGGATGCCTCCGCCCTCTTCCATCGCGCGCTGAACCGTCGCGTCCGTGCTCATCGTATTCTTCCTCAGCCGGCGAAGTAGTCGGGGAACAGCAGGCTCTCCATGATGTGGAGGCGCGGCAGGAGGAGTTCGATGTAGCCGCCCCGCTCGCGCCAGGGCATCACGCGCTCGTCGGGCACGGCGAGCACGCGCGTCAGGCCGGGCGCGGCGCGCACGTCCAGGCGCACGTCGCGCAGCTCGGCGATGTGGTGCACCACGCTGACGTAGCCGGCGGACTTGCGCTCCCGCGCGTTGTGGTTCACCAGGTGCACCAGCAGGTCGTCGCCCCGGCGCATCACCGAGGTCTCCACGTTCGGCGGCGCGTGGGAGCGCACGACGGGGTCGGGCAGCAGCCGGTCGAGCACGTCGAGCACGACGCCGGCCGTGTGGTGGTCGAAGTAGCGGTGATAGCCGGCGAAGACCGGCGCGCCGACGTAGGCGACCAGGCCCTCGCCGAGGCGGTTGAGCGTGATGGAGGGGAACTCGCCCGGCTCGCCGGCGGGGGCGAAGCCGTGCCCGAACCGCGCCCCGCCGCCGACCGGCTCCAGGTAGCCGCGCAGCGCCTCGGCGCTTTCGGGGCGGATGCGGGCGAACGGGCTGCGCTGGAGCACGGGCGGCTCGCCCGGGAAGTAGCCGTGGTTCGCCTCGGTGAAGCCCTCGAACGCCACGCCGGCCAGCTCGAGCAGTTCGGGCGCCGGCTCGGCTTCGGCCGACTGGGTGACCAGCAACCGGCCGCCGCCGCGTGCGTACGCCCCCAGTGCGTCGAGGACGTCTTCGCGGAGGAACTCCTGCCCGGGGACGATGATGGCGCGGTAGTCGCCGGCCCGCTCGACCAGGACGTCCTCGCGCAGCCCGGTGAAGTGGCGGCCCCGGGTGGTGAGCAGCTCGCACGCGCCCCGGTAGGGGGCCTCGCGGCGACGCCGGGCCTCGGGATCGGGGAAGTGGCGCAGGTCGGGCCCGGCCAGGTGGGTCCAGCCGTGGAGCACGCCGACTTCCGGCACGTGGCGGGTGCCGCGCACGTAGTCGAGCCGGCGGCGGATGAAGTGGAACGGCGCCGCCATCGCGCGGTACGCCTCCTCGGGGAGCGACCCGTCGGGCAGCATGCGGTCGATCAGCCAGAAGCCGCCGCCGTTGGCGATGCTGGCGGCGGCCGTGTAGCGATACATGGTCGGCGTGCCGCTGTTCCAGTCCCCGAGTCCGGCGACGAACCGGCCGGTCATGTACTCGAAGGGCAGTCCGGCGCCGGCCCAGTAGCGGCAGTTGTAGGTGGCCGACTCGCCGCCGAACTGGTCGTCGCCGAGCAGCCCGTCGATCCCCTCCGGCGGGCTGGTCGGGTGGCCGGCCGACCACATCCAGTTGAAGCAGCAGGGCACCTCGCGCACGGCGTGCATCTCGCGGGCGACTTTGGCGAAGAACTCGGTGAACCGCGCGTGGTACCACTGCACGTAGGTCAGCCAGTCTTCGTCGTCCGGCCCCTCGGGGATCGGCCGGCCGAACTCGCGGCGGCAGTTCTCGCAGTAGCAGGCGCTGAAGGTCGTCATCGTGTCGAAGAAGACCTCGTCGACCGCGTAGTTCTCCAGCAGCTCGCGGCCCTGGGGGATGAGCAGCTCGTCGACGTAGGGGCCGTTGAGGCAGACGCGGCCGTAGTGGCCGCCTTCGAGTTCGCCCTCGCGGTTGCGCGAGCCCCAGTCGGGGTGCTGCTCGACGGCGGCAGTGTCCAGGAACGTGCTGAAGTAGCCGACGACGGCGACGTCGTGCGCGTGGCATCCGGCGACGATCTCGCCGACCATGTCCTTCTGGAGCTGGGGGTGGGGGGTGCCGACCCGGGTCGGGTAGTAGGAGAAGCCGTAGTGCCCCTTGGCGAAGACGACGACGGTGTCGGCGCCGCACTCGCGGAGGCGTCGGCCGTATTCGTATCCGTCCAGGTTGGCGCCGACGGCGACGTGGGCGGGCGCGTGGAAGTCGGGGTGGCTCTTGCAGAAGCGGTCCATGTGGCCCATGGCGGTGCTCCTCGGCGTCTGCGGTATGGCCGCCATGGTACAGGCTGCGGCCGCGGATGCAACAGCCGGCGGGCCACGCGCCCGGCGCGGGGGCGTCAGCCGGCGAGGACTTCGTCCCTCAGCGCGTCCCACATGCGCCGCACGGCCTCGGCCGCCGGGCCCCGGCCGGCCTCGACGATGATCCGGCCCGCGCAGAGCGCTTCGTTGACGGCCGGGTCGAAGGGGATCTCGCCGACGAGGCGCGCCCCCCGCTCGGCGGCCATCTCGCGGATCCGCTCGGCCTGCTCGGCGTTCAGGTCGCACTTGTTGATGCAGACCAGGCTCCGCACGCCGAAGTGGCGGCAGAGCTCGAGCACGCGCTCCAGGTCGTGCACGCCGGAGACCGTCGGCTCGGTCACGATCAGGGCGAAATCGACGCCGGAGATCGAGGCGATCACCGGGCAGCCCGTGCCGGGCGAGCCGTCGTTGAGCACGGTGGCGGCGCCTTCCTCGGCGGCGAGGGCCGATGCGCGGTCCCGCACCCAGGTCACCAGCTTGCCGCTGTTCTCCTCGGCGATGCCGAGCCGGGCGTGGGAGAGGGCCCCGCAGGGGGTCTCGGAGACGTAGCTCTGCCCGGTGCGCGCCTGCGTCACCTCGACGGCGTCGACCGGGCAGACGTATCCGCAGAGCCCGCAGCCCTCGCAGGCGAACTCGTTCACGCGGTAGACGAATCGCCCGCCGGGCTGATTGCCCTGCGCCGGCCCGATGGCCGCGAAGTGGCACAGTTCGGCGCAGCGCCCGCAGCCCACGCAGAGCGCCGCATCGATGACGGCCTTCTGGCCGCCGTGGAAGTCCCGCACTTCGCGCACCTCCGGGCGCAGCAGCAGGTGCAGGTCGGCGGCGTCGACGTCGCAGTCGGCCAGGACCTTGTCCTCGGCGAGGGCAGCCAGCGCCGCCGTGACCGTGGTCTTGCCCGTGCCGCCCTTGCCGCTGATGACGGTGCACTCGCGGTAGTCGGCCGCCGCCGCTCCGCTCGGCCTGCCCTGATCGGTCGCCGCCATCTCGGCGAGCAGTTCCTCTTCCGGCGCCGGGGGCGGCTCAGCCCCGGCAAGCGCCGCAGCCTTCCGGTAGATGTCGAGCAGGGCCTCGGTTACCTCGGGGAACTCGTCGACCAGCAGGCCGCCGCGCGAGTAGACCTCCGCGTAGCGGCGCTCGAACGGTATGCGGCCCACCACCGGCACGCCGGCCCCGTCGGCGTATGCCTGGATGATCTCGTCCCGCCCGTCGGACCGATTGACCACGACGCCGGCGGGGATGGCGAGCTTCAGCGCCATGTTCAGTGCCAGCCGCAGGTCGTTCAGCCCGAACGGCGTGGGCTCGGTGACCAGGAGGACCACGTCGGCGTCTTCCATCGCCTCAACGACGGGGCAGGCCGTGCCGGGGGCGGCGTCGATGATCGTGAGGCCGTCGGGGGCCGCGTGCCGCTTCACGCCCCGGACGACGGCGGGCGCAAGCGGCTCGCCGACGTTCAGCACGCCGTGGGCGAAGTAGAACTCCCCGCCGTCCGGGTCCGCCTCCACGGTGCCGATCGGGACGGGATGCTCGATGAGGGCGCCCTCGGGGCAGACGTAGCTGCACACCCCACAGGCGTGGCAGAGCTCGGGGAAGATCATCACCTTCGCCTCAGCGCCGCCCTTCTGCACCACGGCGACGGCGTTGTAGTGGCAGGCATCCATGCACCGGCCGCAGCCGGTGCACAGATCGGCGTTCCATTGCGGCCGCCGGACCTGCACCTCCTCCCGCACCGAGAAGCGGGGGTTGACGAACAGGTGGTCGTTCGGCTCCTCCACGTCGCAGTCCAGCAGGCGGACCTGCGCGCCCGCCTCCCCGCTGCGGGCGAGCGCGGCGGCCATGTTGACGGCGACGGTCGTCTTGCCCGTGCCGCCCTTGCCGCTGGCGATGGTGACGATCATCTCGCTCCGGCCTTCCTTCCCGGGGTCGGGGCCGGGCGGCCCGGCTCCCCCATCCCCGCCTCCTCCAGGTACTGCTGGATGCACTCCTCGCAGCTCCGCTCGGCCGTCCCTTCCCGAATGAAGCGGCGGAACTCCTCCAGCCAGCTCTCTCCGGCCTCGCGCCGCCTCCCCACAAAGGCGAGGAAGCAGACGAACCGGTCCAGCGCATCACGGTCGATCGAGTGCTCCATGCCGCAGGCGATGGCGTCCGCCCGCTCGGCCTCCAGGCCGAGCACGCTGCGCAGGAAGTCCTCCAGGACGCGGTGGCGCAGCGCAATCCGCGACGCCTTCTGGCGGCCCTCATCGGAGAGCGTCACGGGATCGTAGGGCCGGTAGTTGACGAGCCCCTTCTCGGAAAGGCTTTTCAGGGCCGTGGTTACGGCGGACTTCGCCACGTCGAGGGCGGCCGATATGTCGCGCACGCGCGCAAAGCCCTTCCGCTCCTGGAGTCGGAAGATCGCCTCCAGGTAGTTCTCCATCGTCGCGCTGAGCTGCTCGGCCATGGGGCACCCCCGCCAGGAGTTACACGAATAGAACATCTTACCACATCTTGAACTCCCCGCAACGGGCAG
>CAYSWA010000061.1:0-8647 GCA_964434535.1 uncultured candidatus Brocadiaceae bacterium | reverse complement strand
CGCATCGGCGCCCCCTTCGGCCCCGACTACCCCCACAGCGCAAATGCCTTGGCGCTGCTCTGGTCTTGAAGGGGGCCTGCGGCATTGGTTAGAATCGGGACGGAGCCCTGTGCGCCCCCAGACAGGTGAATGAAGCCCATGCCTACGGTGAAGTGCCCTTACTGCGAGGGGAAGTTCGACCTGTCCACCGAGGTCGACGAAGGGCGCGTCGAGTGCCCCCTGTGCAACAAGACGATCAAGTTCGCGCGCAGGAAGGGGGGGCGCAAGGGCACCACGGCGCAGGGGCAGATGATCGCCTCCACCGGCTGGGGCACGGACGGTTTCCGCAGCGGCGGGCGCACGGCCGAGTACGGCGAGATCAAGAAGGGCGACACGCTCGGCGGCTTCCGCATCGAGGAGATGCTCGGCGCCGGGGCGATGGCCGTGGTCTACCAGGCCACGCAGCTCTCGCTGGACCGGCCGGTGGCGCTGAAGATCCTGCCGAAGGCCTTCGCCGAGAAGGAGTCGTTCGTGCGCCAGTTCGACAGCGAGACCGAGCTGCTCGCCTCGCTGAACCACCCGAACATCGTGAGCATCATCGACCGTGGGCGCGAGGGGGACACCTACTACTTCGCGATGGAGTACATCGAGGGGACGACCCTCGGCGAGCTGCTCGCCTCCGGCGAGGTGGAGGAGGAGTTCTTCCTGCGCATCATGGAGCAATGTGCGCAGGCGCTGGTCTACGCCCACTCGAAGGGCATCATCCACCGGGACCTGAAGCCGGCCAACATCATGCTCAACGACCAGGGCATGGTCAAGATTGCCGACTTCGGCGTGGCCGGGCTCATCGCCGAGGCCGGCGTCGACGGCGGGGGCGGCAAGCGCAAGGTGATGGGCACGCGCGGCTACATGCCCCCCGAGCAGGAGATCCACATCAACCGGACCGACGAGCGGAGCGACATCTTCGCCCTCGGCGCCGTCATGTACCGCGTGCTGACCAACACGATCCCCGACTTCCTGCCCCCCGAGCCGGCCAGCAAGCTGAACCCGAACGTCGATCCCCGCCTGGAGCGCGTCGTGCTGACCTGCCTGGAGGCGACGCCCGAGAAGCGCTACCAGAGCGGCCAGGAGCTGCTCGACGCCCTGCGCGCCTACCACCGCGAGATCACCCGCGCTCACGAGGTCTGCCCCCAGTGCAAGAAGGAGAACCCGCCGACGCAGAAGGAGTGTCTCTACTGCGGCGCGGACCTCTCGGAGATGTTCGACGCCTGCCCCGAGTGCGGCGCCGAGAACCGGGTGGACGTCGACATCTGCATGAGCTGCGGCACCAGCCTGAGCCAGATACGCCAGCGCATATCGGTGCGGATCAGCAAGACCGAGGAGCGCGCCCGGGGCCTGGTCGCCCGCAACCGCTACGACGAAGCCATCCAGGAACTCCAGAGCATCCTGGAGGTGCAGGGCAAGGTCTTCCAGCGCGCGCGAGAGAAGGCCGAGCGGCTCATCGAGAGCTACCGGGAGGAGCGGGCCAGCTACTTCAGGGGCCGCATCGAGGAAGCGCGCAAGATCGTCGACGAGGGCAAGCTGAACGAGGCGCTCGAGACCCTCAAGTCCATACCCGAGGACTTCGGCGAGGCGCACAGCCGCCAGGTGCTGGTGCTTGACGTGAAGGCCCGCATGGCCGAGGCCGAGCAGAAACTCGAAGGGGTGGCGCCCCTGATCGCGCAGAAGAGCTTCGATGAGGCCGAGAAGCTGATCGGCGAGGTGGAATCGCTCTGGGGCGGGTGCCCGGGGCTGGAGAAGGCCCGCCGGGACCTGACGGCCAGCCGCGAGACCGAAGGAATGGTCCAGTACGAACTGGCCGAGGTGGAGAAGCACCTGAAGAGCGGCCAGCTCGGCGAGGCCAGGCGCGCCATCGAGTTCGCCCGGACGACCATGCCGGACAACCCGCGCGTCAACGAGCTGCTGGCCCAGATCGAGAAGCGCGAACAGGCCGCCCGGGTGGTCAGCGGGATCAAGACCGGCAAGGCCGCCTTCGAGGGGGGCAACTACCGCGAGGCCGCGCACTGCTGGGAATCCGCGCTGGAGGCGATGCCCGAGGACGACGAGCGGCGCGCCAAGCTCGAAGAGAACATCCGCGTCGCCAAGCAGAAGGCCGTGGCCAGGCAGGACGTCGTGCGCCTGGAACTCGCCGCGCCGGTGCTGCTGTGGGAGCGCGGCAGGGGCCCCGACCGCGGCAGCCGGCAGCGCACGCTCATCATGGTCTTCGCGGCCGTGGTGGGGGCGATCCTGATCGTGGCCGCCCTGGTGCTCTACCTGCTGCTCGCCTCCGGCGGCTCCGCCCCGCCCGCCTGAGCGCGGCCCCGGCGCGCCCTCACGTAGAGCGCCACCGCCAGCGCCACCGCCGCCGCCAGCGTCAGCGCGACCGCCCCGCCGACGGCGGCCACCTGCCCATAGGGGATGCGGTGCGCCTCGCCGATCGTGGCGACCAGGTCGACGCTGGCGACCACGATGAACGTCCAGGGCAGCATACCCAGCACGGAGCAGACCAGGTAGGTGCGGAACCGCACGCCGGTCAGGCCGAAGGCGTAGCTGAGCACGTTGTCGGGGATGATCGGCAGCAGGCGGCCGAGGGCGACCACCAGCGCGCCGTGCCGGGCGACCAGTTCGTCCAGCCGGCTCGCGCGCGTGCCCTCTTCCAGCCAGCGGGCGACCGCGCTGCGGGCCAGGTGGCGGGCGGTCAGGAACGCCGCGCAGGCGCCGAGGGTCCGGGCGAGGAGGACGTAAGCGACCGCCAGCGGCAGGCGGAAGAGCAGCCCCGCCGCGCCGCTGATGCCGCTGCCCGGGATCAGCGCCAGGGCGGCGGCGGCCCGCACGGCGACGAAGACGGCCGGCCCCCATGCGCCGAACCCCTCGATCCAGCTCCGCAGCTGCTCGGTCGAGCGGATACCCCGGGCGCGGCGCGCATAGATGAAGAAGACGGAGAATGCCGCCACGATGACCAGAAGCGCCACCGGCCGCCAAAGGCGCCGCAGCCGGCCGCGCGCGTCCGGGCAGTCAGGCGTGTGGCTCATGTGGCCGCCCGCGACTCCGAGTGTCGAGGAGCGGCCATTATAGGCCGGCGGCGGGGGCGTTCACCATGGCCGGGCGACGGGCCTTCCCCCTGTCGTCCCGTGGGGGCCGCGGTTGGCGGGCGGCGCAGGCACCGTTCGGCGCACGCCGCACACGGAGACCCCCCACGGCCCGCTGGCGCGGGGCTCGTGAGGCGGCTCGCTTATGCCAGAGCGCGGCGACGCCATCAACCGCGCCGCACGAGCGCCTCCTTGACGAAGGGGCCGCCCGTGGCCGACAATGCCCCCCGGGGCCGGAAGATATCCCTGCATCGGCCCGGAATCGTCGCGCGTCGCGGCGTGCCATTGTGCGGAGATCGGCCCGTGCTGTCACTGGTGGTGACCGTCCTTCTGAGCGCGGCGCCGTTCTTCGAACTGCGCGGCGGCATACCCTACGCCATGTCCGTGGCCAGGATGCACTGGCTATCGGCCTTCCTGCTCTGCGTGGCCGCCAACTGGCTCGTCATTCCGGCCTGGTGGCTGTTTTTGGAGACGCTGAACGCCCACTTCCTGCGCATCGGCTGGTACCGGCGCTTCTTCCACCGGCGCCTGGAGGACGCCCGGCGCAGGACCCACCGCCACGTGGAGCGGTTCGGCTACCTGGGGCTGGCCCTCTTCGTGTCCATCCCCCTGCCGGTCACGGGCGCCTACACCGGCCTGCTCGCCGCCTGGTCGCTGGGGATGGACAGGCGCAAGTCCTGGCTGAGCGTAGCCCTCGGGGTGGCGGTGGCGGGGGTGGTGGTGACGCTGGTCATGACGGGAGCGCTCAAAGGGTTCGATCTGTTCATCAAGCGGACGGTGTAGCCATGCTTTCCGAGAACGCCCGGAGGACGCTGCTTCAGATCGCCCGAAGCATCGTCGAGGCGGCGGTGCGCGGCGAGCCCCTGCCGGAGTTCGCCCCGGACGAGCCCGAGATCTCCCGTCCCCAGGGCGCCTTCGTCACGCTGCGCACGCACGGCCAGCTGCGCGGCTGCGTCGGGCGCTTCATAGCCGATGAACCGCTCTACCAGGTCGTCAGGGACATGGCCTACGCCGCCGCCCGCCAGGACGTGCGTTTCCTGGGGCGGCAGCTTCAGCCGGCCGAGCTGGGCGACCTGGAGGTGGAGGTATCCGTCCTTTCGCCCCTGCGGCGCATCAGCGACCCGATGGCCGAAGTCGAGCTCGGCACGCACGGCGTCTACATCAAGCGCGGCCTGCGCGCCGGGTGCTTCCTGCCGCAGGTCGCCACCGAGACGGGCTGGACCAGGGAGCAGTTCCTGAGCCAGTGCTGCGCGGGCAAGGCAGGCCTGCCGCCGCGCGCATGGGCCGACCCCGATACGGAGGTCTACGTCTTCACGGCCGAGGTCCTCGAAGAGGATTAGGGTTCCGGCGACGTTTTGTGGTATCCTGATAGCATTGAACTGCGCGCGGACTCTGAGAGGCGGAAGCGATCTCATGCGGCACAGCAGCGGCCTGACCGAACACCTGCCCGCCGTCGCCACGCTTAGCAACGCGGCGGCCGGACTGCTCGCCTGCGCCTTCGCGCTATCCGGCCGCCCGGAGATCGGCGCGCTGCTCGTGCTGGTGGCGGTGCTGATGGACGCGCTGGACGGCGCGCTGGCGCGCACGTTCGAGACGGCGAGCGAGTTCGGGGCCCAGCTCGACTCGTTGGCCGACGTCATCTCCTTCGGGGTGGCCCCGGCGGTGCTGGCGGGGGCGGTGCTGCCGTCTGACCTGCGCCTCCTGGGCTGGGCCATGCTGCTGGTCTATCCGCTCTGCGGCGTGTGGCGGCTGGCCCGCTACAACGCCAGCCGCGGCGAGTCTGACCACGAGAGCGCCCGCGCCGGCTTCACGGGCCTGCCCTCCACCGGCGCCGGAGCGGCGGCGGCCACGGCGGTGCTGCTCCATGTGAGCCTTACCGAATCGGGAATCGCCGTCGGCCAGCTTGTGCTGCCCTCGCTGCTGGTCGTGCTCGGCACACTGATGGTGAGCCGCGTGCGCTACCGTCACGCGGCGGCGGTCATTGTGCACCTGGAGCCGCGCACGGCCGTGGTGCTGGGGGCCGGGTTCGTGGCGGCTTCGGTGCTGTGGCGCCACGAGTACCTGTTCGCCGGGCTGATGTGGGGCTACGTCCTTTCGGGCCCGCTCGCCACGGCCCGGCAGATGATCCACGCCGCCCGCCACGCCTGACCGTTGCGCCCCCGCCCGCGCGCGCCTATACTCCCCGGCCGTCTTGGCCCTGGACGGGAGCCCCCGCGATGAGCGCAGACAGCCGCGTCACCTACCACCCAGACGGCGGTTCGCCCGCCTGGACCATCGAGAACGAGCACCTCTCGGTGCGCCTGTGCCAGGCCGGCCTCGGCCTGGAGGTGACTGACAAGCGGAGCGGCAAGACCTGGCGCATGGAGCCCGAGACGAGCGGCGTCCTGGTGGAGAAGCGCGGCATCCAGGTCGAGCGGCCCCTCGCCGTGCTGAACCTGACCGACTGGCGCGAGGCCCGCGAGGGCGAGTTCCACGGCGTCGAGCTGCGCAGCGTCCAGCCCGATCCCTGGCAGCAGTACAACGTCCGCGTGCGCGTCCTCCTCGCGGCCGGCGAGCCCGAGCTGCGCGTCACCGTCGCCCCGCACGAGGACCCCGGCTACAACCCGGAGACCTGGATCCGCGAGATACGCTACCCCCGCTCGTTCGAGCACGCCGCCTCGGCCGCCGCCCGCACCGTCATCCCCTTCCAGCAGGGCACGCTGCTGCCCGGCGACTGGCCCCGGGCCATCCAGGGCGACCTGGCCCGACGGCTGCTGCTCATCTGGCACTGGGAGGGCGTCACCGGCCCCTGGTGGGGACACCTCGACGAGGGTGGCGCGGCCTACCTGGCCATCATGGATACGCCGGACGACGCCGTCTACGACTTCGACCACCCCGCCGGCGGCCCCACCCGGATCGCGCCCTACTGGATGGCCTCGTGGGAGGCTTTCCGCTACCCGCGCCGGACGATCTACCGGTTCTATCCCCGAGCCGACCACGTCACGCTCGCGCTCGGCTACCGCGACTACTGCCGCCGCATCGGGCGGTGGCGCTCCATCGAGGAGAAGCGCCTGGAGAAGCCGCAGCTCGACAAGATGCGCGGCGCCATCGGCTGCGGGCGCGACCACATGGCCCTGCTGGTCAACCTCCAGAGCGACCCCGTGACGCGCCGCTCGCACAGCTTCCGCCAGATCGCCGAGTGGCTCCACGAGGTGGCCCGCGAGCACCCGGACGAGAACGTCTACTTTATCCTCGCCGGCTGGCAGACGCCCGGCTACGACCACGCCCACCCGGCCGCCTGCCCGCCCTGCCCGGAGGCCGGCGGCTGGGAGGGGATGCGCGAGGTGAGCGCCGCCGCCACCGAGCACGGATTCCTCTTCGGCGTGCACGAGCAATACCGCGACTTCTTCCTCTCATCGCCCTTCTGGAGCGACGACCTGACGCGCAAGGACTCGCGGCGCGACTCGCCCCGACACTCCTACTGGGCCGGCGGCACGCAGTCGGTGCTCTGCCCGGCGCTGATGCTCGACTTCGTGAAGATGAACGTCCAGCAGCTCCGCGACCAGCGCATCCGGCTCAACGCCACCTACCAGGACGTGCTGACGGCCATCGTGCTGGAGGAGTGCTACGACCATCGGCACCCCCTGACGCGCGGCGAGTGCCGCGAGGCCCGCTACGAAGTCCTCGAATACTACCGCGACCTGGGCTGGCTCATCACCACCGAGAGCGCGAGCGACTGGGCCGTGCCGGCGCTCGACCACGTCCGCGTGCACTGGCCGCGCCTGGAGCCGGGCAGGGAAGGGGAGCCGGTCGGCATACCGGTGCCCCTGTTCAGCCTTGTCTTCCACGACGCGGCGATCCTGACCAGCGGGGCGACGCCGCCCCCGATCGCGGCGCTCGGCGGGGTGAACAGCATGCGCGCCGAGGACCGCGTCTTGCGCAGGCTCCACGCCGCCACGGCCTACATGCCGCTGACGGCGCACCGGCTGCTCTCGCAGGACGGCCGGCGGCAGGAGTCGGTCTTTGGCGACGAGGTGACGGTCCGGGCCGACCTATCCAGCGGCGAGTACCACATCGCGGGCCTCCCCGGCGAGGGCGAGCTGTCCGGCCGCGCCGAGGGCGGCGTCATGTGACGAAGGTCAGCCACGACGGAGCCTGGCCTTCCGCGCTCGCCGCCGGAGCCGAAACCGGGGACTGTATCCCGGAGGGGCCGCAGGGGACTGTCCCCGAATTTCGGCGGACAATGATCGGGGCCCACGCGGCGTCTCCTCCACCGCACTCCACGACGACGGCGGCGCCGTAGGCCAGAAGCTCCGCCGCGCCGCTCCCTGCTTTCGGCTCCGGGCTTCCGTCGCCGGTGGCCGTGGCCGTGAAATCCGCATTCGTCACTTCGCATTCTGCATTCCCCTACGGCTTGCGGCGGCTTGACCGGGTTGCTATACTTGCGTGCAATATCCGCGCCGCCCAGTCCCGCGCCTCGGATCGGTGAACGCATGCTCGCCAAAGTGCACAGCATGGGCGTCTACGGCATCGAGGCATATCCGGTCGAGGTGGAGGTCTACGTCACCCGCGCCCAGCTCCCCCACGCCACGCTGGTCGGGCTGCCGGACGCCAGCGTGAAGGAGTCGATCGACCGCGTGCGGGCGGCGCTGCGCAGCACGGGCTACAACCTGCCGACCGTCGCCGCCACGGTGAACCTGGCCCCGGCCGACCGGCGCAAGGAGGGGCCGGCCTTCGAGCTGCCGATCGCCCTGGGCATGCTCGCCGCCACCGACGCCATCCACCTCAACTCCGAGGCCCGCTACGCCGTGATGGGCGAGCTGGCCCTGGACGGGCGCGTGCGGGCCGTGCGGGGCGCGCTCTCGATGACGATGCGCGCCCGGGAGGAGGGCTTCGACGCCGTGGTGGTGCCGCTGGACAACGTGCGGGAGGCCGGCGTGGTGCGCGGGATCGACGTGGTGCCCGTGGGCTCGCTGGCCGAGGCCGTCGGCTTGCTCACCGGCGCCCGGCCGCTGGAGCCGGTGCAGTTCGACGTGGACCGCATCTTCGGCGAGGCGCGCAGCTACGACGTTGACCTGGCCGAGGTGCAGGGCCAGCACCACGTCAAGCGCGCCCTCGAAGTCGCCGCCGCCGGCGCGCACAACATCCTGATGATCGGCCCGCCCGGCGCCGGCAAGAGCATGCTCGCCCGGCGGCTCTGCACCATCCTGCCGGGCCTCAGCCTGGAGGAGTCGCTCGAGACCACGCGCATCTACAGCGTCTGCGGCCTGCTGGAGCCCGGCAGGTCGCTGATGGCCGCGCGCCCGTTCCGCGCCCCGCACCACGGGGTGAGCAACGCCGGCCTGGTCGGCGGCGGCACCCACCCCAAGCCCGGCGAGATCAGCCTCGCCCACCACGGCGTGCTCTTCCTGGACGAGCTGCCGGAGTTCGGCCACTCGGCGCTCGAATCCCTCCGCCAGCCGCTCGAGGACGGGCAGGTGACCGTCTCGCGCGTCCAGATGACCGTCACCTATCCCGCCGAGTTCATGCTCGTGGCCGCGATGAACCCCTGCCCGTGCGGG
>CAYSWA010000060.1:0-8862 GCA_964434535.1 uncultured candidatus Brocadiaceae bacterium | reverse complement strand
TGCCCTCCCGCCAACCCCGCGCCCCCCGCCACCTTACGATCAGCGCAAATGGCTCGCGGCGAGCCGCTCCCAGAAGTCGGGGAAGGACTTGGCGACGCAGCCGGGGTCGCGGATGGCCTGGCCTCCGACGGCGAGGCCGGCCACGGCGAAGCTCATGGCGATGCGGTGGTCGTTGTGCGGGTCGATCTCGGCGCCCCTGGGCCGCCCGCCCTCGATCGAGAGCGCCGGCCCGTCGCAGCTTGCCCGGATGCCCATCTTCGCCAGCTCGCTGACGATGGCCGCCGGGCGGTCCGACTCCTTGTGGCGCAGATGGGCGATGCCGCTCAGGCGCGTGGTGCCCTCGGCGAAGGCCGCCGTCACCGCCAGCGGCGGCACCAGGTCGGGCACGTCCGTCATGTCCGCCTCGATGGCCCGCAGGGGAGCGCCGCTGACCGTGACGGCGTCGCCTTCCCGGCGCACGGCGCAGCCCATCCGCTCCAGCAGGGCCGTCATGCGGCGGTCGCCCTGCTGCGAGCCGGCCGGCAGGCCGGTGACGGTCACGCCGATGCCGCAGGCGGCGGCCGCCTCGAAGAAGAACGCCGCGCTGCTGTAGTCGCCCTCGACCGCGTAGTCGATCGCCCGGTAGGGGACGGGAGCCGGGACGGCGAAGCGGCGCATCGCCTCGCGCTCGACGGCCACCCCGCGCTCGGCGAGCATCCCGAGCGTGATCTCCAGGTAGGGCGCCTCGGTCAGCGCGCCCTTGCACTCCAGGCTCACGGGCGCCCGCGCACAGGGCGCGGCGGTCAGCACGGCGCTGAAGTACTGCGAGGTGAGGGCGCCGCTCATGGCCGCCCGGCCGCCGGGGATGCCTCCGCCGGTGACGCGCAGCGGCGGGAAGCCCTCCTTGCCCAGGTAGTCGATGCGGCAGCCGAGCTGCTCCAGCCCCGCCACCAGCTCCGAGACCGGCCGGCGCAGCAGGCCCGGCGCGCCCGTCAGCGTCACGGGCCGCTCGCAGAGGCAGGTCAGCGCGCTCAGGAAGTTCATGCCGACGCCGGACTCGCCGAGGTTCAGCTCTTCCTCGACGGGGCGATACGTCCCGCCGCAGCCTTCCACGCGCACCACCTCGCCGTCCACCTCGACGCGGACGCCGAGCCCCCGCAGGCACTCGATCACGTGGCACTGGTCCTCGCCGAGCAGCGGCCGGCGGACCGTCCCCTCGCCGTCGGCGAGCGAGGCCATCAGCAGCGCCCGCAGCGTATGCGCCTTCGACGGCGGCGCGGCGACGGTGACCCCTTCGGCGTTTGTGCGCTCGACCAGGCGCATGTCATCTCCCCGTTCGGCGTGCACAGCACGCAGGAGCTTACCCGCCCCCGCGTCCTGCGGCAAGGCTCAACCGCAGACATACCCATGAGCATGCCTCCGCTGCGAGGTAATCGAATGGGCCCGGGCATCCATCGGCTCGCGTGCCGTCGCCCCCGCCGATGGGGTAGAATCCGGGCGCTCAGGCGAGCGGACCATGGCGACCCGAACCCGACACATCTGGCGCAGGCTGCGGCTGCTGATCGTGCTGACGGTGCTGGCGGCGTTCCTGCTGCTGCTGCCGGCGCGGTTCACGGCGCCGATGCGCGTGCTCTTCAGCGAGGCCGCCGGCCCGGTCGAGACGGCGCTCTACCAGGGCACGGGGCGCGCGCTGGCCGCCACGGGCACGCTGACGGAGATGTTCCTCGGCGAGGAGCGCGAGCGGGCCCTGGCGCGCGAGGTGGTCCGGCTGCGCAACGAGAACGCGGCGCTGAGGGACGAGCGCCGCCGCCTGGCCGGGGCGCTGGCCGGCGCGCGGGACCTATCGGTGCTGGGGCTACGCGTCGAGGCCGTGCGCGCCCCCGTGTCCTCCTACGACGCATCGGCCACGCGCCGCAGCATCGGCGTGCGCGCCGGCACGCGCCACGGCGTGCGGCCGCAGATGGCCGTCGCGGCGCACGGCGCGCTGGTCGGCGTGGTCACGGAGGCCGGCCCCTTCCAGAGCAGGGTGCGCCTGATCACCGATCCGGCCAGCGCCCTGCCCTGCCGAGCGGGCCGCTCGCGCCGGCTCTGCATCCTGCAGGGGACGGGCGGCGCCGAGTGCATGGTGGACTGGCTGGACCGCGACAGCTTCGTCGAGGTAGGCGACGTGCTGGTGACGGCGTCGCTGGAGGCCGCCCCGGGGACGGCGGCCCTGCCGGACGGGGTGCCGGCGGCGACGGTCACGGCGGTGGAGCGGGACCCGATGCGGCCGCTGTTCCTCTCGGTGCGGGCGGCGCCGCGCGTGGACCTGGAGCGGCTGGAGGCGGTCGAGATACTCATCCCGAAAGCCAACGGCGGCTAACCGCAGAGCGCGCGGAGAACGCAGAGGACGGCAGAACAGAAGGATGAAGTGACGACTCTACGGCTCTCGCTCCTGCTCTTGCTCGCCGCGACGGCCGGTCCGGGCGGCCGGCCGCCGTCAGCGCTCGGCGCGGCCGCAGCAGTGCTTGAACTTCTTGCCGCTGTTGCAGGGGCAGGGATCGTTGCGGCCGACCTTCTGCTCGACGTGCAGCGGCTTGACCGGCGCGCGCACGCCCGCGCTGTCGGCGAGCTGCTCCTGCTCGCGTGCGTACTGCTCCATGCGGAACTGCTCATGGCGGGTGCGGGAGCTGGAGACGCCCCAGATGTCCTCCACCTCGCGGTCGGTGCGCTCCTCGATCTCCGCGCGGAAGAGCACGTCGCTGACCTGGTCGGCGATCTCGATGAGCATCTGCTCGAACATCTCGCCGCCCTCGGCCTTGTACTCGATCTTGGGGTCGAGCTGGGCGTAGCTGCGCAGGCCGATGCCGCTCTGGAGCACGTCCATCGCGTGCAGGTGGTCCTTCCACTTCATGTCGATGGTGGTCAGCGCCAGGTACCGCCCGAAGTCGAGCAGCGCCTCCTTGCCCACGGCCGCGCACTTGGCCCGGAACGCCTCGCGCGCCCGCTCGATCAGGTACTGCTCGATGGCGCGCGCGTGGCCTCGCACATCCTCGGGCAGCTCGGCCGGCGCGCCGGCCTTGCGCTCGAACCACTCGGCCAGCCCTTCCAGGTCCCACTCGTCGGGCGAGCCCTTGCCGCCGACGTAGACGTCGACGCCGTCACGCACGGCGTCCTCGATCAGGGCGAGCAGCTCCTCTTCGACGTCGCGGCGCTCGACGAACTTCTGGCGCCAGGAGTAGACGCTCTTGCGCTGCTCGTCCATCACCTCGTCGTATTCGAGCAGGTTCTTGCGGGCGTCGAACATGAACTCCTCGACCCGCTTCTGCGCCTTCTCGATCCAGCGGGTCACCATCTTGCTCTCGATGGCCATGTCCTCTTCCATGCCGACGCGCTGGAGCCAGCGCTGCATGGACTCGGGGGCGAAGCGGCGCATCACCTCGTCTTCGAACGAGGTGTAGAATCGGCTCGAGCCCGGGTCGCCCTGTCGGCCGGCGCGCCCGCGTAGCTGGTTGTCGACCCGCCGGGCCTCGTGGCGCTCGGTGCCGACGATGTGGAGCCCGCCCCGGGCGGCCACACCGGGCCCGAGCACGATGTCGGTGCCACGGCCGGCCATGTTGGTGGCGATGGTGACGGCGCCGGGCTCGCCGGCCTTGGCCACGATCTCGGCCTCGCGGGCGGCCTGCTCGGGCTTGGCGTTGAGCACCTCGTGCTCGATGCCCTTGCGCTGGAGCATGGTGCTGAGCAGTTCGCTCTTCTCGATGCTGGTGGTGCCGACAAGGACCGGCCGGCCCTCCTGGTGCGCCTCGGCGATCTCCTCGGCCACGGCGCGCCACTTCTCCTGCTCGGTGCAGAAGACCCGGTCGGTCAGCTCCTGGCGGATCAGGGGCAGGTTGGTGGGGATGGCGACGACGCCGAGGTCGTAGATCTTGTGGAACTCGGCCGCCTCGGTCATCGCCGTGCCCGTCATGCCGGCCAGCTTGTTGTAGAGACGGAAGAAGTTCTGGAGGGTGATCGTCGCGGTGGTCTGGGTCTCTTCCTTGAGCTTGAGGCCCTCCTTGACGGTGACGGCCTGGTGCAGCCCGCCGCCCCAGACGCGCCCCTCCATCAGGCGGCCGGTGAACTCGTCGACGATCACCACCTCGCCGTCCTTGACGATGTAGTCGGTGTCGCGCTCGAAGAACTCGTTGGCGCGCAGGGCCGTCTCGATGAAGTGCGGCCAGTCCATGTTCTGCTCGCTGTACATGCTGTCCACACCGAGCATGCGTTCGGCGCGGGCGATGCCCTCGTCAGTCAGGTGGCCGGTCTCCTCCTTGATCTTCACCTCGTAGTCGCGCCCGGCCTTCAGCGCGCGGGCCACCCGGTTGGCCATGTAGTACTTGTCGGACTGCTGGGTGACGGGGCCGCTGAGGATCAGGGGCGTGCGGGCCTCGTCGATCAGGATGTTGTCCACCTCGTCGATGATGGCGTAGTTGAGGCCGCGCACGAGCTGGACCTGGTGCTCGGGCTCGTAGCGCATGTTGTCGCGCAGGTAGTCGAAGCCGAACTCGCTGTTGGTCCCGTAGGTGATGTCGCACTCGTAGGCCCGGCGCTTCTCGTAGGGTTCCTGCATGGCCTGGATGTAGCCGGCGCTGAGGCCGAGCAGGTTGTAGACCGGGCGCATCCACTCGCAGTCGCGCCGGGCCAGGTAGTCGTTGGTGGTCACGATGTGCACGCCGTCGCCGGCGAGCGCGTTCAGGTAGGCGGCGAAGGTGGCCACCAGCGTCTTGCCCTCGCCGGTGACCATCTCGGCGATCATCTGGCGGTGCAGCGCGATGCCGCCGATGACCTGCACGTCGAAGGGACGCATCATCGGGTAGGGGCTGTCCGGCGCCGGCGTCACCAGCACCCGCCGGGCGGCCTCGCGCACGTTGGCGAATGCCTCCGGCAGGATCCTGTCCAGGATCTCCTGCTTCTCATCGAAGCTCTTCGGCCCCCTGAGCCCCTCGCGGAAGCGCCCGGTGAGCTGGCGCAGCTCGGCGTCGGAGCGGCGCTGGAACTCGGGCTCCAGCGCGTTGACCCGGTCCACCGGCGGCACCATCTCGCGCAGGATGCGCTCGTTGGAGGTGCCGATGACGCTCTTGGCGATGTCGGCCACTTTCTGGAGGACGCCTGCAACCATAACCCTTTGCCACACAACAAGTAAGAAAGAGGCGGGACAAGCGCGGCCCACCAGCCACGCATCCTCCATTATAGCCCAAAGCCCGCCCGGAGTCCATCCTGCCCCCCCCGCACAGGGCGCCAGCATTGGCATATCCGACGCCTTCTCGGTTAGAATGGCCCGCCGGAGGGGACGTGGCGCGGAAGCGCCGCCAGACATATGGCGGACATGGGAACAACCATGGTGGACGTGCGGCGCCGCCGGCCCGACGCCGTGGCCACGGTCGGGACGGCCCGCTGCATCAGCTACAACATGAGCCGCGTGCGTCAGGCCGTCTGGCGCTGCGTCGGGGCGCTGCCCGACCTTCAGGAGCGCCTGCGCGAGGCAGGACGCGTGCTGCTGAAGCCGAACCTGCTCTCCAGCACACGCGACCCCGAGGCGCACGTCAACACCCATCCGGCCCTGGTCCAGGCCCTGGCCGAGATGCTCACGGCCGAGTTCGGCTGCGAGGTGGCCATCGGCGACTCCTGCGGCACGCTCAGCGACGGCTCGACGGCCCGCGCGCTCCAGGTCTCGGGCATGGAACGGGCCGCCCGCGCCGCCGGGGCCGAGCTCTACAACGTGGACGCCCAGCCGCGCCACGTCGTGGGCTTCGAGGCCGGCGAGGTCTGGCGCGAGATCGCCCTGCCCCGGAACCTGGACCAGTTCGACCTGATCGTCAGCATGGCCAAGCTCAAGACCCACAGCCTGACCTTCATGACCGGGGCGGTCAAGAACGTATTCGGCCTGGTGCCCGGCGCCGCCAAGAAGGAGGCCCATCTGCTGGCCCCCCGCCCGGAGGACTTCGCCACGTTGCTCTCGGACCTCTACGCACTGATCCGCCCCGGCGCCGCCTTCATGGACGGGGTGATGGCCATGGAAGGACGTGGGCCGGCCAACGGCAGCCTGCGCCACCTGGAGCTGCTCGCCGCAAGCTGCGACTCCGTCGCCCTGGACGCCTTCTGCGCGCAGGTGATGGGCTTCGAGCCCGAGCGGGTGCCGCTGCTGGCGCGCTGCCACGAGCGCGGGCTCGGCATCGGCCGGCCGGCGGACATCGTGGTGCGCGGCGAGCCGGCGGCGGCGTTCGCCCCCGGCGACTTCGCCCATCCGGCGGCGTACGCCAACGCCCTGGCCCTGCGGGTGCTGCCGCGCTGGATGTTCCGCGGGGCGTTCGACGCGCTCACCTCTCGCCGGGCCGTCATCGACCAGGACGCATGCGTGCGCTGCGGCGAGTGCGCCCGCAACTGCCCCAGCGGTGCCATCAGCCACGACGACGCCGCCGGACGCTACGTGGTCGACCGGCGGCTCTGCATCGCCTGCTGCTGCTGCGCCGAGGTCTGCCCGCACGACGCCGTGCACATACAGGGAAGCTGGCTGCGGCGGGCGCTGGCGGGCGTGACCGGCCGGCGCCGCGACGCGCGGGCCGGCGCCTGAGAGCCCGATCCGCCCGCCCCGCCGGGCGGGCGACCATTCAGGAGACATCGCCGTTGACGACCCGCCGCGCAGAAGAAGTGCCCCCCGGCGGCGCCCTGCCTCCAGCGGTGCGGCTCGGCGTCTACGCCTGCTTCTTCCTGTCGGGGGGGACGGCGCTGACGTTGGAGGTGGTCTGGAGCCGGCAGTTCGTCACCGTCTTCGGCAACAGCTCCTACGCCATCAGCGTGGTGCTCTGCGCCTTCATGGCGGGTCTGGGCGTCGGGGCACTGGTGGGCGGGCGTCTGGCCGACCGCTCCCCGCACCGGCTGGCGCTCTACGGGCTGGCCCAGGCCGGCGTGGCCTTGTGGGCGCTCGGCGTGCCGGCGGCGCTGGAGCTGCTGCGTCGGGCTGTGCCGGCGGTGCCGCTGCTCGCCTCGGGGCCTCTGCTTGTGCCGAGCCTGGCGCGCTTCGCCATCTCCTTCGCCCTCCTGGTGGTGCCCTGCGGGCTGATGGGGACCACGCTGCCCCTGCTGAGCCGGTTCTGCACAGAGTCGAGCCGCATGATCGGCCGGCGCGTCGGCGCGCTCTACGGGCTGAACACGCTCGGGGCCGCCGCCGGCTGCTTCGCCGCCGGCTACTGGCTGGTGGACACCTACGGGTTGAGCGCCGCCGGCCAGGTTGCCGTCGTGGTGAACCTGGGCATCGCCGCCTTTGCGGCCCTCATCGTCGCCGGCCTCGGTGCCCCGGCCCTCGCGCCGGCTTCCCCCGCCGCTTTAGCACCCGAGCGAAGGGCGCCCGGCCCGCGCTCGCTGCTGCTGGCGGCGGCCTTCATCACCGGCATGGCCGGCCTCACCACGCAGGTGCTCTGGGTCCGCTACCTGGCCTTCTTCAGCAACGTGGCCTACGCCTTCACCGCCATCCTGGGCGTCTACCTGCTCGGGCTCGGCCTGGGCAGCCTCCTTTACCGGGCATTTCTGGCGCGCCGAGGACGGCCGGCCCGCGCGCTGGCCTGGGCGCTGATCGCGCTGGGGCTGGCGGTCGCCTGTTCCCTGCCCGCCGGCGTGCTGGTCCTCGAGCTGCGCGACCCCGGGGCGGTCGAGCTGCTCCCGATGACCGGCCTGACGGTGCTGGTCCCCACGGTGCTGATGGGCATGGCCTTCCCGCTGATCTGCGCGGCCTACGCCGGCAGCGTCGCCCGCGTGGGCCGCAGGGTCGGCGCGGTCTATGCGCTCAACACGGCCGGCAGCATGGTCGGGGCGATGCTGCCGGTCTTCCTGCTGATCCCCCTGGCGGGCATCCAGGCGGGCATCTTCCTGATGGCGCTGCTCTACGTGGGTGTCGGCGCGGCGCTGCTGATGGCTACGGCCGCCCGCTCCTGGGCGCGGCGCGTCCTGGCGCCCGCGCTCGCCGGCGGCGCCGTGCTCGCCTTCGCGGCGGCGGCGCCCGGCGACCTGTGCCGCCGCGCCCTGCTGGCCAGCTCGGTGGAGCTGGGCCGCCACGTGGAGGTGATCTTCTACCGGGAGGGGCGCACCGGGACGGCGAGCGTCGTGCGCGATCGGGTCAGCGGGCTGAAGCGCGTCTACATCAACGGCATGCGCGAGGTGCCCACCAACCACGCCGCGCTCCAGTGCTTCAAGCTGATGGGCGTGCTGGGGCCGCTTCTGCACCCCGAGCCGGACGAGGCGCTGATGATCTGCTTCGGCGGCGGCGGCGCCGCCGGGGCGGCGGTGCAGTGCCCGGCAGTGCGCTCGCTGGAGGTGGTCGACCTGGAGAGCAGCGTCGTGGAGGCCGCCCGCCTGCTGGAGGAGGAGAACAACGGCCTGCTGGCCAACCCCAAGGTGAAGGTCACCATCGACGACGGGCGCAACTACTTGCTGGCTGCGCAGCGCACCTGGCCCGTGATCGTGAGCGACTCCACGCACCCGAAGTCCAGCGATAGCTGGGTGCTCTACAGCCGTGAGTTCTACCGCACCTGCCGCGACCACCTGGCGCCCGGCGGCCTGTTCCTGCAGTGGGTGCCGATGCACGCGCTGAGCGTCACGGAGGTGAAGATCATCGTGCGCACCTTCCTCGGCGTCTTCCCCCACACCTCCCTGTGGGTGCCGCACGGGATGAACGAGGACGGCGGGCACAAGGGCTACATGCTGCTGCTGGCGACGTCGGAGCCGCTGCGCATCGACCTGGAGCGGCTCCGCGGCAGGCTCGCCGATCCCGCCCTGGCCCGCGACCTGGCCCCCTACGGCCTGGACACCGCGGCCGGCCTGCTCGGCACCTTCGCCTGCGGCGCCGAGCGCCTGCGCACGTGGGTCGGC
>CAYSWA010000059.1:0-8982 GCA_964434535.1 uncultured candidatus Brocadiaceae bacterium | reverse complement strand
TGGCGCAGGCGGGTCGGTCGGGGTTTCATCTTCGGCCGGGGCACCGTGTTGACGCTCCAGCCCGCCTGTGATACAATGTGAGTACGGAAGGGATACACGGGAAGGAGGTCATTGTGGTCAAGACCCTGACCAGGCACGGCAACAGCTACGCGCTCATCATCGACAAGCCCATCCTGGAACTGCTCCACATCGAGCCGGACACGCCGCTCGACATCCGGACCGACGGCGACGTGCTGGTCCTTGTGCCCCAGAGAGACCCGGAACAGCAGGCCAGGTTCGAGGAGGCCCTCGAGGAGACGAACAGACGGTTCGGACGCGCGCTGAAGAACCTCGCGGAGTAGCCTATGTCCCCGGTCTTCCTGGGCCTCTGGGAAGTTATCCGCATCCATCAGGACCAGCTCGAGCGCTACGGCGGCGAGCGCGGAATCCGCGACACCGCATCGCTCGCCTCGGCGGTCGCCGTGCCGCAGGCCGGCACGGATGAGGGCTACCTGCATGGTGACATCTTTGAGATGGCCGCCGCCTACCTCTTCCACATCATGCGCAACCATCCGTTCCTGGACGGCAACAAGCGCACGGGCGCGGTGGCCGCCATCGTGTTCCTGCAAGTGAACGATGAACGTATTGAGGCACCCGAGGCTGAACTGGAAGCCCTCGTGCGCAAGGTGGCCGAAGGCACCGCCGGCAAGCCTGAGATCGCTGAGTTCTTCCGTCGTAACGTGCATCACGCCTGAACTGTTCTGCTTCAGACGGAAATGTCCATTTCCGTCTGAAGCAGAACAGGAAGCCCGTGCCACCGAACCGCGGCCCATAATCTCAAGTGTCAGGGACCAATAGCTTCATGTTTTAAAACGTCGAGGTGAGAACGAATGGCTGTAACCGTTCACGGGTTCTGCGTCAGGCGGCAAGCAGGGAGGGAGGTGGGCGGCCGTTGAAGTGGGCATCGAGGGCATCGTGAAGGAACCGGAAGACAGACCGGCCCTGCTGGGCGCAGGTGGCGCGCACAGTCCAGATACGCTCGCACCATTGCCTTCCCGCCTCCCCCCGCGTGCCCTGCGTGATGCGCCGGTCGATCACCACAAACCTGACCGCCTGCTCGGCCAGGTGAAATCGCGCCACTGCGTGCGCCTCAGCGAGCCGGTCAGGGCGCCCCCCGGCTGCACCTTCCGCCCCTCCGTGCTGTAGTACTGCGCACGGAGCGCCCCGCGCTCGCCGCCCTCGACAAGGTAGGCGCGGAAGCGGAGCTCCTTATAGCGGGACCTGTCCTGCCCGTCGAGCTCCAGTACTACGCCCGGCCAGCCCGGCGGGTCGCGGGGCTCCGGCTCCACGCGCAACGCGCCCTCCCCCCGGCCAGCAAGCCCCCGTGACTGCCGCGCCGTCCCGTCGGTTGTCCAGGGGTCGGCCGGCGGCGGGGCGCTTTGTGCCGGCCCGGCCCATGGCTATAATGCGCCCTGCCCTTGACTGCGCGAGGCCCCGATGCCCGGCGCGCTGGCGACGATCGACCTGCCCGCCGTCCGGAACCGCTTCGATGCCTTCTGGCGGCGCGAGGTGCCCGGCACGCCGCTGGTGGCCATCACCTGCCCGCGCGACGACCGACGGCCGCCCGATTTCTCCGTCCCGGACACCCTCGGGGCGCGCTGGACCGAGCCCGAGTACCGCGTCAACCGCGCCGTCCATCAGACCGAGAGCACCCTCTACCTGGGCGACGCACTGCCGGTCGCCCTGCCCGAGATCGGCCCGGACTCCTTCACCGCCTTCCTCGGCGGCGAGCTGGTCTTTCTGGACGAGGCCACTTCGTGGGCCAGGCCATTCGTGGGCGAGCTGGCCGACTGGACTCCCTCGCTCGATCCCGGCAACCCGTGGTGGCGGCTGATGGGCGAGCTCGTCGACGCCTTCTGCGAGGCCGCCCCCGGACGTTTCCTGGTCGGCATACCGGATCTGCACGGCGGGGGCGATGCACTGGCCGCCGCGCGCCACCCCGACCGCCTCGCGCTCGACCTCTACGACAGGCCGGGCGAAGTGCGCCGCATCATGCCCATCCTGACCCGCATCTACAAACGGGTCTTCGCGGACTACGCCGCGCGCATCCGCCGTGTCCAGGAGGGCACGATCACCTGGCTGCCGGCCTACTCGCGGGGGCGGTTTACGGCCCTGCAGAACGACTTCTCGGGCCTGGTCTCGCCGGCCATGTTCGCGGAGTTCTTCCTGCCCGAGGTGCGGGAGCTGGCCGGCTGGCTGGACAACTCGATCTACCACCTGGACGGGCCGTCGGCGCTGGGCAACCTGCCGCCCCTGCTGGAGGTGGAGGAGCTGGACGGCATTCAGTGGGTGCCCGGGGCGGGCGCGCGGCCGATCTCGCAGTGGCTCGATGTGTGCCGGCGCGTGCTGGAGGCGGGCAAGTGCCTGCATGTCGGCGCGCCGGCGCGGGAGGTCGAGTTCCTGCTGGCGCACCTGCCGCACGGCGGCCTCTTCATCTCGACCGGTTGCGCCACCGCAGCCGAGGGCCGGCGACTGCTGGAGCGCGTGCGCGCCGGCCTTTGAAGCACGGGCCTCGCTCGCGTATAATCCGGCGCTCCTGCGGCGTTTCCCACCCGAGCGGACAGACGAGCAGATGGCCAAGGAGAAACCGGAACACGGCCCCTCCGAACAGGAGGTCTTCGAGAAGGTCCTGCACGCGGCGCAGACCTTCCTCGCCGCGAATGCCCTGCACATCCTGCTCGTCGTCGCCGTCATCGTCCTGGTCGTGGTCGCCTACAAGACCTACGCGTTGAAGCGCCAGACGGTCGCACTCCAGCAGTGGGAAGCTATCGGCAGCTTCCCCGAGCTGACCGCCATGCTCTACGGCCCCCAGCAGAGCCGCCAGCTGCGTGAGCAGTCCATCCTGCAGTGCCGCGCCATCCTGCGCGAGGGCGCCGAGACGCAGGCGACCCCGTGGGTGGCGCTGAAGCTGGGGAACCTCTACGCCGCGGGCGGAGAGTGGCGCGAGGCCGCCGAGGCATACCGTCGCGTCGTGGACGAGTACCCGCAGAGCGGCGCCGCGCCAGCAGCGCGCGAGGCGCTGGCCGTAGCCCTGGAGGAGACGGGCCAGTACAGCCGGGCGGCGCAGACCTACGGGCAGCTTGCCCGCGACGGAGCGCCGAGGCACCTGCTCGCAGCCGGGCGGGCCAGCGAGCTGGCCGGCAAGGCCGAGGCTGCCCGAGGGCACTACGCCGAAGTGCTGGCACGGACGGAACAGGACGAATACCGCGCGCTGGCCCAGGCCCGCCTCGACGCCATCGCCGCCGGCCAGTTGCTCCAGCCTCCGCCGACGGTCCAGCCGTTCCAGGTCCCGCCGGCGACCCCGAGCGTGCAGGTCTCGGCCGAGACTCCGAGCGCCGAGGTGGCCGCGCCGCAGCCGGCGCAGGAAGCGGCCGCGGACCGTTGACAGCCTCTCGCGCCCGCCGCTAAACTGCGCCCCCAGGCAGATACGAGCGACCCTTTCTGAACCCGGACTCATCTGAGCAGGAGGCCGGCATGGCCAACCTTGCAGCGGTAGCCGAGGCCCTGATCCGTGGCGATCGCGACACGGTCGTGGACCTGGTGCAGGAAGCGGTGGACGAAGGCACGGACCCCGAGGCCATCCTGAACGAGGGCCTGGTGGCCGGGATGGACGTGGTCGGGCGGAAGTTCAAGAACAACGAGTTCTACGTGCCCGAGGTGCTCATCGCGGCCCGCGCCATGAACGCGGCGATGGAGATACTGGAGCCTCTGCTGGCCGAGAGCGGGGCGAAGCCGGCCGGCACCGTCGTGATCGGCACCGTCAAGGGCGACCTGCACGACATCGGCAAGAACCTGGTCGGCATGATGCTCAAGGGCGGCGGGTTCCGCGTCGTCGACGCCGGCATCGACGTGGCGCCCGAGCGCTTCGTGGAACTGGCCCGCGAGAACGGGGCCCAGGTCGTCGGCCTCTCCGCCCTGCTGACCACCACCATGACGCAGATGGGCAACGTGATCGAGGCGCTCAAGGAGGCCGGCCTCGACGCGAGGGTCATGATCGGCGGCGCGCCGATCACGCAGGACTACGCGGACGAGATCGGCGCGGACGGCTACGCGCCCGACGCGGCTTCCGCCGTCGAATTGGCCCGCTCGTTGATGGCCTGACCCCGCTGCGCCGGTGAAGGCCGCCCGAGAGGCAGACAGCCGTGACCCAGATCACCATCCAGGTCGGCGACGAGCAGTTCGCCGCCGAGCTGAGCGCGGAGCACTCCCCCGAGACGGTGCAGCAGATCCTGGCCGCCTTGCCCATCGAGACCGTCGCTCGCCAGTGGGGGGACGAGATCTACTGCGCGATCCCCGTCGAGGCGCCGCCCGAGAACGCCGTTTCCTCCGTGAGCAAGGGCGACCTGGGCTATTGGCCGGACGGCAACTGCTTCTGCATCTTCTACGGCAAGACTCCGATGAGCGAGTCCGAGGACGAGATCGTGCCCGCCTCGCCGGTCAACCTGATCGGCAGCGTGGAGCAGCCGGACCGCCTCAAGGCGCACTCGGCCGGCGAGGGCGTCGTCATCCGGCCGGCCGAATAAGCACGGCGCTTCCCTCTGAGTCCCCTCTCACCGCTCGGACGGGTTCCTTTGACCTCACCGGCCGGCTGCGCTACTCTCTGCCAGCGCCGCCTGGAGGGGACCGGAAGCCGATGAGCGAACCGACCGTGAGGAAGTACCGCCGCCGCGACCGGGCGGCGATCATGCGCATCACCGAGGAGAGCTTCGAGGGCTTCTGCCTCGATTCGCACATGGAGGAGAAGTTCGGGCTGATCGCCAGCACCACCTGGCAGGAGCGTAAGCGCGACGGCATCGACTATGACCTGAGACGCCATCCCGAGCACGCCTTCGTGGCCGAGCTGGACGACAGGGCAGTCGGCTACGTCTGCACGCGCATCTACCGCGAGCACAGCATGGGCCACGTGGCGAACATGGCCGTCGCCCGCGACTACCAGGGCCGGGGCGTCGGCAAGGCGCTGATGCGCCGGGCGCTGGAGCACTTCCGCGAATGCGGCATGCACTACGCGCGGGTCGAGACGCTGGAGCAGAACTACAAGGGGCGCAAGCTCTACCCCGCCTTCGGCTTCAAGGAAGTGGGCCGCCAGGTCTACTTCCTGCGCGAGCTGTAGCCCGGCCGTTTGACATGCCGGCCGGGGCAACGTTAGGATGCGTATCGGGTTACGAAGAGCCTTCCGCAGGAGCCAGCATGGCGCGCACTCCGCCGGAGGAGAGACCGCTCAACATCCGGGGACTGCTCGGCGTGGGCCTGGACGGCGACTCCGAGCACAAGCGCATCACCCGCGGGCCGAACTTCCGCCTCTTCGGCGGCTCGCGCGAGACCCACGAGCGGATGCTCGAGACGGCCCTGAAGTTCAACGACCTGCTCGAAGGCCGCGGCAAGCCCCTCCGCGAGGTCAGCGCCCGCGAGCTGCGCGACATCACGGCGCAGCTGGCCGACGAGACGACGTAGAGGCCCGAGACCCCGCCCCCCCGTCCCCTCTCCCGCACAAGCGCCTCCGGAGCACATCCATGGCACAGCAGCACGCTCCCAAAGGCACCGTCTTCAGCGGCATCCAGCCCAGCGGCGTGGTCCACATCGGCAACTACGTCGGCGCCATTCGCCACTGGGCCGGCATGCTGGACGACTACGACTGCACCTTCTGCGTCGTGGACTTCCACGCCATGACGGTGCCCTACGAGGCCGAGCAGATGCCGCGGCGTGTCTTCGACACCTTCGTCGTGAATGTCGCCGCCGGCCTCGATCCCGAGCGCTGCTGCCTGTTCGTGCAGAGCCACGTGCCCGAGGTCGCCGAGCTCTGCTGGATCCTGATGAACTGCGCCTCCATGGGCGCGCTGGGCCGCATGACCCAGTTCAAGGACAAGGGCGATAAGCTGAAAGGCCAGGTCAACGCCGGCCTGTTCACCTACCCCGTGCTGATGGCGGCCGACATCCTGCTCTACAAGGCGGACACCGTGCCCGTCGGCGAAGACCAGACGCAGCACCTGGAGTTCGCCCGCGAGGTGACCCGCGCCTTCAACAGCCGCTTCGGCGAGACCTTCCCCGAGCCCCGCCCCCTGTTCAGCGACGTGCCCCGCCTGATGGGCCTCCAGGGCAAGGACAAGATGAGCAAGAGCCTGGACAACTACGTCTCGCTGCTCGACACGCCCGAGGAGATCTGGGCCCAGCTCAAGACCGCCGCCACCGACCCGGCGCGGGTGCGGCGCCAGGACCCCGGCACGCCGGAGATCTGCAATATCCACACCATGCACCAGGCGTTCTCGCCCCCCGAAGACGTGGCCTGGGCCGCCGAAGGGTGCCGCGCCGCCGGCATCGGCTGCATCGACTGCAAGAAGTGCGTCGCCGAGCACATGAGCGCCGAACTGGCGCCGATCCGGCGCAAGACGCAGGAGATGGCCGCCGATCCGGAGGGCGTCCGCCGCCTGATGGACAAGGGCGCCGAGACCGCCCGCGAGGTGGCCCGGCGCACCATGGAAGAGGTCCGCCGCAAAGTCGGCATCCGCTGAAGCCGCAGCAGCCGCTACCGGCTGACTTGCGGGGCTGGCGCGCCCGTCGCCCGCGATGTGGGCGTCTCGGCCGGAACGACCGGGCCCGACTCCTGCGCGGGGGGCGTTGTGCCGGCCTGCCCACCTTCTGCTGCGGAACTCGCTGCGTTCTTCTCGCCGAGGACCTGCCTGATCGCCGCGAGCGTCTCCGGCGCCGCCAGCAGGTCGCGCAGCTCATCGTCGGCGAGCGCCTCGCGCACCTTTTCGTTGGCCAGCACGGCCTCCACCCGATAGGCCCTCAGCGCCTCGACCAGCTCCTCGTCCTCCACCAGCGGGCGCAGGCGGGGGTGCTCGATGATCTTGCGAAGCTGCGGATGAGCGCGCGCTCGCTCGCGCACCGCCGGATCCTCGCGCGCCCTGCGCACCAGACGCAGTGTATCGGTGACCAGGAACCGGTCGGCGGGGTTGAGCGCCGATACGCGCTTGCGCAGGATGGAGCGGCGTCCGATCTCCACCAGCCGGCTCTCCCCGGGGGGCAGCACCTTGACGGCCAGGTCCACCAGGAACAGCAGCACCAACGCGACGACCAGCCCGGTGACGATCCCGCAGGCCAGGCCCCAGCCGCGGTTCCAGCTGCGCAGCTCCCCGTCGGCGCTGCGCCCCAGCACCCTGTCTACCACGTGGGCCAGCACGAGCAGCGGGATGTAGATCGCCACGCCGGCGATGGTACGCCCGACCAGGTTCGAAGCGGCCGGCGACCAGTTCGAGCGCAGGATCGCGCCAACAACCGGCCCCAGCGGGCCGCTGACGACCACCGCCACCGCCAGGGCGCCCAGCGCCGCCAGGTTCAGGACCATCCCCCGCCGGTAGCCCCGCACGCAGTAGACGGCCAGGATCAGCAGCACGATGAGGTCAACCATGGGGGCCTCCGCCGACCAGGGAGCGATCTCCGCCAGGACCCATTATACCAGAGAACGCGGGCGGAAAGCTGCACCTGCTCCGACGCACCGCCCGGCCACCAGCACCTCGGCCTCGTGCGTCACGGGCAGCGTCTCTGTCCGCTTCACCGGCTGCATCGCGCCCTCCCTTGCCGCTCTCACCACTGGCGCATGTCGATCAGGGCTTTCAGCACGCCCTCGGCGTGGCGGTCCACCACGTCGAAGGCGCGCTCGACCTCGCCGGCGGCGAAGGTGTGGGTCACCAGCTCCTCGGGCCGGATCGCGCCGCGCGCGGCCAGCTCGACGCACGGGCGCAGCGTTCCCAGGCTGCGGCGCACCAGCCGCAGCGTCAGCCCCTTGCGCCGCGCCGCCGAGTGGCGCATCTCCAACCGGTCGTCGTCGGTGATGCCGACCACCGCCACGTGCCCACCCGGCGCCGCCACCTCGCACATGTTGCGGCAGGTCTGGGCCGCGCCCGCGCACTCGAAGACGACGTGCGCACCGAGCCCGCCGATCGCTTCGGCGGTCGCCTCGGCCGCCTCTTCGTCGTCCATGCCCGTGGCGTTCACGCTCGCCGCGCCCATCCGGCGCGCCCTTTCGAGCCGGTCCTCCATCAGGTCGGCGCAGACCACGTGCAGCCCCCGGTAGAGGCCGAGCAGCGCCAGCACGCACGTGCCCACCACGCCCGTGCCGAGGATCGCCACCCGCTGGCCGGGCCGGACCTTCACCAGGTTGACCGCGTGCAGGGCGATCGCCATCGGCTCCAGCACCACCGCCGCCTCGTCGCCCACGCACTCCGGCAGCGGTTCGAGCAGCTCGACCGGGTGGGCGAGGAACTCCTTGAAGGCGCCCTGCACGGGCGGCGTGCCGAGGAACTGCACGCTCGGGCAGGCGTTGGTCAGCCCGGCGCGGCAGGCCTCGCACTCCCCGCACGAGATGGCGGGCTCGATCGCCACCCGCCGCCCCACCAGGCCCTCGTCCACGCCCGGCCCCACCGCCGTGATCGTGCCCATGCACTCGTGGCCGATCACGAAAGGCCGGTCGATCACAGTGTCGCCGATGCGGAAGTCGCGGAACAGGTGGATGTCGGAGCCGCAGACGCCGACCTTCTGCATCCTGACCAGCGCCTCGCCGGGTCCGGGATCGGGGTCGGGGGCCTCGTCGATCTCGAGCGTCCGGGGCCTGGTCAGCACGATCCGTTTCATGGTCTCCTCCGCTCCCCGTGGTGGCGCTGCATGTAGACCACGCAGGCTACGCCATCCGTCGGGGGGAATCAAGGCGAGGGAACGGCCGCCCGAGCGCGTCGCAGGCATACGTGACGCTGGAGGTGCCGACCAGGCCGGAGCCGGAGACGCTCTCGGCGGTCACCCGCCGCGCGTCATCATAGGTGTAGGTCACCGTCCAGCCCCGCTGATCGGTCCCGGTGTTCACGGTCCCGTCGTCATTGTAGGCGACGGTCACCTCACCGGCGTCGGGGTAGACGGTCCTGGTCACGGCCGAGGGGTGCCTGGCCGAGCCGT
>CAYSWA010000058.1:0-10675 GCA_964434535.1 uncultured candidatus Brocadiaceae bacterium | reverse complement strand
GCAAGAGGAAGCCGCCCCCGAGCAGGCGGAGCAGCCGGCCGCGCCCGAGCCGGCCGCCGAGCCCCGCAAGGCTCCCCAGGAGGGCGAGTAGGCCCGGCCCTCTACTCCTCTGCGGCGCCGTGCGCCTGGAGGGACGCGCTCCCTCCGGGCCAGAGGGCCCTCGGGGCCGGTGGCCGTCGCGTCCGGGCCGATCCGGGCGACGCCACAAAGAAGGGGGGCGGCCGGCAGCCGGCCGCCCCCTGGTCCTTCATCCCTCAGCGCGTCCTCAGTGCTGCAGCGCCCCGCCCAGCGTGTAGGCCGCGTCGTCGTAGAGGTCGATGGTGAAGAGCCCGAGCACCAGGTCGAAGACCTGCGAAGGGTCGAAGCCCGCCCGCAGGTAGAGCCCGCTGTGCAGGATGAACGGCTCGGGCACGGCCACCTCCAGCGAGAAGAACTCCCAGTCCTGCCAGCCCAGCGGCAGGTAGCGCAGCGACTCCCAGCCGGTGGTCTCGTCCAGCGTCGGCTCGAAGATCATCGTCTTGGCCGGGCTGCCCAGGATCGGATCGCGCAGCTCGTTCATGTGCTGCCGCCAGCCGTCCATCTGGTTGCCGCGCCGCTTGTAGGCGTTGACGGCGATCGGGTCCTGCTCGATCCACACCCAGTGGGCGGGGCCGAGGCCGATCTTGGCGCGCTGGTCGACGGTGAGGCCGACCCCCCGGCGGTCCCACTCCAGGTCGCCGGTGGCCTTGTAGATCGCCCCCAGGTGGAACAGGTCGGTCGCCTGGGCGTAGACGCCTATGGCCGGCGGCAGGAAGCCGACGGCCTTCGTGCCGGTCTCGGTCGGCACGACGGGCGGCACGATGCCGACGGCCAGCGTGCCGCAGTCCATCAGGTCGTCACGCACGTTCTTCAGGTAGCCGCAGCCGGTGGCGCTCAGCGCCAGACCGCTCAGGACCACGAGGACAAGAGCCGTCCGCCAACGCCCGTTCCGCCGCATGGTAGCTCCCTCCGTCCACTGCGTTTCGAGTTCCCGGCTCGCACTCAAGGCACACAGCGATACTACAGAGCGGTCAGGGCCGCGTCAAGGCTCTTTCCGCGCCTCATCCGTCATGCCGCCGGGGCTGGCCGTCGCCCGGCGGGCCTCTTGCAGCCGCTCCAGGGCGCCGGGGCGGCCGGGGTCGAGCGCCAGCGCCTTGCGGGCGGCCTCGGCGGCCGCCTCGGGCTCGCCGGCCTCCAGGCGCAGCGAAGCCTCCATCACGAACAGGGCCGCGTAGCGGGGGTTCTCGAGCTGCCAGTAGCCGTAGCGCCTGGCCTTCTCGACCTCGCGGAGGGCGGCTTCAAACTCGCCGCGTTCGGCGTAGTGCGCCGCGAGCATCAGGCGCAGCAGGTCGTAGCCGTCCGGCCTGGTCAGCGCGCCCCGGGAGGCCGCCTGCTCCCACGCCTCGCGCTGGGGCTCGTCGAGCCCGGCCTGAAGCTGCGCCACGCGCGTCAGCAGGTCCGCGTACAGGCGGCCGGCCGGCCCGCCCTCGGGCGTGACGGTGCGGTGCAGCGCGGCGGCGGTCTGGAGGGCGATGATCAGGTCCAGCTCATCGATCCCGATCCGCTCGGCGTAGCCCTTCAGCGATAGGTGGCGCTCCCAGTCCCAACGGCCGAGCTGCCGTCCGGCCGGGGACGCCCCGATGGCGCGCGCGATGGCCTCGGCGATGGCCAGGTTTCCGTCCAGGGACGGATGGACGTGCTCCAGGAAGAGCCCGGCGCCGGGCGGGCCGCCGGCCTCCCGCTCCAGGTGGGCGGCCACGTCGGCCAGGATCACGTCCCCGCCGCCGAGCTCGGCGGCCAGCCCGCGCACGGCCGTGTTGAAGTCGCTGCCGATGCGCCAGCGCACCGTGTCCAGGTCGCGGGCCGCTCCGTAGTGCGCGGCGGCCTCGTCGGGCTTCCCGGCGGCCTCCAGCAGGCGGGCCAGGCGGTAGCGCGTCTCGGCGTGGCCGGGCGAGAGCGCGGCGGCGGCCCGCAGGCGCTCCAGGGCCTCCTGGGTCTGACCGGCTCCCTCCAGCTCACGGGCCTCCTCCATGAGCCGGCGCCAGTCCCGTTCCTTCTCGGCGGTGAAGTCCGGGGCGTGGAGCGAGCCGAGCGGGGGGAAGTCGCGCAGGTTCGCCCCCGGCGTGCAGAGCACCACGGGTGCGCCGCGCCGGCGGGCCTGGGCGGCGACGGCCGAGAGGTTCGCCCGATAGTTCGCGCGCGTGCGCTCGTAGGTCGCGTCGCCGAAGCGCACGTCGGTGCGCCGGGGCATGATCCGGACCAGGTGCGTCTCCTCCTCCTCCGGGTCGGGGGCCTGCTGGAGCCGGGCCAGGGCGTCGGCCACGAGCAGGCTCAGGCGCCGGCTGCGCAGCCACATCTGCGCCAGCGCCACCGGGCGGCGGCTGCTGAGCGGTATCGCCGAGGCCGGCCCGTAGGCGCCGTAGAACTCGTTGTGCCCGCTGTAGACGACGAGCATGTCCGCCTCGTAGCCGAGCACCTCGCCGCAGCGCTCCAGCACGGAGTAGGAGTTGACGGCCGGCACGCCGACGTTGACCACCTCGAAGCGCGCGCCCGCGCAGACGACGTTGAGCACCTCCTCGAGGAGGCGCGGGAACGATCCGTTCAGCCGGTGGGGATAGCCCATCGCGGCCGAGCCGCCCATCACGGCGACGCGGTAGACGCCCTGCGGCTTCGCGGCGGGGAACCGCTGGGCCGGCGGGGCGGGATACTTGTCCAGCGCGCGGATCACGGGGTTGCTGGCGAAGGTGGCGCGGAAGGCGCGGTAGTTGGTCACGTAGCTCTCGGCCCCGCCGCCCTCGGGCACGCGCAGGAAGAGCCGGCGCGGCCCCCCGTAGCCGGCGGCGGCGAGGATCAGCTCTGCCAGGCAGAGCAGCAGCAGGCCGAAGGCGAGCGCGGCCAGGCGGCCGAGCCAGCGGCGGCGACGGCCGGGGGGCGGCTCGGGGGCCTTTTCAGGCTCCGGCGGCGAGGCGGGCTCCGGGCTGGTCTGCTCTGAAGTCACGTCCGGCCCTTGTACCGCATGGGCCCGGCCCGCGCAAAGGCCCGGCCGGTGCGCCTCCATCGCCGCTGTGGTACAATGGATTCCGCGCGCCGGCCGCTGCGGTCCCGGAGCGTCACATCTGATTGTCCTGTCCATCCTTGCGCAGGGAGGTCGTCGCGTCGTGGCCAGCGATCTCGACACCGATCGGCCGACATCACCGGTGAGCCGCGCCGTCTGGCCGTGGCGGGCGGGGGAGGCCGGGTCCGCCCCGCAGCAGCCCGTGCTCGGACGGCTGCTGCGGATGCTCGGGCTGATGGCCGTCTTCGGCGCCCTGGCCTGGTGGCGGGGCCATCGAATCGCCGCCTGCGTGCTGGCCGGGCTCGCCGCGGCGAACGTGCTGGCGGCCGCCCTCGCGCCCGGGCTGTTCCGGGCGCACGCGCGACTCTGGGAGAAGCTCGGCGAGGCGGGGCTCTACGTGATCGGCACCGTCACGCTGACGCTCTTCTACTACCTGCTGGTCAGCCCGGCGGCCCTGGTGCTGCGCCTGCTGGGCAGGCGGCCGCTGAAGCTGCGCTTCCCCGGCCCCGAGCCGAGCTACTGGGGCGAACCCGAAGAGCGGCCCGACTCCGAGGCCGAATACGAGCGCCAGTTCTGACGATGAACATCCTTGGACTCAACGCCTATTACCACGACTCCGCCGCCTGCCTGGTGCGCGACGGGCGGATCGTCGCCGCCGCCCAGGAGGAGCGCTTCAGCCGCCGCAAGCACGACAGCTCCTTCCCCGCGCGGGCCATCCGCTACTGCCTGGCCGAGGGCGGGCTCGGGGGCGAGGAGCTCGACGCCGTCGTCTACTACGAGAAGCCGATCACCAAGTTCGTGCGCATCCTCAAGACGCACTTCACGGTGGCCCCGCGCGGGGCGCGGCTGTTCCGCCTCGCCGTGCCGCTCTGGGCCAGGGAGAAGCTCTGGATCCCTTACCGCATCGAGCAGAGCCTCGCCGAGATCGGCGTGCAGATGCCCCCCAGGCTCTACTTCCCGACCCATCACCAGTCCCACGCCGCCAGCGCCTTCTTCCCCTCGCCGTTCCAGAGCGCGGCCGTCGTCACCACCGACGGCGTCGGCGAATGGGACACCACCACGATCGGCGTGGGCCGGGGCAGCCGCGTCCGCCTGCTGCGGGAGGTCTCGTTCCCCCATTCCCTCGGCTTGCTCTATTCGGCCTTCACCTACTACACGGGCTTCAAGGTGCTCAACGGCGAGTACAAGATGATGGGCCTCGCCCCCTACGGCGAGCCGCGCTACGCCGGGCTTATCCGCGAGAAACTGATCGACCTGCGGGAGGACGGCTCGTTCCGGCTGAACCTCGACTACTTCGGCTACCTGGACGGGATGGCGATGACGAACGGGCGGTTCGAGCGGCTCTTCGGCGGGCCGCCGCGCCGGCCCGACGGCCCCCTGACGCGCCGCGAGGCCGACCTGGCCGCATCCTGCCAGGCCGTCACCGAAGAGGCCCTCTTTCGCATCGTGCGCCACGCCCACGAGGTGACCGGCGAGGGGAACCTGTGCCTGGCCGGCGGGGTGGCGCTGAACTGCGTGGCCAACGGCAAGCTGCTGCGCGACGGGCCGTTCGATGAGATCTGGATCCAGCCGGCGGCCGGCGACGCCGGGGGCGCGCTCGGGGCGGCGCTCTTCGCCTATCACCAGGTGCTCGGCAACCCCCGCGAGCCCGACGGCGAGCATGACGGCATGAACGGCGCCTACCTCGGCCCGGCCTTCCCCGAGGAGGAGATCGAGCAGTTCCTCCACGAGCGCGGCTTCCCCTATCGCCGCCTCTCACCCGAGAACTGGGCGCCGACGATCGCCGGCCTGATCGCCGACGAGAACGTCGTCGGCCTCTTCCAGGGACGCATGGAGTGGGGCCCTCGCGCGCTGGGCAACCGCTCCATCCTGGCCGACGCCCGCTCGCCGCGCACGCAGTCGGTGCTGAACCTGAAGATCAAGCACCGCGAGTCATTCCGCCCCTTCGCTCCGTCGGTGCTGGCGGAGCGCGCCGGGGACTACTTCGCGCTCGGCTGCCCCTCGCCCTACATGCTGCTGGTCGCCCCTGTGCGGGAGGAGCGGCGCCTGCCCGAGCGGGGCGACGAGGGCCGGCTGCCGCTGAAGGAGTGGGTCAACCGCATCCGATCCGACGTGCCGGCCATCACCCACGTGGACTACTCGGCGAGGGTCCAGACGGTTGACGGACGCGCCAACCCGCGCTACCATGCGCTGCTGCGGGCGTTCGAGGAGCTGACCGGCTGCGCCCTGATCGTGAACACCTCGTTCAACGAGCGGGGCGAGCCGATCGTCTGCACGCCCTCGGACGCCTACGACTGCTTCATGCGCACCGGGATGGACTACCTGGTGCTGGAGAGCTTCCTGCTGGCGAAGTCCGAGCAGCCCGGCGTGGGCGCCCCGCCGCGTCCGCTCGCCGACGAGACGCTCGACTGAGGGGAGGCCGGCGATGGGCCGCGTGCGCTACCTGGGGCGCCTGTTGCGTGAGTTCGGCGGCTACGTCTGGCGCTACAAGGCGTGGTGGCTGATCCCCGTGGTCGGCTCGCTGCTGCTTTTGGGTCTGCTGGCGCTCGCCGGCCAGGGCGCGCTGGTCAACCTTTACACCCTGATCTGACCCGGCCTCCTTCGGACCCCTCGCCCCCGGCCGGAGGCGCCGAAGATGCCCGAGCCCCCTGAGAAGCCCGGCATGCGCAGCCGGTCGTTCTGGGCGCTGATGGTCACCCAGTTCCTCGGCGCGGCGAACGACAACGCCTTCCGCTTCGTCGTCATGTTCATGGTGCTGGCGCGCGTGGCGGGCGGCGCCGACGAGCAAGTCCCTTACGTCAGCGCCGTCGGCGCCGTCTTCGTGCTCCCCTTCCTGATCTTCGCCACACTGGCCGGGGGCCTGGCGGACCGCTTCAGCAAGCGGGCCGTAATCGTGGCGGCCAAGGTGGCCGAGATCGCCGTGATGTCGCTCGCCGTGCTCGCCTTCCTCTGCGCCAGCCTATGGCCCGCCCTGGCCGTGCTCTTCCTGATGGGCGCGCAGAGCACGTTCTTCAGCCCGGCCAAGTACGGCATCCTGCCGGAGATGCTGCCCGAGGAGCAGCTCAGCCGCGGCAACGGCATCATCCAGATGCTCACCGACGTGGCCATCATCGCCGGCATGGTGGCCAGCGGCTTCATGGCGGACGCCTTTGAGGGCGAACTGTGGAAGGCGGGGCTGGTCCTGGTCGGCGTCGCCGTCGCCGGGACGGCCTCATCCCTGTTCGTCGGGCGGGTTCCGCCGGCCGCGCCCGACGCCCGGCCGCGGGCCAACGTCGCCGCCGAGATGTGGCAGAACCTGCGCGAGCTGCGCACCGACCGGGCGCTGTTCCTCTGCGTGCTCGGAGTCAGCTTCTTCTGGCTGATGGGGGCCTGCTTCCAGCTCAACTTCCCCGTCTACGCGCAAAACCTGATGGGCCTCTCGCGCACGCGCACGGCGATGCTGCTGGCGCTGACGGCCGTCGGGATCGGCGCCGGGGCGATGCTGGCCGGACGGCTGAGCGGGCAGAAGGTGGAGTTCGGCCTGGTGCCGATCGGCGCGGCGCTGGTCGCCGCCTTCTCGGTCGACCTGGGGTTCGCGTGGCAGTCGACCTACCGGGCGGCCTTCGACGTCTTCATGCTCGGCATCGGCGCGGGGCTCTACCTGATCCCGCTGGCGGCGTTCGTGCAGATGCGGGCGCCCGCCGAGCGGCGGGGCACGGTGCTGGCCACCAACAACTTCCTCTCTTTCGCCGGCATCCTGGCGGCCGCGGGGCTCTACTTCCTGGCCGGCGCGGCCGGCGCCGGCCCGCACGAGATGTTCGGCCTGCTCGCGCTGTTGGTGGTCGGGGTGACGGCGTTCATCTTCACCGAGCTGCCCGAGTTCCTGCTGCGGTTCTGCCTCTGGTCGCTGACGCACTCGCTCTACCGCCTTACCGTCGTGCACCCCGAGCGCGTGCCGGGGCGGGGCGGGGCGCTGCTGGTCTGCAACCACGTCAGCTACATGGACGCGCTGCTGGTGCTGGCCGGCCTCCAGCGTTTCGTGCGGTTCGTCATGTTCCGTCGCTTCTACGAGAACCGGCTGCTGAACTGGGGCTGCCGGCTGCTGAAGGTCATCCCCGTCAGCGAGAGCGACGGCCCGCGCGAGATGATCCGCTCCCTGCGTCGCGCGAGCCAGGCCGTGCGCGACGGCGAGCTGGTCTGCATCTTCGCCGAGGGCTCGATCACCCGCACCGGCAACATGACGCGCTTCCGGCGCGGCTTCGAGCGGATCATGAAGGACGTGGACGCCCCGATCATCCCCGTCCACATCGACCGCATGTGGGGCAGCCTCTTCAGCTTCGCGGGCGGGCGGGCCGTCTGGAAGTGGCCCGCGCTGCACGGCGGCAAGGTGACCGTCTCCTTCGGCGAGCCGCTCCCGCCGCAGACGGCGGCCCCCGAGGTGCGCCAGGCCGTCGGCGAACTCGGCGCCGAGGCGTTCCGCCTGCGCAAGGCCGACCAGGCGCTGCTGCACGAGGCGTTCGTGCGGGCGGCCCGCTCGGCGCGGCTGCGCACGGCCATGGCCGACTCCAGCGGCGCCGTGCTCAGCGGCGGGGCGCTGCTGACGAAGGCCCTCGCCCTGGCCGACCTGCTGCGGCGCGAGACGCCGGGGCAGGAGATGGTCGGCGTCGTGCTGCCGGCCTGCGTCGCCGGCGCCGTCGTCAACGCCGCCCTACCGCTGGCGGGCAAGGTGGCGGTGAACCTGAACTTCACCTCCGGCTCCGACGCCTTCCGCAGCGCCATCGAGCAGTGCGGCATCCGCACCGTCATCACCAGCCGCGCCTTCCGGCGCAAGGTGCCGCTGCCGGCCGAGCCCGAGCGCGTGATCGAGGCCGAGGACCTGCCGGGCATGATCGGCCGGTGGGCCGCCATCCGCGCCGCCCTGAAGGCCCACCTGCTGCCGCAGTTCATCCTGCGCCGGCTCTACGGCGGCAAGGCGCGCTCGGTGGACGAGCTGGCCACGGTCATCTTCTCCAGCGGCTCCACCGGCGAGCCGAAGGGCGTGATGCTGACCCACGGCAACATCATGAGCAACATCGAGGGCCTGGCCCAGGTCTTCGGGCTCGGGCCGAACGACCGCATCTGCGGCGTGCTGCCGTTCTTCCACTCGTTCGGCTTCGCCGCCACGCTCTGGTATCCGCTGGTCAAGCGCGTCGGGGCGCTCTACCACCCGAGCCCCGTCGAGGGCCCGGCCATCGGGGCGCTGGTGCGCCAGTACGGCGCCACGGTGCTGCTGGCCACGCCGACGTTCCTGCGCATCTACACCCGCTCGGTGCCGCCGGGCGACTTCGCCAGCCTCCAGCTCGTCGTCGTCGGCGCCGAGAAGCTGCGCGAGGACCTGGCACAGGCGTTCCACGAGAAGTTCGGCATCCGGCCCGCCGAGGGCTACGGCTGCACGGAGTGCTCGCCGGTCGTCTCGGTGAACGTGCCGGACTTCCGCTCGCGCGGCATCGTGCAGAGGGGCACCCGCCCCGGCACCATCGGCCAGCCCCTGCCGGGCGTCGCCGTGCGCATCGTCGAGCCCGAGACGCGCGAGCCGCTGCCGATCGGCGAAGACGGCCTCCTGCTGGTCAAAGGCCCCAACGTGATGAAGGGCTACCTGGGCCGGCCGGACCTGACCGCAGAGGTGATCCGGGACGGCTGGTACGACACGGGCGACATCGCGCGGCTGGACGAGGACGGCTTCCTGACCATCACCGACCGGCTGAGCCGGTTCGCCAAGATCGGCGGCGAGATGGTGCCGCACATCAAGGTGGAGGAGGCGATCGTCGAGGCGCTCGGCCCCGAGGCTGCGGAGGCGGGCGAGCCGCTCTTCGCCGTCACCAGCGTGCCCGACCAGCGGAAGGGCGAGCGGCTGGTGGTCCTCCACCGCGAGCTGCCCCTGGCGCCGCAGCAGCTCTGGGAGGAGCTGCGCGAGGCCGACCTGCCGAAGCTCTGGATGCCGGACCGGGACGCCTTCGTCCGGGTCGACCGGATCCCCGTCCTCGGCTCGGGCAAGCTCGATCTGAAGGCCCTGCGCGAGCTGGCGCGGTCCGAGGCGGGCTGAATGGCGGGCCGCGGCCGGTGCCGAAACCCGGACTTTCGGCGGACAGTGGCCAGCCAGGTGCGCCCCTTCGCCGAACCCCGTCATCCTGAGTCCCGTAGGGGCGAAGGATCTCCGACCAGGGCCTGCTCGTGCCGGACCGCTTGGCACGCGGCGATGGGAGGCGCGACCCCGCGCGCAACGCTCTGAGGAAGGCAGGGGCGGCGGGGGGGGGATGGTTGCCGCCCCTGTGCCGGGAAACTCCCGGGAGGGCCTACGCGGCCGCGTCGAGGAGATGGTCCGGAGTCTCCTCGACCCCTTCGTCGTCCGCTTCCGCACCGGGGGGGCCGGTCTCGGACGAGGCGCCGCGCAGCCCGTGTAGATGGCCAGGAACTTCCCGTAGGCTACTCCGTTGCCCGACGGCGCCGGCGGCCATCGCGCAATCCCCCCTCTCGTTTCGCGCGTACAGCGTGTGCGGATACGGCGGGGGCGACCCGTGGTTAGGGTGTTGGCTGGACAGGCAGGGCCGGGCCGCCCCCGCGCAGGTCCTCATCCCTTCTTATCGTCCGAAACGCGCCGCAGATTAGGGGGTCTCGTGCGGGGGAGGCAGAGATACAAACGTGCCACTTACCGGTCAGGGAGCAGTGGTACGCTGCAGAAGTGGGGGCCCGGCGGCGCTTGCGGCCCTCAGGGCTCTTCTATCGCTTCCTCCATCTTGCCGATCAGCTCCTGCACGCCCTGCTGGATCGTCTTGCGCCAGGCCCCTGTGCCTGCCCACATGGAGCTGCGCCGCACTCTGCGGGGCGAGCTCCCGTCCGATGCATGGGGATCATCGCGGTTGAGTGGGCCGCTCTCAAGTATGGGCCGGGGGCTGTCCCGACGTTGCGGGCGCGCTGCGGGGCTCCTATACTCAATGCGCCCACAACGTTGCCCCTGTTCCCATCCGAGGTGCTGCCGCGCGATGAGCGAGCCCTCCCGCCGACTGGCCCTGATCGTGGGCGGCAGCCGCGGCATCGGCCGGGCCACGGCCCTCCAGTTGGCCGAGGCCGGTTTCGACATCTGGCTGACCTATCGGTCGAACCACGAGGCGGCCCGCTCGGCCAGGCAGGAGGTCGAGGGGCGGGGCGCCGCCTGCGAGCTGTTCGCCTTCGACGTGGCCGACTACGACGCCGTCCAGGCCGCCCTCCAGGAGCGGGCCGAGGAGCGCCCGCCCCACGCCGTGGTGACCAGCGCGGCGATCACGCGCGACAATCTGATGGTCTGGATGTCGAAGGAGGAGTGGGACGCGGTGCTGCGCGCGGACCTGGACGGCTTCTTCAACGTGATCAAGGCGGTGCTGTTCCCGATGTTGCGCGAGCGGCGGGGGCGCATCGTGGCCGTGGCGTCGGTCTCGGGCCAGATCGGCCGGGCCGGCCAGGCCAACTACTCGGCGGCCAAGGCCGGGGTGATCGGCGCGGCCAAGGCGCTGGCCCGCGAGGTGGGCAAGCGCAACATCCTGGTCAACGTGGTCGCCCCCGGCGTGATCGAGACCGAGATGACGGCCGAGCTGGCGCGCGAGGAGATCG
>CAYSWA010000057.1:0-10983 GCA_964434535.1 uncultured candidatus Brocadiaceae bacterium | reverse complement strand
CCTTTCCCATCGCTTCCCTGCCTTTGTCGTCGGCCGTCATGCCGTCCCCTTCGTGTTCCTTCGTGCCCTTCGTGGTGAAAGCCGCCGGCGTTGTCGGCGGCTGGACAGCCCGGCCGGGCGCTGGTATCATTGCCCGGCTGCCGCTCGACGGAGCGCGCATACTTCCCTCCCCATGCGGCGGAGGCCGGAGATGGCGGACTTCCTGCTCGGCATCGACTACGGCACCGGCGGCGCCAAGGCCACGATCATCGACGGCGAAGGCCGCGTGCTGAGCTACGCCTTCGAGGAATACCCCTTCATCACCACTCACCCGGGCTGGTCGGAGCACGACCCGCACCTCTACTGGCAGATCTGCCGCCGCATCGTGCGCCGCTGCATCGAGGAGGCCGAAGTAGACCCCGCCCAGATACGCGGCGTCGCCTGCTCCAGCGCCCTCCCCTCGATGGTCATGGTGGATAAGGACCATGAGCCGATCCACAACGCCTATAACCTGATGGACAAGCGGGCCACCGAGCAGGTCCAGTGGCTCAAAGACAACATCGGCGAGGACCGCATCTTCGAGATTACCAAGAACCGCCTCGACGACCACCCGACCATCGTGAACCTGATGTGGGAGAAGCAGAACCGCCCCGAGTCCTTCTCGCGCATCCGCAAGGCGCTGACCATCGACGGCTACGTCACGCTGAAGCTGACCGGCCGCTTCGCGCTCCACTACTCCGCAGCCGCCTTCTACGGGGTGGCCTACAACCTGCTGGAGCGGGCGTGGGACGAGGAGATACTGGACCGGATCGGCATCAGCACCGAGCTCTTCCCCGAGCTTTACCGCTGCGAGGAGATCGTCGGCGAGGTCAGCCCCGAGGCGGCCGAGGCGACCGGCCTCGCCGCCGGCACGCCCGTGGCCGCCGGCCAGGTCGACTGCAACGCCGGCTGGGTCGGCGGCGGCGCCGTCGAGGTCGGCGACGTGCAGATGAACCTCGGCACCTGCGGCAACTTCGGCATCGTGCACGAGCCGACGCAGTTCCACCAGTCCATGATCGCCTTCGCCTACACCACAGACAGCGAGCGGACCTACATCACCGCGCCCACCACGATGACCGGCGGGCAGCTGATCCGCTACATGCGCGACAACTTCTACGTGGCCGAGCTCGCCGCCGAGGGGAAGCGGGGCACCGACACCTACGACCTGATGAACGACGAGGCGCGCGGCGTGCCGCCCGGCAGCGAGGGCCTCGTCGTGCTCCCCTTCCTGATGGGCGAGCGCACGCCGATCTGGGACGTCTACGCCCGGGCGGTCATCTTCGGCCTCTCGCTCAACCACACGCGCGGCCACGTCGTGCGCGCCATGATGGAGTCGGTCGCCTACGCGCTCTACGACTCGTGGCGGCTGATCCAGCAGGCCGGCTGGAAGGTGCGCACGCCGATCGTGCTCAACGAGGGCGGCGCCAAGAGCGTGCTGTGGCGCCGCATCATCACCGACGTGCTCGACGTGCCGACCGTGCTGGTCGAGCGCCGCACCGGCGCCCCCTACGGCGACGCCATCCTGGCCGGCGTGGCGGCCGGCGTCTTCCCCGACTTCAGCGCCGCCCGCCGGTCGACCAACTACATCGAGCCGATGGAGCCCGACCAGGCGAACCACGAGCTCTACATGCGCTACTTCGACCTCTACAAGTCCGTCTACAACCACGTCAAAGAGGACTTCCGCACGCTGGCCGCCCTGCGCGGCACCTCGGCGCAGAGCTGAGAGCTTCGTCACCGACAACCGACAACCGCCTGGAGGGTAGCCCTTGGAACTGGTCAGCAAGCTGAGGCAGCGCGAGGCGCAGGGCCGACCCGTCAGCGTCGGCGTCATCGGCTGCGGGCAGATGGGCTCCGGCCTGGCCCACACGCTCAACAGCGTCACCGGCATGGCCATCGGCGCCATCGCCGACATCGAGCCCCAGCGCGGGATCGACACCTTCGCCGAGATGGGCTGGGCGCGGGACGCCGTCGTCGTCACCGACGGCAAGGACGCCGCCGAGGACGCCCTGCGCGCCGGCAGGCCCGTCGTCAGCCCCGACGCCCTGCTACTGCCCCGCCTGGAGGGGCTGGAGGCGAACGTCGAGGCGACCGGCGTGACCGACGTCGGCGCCGCCGTCGCCTGGACCTCGATCATGAACGCCAAGCCCGTCGTCATGCTCAACGTCGAGACCGACGTGACCGTCGGCGTGATCCTGGACCGGCTGGCGCGAAGGACCGGCTCGGTCTACACCGTCGCCTCGGGCGACGAGCCGGGCGTCTGCAAGATGCTCTACGAGCAGGCCCGGCTGATGGGCTTCGAGGTCGTCTGCCTGGGCAAGGGCAAGAACAACCCGATCGACCGCGCGGCCACGCCCGCTGCCTGCGCCGAGGAGGCCCGCGCGAAGGACATGAACCCGAAGATCCTCGCCTCCTTCGTCGACGGCACCAAGACGATGGTCGAGATGGCCGCCGTCTCGAACGCCACCGGCCTGCTGCCGGACGTGCCCGGAATGCACGGGGAGAAGGTGGAGCTGGACGAGCTGACCGAGCGCTACATCCCGGCCGAGGACGGCGGCATCTTCGAGCGGCGCGGCGTGGTCGAGTTCTCCACCGGCCGGATCGCCCCCGGCGTCTTCGCCGTCGTCTACTCCGACGAGCCGCGCATCCGCAAGGACATGAAGTTCATCACCAAGGCCGAAGGCCCCTACTACCTGCACCTGCGCCCCTACCACCTCTGCGACCTGGAGACGCCGCAGTCGGTGGCCGAGGCCGTGCTGCTCGGCGAGCGGACCGTGACGGCCCAGACGCTCCACTGCGAGGTGGCGGCCGTCGCCAAGCGGGACCTGAAGGCCGGCCAGAAGGTCGCCGGGATCGGCGGGGAGGACTTCTACGGGCGCATCTACACCTACGGGGACGCGCGCGAGCTCCGCGCCGTGCCCCTCGGCATCGCCCCCGGCGGCACCGTCACGCGGGACATCCCGAAGGGGCAGCTCCTCACCGAGGGGAACTTCGCGCCCGACCCGTCCACCTTCGTCTGCCGGCTGCGCCGCATGCAGGACGCCCTGCTGGAGGCCGGAGCATGAGCGGACAGACGATGAAGGCGGTTGTGATCAGCGCGCCGATGGACTTCGCCCTCAAGGACGTGCCCCTGCCCGACTGCCCGCCCGGCGGGATGTTGCTTCGGGTCCACGCCTGCGGGCTCTGCGGCTCGGACCTGCGCACGCTGCGCCACGGCCACAGCCGCGTCGAGCTGCCCTGGATCGTCGGCCACGAGATCAGCGGCACCGTGGTCGAGACGGGCGAGGACTGCCGCACCCAGTGGGCCGAGGGCGAGATGCTCGCCGTCGGGCCGGTGGTCTACTGCGGCGAGTGCGAGTTCTGCATGGAGGGGCGCTACGAGTTCTGCGAGGGCTACCGCGAGATCGCCCAGGCATGGCCGGGCGGCTTCGCCGAATACGTGGCCGTCCCCGAGGAGGCGGTGCGGCTCGGCAACGTCCACCGCATCCCCGACGGGCTCGACCCGGCCGTCGCCGCGCTCTCCGAGCCCGTCTCCTCCTGCGTCAACGCGCAGGAGCGGGGCGAGATCGGCCTCGGCGACACGGTGGTCGTGATCGGCGCCGGTCCCATCGGCTGCATCCACGTGGCGCTGGCCCGGGCGCGGGGGGCCGACCGCATCATCGTGGCCGACGTGAACGCCGCGCGCCTCGCCCTCTGCGCCCCGTTTGAGCCGGACTGCGCGATCGACGCCTCGGACACCGATCTGGTGGAAGAGGTGCGCCGCATCACCGGCGGCAAGGGGGCCGAGGTGGTCATCACCGCCAACCCCGCGCCGGCCACCCAGGTCCAGGCGGTCGAGATGGCCCGCAAAGCCGGGCGCATACTGCTGTTCGGCGGGCTGCCGAAGGACCGCAGCAAGCCGGGCATCGACACCAACATCGTGCACTATCGCGCGCTGACGCTGATCGGCACCACCACCTTCGCCCCCCGCCACCAGCGGGTGGCGCTCCAGCTCCTGGCCAGCGGCCGGGTGCCGGGCGAGAAGCTCCTGACCCACCGCTTCCCGCTGAGCGAGTTCGCCGAGGCGGTCGAGCTGGCCATGCAGGGCAAGGCGCTCAAGGCCGTCATCCTGCCCTGAAGGCGGGCGCGCCACCGAAAGGACCGACCACATGGCCGAGACCCACCCCGACGCCCCGTTCCCGCTGAAGGACGTGGCGCAGATCTGTATCATCGTCCCCGACCTGGAGGAAGCGGTCGAGAACTTCTGGCATGTCTTCGGCGTCGGCCCGTGGCACTTCTACACCTACGGCAAGCCGCTGGTCAGGCGCATGACGCGCTACGGCGAGCCGACCGAATACAAGATGCGCGTCGCCCTCTCCTACATCGGCTCGATGCGGGTGGAGCTGATCGAGCCGCTCGAGGGCGACACGGTCTACGCGGAGTTCGTCCGGGAGCACGGCTACGGCGTGCACCACCTGGGCGTGCTGGTGGAGGACATGGCCGAGGCCCTCGCGCGGGCAGAGGCCGCCGGGTTCGCCATGACGCAGGACGGCGCCGGCTTCGGGCCGGACGACGACGGCCACTACGCCTACCTGGACACCGAGGAGGCGATCGGCACCACGATCGAGCTGATCGAACGCCCCAGGCGCCGCCATCCGCCCGAGAAGGTCTACCCGCCCCCACCCGAGACCCGAGACCCAAGACCCGAGACCGAGGAGTGAGGCCGATGGCCGAGAAGGCGACGTTCGGAGTGATCGTCTCGACCCGCGGCTTCTTCCCCGCCGAGCTCTCCGAGCAGGGGAGGAAGCAGATACTGGCGCGCCTCGACGAGCTGGGCTACCAGTGCGTGATCCTGCCCGAGGACGCCACGCCCTACGGCTGTGTCGAGACCCACGAGGACGCCCAGAAGTACGCCCGCCACTTCAGCCAGAACCGCGAGCAGATCGACGGCCTGCTGGTCGTCCTGCCGAACTTCGGCGACGAGCAGGGCGTCGCCCGCACCATCGCCATGGCCGACCTCGACGTGCCCGTGCTGGTGCAGGCCAGCGACGACGCCGTCGAGGAGCTGGACCTGGCGCACCGGCGCGACGCGTTCTGCGGCAAACTCTCAGTCTGCTGCAACTTCTACCAGCAGGGCATCAAGTTCACCAACACCAGCCTGCACACCTGCCCGATCGCGAGCGACGAGCTGGCCGACGACATCCGCTACTTCGACCGCGTCTGCCGCGTCGTCGGCGGCCTGCGCGGGGCGCGGCTCGGCGCCATCGGACAGCGCCCCGACCCCTTCCACACCGTGCGCTACAGCGAGAAGCTGCTCCAGGACTCCGGCATCACCGTGGTGGTGGTCGACCTCTCGGAGATCATCTTCGCCGCCATGGGCATGGAGCGGACCGCCCGCGTGGCCGACCGCATCGGCGATATCCGCTCCTACGGCAACCTTACCGACGAGGTGACCGACGAGCAGGTCGAGAAGTCGGCCAAGCTCTCGCTGGTGCTGGAGGACTGGGTGGAGCAGAACCGCGTGGACGCCACCGCCATCCAGTGCTGGAGCTCGATCCAGCAGAACTACGGCTGCGCCACCTGCCTGCCGATGAGCATGATGGGCCAGCAGGGCAGGCCCAGCGCCTGCGAGACCGACGTGATGGGCGCCCTGAGCATGCTCGCCCTCCAGCTCGCCTCCGACACCCCGTCGGGCTACCTGGACTGGAACAACAACTACGGCGACGAGCGCGACAAGTGCGTCAACACGCACTGCTCGAACTACCCGAAGGACTTCGTCGGCCGGGAGGTGGAGCTCTCCCCGCTGGACATCCTCGGCGAGAGCCTCGGGCGCGCCTGCTGCTTCGGCGGCATCAAGGCGAACGTCGCGCCGGGGCCGATGACCTTCGCCAAGCTCTCCACCGACGATGTCCACGGGCGCATCCGGGGCTACGTCGGCGAGGGGCAGTTCACCGACGACCCCTGCGAGAGCCCCGGCGGCATCGCCGTCTGCCACGTGCCCGACCTGCAGGGCCTGCTCGACTACCTCTGCCAGAACGGGTTCGAGCACCACGTGGCCATGAACCGCGGCCAGACCGCGCGCGTGCTCCACGAGGCGCTCGGCAAGTACATGGGCTGGAGCATCCACCGCCACCAGGGCGAGTGAAGGCGCAACTGACCACGACGACACGACGAGCACGACAAACGGCCTGGACCGACGGACGGGCCGCAACTTGAGGAGCAGAGCCGATGGACGACTGGTTCGCCTTCCGCCCCGATCAGGACCGCGCCGAGCCGCCGCTGGCCATGGACGAGTGGCTCGACCCGCCGGCCGGCCGGCACGGCTTCCTGAAGCTGGACGGCGGCCGCTTCGCCTTCGAGGACGGCACGCCGGTCAAGTTCTGGGGGACCAACATCTGCAACGCCCGCGTCGCCCCCGACCGCCAGAGCGCCGAGCGCTGGCCCGAGTTCCTCGCCGGCTACGGCGTCAACGCCGTGCGGTTCCACAAGTTCACCTGGGCCGGCGAGGGGGAGGGGCTGGGGAGCCCGGAGGACTCGACCCGCCTCGTGCCCGAGATGCTCGACCGGATGGACTACTTCGTGGCCCGCCTGCGCGAGCGCGGCATCTACACCGGCTGGTCGCACATCTACGGCCACCGCCCCCAACCGGGCGACCGCAACAAGCTGCTCGCCTACGACGAGGTCCAGGAGGCCGGCGACGCCCACCTCAAAGGCAGCACCATCGGGCTGGTCCACTTCGCGCCCGACCTCCAGGACCTGAGCATCCAGCTCACTACCAACCTGCTGGAGCACGAGAACCCTTACACCGGCCTGCGCTACGCCGACGACCCGGCCCTGGCCTACATCGAGCTGCAGAACGAAGACGACATCTTCTTCCCCACCACCATGAAGTGGGTCGACCAGTGCCCCACCTACCGCAAGCTGCTCTGCGAGATGTTCAGCGAGTGGCTGCACGGGAAGTACGGCGACCACGACGGCCTGGCCGAGGCGTGGGGCAAGAAGGGCCTGAACGCCTTCCGCGACCACCAGCCCGAAAACGAGCGCCTGGACGAGCGCAACGTCTACGCCGCCGCCAACGGATGGCAGCTCGACCCGGAGGGCTTCCACCAGCTCGACCCCGGCCTCCAACGCCGCCTGATGGACACTGCACGCTTCCTCTACGAGCGCCAGGTCGCCTTCTACGGGCGCTACGCCGGCGCCATCCGCCAGACCGGCTACGGCGGGGCCCTGGTCGGCTCCTGCTGGCAAACGGGCGGCACCATCCCCCACTACTACAACCTGCACAACGACTACCTGATCGGCCACATCGACCGCCACAACTACTTCGGCGGAAGCGGCGGGCACACCCTCCGCCCCGGCCCGGTCAACACGGCCGCCATGCTGGAGAGCCCCGGCTCCGGGCTGCTCTGCACCGGGATGCAGATGGTCGCGGATCGCCCCTTCGCCATCAGCGAGTGGATGTCGCTCATCCCGAACGAGTGGGTCGCCGAGGGGCCGTCGATCATCGCCGTCTACGGACTCGGCCTCCAGGGCTGGGACGCCTCCTTCTCCTTCGCCACCGACCGGGTCGGCTTCACCGACACCGTGCAGTCGCACGGGATCTACAACGCCACCTCGCCGACGCACATGGGCCTCTACCCGGCGCTGGCACGCATGGTCTACCGCGGCGACGTGGCCGAGGGCGAGGTGGTCTCGCGCCGCAAGGTGCACGTCCCGAGCCTCGCCGAGGGCAGGCTCGGCTTCACCGAGCGCATCGACCAGGCCGGCGACGTGAAGGGCTTCCGCAGCATCGTGCCCCAGCAGGCCCTGGCGGTCGGCCGCGTCGCCGTCGAGTTCACCGACGAGTTCGAGCGGACCGAGCCGCCGAGCCTCGACGAGCATCTGGAGGCCGGCGACGGCCTCGTGCGCTCCACCACGGGGCAGCTCGCCTGGCGCTACGGCGAACGGGGCTGGTTCAGCGTCGACACGCCGGGCACGCAGGCCGTGGTCGGCTTCGCCGGCGGCCGGCGCGTCGAGCTCGCCGACGTGGTGCTGGAGCCGCAGAACGAGTTCGCCTGCCTCTTCGTGACCAGCCTCGACCGCGAGAGGCCGATCGCCGAGGCCCAGGCGCTGCTCGTCACCGCCGTCGCCCGCGCCCGCAACACGGGCATGGTCTACAGCGACGACGGCACGGAACTGATCGAAGCCGGCGAGGCGCCGATCCGCATCGAACCGGTCCGCGCCCGGATCACGATCCGGGGCCGGGGCACGCCCCAGGTGACCGCGCTCGACCACGTCGGACGGCGCACGGAGCACGCGCTGCCCGTCGAGACCGCGGCCGGCGACGCCGCCTTCACCATCGGCGAGCAGGAGTTCGGCACCCTCTACTACGAGGTGCGCTTCGAGTGAAGTTGAGCATCACGGCGGCGGCGACGGTTCTGTTCTTCGGCGCGCTGGTCACCTCGTGCGGGAAGGGCCAGGCCATCAGCGCCGACACCGCGCCCTTCGAGGCGGCCATCGCCGCCTACCTCAGCGCACACAGCATGGACATGCAGGTCGCCGAGTGCCGCTCCCTCCACGTCGAGGGCGACGAGGCGACGGCCGTCTGCAAGATGGAAGATAAGGCCGGGCTCTATGGCGGCGTCGGCGTGACCTGGACGTGGCAGTTCCGCCGCCGGCCCGACGGCACGTGGGAGGTGGCCGACCTTGACCGTTGAGCGCATCCGCAGGGCATGGCCGGGGCTGGCGCTGCTGGCGGGGCTCACCCTCCTCGGCGCGGCCGATGGGCAGTCCCTTCGCCAGCGACAGGACGCGGCGATCCGCCGGCACCGCATGGGCGCCATCGTCGTGCGCGCCGAGCCGGGCGAGCGCGTGCAGGTCACCCAGCAAGACCACGAGTTCTGGTTCGGGACGGCCCTCGCCACGCACCTCTTCCACGAGCGCTTTCCCCAGGCGGAGCGCCAGCAGTGCCTGCGCATCCTGCGGGAGAACTTCAACTGCGCCGTCTTCGAGAACGCCCTCAAGTGGCCGCAGATGGAGCCGCGCCGGGGCGAGAGGCGCTACGAAGACGTAGACCGCATCCTGGCCTGGTGCGAGGAGAACGGCCTCCCCGTGCGCGGGCACTGCACCTTCTGGGCCGTCGACAAGTACGTGATGGCGTGGCTCCGGGACCTGGAAACCGAGGAGCTGCGCCAGACGGTAGAACGCCGCGCCCGCGACGTCGCCTCCCGCTACAGGGGCCGCATCCCCGAGTACGACGTCAACAACGAGATGCTCCACGGCGAGTTCTTCGCCCGGCAGCTCGGACCCGAAATCCGTGCGCAGATGTTCCAGTGGGTGCACGAGGAAGACCCCTCGGCCGTGCTCTACGTCAATGACTACCAGATGCTGAACGGCAAGCTGCTGGACGAATACGAGGCGCAGATCGAGGCCCTGATCGCCGCCGGCGCACCGGTCGGCGGCATCGGCTGCCAGGGCCACATGCACGGCCGGATCGACCCCGAACGCATCACGCGGTCGCTGGACCGGCTGGCGCGCTTCGGCCTGCCGATCCGCATCACCGAGTTCGATGTGGAGGCCGCCACTGACGAAGAGCACGCCCACCGCGTCGAGGAGTTCTACCGCGCCTGCTTCGCGCACCCGGCGGTGACGGGCGTGCTGACGTGGGGCTTCTGGGCGGGAGCGCACTGGCGCCCGAACGCGGCGCTGTGGCGCAAGGACTTCAGCCCCCGGCCCGCCGCCGAGGCGTACCGCCGCCTCGTCTTCGAGGAGTGGTGGACCCGCTGGGAGGGCGTGGCCGACGAGGGGGGCCGTTGCGAGGTGCCGGCCTTCTACGGCTCGCACCTGGTCCGCGTCGGCGACCGCGCGCAAGAGGTCACCCTCCGCCGCGCCGACGGCGAAGTCGAAGTCGACCTGCGCTGAGCCGCGACCGTCGCGCTACTCCTGCCCGGCCATGGCCGGCTCCGGCATCTCGTCGTAGGTGCGTCCGTCCAGTTCACGGCCGGCGGCCTTGCGGTTGAACCCGCCCCATTGCTTGAAGAAGAACGGGACGCCGGCGTCCGCCCAATGGTCCCGTATGTCGCGCGCCCACTCCGGCGCCATGGGCCGGGCGCCGGGGCCGGATTCCCCGCCCACGATGACCCAGTCGATGCCGTCCAGGTCGATATCCCCTCCGCAGCCGATCAGCGGCTCGAAAGAGACGAAGCGCAGCGCCGCCGGGACTTCCCGCAAGTGATCCAAGCGATGAAGGCAGTCGCCGCTCTCCACGTTAACGCCCCTCCAGACGTTGTCGGGCCACGAGCAGGCGGCGGCCCGCCAGCGGGCCGATGGCAAGACCACTGACCGAAGGAGGTCCGCCTATGGACCGAGAGAAGCGCAAGCAAGTGATGGAACCGCTTCGCGGAGCCGCCGAGGCCCTCGAAGCAGACGACGCGACCGAGGTCATCATGCCCGGCTGGGACGAGCAGTTCATCGACGACCGGGAGCGGGGCATTCGTATCGTCGCCGAGGCCGTCCGTGCCCGCGGCAAGAGCCCGGACGACGGCACGCGGGGTCCACCTGCGCGACCTCGGCTTTCTGGTTCGGTACGTTGCGGACATGCTGGAACTCTGAGAATGGAGGACGTCCTGAAGAAGGACGATGTGAAAGTCGGAGAGTAACCGTTCACAGGTTTTCGGTCAAGCGGGCAGCAGGGAGGGGGCTGGGCGGCCGTTGAAGTGGGCATCGAGGGTGTCGTGAAGGAACCGGAAGACAGATCGGCCTTGCTGGGCACAGGTGGCGCGGGCGGTCCAGATCCGTTCGCACCATTCACGTCCCGGCTCCCCGCGCGTGCCCTGCGTGATGCGCCGGTCGATCACCACAAACCTCAGCGCCTGCTCGGCCAGGTTGTTCGTCGGCTCCACGCCCGGCGTCGTGATGAAGCGGAAGTAGGCGTCACCGTGTCGCCGGAATCTCTGCGCCATGTTGTGCCCGCCCCGCTGCGGCGGGCCGTTGCATCCCTGCGGGACTCGG
>CAYSWA010000056.1:0-13377 GCA_964434535.1 uncultured candidatus Brocadiaceae bacterium | reverse complement strand
CGCACGCGTAAGGGACCGGGTGGAAAGAAGTATCTCACGCCGCCTCTCTACGCCCTCCCGTGCGGCCTGTGTCAGCCTCTTGCTGACGCTCCAGATCGAGGCCCAGGGCCGCCAGCAGAGCGAGCAGGCCGACCTGGCCGTCAAGACGTTTGAACTATCGCAAGCCCTTCGGCAGAAGTGGGATAGGGCGGGAATCGCCGAGAAGCGTCAGATCCTGGACATCCTCTGTTTGAACTGGCGCTTGGACGGCGTAAGTCTTTGCCCTGTATGGAGAAAGCCCTTCGACATGCTCGCCGAAGGGCTCGTTTTGCAGGATGGTCGGGGCGGCGGGATTGGAAGGGGCGGCAGCGGGCGTTGCCGGGCGAGCCGCAAGCGGGTTAGGGCGTGCCGTAAGCTGTGCGCTGGTAAGGCGTTAGGCCAGGTGGCGGCCGGATGGTCGGCGCCGGCGAGGCGAATTCTGTGTTGACTAATCCAGCCAAATGTGCTATTATGCGTAGTTCCGGGAAGTGCCGGGGAAATCATCCATCATCGGCTGCCCCGTTGCGGCGAACCATGGTCTGCTCGCCGGTTGTGGCCCGGGGGCCCGACCGGCCGGCTCGCGCGCAGGGCATATGCCTGTCGGCGGCGGGGCACGCAGGGGGCGCACTCATACGGGGCCCGGACCGTTGCCGGCCTGGCGGCCATGCAGCGCCCATGGTGTGAACTTCGGCGCTCGACGTGGCACATAGCTAACAGGGGCATCGCTCGCAAGCGGTTCGACCCGGCCGGGCGGCGCGCCACGATGATGGCAAGTAACGTAACCATGGCAGGTCAGTAAGGGCGGCTTATGTCCACCTCGCAGAAAGAGACCTACTACGACGTGCTGGATGTTTCGCGCGACGCCTCGCAGCCGGAGATCAAGCAGGCATTCCGGCGCCTGGCGAAGAAGTACCATCCGGACACGAACCGCAGTCGGTCCGCCGCGGCCTCCAAGAAGCTCAAGGAGGTCATCGCGGCCTACCGCGTGCTGAGCAACGAGCGCGAGCGGGCCCGCTACGACGTGCTGATGCAGTCCGGCCCCACCTTCGAGCAGGAGGTGCGCCGCAACGAGGCGCGCACGATGAAGGAGTACGCCGAGGAGCTGCTCCACGACCTGCTGGCCGGCCGGGGGCACCGTGCCATGGCCCTGTACGATGAGCTGAACGTGCGCGAGGACTTCTCCCTGGAGGACTACCTGGAGCCGAAGGACTTCCTGGACTGCGTCTTCCTGCTGGCCGAGCAGTGCGAGCGGGCCGAGCGCCACCGCGAGGCCGTCCGGCTCTACGAGGAGCTCTACGAGCGGGAGAAGGAGCCGCCCCGCCAGCGCTACTTCTTCGAGGAGGTCGAGTCGCGCATCAAGAAGCTCTACAGCCGCAAGCTGCCCCGCGACGCCGCCACCCCCGGGGAGGAGATCGCCTGCTACGAGCGCATCCTCCAGTTCGACCTGGATAAGAGCGAGAAGGCATTCATCCTGAAGAAGATCGCCGAGGTCCACGTGCGCATCGGCGACGAGGACCGAGCCAAGCGCATCTTCAGCGAGGCCCTCGACCTGAAGCCCGGCCTGAAGGGCACCGCCACCATCCGCGAGAACCTGGGCATGGAGGACGCTTGAGCCCCCGTCCCACGCCCGGCACGGAACGCGTCCGGCGGCGGGACGGGCCCCCGCCCCGTCGCCCCGCCTCCTCACCGACTCAGCCCCGGCAGGAGTGCCTGTGAGAGACGACGCCGAGGCACTCGCGCGCGCCTGCGCCCTCCTGGCCGACCAGCGCAAGGCCGAGCAGATCGTCGTGCTCAACGTCGGGCCGCTCGCCTTCTTCACCGACTACTTTGTGATCGCCACCGGGCGCAACGAGCGGCAGATCCGCGCGATCTCCCGGCAGGTGCAGGAGCGTGCGCGGGAGACGGGCTGCGAGATCGTCGGCGTCGAGGGCGAGCCCCAGTCCGGCTGGGTGCTGATCGACCTGGGGGGCACCGTCGTGCACCTGTTCGACCCCGAAGCCCGCGAGCTCTACGACCTGGAGCTGCTCTGGGGCGAAGCGCCGCGCATCGAGTGGCAGGCCGCCGAGCCGCTCGGCGGCCCCGCCGAGCGGACCTGAGCCGCCGCCGCACGCGCCCGCCCGACGAGCGCGACCCGAACGAACGACCGGAGGACCCGCCATGGAATACGTGAAGCTGGGAAGCTCCGACCTCGAAGTCTCCAGGCTCTGCCTCGGCACCTGGAACATGGGCGGCAGGGAAGGCTGGGGACCCGAGGAAGACGCCCGCAGCATCGAGCTGATCCGCCGCGCGTGCAGGACGCCGCTGCTGGCCAGCGAGGGCGCGCGCGGCGCCGATCGTCGGCGTCAGCAAGTGGAGCCAGTGGCAGGAGAACGCCGGCGCGCTGGAGCTTGAGCTGAGCGAGGCCGACTACGAGCGGATCTCGGGCGCCGGCCTGGAGGCATGGCAGGCCGTCCCCGCCGACGCCGGCATGTGGGGCTGGAAGCCGAAGTGAAGGGGGCAGCGGCCTACCGGCCCTCGCGGCGCTCGCGCAGGCGCGCCTGGACGCGGGCATCTTTCTGCTCGACGGCGTCGGCCTGTTCGGCCTTGTAGTCCTCCAGGGCGGCGCGGAGGGATTCGTCGCGGCCGGCCAGGATCTGCACGGCGAAGATGGCCGCGTTGCGCGCGCCGCTCCTGCCCAGGCCCATCGTGGCGACGGGCACGCCGGCCGGCATCTGCACCGTGGAGAGCAGCGAGTCCATGCCGCCCATGCGGTCGGTGGGGATGGGGACGCCGATGACGGGCAGCGTGGTGTGGGCGGCCAGCACGCCGGCCAGGTGGGCGGCGCCGCCGGCGCCGGCGATGATCGCCTCCAGGGCGGCCTCGCGCGCGCCGCGGGCGAACCGGGCCACGGCCTCCGGCGAGCGGTGGGCGCTCATCACGTGCGCGGCGAAGGGCACGCCGAAGCGCTCCAGCATCTCGAAGGCGCCTTCCATGACGGGCAGGTCGCTGTCGCTGCCCATCAGCACGGCCACGCGCGGCGTCTGCTCGCTCATTGATCGCCTCCGGCGTCGAGGATGGAAGATTGGCGATTGGCGATTGAAGATTCGACGGCAACGTCAAAAGGACGAGGGCGCTGCGCGGCGCCGGCTCAGTCCTCCTTTTCGCGCTCGCGACGGGCGATGATCTCCTGCTGGGTCTGGGCGGGCACGACCTCGTAGCGGCTGAACTCGAGGGTGAAGCTGCCCTCTCCGCCGGTCATGCTCTTCAGCTCGGTGCTGTAGCGGGTGACCTCGGCCATGGGGATCTCGGCCCGGATCACCTGCATCGAGCCGACCTGGTCCATGCCGAGGATGCGGCCCCGGTGGCCGCTCAGGTTGCCGGCGACGTCGCCCATGTATTCGGCGGGGATGGTCACCTCCATCCGGGCGACGGGCTCGAGCAGGACCGGCTTCGCCTGCTCGAAGGCGACCTGGAAGGCGCGGGCGCCGGCGATCTTGAAGGCCGCCTCGGAGGAGTCGACGCTGTGGTGCGAGCCGTCGTAGACCGCCGCCTTCACGTCGACGATGGGGAATCCGGCCAGGATGCCCCGATCGAGCACCTCGCGGATGCCTTTCTCGACGGCGGGGATGAACTGGCGCGGGATGACGCCGCCGACGACCTCGTCGATGAACGCGAAGCCCTCGCCCCGGTCGTTCGGCTCCAGGCGCAGGTAGACCTCGCCGAACTGGCCCCGCCCGCCGGTCTGCTTCTTGTGGCGGTACTGGCCGTCGGCCACGCGCGTGACCGTCTCGCGGTAGGGAGTGGTCGGCTCCTTGGTCTGGACGGCGACGTCGTAGCGCGACTTCAGCTTGTCCAGCATCACGTCCAGATGCAGGTTGCTCATGCCGGTCACGACGAGCTCGGCGGTCTGCTGGTCGCGCTCCAGGCGCAGCGTCGGGTCGCCCTCGGCGAGCGTCTGCAAGCCCTGGCTGACCTTCTGGTCGTCGTCGCGGCTCTCGGTGGAGACGGCGAGCGACATCATCGGGTTCGGGCACGGGGTCGGGGGCAGCGTGAGCTTGCGCTCGGGCGGGCAGAGGGTGTCGTCGAGCTGGAGCTGCTCGATCTTGCTGACGCAGAGGATGTCGCCCGTGACGGCCTCGTCGACCTCGACGTGCTGCTCGCCGCGCAGCAGGTAGATGTGGCCGAGCCGCTCGCTGGCGCCGGTGCGGGCGATCTGCACGCCCATCTCGCCCTCCAGCGCGCCGCTGTAGAGGCGGAAGTAGGCGACCTTGCCCACGTGCACGTCGGTGGATATGCGGAAGACGCGGGCGCAGAAGGGCGCCTCGGGGCTCGGCTCCAGCACGACCTGCTGCCCCTCGGCGTCCTCGGCCATGCGGGGGCCGAACTGCGCCGGCGCCGGCGCGCAGGCGGCCAGGAACGAGAGGGCCTCCTTGACCCCGATGTTGGCCTTCGCCGCGCAGCAGAGCACCGGCACCAGGGCGCCGGAGGTGACGGCCCGGCCCAGCGCCGCCATGATCTCCTCGTCGCCGATCGGCTCGCCCGCGAAGTAGCGTTCCATCAGGGCGTCGTCGCACTCGATGACGGCCTCGCGCGCCGCCTCGCGGGCGGACTCGAAGTCGCCCACCACGCCCTCGGGGGCCTCCTCGGCGGTGAGCAGGTTCACCACGCCCTTGCCGTCGGCCCCGAGCCCGACGGGCAGGAAGGCGGGGCGGCACTCGGGGCCGAGCTCGGAGCGCAGCTCCTCAAGGAGCGCCTCGAACCGGATGTTGTCCGCGTCCAGCCGCGTGATCAGCACGATCCGCGCCAGGCCCTGTTCGCCGGCCGAGCGCCACATGCGGCGCGTGTTGAGCTGGATGCCGTCGCGGGCGCTGACGGCGAGGACGGCCGTCTCGACCGCGGGCAGGGCGCCGACGGCGCCGCCCACGAAGTCCAGGTAGCCGGGGGTGTCGATCAGGTTGAAGGCGCGCCCGTGGGCCGCGAAGTTGAACACCGTGCTGTAGATGGAGAACTTGCGCTCCTTCTCCTCCGGGTCGTAGTCGCTCAGCGACGTGCCGGCGTCGACGTCGCCGGCGCGCTTGGCCACCCCGGCCGCCTGGAGCGCGTGGTCGACGAACGTGGTCTTGCCTACCCCGCCGTGGCCGATGAGGGCGACGTTGCAGATCGTGGTCGGCTCTCTCTTCGCCATCTACTCTCCTCCGGTGATGTTCGCTATGGTGCCCGGGCGGCGGCCTATTGCTGTGGGCGGGGCGCGAGCCGCGAGGGGTAGCGGTCGGCCAGCTCCAGCGCTTCCGCCAGAGGGAAGCGCTCCTCGTAGAGCGCCTTGCCCACGATGACGGCGTCGGCGCCGCACTCGCCCAGCTCGCGTATATCCTCCAGGTCCGCCACGCCGCCGGAGGCGATCACGGGCACCTCGACGGCCTCCAGCAGGTCCCGCACGCCCTCGAAGTGGGGGCGGGTGAGCATGCCGTCCCGGCTCACGTCCGTGTAGAGGAACGCCGCCGGCGCGGCCTCGGCGAGGCGCCGGGCCAGCTCGGCGGGGCTCTCATCCACCTCGTCCTGCCAGCCTTCCACCGCCACGCGCCCCTCGCGGGCGTCGAGGGCGATCACGACGCGCCCTGGCAGCGAGCGGCAGATGCAGCGGGCCCAGCGCGGGTCGCGCACGGCCCGCGTGCCCACCACGGCCCGGGCCGCACCGGCGCAGAGGGCGTTGTGCACCGCGTGCGTGGTGCGCAGCCCACCGGCGACCTGCACGGGCACCTGCGTGTGCTCCAGTATGCGGCGGATGGGACAGATGGTGCCCCTGTCGACCTCCTGGTCCAGCGCGCGGCTGAGTGCGCCCTCCAGGTCCACCACGTGGAGCGCCCCGGCGCCCTCGTTCTGCCAGCGCAGGGCGGCCTCGACGGGGTCCTCGTAGTAGACGGTCTGCCCTTCGAGCTTGCCCTGGGAGAGCCTGACGCAACGGCCGCCGGCTATGTCCACCGCGGGATAGACGAGCATGTGCATCGGCCCTCTGCGCTGACCTTGCCCGGCACGGAGCGGGCCCGCCGGGGGCGACAGGCCGGGGCGCAGGCACACCAGGATCGTGCCGCCGCAGACTCCGCGTGGGGCCGTCATTATAGGAGCGCCCACAGAAACTGTCAACGAAACCGCCGTCCGCCGTTGCCGTCCAATCTTCAATCTGCAATGCCGCCGTCCCCCCCCGCACTTGACACCCCGCGGGGCGGTGTGAAAGAATGGATTCTCTCCCGACTTACGCCTGCCGGTCCCGCCGGCGGCACGGTTCCACAGAGCCTTCAGAGACCGGAGAACGGCCGATGGCCGGAGAACCGCTCGAGATTCGCTGGCACGGACGCGGCGGCCAGGGCGCCAAGACCGCCGCCGGCATGGTGGCCGAGGTGGCCGTCGGGGCCGGCAAGTACGCCCAGGCCGCGCCCGAGTACGGCGCCGAGCGCGAGGGGGCGCCGATCCGCGCCTACACGCGCATCGCGGACGGCATCATCCGCGTCCACGACGCGATCTACTACCCCGACATCGTGGTGGTGCTGGACGACACGCTGCTGGAGACGCAGCACGTGACCAGCGGGCTGAGCGAGGACGGCGTCCTGCTGGTCAACACGCGCATGTCGCCGGCCGAGGTGCGCGAGCAGCTCGGCCTGGAGGGGGCCAGGATCTTCACGGTGGACGCCACCAGCATCGCGCTGGAGGAGATCGGCCGCCCCATCCCCAACACGGTGATGATCGGCGCGCTGGTGGCCGTCACCGGCGTGGTCGACGTCGACCACATCAAAAAGAGCATCGAGAAGAAGCTCGGCGGCAAGCTCAGCGAGGGCATGCTGAAGGGCAACTTCCGCGCCGTCGAGCGCGCCTTCGAGGAACTGAAGGGCGAAGACAATGGCTGAACTGCTGAACAAAGACGAGATGGCCCCCGGCGCCGTCGCCGAGGGCGGAACGATGTCGAAGCTCAACACCGGCGCCTGGCGCACCTACGTGCCGGTGACCGACTTCGAGAAGTGCATCCACTGCATGATCTGCTGGATCACCTGCCCCGACAGCGCCATCACCACCGAGGGCGGCAGGAAGAGCGGCACCGACCTGCAGTACTGCAAGGGCTGCGGCATCTGCGCCACCGAGTGCCCCGTCGACGCCATCGAGATGAAGCTCGAGAGCGACATCGGCGAAGACGAGCAGAAAGGATAAGCGCCCATGGGCGAGAGAATGGCACTGACGGGCAACGACTCGGCGGCCTACGCCCTGAAGCAGATCAACCCCGACGTGGTCGCCGCCTACCCCATCACGCCCCAGACCGAGCTGATGCACAAGTTCGCCGCCTACGTGGCCGACGGCGAGGTGGACACCGAGTTCGTCCCCGTCGAGAGCGAACACAGCGCCATGAGCGCCGTGGTCGGCGCCTCGCTGGCCGGCGCCCGGTCCTGCACGGCCACCAGCGCCAACGGGCTGGCCCTGATGTGGGAGATACTCTACATCGCCGCCAGTTGCCGCTGCCCCATCGTGATGCCGGTCATCAACCGCGCCTTGAGCGGCCCGATCAACATCCACTGCGACCATAGCGACACGATGGGCGCGCGCGACTCCGGCTGGATCCAGCTCTACAGCGAGAACTGCCAGGAGGCATACGACAACGCCATCCAGGCCGTGCGCATCGCCGAGCACCCCGACGTGCGGCTGCCCGTGATGGTCTGCCTGGACGGCTTCATCCTGAGCCACACCCTGGAGGCGCTCGAGACGCTCGACCAGGAGGTCGTCACCGAGTTCATCGGCCGCTTCGAGCGGCCCGACAACCTGCTCGACGTCGACGACGCCCACACCTTCGGCATGTTCGCCTTGCAGAACTACTACTTCGAGTTCAAGAAGCAGCAGGCCGACGCGATGGAACGGGCCATGGACGTGGTGCCCGCCATCGGCAAGGAGTTCGCCGAGCTGACCGGGCGCAGCTACGGGCTGCTCGACCCCTACCGCTGCGACGACGCCGAGCTGATCGTGACCGGCCTCGGCTCCACGATGGGCACCGCCAAGCAGGCGGCCGACGACCTGCGCGAGCAGGAGGGCCTGAAGTGCGGCGTGCTGAAAGTGCGCTGCTTCCGCCCCTTCCCCGGCGAGCAGATCCGGGAGGCCCTCGGCGGCGGCGCCTCGGTGGCCGTGATGGACAGGGCCGTCTCGTTCGGCCTGGGCGGGCCGCTCTACCACGAGATCCGCTCGGCCCGCTACAACGCAGAGCCGATGCTCAACTTCATCTACGGCCTCGGCGGGCGGGACCTGAGCCTGGAGGACGCCAAGGGCGTCTTCCGCGCCCTGGGCGCCGCGCGCGAGAAGGGCGAGTTCGACCCGGCCGTCCGCTACCTCGGCGTGCGGGAGTAAGGCACGCTCGCGCAGAGAGCGCAAAGGACGGCGAGGCTGACCACGACGACACGACGAGCACGACGGACGCTACGGAGGGACGTTCCTAACCGCCTAACCGCCTAAACCCCTAAATGGCTGAGCCGGCGGCGTTCTCTGCGCGAGGCTGATGTTTGGAAAGAGGGATGAGATGGCGACGACGAATCTGAAAGAGCTCAGCGAGATGCCCGAGCTGCTCTCGGGCGGCCACGCCGCCTGCCCCGGGTGCGCCGGGCCGGTGGCGCTGCGCCAGATACTGCTGGCCGCCCAGCAGGACGAGCACTTCGTGGTGGCCGGCATCGCGACCGGCTGCATGGAGGTCAGCACCACGATCTACCCCAACTCCGCCTGGCGCGTGCCCCTGGTGCACAACGCCTTCGAGAACTCCGCCGCCACCGTCAGCGGCGCCGAGGCGGCCTACCGCTCGCTGACAAGGCAAGGCAAGATCGACAAGAAGATCGCCTTCATCGCCTTCGGCGGCGACGGCGGCACCTACGACATCGGCCTCCAGTCGCTCTCCGGCGCCATGGAGCGCGGCCACAACATGACCTACATCTGCTACGACAACGAGGCCTACATGAACACCGGCATCCAGCGCTCCGGCGCCACCCCGCGCGCCGCCTTCACCACCACCGCGCCGGCCGGCAAGGTCTCCTTTGGCAAGCCACAGTCCAAAAAGAACCTGACGGCGATCATCGCCGCCCACGGCATCCCCTACGTGGCCCAGAGCGCCCCGCACCGGCCCCGCGACCTGATGAAGCGGGTCCAGAAGGCCGTCGCCACCGAGGGGCCCTGCTTCATCAACGTGCTCAGCCCCTGCCCGCGCGGCTGGCGCTACCCGCCGGACCAGTCCATGCGGCTCTGCCAGCTCGCCGCCGACACCTGCATCTGGCCCCTCTACGAGGTCGAGGACGGCAAGACCACGATCAACTACAAGCCCAAAGAGAAGAAACCCGTCCGCGAGTGGCTCAAGAGCCAGGGCCGGTTCCGCCACATCTTCGCCCCCCAGAACGAGCACCTGATCGACGAGATCCAGCAGGAGATCGACCGCAAGTGGGAGGCGCTGCTCGCGCAGGAGGCCGCCGGCAAGGGCCAGTGAGCCGCCCGCAGCACGGCCGCCCGGGCGCGACAGCAGGGCTGTTGCCGCGCCGCCCCGAATGCGCTAACATACCGGCGCCGAGCAGCCGGCCCCGGTTTGCGAAGCTCCTGAGGTGACGATCATGTGCGAGTCGGTGCAAGCGCCATCCGCCCTCTCGGCGGCCGACCCCGAGGTGGCCGCCGCCCTCGAGGCCGAGAACCGGCGCCAGCAGGAGCACCTGGAGCTGATCGCCTCCGAGAACCACTGCCCCGCCGCCGTGATGGAAGCGGTCGGCTCGGTGCTGACCGACAAGTACGCCGAGGGCTACCCGGGCAGCCGCTGGTACGGCGGCTGCGAGTGCGTGGACGTGGTCGAGCGGCTCGCCATCGACCGCGCCAAAGAGCTCTTCGGCGCCGAGCACGCCAACGTCCAGCCCCACGCCGGCTCCCAGGCCAACATGGCCGTCTACATGGCCGTGCTCCGCCCCGGCGCCACCGTGCTCGGCATGTCCCTGGCCCACGGCGGCCACCTGACCCACGGCCATAGCCGCAACTTCAGCGGCCAGCTCTACGAGATCGTCAGCTACGGCGTCAACGGCGACGGCCTGATCGACTACGACGAAGTGCGCACCCTCGCCGGCCGCCACAACCCGGCCATGATCATCGCCGGCGCCAGCGCCTACAGCCGCACCATCGACTTCGAGGCCTTCCGGGACATCGCCGACGAGGTCGGCGCCTACCTGATGGCCGACATCGCCCACATCGCCGGCCTCGTCGCCGCCGGCGTCCACCCCAGCCCCGTCCCGTTCGCCGACTTCGTCGCCTCCACCACGCACAAGACCCTGCGCGGCCCGCGCGGCGCCTTCATCCTGTGCCGCGCCGAGCACGGCGACCGCATCGACCGCACCGTCATGCCCGGCATCCAGGGCGGCCCCATGATGCACGTGATCGCCGCCAAGGCCGTCGCCTTCAAGCTCGCCATGACGCCCGAGTTCCGCGCCTACCAGCAGCAGGTCGTCGCCAACGCACGCGCCATGGCCCGCGTCTGCATGGAGCGCGGCTTCCCCGTCGTCAGCGGCGGCACCGACACCCACCTGTTCCTGCTCGACCTGACCCGGACCGAGCTGAGCGGCGCCGAGGCGCTCCACCTGCTCGACGCCGCCAACATCACCGTCAACAAGAACGCCATCCCCAACGACCGGCGCAAGCCCTCCGAGGCGAGCGGCATACGCATCGGCACCCCCGCCGTCACCACGCGCGGGCTCAAGGAAGAGGAGGCCGCCCGCGTGGCCGGATGGATCTGCGAGATCCTCAGCGCCGCCGACCCCGCCGGGGCCGCCCGCTCGATCCGCCCCCGCGTGCTCGATATCTGCGCCGCCCTCCCCGTCCCCCACTGACCCCCCGCGGCCGCTTGCCGGGCGGCGGCCGGGGCCCGCTCACTGCGTGCGCCGCCAGGCGCGCTCGAGCGCCTCCGCGTCGACGCCCACCGTCTCGGCCCAGTCCTGGAAGAAGCCCCGCGCGAGCAGATCGTCCACCGAGACGGCCTCCGCCTGGTCGGGCAGGCGCAGGAACGGGTTGCCGTGATAGATCAGCAACGCCCAGCCCGGCCACGTCGCCTGCCAGCCCGGCCACTGGCGCGCGCAGCATTCCACGAAGCGCCGCGCCCGGTGGAAATCCTCCAGGAGGCCGACGCCCCGCGACGAAGCCAGCAACGTCTCGCCGAACAGCGCCCCCAGGTGGTCGTAGACCGGGAACGCGCTGGCGACCACGGCGCCGGCGCCGGCCGCGAAGAGCGCCCAGCCCAGGTCCTCCCGCTCGCCGCCCGCCTCCCGCTGGCCGCCGGTCATGCACGAGTTGAGCACCACGAAGGCGTCCCTGGCGACGGCGAGCCCCTCCCGCCGCAGATCGGAGCCGGCGAACAGGCCGTCCGCCAGACAAAGCGCCTCCTCGTTGATCGGCAGCGACGGGGCCACCTCCGCCGCGCGGCCCGTCGCACGGACGACCGTGCCGTGACCGGTGTAGTAGACCACCGCCGCCCCGCCGGCCAGCCCCGTGGCGAACGCCTCGAATGTCACCTCGGCCCCCCGCAGCGCCTTCCCGTCGGGCCACAGGCGATAACCCCTCTCCTTGAGCCGGCCGGCCACCTTCGCGCCTTCGCTGCGAGCGCCCGGGAGGGGGAGGTCGCGCCGCGGGTCGGCGGCGACGAAGGCCGTCCGCCCGCCGTCCCCGCCGGCCACGGCCGGCCTGAGCCGGTCGATGGCCGCGGCCGTTATGCCCCTGACGCGCGGCAGCGGTCGCAGCAGCCCGACGCAGTCGTCCGGCCCTTCGCCGAACCGGAGCGCCTCGAACGGGAACGCGCTCCACATGCCCGTCGTGCTGAGGAGCACCTCTCGCTCCCCGCCCCGCCCGAGCGCATGACGCACGAACGGCGGCAGGGAGTCGAAGGCCTCCCGCGCGCGCCGGCGGATCGTCCGGACGGCCTCTACCGTAGGTGCCGTCAGCCAGGCGTTGTAGGCGTCGAGCAGGCCACGCGGTCCATCGGCGATCTGACCCTCCGCCGCCTCCAGCACCGCGAACTCGAGCCCGTCGCCGGAGAGCAGCGCGAACAGGTCTCCCCGGCGCAGCGGCTCCACGATGAGGAGCGCGGCGTCGGTTCCCGTCTCGTCGTGCAGACGGCCCATGGCCTGGACGGCCCCGGCCAGGGCGGCCCTGTTGGACGGGTCCGTGGCGAGCCACGAGCCTTCCCGCCGCGCCGACAGGAAGGAGAACAGCTTGCCTGCGTCCCCGTCGGCCGCCGCCCGTCCGATCAGGAACCGGTAGCTGGATGCAGCGTTCTGCTTGGCGAGCCGGCGGTGCTCTTCGTCCACGCGCCGGTCCTCGGCGGCCTCCACGGCCTCCACGTAAGCCTGGTGCGCTTCCTTTTCCTGGCCTTGCTCTTCGAACAGGGCGCCCAGGTTGTTGGCGGTGCCGGCCACGTCGGGCCGGTAGGCGTCGGGGTCGCGCCGGGCCAGCTCGCGGTAGAGGCCGAGCGCCTCCTCGTAATGCTCGCGGGCGGCGCGGAACTCGCGCAGGTTCGCAAGCAGGATGCCCAGGTTGTTGGCGGTGCCTGCCACGTCGGGCCGGTAGGCGCCGGGGTCGCGGCGGGCCAGCTCGCGCCGGATGCTCAGCGCCTCCTCGTAATGCTCGCGGGCGGCGCGGAACTCGCGCAGGTTCGCAAGCAGGATGCCCAGGTTGTTGGCGGTGCCTGCCACGTCGGGCCGGTAGGCGCCGGGGTCGCGGCGGGCCAGCTCGCGCCGGATGCTCAGCGCCTCCTCGTAATGCTCGCGGGCGGCGCGGAACTCGCGCAGGTTCCTCAGCAGGTTGCCCAGGTTGTTGGCGGTGCCGGCCACGTACGGCCGGTAGGCGCCGGGGTCGCGGCGGGCCAGCTCGCGGTAGAGGCCGAGCGCCTCATCGTAACGCTCGCGCGCGGCGCGGAACTCGCGCAGGTTCGCGAGCAGGGCGCCCAGGTTGTTGGCGGTCATGGCCACGTCGGGCCGGTAGGCGCCGGGGTCGCGTTCGGCCAGCTCGCGGTAGAGGCCGAGCGCCTCCTCGTAATGCTCGCGGGCGGCGCGGAACTCGCGCAGGTCCCTGAGCAGGTTGCCCAGGTTGTTGGCGGTCGTGGCCACGTAGGACCGGTAGGCGTCCGGGTCGCGGCGGGCCAGCTCGCGGTAGAGCCCGAGCGCCTCATCGTAATGCTCGCGGGCGGGGCGGAACTCGCGCAGGTCCGCAAGCAGGATGCCCAGGTTGTTGGCGGTGCCGGCCACGTAGGGCCGGTAGGCGCCGGGGTCGCGGCGGGCCAGCTCGCGGCGGATGCGCAGCGCCTCCTCGTAATGCTCGCGCGCGGGGCGGAACTCGCGCAGGTTCGCAAGC
>CAYSWA010000055.1:0-13478 GCA_964434535.1 uncultured candidatus Brocadiaceae bacterium | reverse complement strand
GTTCTGCCGCCCCTTCCCCCCTGAAAGACCGCTCAGACGGCTGAAGTGTTACGTTTGTTTTTGCGCATGATCCGGGAGTCCGGGTCGGTCAGGTTCACCTGATCGTCCGGTTCGGGCTCCTCGCGGGGGGGCTTCGGGATGGGGCCTTTCCTTCTGCCCTCGCGCTGCTCTCGGCGCCTGAGCTTCTGCTGGTAGTCGGCCTGTTGGCTTTCGGCTCGTCGGCGTGCCTGCTCCTCCAGCCGGCGACGTGCCTGGCGCATCTTCTCAAGCAGCTTCTGGCGCCGCCCGAGCTCCTCGGGCAGCCTCTGGCCGTCGTCTTCATCTTCCCGGTCGGCCTGCTCGGCTCGCTTCAGCAGCTCGGCGATGTCCTCTTGGAGCTTCTGCTCCAGCTGGGCGGCGCGCTCGTAGGAGACGTTTTTGTACTTGGAGGCGTTGGCCTTCAGCTGGGAGCCGTCCACGCTGATGGTGCCCACCTGCAGAACGCCCATCTGGCGGGCCAGGGCCAGCACATGAAGAAATCCCTCCGCCACCGCCTCCTGGTTCGAGGTGCGGAACTCGCAGATCGTAGAGTGGTCCGGATGGGTGTCGGCGGTCAGATACCGGACGGCCACGTCGCGATATGTGGCCAGCTCGATCTTTCTGGAGCTGAATATCCCGTTGGCATAGCAGTAGACAAGCAGCGCCAGCATCATCCTGGGGGGATACTGCCGCGAGCCGGTGCCGCGGTGGTTGACTTTGAAGGCGGTTGCCGGCAGGTCGGCGACGGCCTCGATCACGAAGTGGACCATGTCGTCCTCTGGGACCCAATCGCGCAGATCGGGCGGCATCAGCAGGGGCGTGCGGCGGTCGACGGTTTTGAACTTTGCACCCATGGTATCCGTATGGTAGTACACTGGCTGGGCCCTGCGCAAAGTCCGACAGACTCCTAAGGGCTCCATTCCACCAGGGGGCCGAGCCGCCGCTCGTCGTGCAGCACCTGCGCGATCGGCAGGCCGAGGCAGGGCGAGCGTTTCATCACCTTGATGAGCTGACGCACGTTGCGGGCAAGAGCTGCCGCACGATGCTGGCGATGTCCTCGACATGCTCCCTCAGCGGCGGCACGTGGATCAACAGCATGTCGAGCCGGTGACGGAGGTCAGCCCGGAACTCGCCCGACCGCACCACCGCGAGCAGGCTGCCATTAGTGAGCCCTCTCCGCCTGCAGCCCGGCGTCAGGGATGGGCGGGGCCCTGTGCGGTAACCCGATAGGGAGCGTGGTGTGCGGGAGGGCGAGGATTGCGGTGTCCGGCTCGACGGAGAGGACGCTCAGGTCCTCGTGCGAGTCGCCTTCGGCGAGGAGCTTCACCACCCCTTTTCTGACCTGGATCAGCGCGTAGCTGTGCCCTTCTTCGACGAAGGTGCCGAGCAGCCGCAGGTCGGGATAGGGATTCGGCGGAGGCTGCGGCGGGGCGGGCTTCGGCGCGGCCACGACCCGAGGCTGCGCCTGGACGGGCACCTCCAGCCTCTCCCAGATGATGGAGAATGCCTCCGAGTTGGGCAGAGACGCCATGCTTGGTTCGAGCGAAGGCCGAGCCGCCACGGAGGCGTCCGGGCCGTCAGCATGTCGCGGCGTGAGCGCACACACCAGTCCCGCCGCCTGCCAGAGGACGAGGGCCGCCAGCATCGCCACAGCAGCCCACACCGCTGCCCTGGAGACGCGCAGCGCGCGGGCCAGCCCGGGTCCCCTGAGCGATCTCATCGCATGATCCTCGGCTCGACGGGCGGGTAGATGGCGTCCAGTCCGGACGCCGGCGCGGTGCTCTCCATGAGGTCGGCGCCAGAGATGCCCTTCAGGTCGGCGAAGTCCTCGTCCCGCAACACAACGGGTCGGAGGAAGACGAAGAGCCTGGAGCCGCTGGCGCCCTTTGTGCGCGAACGGAACAGCACTCCCAACAGAGGGATTCGGCCAAGAATGGGCACGCGGTTCTCCACCAGGGAGCTTCGGTTGCGTGAGAGCCCGCCGACGACGGCCGTGTGCCCGTCGGGCACTGTCACGCTGCTGGCGATGACGTCGCTGGTGCGCGCCGGCGGCACGCCCGGCCCGGCGCTGGTCTCGCCGAAGTCACGGCTCGTGATCTGGTAGTCAAGCACCACGAAGTTGCCCTCGCTAATCCGGGGCGTCACGACGATGGTCAGCCCCGCTTCAGCGTAGCCGGCGAAGCTCGTGGTGGAGACGGTGTCGCCGACGTTGATGCTGGTGAACGGCTCTTCCTGCACGCTCTCGAAGCGTCCCTCGGCGTTGTCGTTGACCAGGAGCCGGGGCTCGGCGAGCACACGGCTCTTGCTGTCCGAGCGGAGGGCCCGGATGATGGCGCTCGTGCCGTCGGGGTCTACTATGCTGGCGTTGAACCCGGAGCCGGGCCTGAGCGTCAGCGTTCCTGTGGCCAGATCGACGGCCGAGAGGCCGAAGGAGCTGAAGACAAGGGCATTGAACGTGCCCGTCTCGGCGTTATGAAGCAGCTCGACGGCGATGGCGAGGTCGCTGTCCAGAGAGACCGAGGCGATGGTTGCCTCGATCAGGACCTGCGGCCGGCGACGGTCGAGGTAGTCGATGAGCGTGCCTACGGTCTCATGGTAATCGACGGGGGCTCGGACGACGATGGCATTGGTGTTCTCGTCGGCCACGATGCGGATCAGCTCCTGGTCGGTGGCGGCGCGCGGCTGGTCCTGGGTGGCTTCGGGCCTCACGGCAGCCGAGGCACGGGCGTCGGGCGGGCTGGCGGCGAGATGCGCGGGCAGAGGCTTCACGCCCAGGTACTGGCTGCGTGCGACGACACTTTCAAGGGCTTCGGGGCCGAAGCCGGCGCCTTCTCCCTGCGTGACCCCGAGAACGAGCCTCAGGCGCCTGGCCAGTTCGGGCGCGCTCGTGTTGCGGATCTGGTAGAATTGCGTCCTTGTGGAACGCACGGCCTGCTGGGGGGTGTCGAACCGCTCGATGATGTCCTGGAGCCGGCTGTGCTTGTCTTCGGAGAGGCGTGCGATCAATGTGTTCTCTTCGGCGGCCACCATGAGCATTTCCGCTGTTTGACCGGTCGGCCCGCCGACGCCGAGAAGCGCCCCGGCAAGGGACAGGATGCGCGTTGCCGGCACGTGCGCGACCACGTAGTACCGCACGTTGAGCCCGCCACCGGCCTGCAGGATGGAGAGGGCGTTTGCAACCACGTCCTGGACGCTGGGTGGGCCGACGACCAGCAGCCGGTCGGGGGCAACTCGTTCGACGGAGACCTCTTTGAGTCCCGGCGCCCGGGCGCGCAAGGCTTGGGTGACGGCTCTGATCCCCTGTTCCGCGTCGACGCCTCGAAGTGGGTGGACGCGCACTGCGGCCTCGCCTCCCACATCGACGCTGGCCAGCAGGCCGAGACATTCCTCGGCCCGCTCGGGGGGAACCAGGAGGATAACCCGGTTAGCGGCCTGGTCCAGCAGGAGAGCCGGGCCCCGGACCCCCGCGCCGGCGTCCGCCAGCTCGGGCAGGATGCGCGTTCTCAGAAGCCCGATCGCCATGTCCTTAACCTGGGGCGCCTGCACGTGCTGGAAGGTGTAAGAGACGACCATCAACGGCGCCGACGGCGCGTCCAGCAGTTCTGCCACCTCGAGTACCGCCGCGATCCGGCGGCCGTAGTCGGTGATGGCCAGCCCCCGGCCCTGCTGAACGCGCACCGGCGCAACGCCCGCAAGCCCGGTGACGGCGCCGGCGAACTCCTCAGGAGCGACGTGGCGGAGTTCAAGGACCATGGAATAGACGGCGTCCGGCCTCAGTTCGTCCGGCGGATCGGAGGACAGGAAGATCGCGCTCGGCGCCTCTTGCCGGGCCACCTCGGCCCGCCCGCCGCGCCGTATCGTATGCCAGCCCGCCTCCTCGGTGACCTGGTAGCCCTTGAAGCCCAGGATGCTCCTGAGCAGAGGCACGAGGTGCGCCACGCGGACCTGGACCGGGCTGCGCACGAAGACCTCGCCCGCGAGCGTCTCGTCGTAGATGAAACGCGACTCCGTCCGTGCGCTCACGTATTCCACCAGGTCGACGAGCCGCACGGCCTGAGCGAAGCTGAGGGTGACAGTCGCTTCCGGCGCGTCCTCGCCGGCGAGGGCCGCCGCGCCCGCGGACATAAGCGCCAGCCCGATGGCGACGAGGCCAGCGCATCGCGCCGACGTTCTACAGATCATCCCTCTGCGTGACACGCGCTACCTCCTCCAAGGTCGTCGTTCCTCTGGCGGCTTTCGCGATGCCGTCCATCCGCAGCGTTCGCAGGCCGCGCTCCACCAGGGAAGGTTTGAGCGCCTCGACGCGCCTGCCCTCCGCCACGGCCTCCCTGACCGACTGATCCACCACGAGCAGCTCGAAGACACCCGTCCGGCCCAGGTAGCCGGTTTGCAGGCACCCCTGGCAGCCTTGCCCGGCCTGGAGGGGCCCCGGCGGCCTCGCGATCCCGAGACGGTCGAGCAGCCCCGGGGCGGGCTGGACCTCCTGCCGGCAGCCGTCGCAGACCTTCCGCACGAGCCGCTGCGCCAGCACGCCGATCACCGACGAGCTGACGAGGTAAGGCGCGACGCCGAGATCGACGAGGCGGGTAATGGCGGTGAGCGCATCGTTCGTGTGCAGCGTCGAGAGCACCAGGTGGCCCGTGAGGGCGCTCTGAATCGCCATGCGGGCGGTCTCGATGTCCCGTATCTCGCCGACCAGGATGACGTCGGGGTCCTGCCGCAGGACGCTGCGGAGCCCGCTCGCGAACGTCAGCCCCTTCTTGTAGTTGACCTGCGTCTGGCTCACGCCGGGCAGCTGATACTCGATCGGGTCCTCGAGTGTAAGGATGTGCTTCTCGTCCGCGTCGAGCTCGCCCAAGGCGGCGTAGAGCGTCGTGGTCTTCCCGCTGCCGGTCGGGCCCGTGGCCAGGATGATGCCATGCGAGGAGCCGATCAGTGCACGGAAAGCGCGCTGCACGGGCTCCTCCATGCCGAGCTGGCCGAGCGAGCGCAGGCCGCCCTCGCGGTCCAGGGCGCGCACGACCACCTGCTCGCCGTAGGACGTCGGGAGACTCGCTATCCGCAGGTCCACTTCCCTGTCGCCGATGGCCACGGTCGACCGACCGTCCTGGGCGAGGCGCCGCTCGGCCACGTCCATCCGCCCCATCACCTTGATGCGGCTCACGAGCGGCCGGTGAAGCTCACGCGGAAGCGCCAGCGCCTCGTGCAGGACGCCGTCGACGCGGAAGCGCACCTGGAGCCGGTCCTCGCGCGGGCGGAAGTGGATATCGCTCGCCCGCAGCTCCAGGGCCTGCAGAAGCAGCCGGTTCACGAGCCGCACGATGGGCGGCTTCCCTGCCAGCTCCAGGAGGTCCTCGCCGTCGAGGAGTTCCCTGCTCTGGCGCACGAGCTCGTCGAGACTGTCCAGGTCTTCGGAGACCCTGTGCGCGGAACGGGCCGCCTCGCCGTACGCCGAGTCCAGCAGCGCGAGGATCTCCTCGCGGGGCGCGAGCGCCGGCCGGACCTCGGCCCCGAGCACCTTCGCCACGTCGTCGAGGGGCCGGAAGTCGAGTGGCGAAGACGTCGCCACGGACATGACCCCGTTGCCGTTGCTGACGGCTACGACGCCATGCCGGCGGGCGAAGTCGACCGGCACCCGCTCGGTAAACGCCGCCGGAACGCCGAGCCCGTCGAGCCCCTCCAGCAGCGGCACGCCCAACCTCCGCGCGAAGTAGCCCAGGATCTCTCCTTCGGTCCCCGCCCCGGCGGCGACCAGCGCTTCCGTCACGCTCTCGCCCGTCTCCCTGCAGCGCGCCGCGCACCGGCGCAGCGCCTGCTCGTCAGGGCGGAAGCCCTCTGCGTCATCGTCGCTCACCGCGGCCTCCCCAGTAGTACGGACGCGTCCCAGGCCAGCGAGCCGTTCGGCCGGCTCAGATCCAGCTCAACCGTTCGGAGCCTCTCTTCGACCTCCAGAGCGTGCAGAAAGCGGACGAGGGGCTCAATCCTGGCAGCCTTGATCGTCATGCGGTAGCGGGGACGTCCGCTCGCCCCGGTGCTCGGCCGTACGCCGTGCACGTTCGCGGGATTGAGCCCACCCTCCCGGGCCGCGTGCTGCACAGACTGCCCTATGTGCTCTGTCGGACCTCCATGCTCCGCACCGGCGGTAGCGAGGGGACGCGAATCGACGAGCAGTTCTCTGATTTCGGCGGTCTGCCTCCCCGCAGCCGCTGCCTCACTGTCCAGGCGGGCCGTGCGGGCTCTGGACCACCAGCCTGTGACGGCCAGAACAACGAACGCAGCCGCAAGGACGTACGCCCTCCTACTCATCGGCGTCGGCCCTCCGCAGGGCGACACGGAACTGCACGTCACCGGCCCGCGCTGACATCTCCGGGGCGGCCGGCCGGAAGCCCCGCTCGGCAAGTGCCCGCACGAGCTGATCCACCTCGCCGTACTCCCCAGCCCTGCCCTCGACCGTGACGCCTTCCGGTGTGGCCAGGATGCGCGTGAAGGCGAGGGCCCCCGCATCCGCCGGCAGCGCGCTCGCCAGGGCCGCGAGGGAATCGAGAAGTGCCAGTGGCTCGGGGGCCGACGGGTCCGAGAGGAGACGGCGCGCCGAGACCTCGCTGCGAACGGCCCTCACGGGGTCGACCGGCACGGGGGCGCCGGGCTTCAGCTCCTGCCAGGCGGCCAGAAGGCCCGCGCCGGCCTCGCCGTGTCTGCGTTGGGCCCGTGCCAGGCGTGCCGCGCCCCCGGCCGCCCAGAGGAGGGCCAGCAGCACGAGCAGGACGGCCGCCACCAGCAGCGGCGTCCGCTCGGTCTCCGCCCAACCGCGCAGTTGTCCCTCGGCATCGAGCAGGTTCACCGGAGCCCGGGTCGGCAGCCCGAGCAGAGCCGCTGCCGCTCCCACGAGGGGCAGCGCGGGGCCGAGGACTAGCTCCCGTTCCTCCGGGCTGAGTCCTTCGACCGGAGCCGGGCAGGCCGCGCCCCCCAGCGAGATGACCTCGAGGCCGTTGCAGGCTTCATCAAGCCAGCCCCGGGCCTCACGCGAACCGGAGGTCACGACGCGATCGACTCCGTCCGAGAGCACGGCTTCTTCGACCGAGCAGCGAAGGAGCGGCGGCATCTGCCGGGCCGTGCCATCGTCCGCATGAGCTGCGGGGATGCCGCGAACGTCCTCCAGGTAACCGCCCCGAGTGCGTATGACGTCGACGCCGTCGGGGCCGCAGTGCATGCAGAGCGCGCGTCCGCAGCCGTTCAGAACGCCCAGGGCGCTGTAGGCGCCGGTGACGACGAGGCAGTCCACGGTCACCTGTAGGGGAGGAAGGCCAGCTCGGCTCAGCGTCGCCGCGGCAGCCTCCGCCTCCTCCTCGCGGACCGCCGCCACGACCACGCGGCCGTCGTTCTCCTCCAGACCCGCATCGCCCGCGAAGTCGAGCGTGAGTTCGTCCACGGCGATCGGCAGGCGATCCTCCACCTCGTATCGCAGCGTGCGGCGAACCGCAGCACGGTCGGCGACGCGCGGGCGGTGGCAGAAGGCAAAGGCACTGCTCGAGGGCAGCGAGAGAGCGGTCGGCCAGCCGAGGAAGCCTCCGGCGGCGAGCGCGTCCCGCACCTGCTCTGCATCCTGCCCCTCGGCTTCCAGGTCGAACGCCGCGGCCGACTCGACGCGGAGCTCGTCCCCATCCCGGCGCGCGCGCAGGACCAGAAGGCGCCCTTGCGAGACCTTCGCGGCTACGGCCCTGCGCGTCATCGTTGCGCCTCCACCGGAGCGGCGTAGAGCACGTGTACATCGCGTCCGTCCCTCGCCAGGACCCACTGCCGCCTCTCGGGCTTCTCACCGGGTCGCCGGATCGTGGCCTGTGCGAGGAAGAGGGAGCTGGTCACCGTAAGCTGCGGGGTCGCGGCGCGCCGATCGTCACTTCCCCTACCAACGCTCTTCATGAACTGCTCAGCGGAGCGGAAGCCGCCCTGCCTACGCCGCTCGACTACCAGAGCCGCCTCGTGCCCGCCGAAGCCCGCCCTCGCGGCGAGTGCCCGTAGAGGGGCGGTGTTGACATTGAGGGCGAGTCCGTCGAAGAGGCGATGCACCTCCGCGTCCGCCGTCGCCAGCCACGGCGCCCCGTCAGGGAAACCCTGATCGTGCCTGAGCCACGGGTCCCGGCAAGGACGCGTGAAGGCCCAGTCGCCGATCGCCAGTTCCAACTCCGTTTCGCCCAGCCGGATGTCCTGAGGCGCCGCCCACACGTCGTCGAACGAGTCGTGAGTGTCCTCGTCGGCATCGCACCGCAGCAGGCCCACGGCCGCCTGGAGTGCAGAAGTGACGTGGAGTTGGCGTTGCGCCGCAGTCGGAGCGTTCCGGCTCTCCGCCGCCGCCAAGGGCAGCTTCTCCACCTGATAGGTGACTACGCCCGCGAGCAATGCAACGAAAACCAGCGCTGCCACGAGGACCACACCGCGCCTGCCTGCATCACGGCCTCTCACGGGACCCTCCTGTGCGTCGCACCGGCCTGGCAGGTGAAGAAATGGTCACCGCCGTCCGCAAAGGCCAGCCGGAATCGCACCAGCGTCGGAGCAACGCGTCTCGTCTCACTGCTCGGCGCCTCCTCGGGCGGCAGCGGGGAACTGATCCCGAAGCTCGCCAGCCCCCTCAGCAGCGGCACGGCGACCAGGTCATCGCCTTCCGCCGAGCCGCTGACCCGAAACAGCGTGACGGATTCGCCCTCGGGTTCGCAGACGTAGGCGACGCGCTGCATAGCCCGCGCCCGGCCGTCCGCCTGCGCCGATGGCCTTGCCCACGGGCCCACGCCCATTGCCGTCAAGGTGAGGCCGTCCGCCCGCGCCCCGTCAAACCATGCCTCCACGATCTCCAGCGGCCGGGCATCCTCCAGAGCGACGACCCCGCTCAGGTCACGGGCCAACGCCCGTCTCAAGCGCTCGACCCGCCGGGCCTCGGTCGCGATCCCCGCAGACCGCCTCTCATGCGCCGTGACCTCCTGGAGCGCGACGCCGGCAAGCGCCAGGATCGTCGCAGCGACCGCCAGCGCGACGAGGACCTCGATCAATGTGAATCCGTCGCGCGTCATGCCGTTACTCCCGAGCCACCAGGAACCGCAGTTCCACGCTGTCCTCTTCGTGAGCGAAGCCGGGGTGGAAGACCGATACGCTCACCTCGTGGCAGGCAGCGGCAGCGCCTTCGGCGTCCGAGCACCCTATGCGGGCCTCCCAGCGGTAGCTGGAAGCACCGTCAAATGTGCCAGCCGGGCCGAACTCCGTCATACCCCGCGCCGTCATCTCCTCCGCCAGGCTCATGCCGAGCGTCGTGGCGCGCATCCGGGCGGCGGCCACCACCGACGCCTGCACCGCGTGGCGGCTCGCAGAAACCAGGCACACCAGCGCGGACGCGACGACCGCCAGGGCGAAGACCGCCTCAATCAGCGTGAACGCCCGCCGGCCGGCCTCCGGCTTTCTCCGCTTCCCCGATCCGTCCATAGTCCCTCTCGCCTCGGAACACCGTCACGTCCCCGGTGAGGGGGTTCACCTCCAGCGTTCTCCGCCCGCCGTCCGGCGCCGCGAGGACGACCAGATGCGGCTCGCAGGTCCCGCCCGGCATAACCATCGCCTGCGCGCTCCCGTGCTCGGCGACCTCCACCCCGTCGCGCACGAGGACAACGCGCGCCATGACGACCTGAGCCTCCACCGCATGCCTCAGCTCCGGCGGACGCAGGCCGGCGTCCTCGTCGGCTTCGCGCACGGACAGCGTGTTCTCGTCCAGGTCGTAGCGGAGAGCCCGGCCCGACCCGTGAGCCACCGCCCGGGCCGTCTCCCCGCGTATCCAGGCCGCCAGCGTCTCGGCTTCACCGTCCAGCGACCTCTCCGACTGACCGGCGCCGAGTCCGAAGGCCACCATCCCGAGGCTCAGGCAGACGATGACCAGCACGACCAGGAGTTCGACCAGGGTCAACCCCGCCGTCTTACCGGTCCAGCGCTGCGCTCGACATGTCCGCATCGTCATCGCTGCCGCCGGGCTTGCCGTCCGCCCCGTAGCACACGATCTCGCAGGGCGGCGATCCGCCGACGTTCCGGAAGTAGTGATACGCGTTGTGCCAGGGGTCGCGCGGGACCTCGGCATAGCCATCGAGGTAGGGACCCGCCCAGCCCTCGGCGGACGCCGGCTCCTCGATCAGCGCGGCGAGGCCCTCATCCTGGGTGGGATAGCGGCCGACATCGGCCTTGAAGAGCTTCACCGCAGTGTCCAGAGCCCGCACGTCGCTCCGGGCCCGCACCAGGCGCGCCTCGTCCACGCGCCCGATGACGCTCGGCACGACCGCCGCTGCCAGCAGGCCGATGATCAGAACCACCACCATGACCTCGATCAGCGTGAAGCCCGCCGTCGCTCCGCCGAATCCCCGCCACCGTCTCACCATGCCCGCACCTCAGATCTGCACCACCTGGCTGAGCCGCGCTATCGGCAGGAGCACCGAGAGCACGATGAAGAGCACCAATCCGCCCGCCAGAACCACCACGAGCGGCTCCAGCGCCCGGCACGCCCGCTCGGCGGCGACCTCCACCTGCCGCTCGTAATCGCCCGCGAGGGCCTCCAGGAGCTCCACCAGCTCGCCGCTCTCTTCGCCGGCCGCCATCATCTCGGCCGCAGTCGGCGGAAACACGCTTCCCCCCCTCAGGGCGCCCGAGGCGTCCCGGCCGCATTCGACCTCCCGCGCCACGTCCCTCACCTCGGCCGCCACAGCCCGGTTGCCCACTGCGCCGGCCGTCAGCCTCAGCGCGTCCACCTGCGGCACGCCCGTCGCCAGCAGACCCGAGAGCGTCCGCGCGAACTCCGCCACGCATCGCTTCCGATACACGGCTCCGAGGAAAGGCAGCCGCAGCTTCACCCGGTCCCATGGCAGCGCCACCTTCTCCTGTCGCAGAGCGTACCGCAACCCGAGCACTACACCGACCAGGCTGGCGACCAGGGCCAAACCGTGCCCCTGGAAGAAGTCGGTCACCCCGAGCAGCACGCGCGTCGCAAACGGAAGCTGTGCCCCCGCCTGAACGTAGATCGCCGAGATCCGGGGCACCACGTAGACGAGCAGGAAAGCAACGACACCCGTGCTGACCGCCAGCAGCACCGCCGGGTAGACCAGCGCCGCCGAGACCTTCCCCTTGACCTCGCGCCTCAGCATCAGCGCATCGCTCGCCCGCCTCAGCACGCTGGCCAGCTCGCCGGACGCCTCCCCGGCAGCGATCATGCTCCGCAGCACCGGCGGGAAGTAGCGCGGCTCGGCAGCCGCCGCGTCGCTCAGTGATTCGCCCCGAAGCACCCGCCCGCGCAGGTCCCGCAACACCGCCTCCACGCCCGCGTCCTCCGATTGCTCCGCCAGCGCCTCCAGCGCTCGCTCAAGCGGTATGCCCGCCCCGAGCAGCGTCGAGAGCTCCCGCAGCGAGAGCGCCAGCCCTAGCGAACGGTCCGCCACCAGCGTGCCGGCCAGCGCCTTCAGCCACCCGCGCGGTCGCCCCTCCGCCGCGCGCTCGGCCAGCACGGCCACGTAGAGGTCGCGGCCCCGGAGCGACCGGCGCACCTCGCGGGGGCTGCTGCCCTCGACGAGGCCTTGGTGCTTGCAGCCGTCCGGGCCAAAGGCCACGTACTGGTAGACCGCCACGGGCGCCCCTTTCAAGGCAGAAAGCCCTTCTCCAGCGACTCAAGCTGCGTGTTGATCCACTTCACCCGCTCCGGCCTCGTCTCCTCCCGCAGCGCCCGGCGCAGCAGCTCCTTGGCCTCGCCCAAGCGGTCCCGGCGGCGGATGTGCACGCGGGCCAGGCTCTCCAGGTAGTCCGGATCCTGCGGGCCCGCCGCCACGGCTGCTGCATACTCGGCCTCCGCGTCGCGCAGCCGGCCAATCAGCTCATACGCGTACCCCAGGTTGAACCTGGGCACGGGGCTGCCAGGCGCCCGCGCCGCTGCCTCTCGCAACAGGCGGATCGCCTCCCCATGGCCGCCCTCCTTCAGGTAAATCACGGCCAGGTTGTTGTAGGCCTTCGCGAGCAAGGGATTGAGCCGGATCGCCTCCCGGTACGTCTCCTTCTGGTGCGCCGCGTCGGCCGCGTCCAGCGCCTGCCCGAAGAGCTCCTGCGCCCGGCGCTCCCGTTCGGCCATGACCTCGATCTGCTCGCGCGGCAACTCCACCACCTGCTCCGCTCGCTGCGGCCGGACGCAGCCCGGAAGGCACGCCACGAGCGCTGCCACTGCCCAGAGCGCCATGCGCATCTCATCTCCTCCGCCCAAACTCAGTCCACCTCCGGCACCGGCGCCTTCGGGAGCCTGACCACCGGCTCCGGATCCCGCAGGGGCAACCCCAGTTCCTGAATGGGCCTGCGCTGCGCGGGCGCCGGCCCCGACGAGCGCACCGGCCTCGGCTCCGCGTACTGCGCGAGGGCCCACTCGACCTTCGCCGCCAGCTCAGGCGAGACCTCCGCAACCTCAGCCAGCCGCGCCGCCACCTCAGGCTGATCCCCGTACATGCTCAGGCTCCGCGCGTAGAGCCGCAGCGCCTCCTCGTGCAGCCCTCGCTTCAGCGCCACGTCGCCGAGCCCGTTGAAACCGCGCAAGTCGTTCGGCGCCAGGCCGACCAGCAGCCTGAATCGAGTCCATGCCCGGTCCAGCTTCCCACTCTCGAGGTAAGCGCGGCCGAGATTGGCGATCAGGTCGTTCTCCTTACGCAGGGACGCGGCGGCCCCCTCGTCCTCGGGCGGCTCCGCGCTTCGCAGGTGCTCCGCGAGCGGATGGAGCTTCTCGAGCCTCTCAGCCGCTTCACGGGCCTCGGCCCAGCGTCCGGCCTCGACGCAAACGGCGAGGAGGTTCCTCCACCCGGGCAGGTAGTCGGCGTCCAGGGAGACGGCCTCGCGAAAGTGCGTGATCGCCTCGCTGTAGCGGCCGGCCGCCGCATGCTCGACGCCCAGATTGTTCAACAGCGACTCCCCCGAGCCGTGCACCATGGCCAGCGCCGCGCCCATGGGCCGCTCGGGCGGGGGCGGCGTCACCGTGGGCGATGCCTCCGGCCTCGCACGGCCGGAGTTGAGCAGCCAGAAGGTGAGTACGAGGGCGGCAGCGAGGAGTGCGAGGGCGGCAACGGTCCGCGCGCGCTGTGGGAACGGCCGGGACATGCCAGTGCCTGTGCGCAGCCAACGGGTCCGGCGTCTGCGCCGGTTCTCATCCCCTCCGCCGCGCAATGATAGGGCAGCTCCGCCACTCTGTCAAGCTGGAGGTTCGGGAGGCAGCATTGCGCCGGGAGCCCGGGGCTCTGCGCCTTCCTTTGCGAACCTGTGGTGGCCCTGCCGTCCGCCGTGGCCGTCAGCTTCGTCGTCATCTGCGCCCACCTGCCGCCTTCTGCGTTCATCGGCGTCCATCTGCGGTTGAGACCATCGCCGCGCGTCATCGTAGGTATACGAGACGGTCCACCCGCGCTGGTCGGTCCCGGAGGAGA
>CAYSWA010000054.1:0-14586 GCA_964434535.1 uncultured candidatus Brocadiaceae bacterium | reverse complement strand
CCTTCGTGGTGAGAGCCGTTCGCCGTGGCCGGCGGGCGTTCGGTTGTGGCGCCCGTCCGCAGTCGTTAGCATGGGCAGCCCGCGCTGCTGGATCTGCTCGTGCCCTGACGGGCGGGGAGGGAGACCATGGGGGCTGAGGCTACCGGCGAGGCGCGTATCCGGCTGGTGACGCGGGGCGACGACGCGGGCTCCTGCCACAGCGCCAACGTGGCGATCCGGGACGCATATGCGCGGGGGATCCTGCGCAATACCTCGCTGATGGTGCCGGCGCCCGCTTTCGAGGAGGCGGCCGCGATCTGCCGCGACATGCCCGGGCTCTGCGTCGGCCTGCACGCCACGCTCAACGCGGAGTGGGACGCCGTGCGCTGGGGCCCGGTGCTGGAGCCGGACGAAGCGCCATCCGTCGTGGACGGGCGGGGCCACCTGTTCCAGACCACGCAGGCCCTCGCCGAGAACGAGCCGGCCCCGGAGCACGTCATGGCCGAGGTGCAGGCGCAGCTCGACCTGGCCCGCGAGCGGGGGCTCGACGTGCGCTACGTGGACACGCACATGGGCTTCACGTGGATCGGCGACCTGGAGGGCAGGATGGCCGCCTTCGCCGAGCGCGAGGGGCTCATCTACCGCCCCCGGGGGGTGAGCCGGCTGCCGGCGCCGGCGGGGGAGTTCGCCAACCCGCTCGAGCGGCTGGTCGCCTCGCTCGACGCCGCCGAACCGGGCACCTACATCGTGGTCGGCCACCCGTGCTACGATACGGAGGACGTGCGGCCCTTCACCCACCGGGGGATCGAGCCGGGCGCCGAGGGCAAGGCGCGCGACTGTCAGCGCCGCATGTTCATGGACAGCGAGGTGCTGGAGTGCTGCGAGCGGAACGGCGTCGTGCCGATCCGCTACGACGAGATCTGAACCCGCCGGGAAGGGACGCGAGGATGATCAGGATCGGCGTCATCGGAGCCGGAGGCAACGGGAGGGGACACGCGCGCTACTACAGCCGCTGCGAGCGGGCGCGGCTGGTGGCCGTCGCCGAGTGGGGACGCGGGGTGATGCACGTGGCCGAGGCCGTCGTAGAGTCGGCCTCTTCGGGCCGCGTGGTCGAGGCGAGCGGGCCGGGCGGGTCGCCATGAAGCTGCTCGTCGACGAGAACGTGCCCCTGGCGCGCGAGCTGTTCGGCTCGCTCGGGCAGGTAACGCTCGCCCCGGGCCGGGAGGTGACGCCGGAGTTCCCCGGCCTGGAGGAGTTCGACGCCCTCGTCATACGCAGCGTGACGCCCGTCACGCCGGCGCTGGTCGACCGCGCGACGAAGGCGAGGGTCATCGGCACGGCCACGATCGGCACCGACCACGTCGACACGGCCTACATCGAGGCGGCGAACGCGCGCCGCGCCAACCCCATCACCGTGCTCGCGGCGCCGGGCTCGAACGCCGATTCGGTGGCCGACCACGTCGGCTACGCGCTCGGCCACCTGACGCGCGGGCGGCGGCGCCCGCTCGCCGAGTCGTCGCTCGGGATCGTGGGCCTGGGCAACTGCGGCAGCCGCGTGGCGCGGCGGGCGGAGGGGTTCGGCATGCGCGTCGTGCGTTGCGATCCCCCCCTGGCCGAGCGGGAGCCGGGCTTCGTCTCCGAGCCACTGGAGGAGGCGCTCGGGGCCGATTTCGTCACCCTCCACGTGCCGCTGACGCAGGCCGACGAGTGCCGGCACCCCACCGGGCACATGATCGACGCCGGCCGGCTGGCGCTGATGCGCCGCGACGCCCGGCTCATCAACACCTCCCGCGGCGGCGTGGTCGACTCGCAGGCGCTGGTCGAAGCTCTCACCGCTGGCAGCATCGGGGGCGCCGTGCTGGACGTCTTCGAGGGCGAGCCCGAGCCGCCGGCCGCGCTGATCGCCCTAGCCGAGCTGGCGACGCCCCACGTCGCCGGCTACGCCGTCGAGGGCAAGCGGCGGGGCGCCGTCGTCATCCACCAGGGCATCTGCCGCGCGTTCGGGGTGGAGCCGCGTCCGAGCGCCGAGCTGCTGCTGGCCGGCTTCGAGGCGCCCCGGCGGCAAGCCGTGGAGTTCGCCATGGCGCCGGACGACGCCCTCGCCGCCGACAACGCGCTGCGCGCGCTCTTCGCGGCCACCCACGACATCGCGGCGGTGAGCAGCGAGCTGAAGGCGACGATCGGGGCAGATCAGCGCGGCGCGCTCTTCGACCGCATGCGCAGGGACTACGAGCGCGACTACGCGCGGCACGAGCTCGCCGTCTACCGCGTCGGGATCGCCGCCTCGGTCGGGGCCGGGCTGCGACGGGAGATTGCCCGGCGCCTGAAGGGATTCGGCGTAACGGTCAGCGACGAGTCGCCCCACTACGTCCTGGCGCCGGCCATCCAGAGGCCGAGCGCCGGGCAGCCGACGTAATAGAACCCGTCGTTCGGCCCGTCGCGCAGCGTGGTGGGATCGTACTGGCGCAGCGCCTCGCGCACGTCGCGCCAGGCGAAGCCGACGCTCTGGACCTCCTCGCGGCTCAGCAGGTCGGGGTCGGTGGCGTAGACGACGCGGAAGCGGTCTTCGCTGGAGCCGTGGATCAGGTGGGCCGCCGCGGACAGGTTGCGGCGCAGCTCCTCGTCGCCGGCCACGGCGTCCAGCGTGGCGGGCGTGCCCCGGTAGCCGTAGCGCCGCACCAGGCGGTCGATCTGGGGGTCCTCGCCGAAGGTGCGCACGCCCGGCGCCAGCACCAGCAGCTCGCCGCCGTCGGCTATCGCCATCCGCGTGCGGTAGATCGCCTTGTTGCCGAGCCAGGTGCTGTGGAACTCGTCCGTCTCCAGGTAGGCGACCACGCGAGTCTGAGCGGCCTCCAGCGTGGTCACGTTCACCTGGCGGCTCAGCGCGGCGGCCATGCGGAAGGCATCGGCGTCGTCGCCCACGTAGAGGCCGCGCATCAGCATCTCGCCGGACGGGTTCCTTTCGATGACGGTCATCACGTAGAGGATGGCGGCATCGCTCAGGTAGCGCCCGGCCGCGTAGTCGAGCACGCGGCGCACGGGCGTGCCCGCGCGTCCCATCATGCGTTCCATGCCGTAGACGGCACCGAGGAAGTGCGTCCGGTTGATCGTCTCCTGTCCTCCGGCGCCGACGAGCACGTTCTTCACCCCGTTCGCCATGCCGGCTACCTCGTGGGGCACGACCTGGCCGACCGAGAAGATCGCCGAATACCCGCCCTCGACGATGCGGCGGTTCACCTCGACCGGCACGTCGAACTCGGGCATCCGCTCGCGAAGCGCGCCCTTGGAGACCTGGTGGACGTATTCGGAGGGCACCGCGCCGAGCCGGACGAGGTCCTCGCGCCAGCGGTGCTCGAGGAAGGCGTCGATCGGGATATCTTCGCCGAACATGGCCCGCAGCTCGGCGGCGCCCATGGCGGCGTGCGTGCCGAGCGCCGGCATGACGTGGAAGACCTCGGCGCCGGCGAGTTCCTCGTGCAGCATCGCCGTGAGCGCTCCGGCGCCCGAATGGGGGCGGGTGCCGTCCGGCGGCAATACCAGCGTGCGCGAGGCGTCCTGCGCGTGCGCCACGGCGGCCCGGATCGCCCGGCGCATGGCCTCCGGGCCGATGGCCTCGTGCGGTCCGCCCGCGGCGAAGATGATCGTCATCGCCTCTCCGGCATGGGATGGGGTATGCCCGGCGGTGTCACTGGACGCCTGCGGGCACGGTGGTGCGGGCGGGCCGGGCCTCGCCGCGCGGCAGGATCAGGCGCCCCGTCGTGCGATCGAGCAGGATGGTCTCGTTGCGGAACACGAGCTGGCCGCTGCGCATGTAGGCGTCGGGCTCGCCGGTCAGCACGTAGGTGTCGGTGGTCCGGTCCCACTCGAGGCGGTCGCCGCCGGCCTCCAGCCGCTCTTCGTCTTCATAGCTCAGGTGCACGTCGTCCTGCGCCACCGCCCGCTGAAGCTCGGGCTCCTGCTGGCCTTCGGCCGGCTCCAGGAAGAGCTGGAGCAGGCGGCATTGCAGGCGGCGCCGCTCGTCGCGGACCTTCACGTTCTGGCGCGCGATGACCTGGCGCAACTGGTTTCCTCCGGCGAAGACGGCCTCGGCCGAGTCGGACTGCATCTCCCACGCCCCCTCCTGCGGCGGGGCGAAGTAGACCGAGCCTTCGGCCCAGATGTGGCGCAGATTGCGCTCCTCGTCGAAGTGCAGGCGCAGCTCGTTGCTCTTCAGCAGGGCGCCCGACACGTCGGCCGCAACGCCGGAGGTGAAGGTAGCCAGGCTCTCGGCGAGCCCCAGGCTCGCCGCCCCTTCCCACGTGATGGTGCCCGCCGGCGAGTCGCCGCGCAGCACCGTGAGCGATCCGGCGCCCGGCACGCTGACGCGGCGCTCCGCGACCGATATAACCAGCTCCGGCGCGCCGAGGCGCCAGCGCTCCCCGCCGCCGGGCGCCATGCCGGGCAGGGGAAGCGGCGCGCCTTCTGCGCTTGCCCGGCTGCCGGCGCCAGGTTGGGGCGGCTGTTCGTTGGCCGGTGCGAGCACGTCCACGACGGCGTCCTCGGTTACGACAACGCGCGTCAGGGCCATCTGCTCGTCGAAATCGGCGCGCAGCCGCTGGCCCTTCATCTTGTGGTCTCCGCGCCGCGCCACGCAGTTGCCGCTGAACCGCGCCACCGGCTCGGGCTCCTGGTCGAAGCGCATGGATTCCTCCCAGGTGACCTCGACCGGCAGGTCGTCTGCGGCCTCGCCGGAAGGATGCTCTCCGCCCGGCCTCACGGTCAGGCGCCCGGCCGTCGGGCAGATCAAGGCCCGCCGGGCGTTGTCGAGCATCACGTGGCGGGAGACGATCGCGTGGGGGCCGGTCGTGACGCTCACCGTCTTGCCCTCCGAGGCGATCAGCTCGACCGTGCGGGCGGGCGCGTCCCAGATCAGCCGGTCGCACGTGACGTCGCGGCTCTGCTCGCCCGGCTCGTCATGGATCGTCACGCCGCCCCCGGCCTCGATCTTGCGCAGGTGCGCGGAGTCGGGCTCGAGGCTCAGCACGAGTTGCCCGCACGTGAGCGAACTGGTCTGCTGGCGAACCCGGACGTTCCCCTCGAACGTGGCCACGTGGTCGGCCACCTGGTAGGTCATTGAGGAGTCCCATGCGACATCCACGGGCTCATCGCCGGACATCTGCAGCGGCCCCAGGCCCCAGGCTTCCTCGCCGGCCGCCGCCGGCACCGTCGGGGACTGCTGCTTGGGGCCGCGCCAGCGCAGTGCGCCGGGCCCGTTCGCGTGGAACCGGTCGTTCATGCGGTAGAAGTTCAGCTCCGCCCCGCCCATCTCGAACTGCGGAGTCTCCAGCGACGCGGGCTCGCCGCTCAGCACGCCGGTCTGCGTCACGTTGTGCCATTCGAGCCGCTCCCCCCGGCCCACCTGGTCGGCGTAAGCCATGCGCACGTTGCCCGTTGCGACGATGTCGCTCACTTCGAGCCGGTCCTTCTCCTTGGTCTCGCCCAGCAGCACGTCGAGCTGGTCGCAGGTCAGCTCCTTATCGCCGGAGACCACGCGCACCTCCTCGGCGAAGCTGACCTTGCGCTGAAGGTGCTCGTAGGCCATGGGCCCGCTGCACGTGATGCGGACCTCGTTGGAGCCCTCGTCCTCGGCCAGCTCCTCCAGCTCAGCGGCCAGAAAGTCGCCCGAGACGTCCTGGAGCAGGGCTTCCACGTCCCGCAGGACCGCCACCCGGCGCACCGTCAGGTCGACCGACAGGCCACGGCCGCTGACGACCATCGCGGGCTGGCGGTTGCCCTCCTTGTCCGTCCTGTCCCTCTGCATGCGCACTGGATCCTCGGAGGTCAGACGGCGCTGGCGGACCTCGTAGAGGACGCTCTCAGTGCGGATCCCGTAGTCTTCGCCGACGGCCGTCACCCCGCCGAAGAGGCGCACCAGGCCCCGCTCCCTGTCCAGCTCGGCCCGTTCGGCCCTGACCCGGACCTTGCCCAGCTCCACCTCGAGCCCTTCGTCCTTGTTCTCGTCCCACATGAACACCGTGACCACCGGCATCACTACATCGTAGAGGTCTTCCCGGAGCACGGCGCGCTCGCCGGTCACGATGGCTTCGTCGCGGTCCTTCTCGCTGTCGCGGAAGACGCTGTTGAAGCCCTCCAGCTCGGTGGTGTGCTCAGAGGACGTGCCGGAAGCGGCCCGTGTCGGTGCCGGGGCCGTCCCTTCAGGCGCTTCGCCGGGCGCCCCGGCGGGCGGGGAGGGCGGGGCGGACGGCTCCTCACGGGTCGGTGACGCCGCGCCCGCTCCGGCACGGCCGCCGGCGCCGTCGCCGGTGACGGCGTAGATGACCAGGCCCGCGCCGGCCAGTATCACCAGCACCAGCGCGACCCGCAGCGTCAGTCGGAATCCCCTCTCCATGGGCTCAGTTTGCTCGCTTCCGGTTGAGTTGCGCGATCAGGCGGTCGATCTTCTCGCGTCGGGGCATCGACGGCTGCGCCCCTTCCTTGCGCACCGAGAGGGCCGCGCCGCAGGCGGCGAACCGCGCCGCCTCACGCATCGGCCGCCCCTCGGCGATCGCCACGGCCAGCGTCCCGGCGAAGCAGTCCCCCGCGCCGACGCTGTCGACAGCCCGCACGGGCGGCGCGTCGACGAGCTCGCATTCCCGCCCGTCGCAGACGCAGACGCCGTCGGCGCCGAGGGTCAGGAACACCGTCCCGCCACTCGCCTCGGCAAGGGCGCGGGCCGTCGTCTCGGGATCCTGCGCCGGATCGGCGCCGAGCAGTTGGGCCGCCTCCACGCGGTTCGGGGTCAGGTACTGCAGGCGCCTGCACAGCTCGTTCAGCTCGCAGCCGGGCGCGGGGGCCGGGTTCAGCAGCACCGCCACCCCCGCCGCCTGCGCGATGCCGATGGCCGCCCGGACCGTGTCCAGGGGTATCTCCAACTGAAGCAACAGCAGGTCGGCGGAGGCGATGGCCGCGCGCGCCGCCTCCACGTCGGCCGCGCCGAGGCGCGCGTTGGCGCCCGGGGCGACGGCGATCAGGTTCTCCCCGGCGCCGTCCACCATGATTAGTGCCACCCCGCTGGGGTTGCGTTCATCAGTGCCCACGTGACGGATGTCGATGCCCTCGGCCCGCAGCGCCGCGAGGGTGGCGGCGCCGAACTCGTCGTCGCCGACCCGCCCCACGAAGGCCACCTCCGCGCCGCCGCGGGCGGCGGCCACAGCCTGGTTGGCTCCCTTGCCGCCCCCGGCGCGCACCAGCCGGCTGCCCAGCACGGTCTCGCCGGGGGCCGGCAGCCGCTCGGTCATCACCGTCAGGTCGGTGTTCGCGCTGCCCACCACCGTGATCTTCGGCCTCTGCATGGGTTGCGCTCCCCCCGTCATTGTTCCCGCCGCGGGGGCGATTCGCCCCCGAAGAGCGGGCTGAACAGGATCGAGCGGAGGCCCGTGATCGGGCTCGTCAGCGTGCTGAGCACCTTGTGCTCGAAGACGGGGTCCTCGACCGGGCCGGTCACGTCGAGCCGGACCAGCTCCTTCTCCACGGCCTGGAGGACGGCGCCGATCAGGCTGCCGATCAGCGGGATGGCCGGCCCTCCCTCGGGCGAGCCGACGGCGACCATCTTCAGGTCCAGCGTGGCGTCGTCCAGCCAGACCGTTCCGAACCCCGAGAGGCTCAGCCCGCCGCCGGTGAGGCTGAACTCGCGCACTCTCGCCTCGGGCCCACGCAGGTCGAAGAGCGCCTCGCCCGTGGCCGGCACCGACCGTTCCGACGGGATGCTCAGGTGCAGGATGCTGATGAGCCGGCCGAAGAAAGTCGTCTCCCAGAGCTGCCCCTCGACGAGCGTGAGTCTCCCGTCGCCGTTCATGCTGGCCGGCTCGCCCACGATGCCTCCCAGGTTCACCGTGCCCGAGAGCCGGCCGGCCACCTTCTTCTGCTCGCCTGCGAGCCGGCGGGCCAGGTCGGCGAGGCTGATCTGGTCGAAATGCACCGTGGCGCCGAAGCTGGGCAGGCCGCCGCCCCCGTAGTGGGCGACGATCGAGCCCCGGAGCTGGCCCCCGCAGCTCACCCCCGTCAGGTTGCTGCTCAGGACCCGGTATTCGGTGGCGAGCAGGTCGCCGGACAGCGCCTCGAGGGGCATCGGCGCGAGCTTGGGCTGGACGGTGACGTCCTTCAGACCGATGTCCAGCAGGTAATGCAGCGGCGGCTCGGCCCGCCCGTCGTAGTGGATCCGCCCGCTCAGGGAGACCATGCCGCTGGCGGCCATCTCGGCCAGGATCTGCTCGCCCACCTCGGGCACCGCCCGCAGCAGGGCTTGCGTCAGCGTAAGGTCGCGCGCCAGCACGTCCAGGTCGGCGCGCGATGACTCCAGGTCCACCTTGCCCCGCAGGTCCACCCGGTTCCTGGTCCGGCCGTCGGCCGTCTCCTCGCCCGCTGTATCGACCGCCGCCGTGAACTGCTCGACGAAGATGCGGCTGCCTTCGACGCGCAGCCTCCCCGTGATGTCGCTGAGCGGCATGGGCAGGAAGCTCGCCGCGGCCCGCCCGCCCCGCAGGTGGACGTCGGCGGCATAGTCCATCGCCTCCGAGTCCGGCCGGTCCACCACGACCACCTCCGCGTCCAGCATGACCTCTGGCCGGAAGTGCTCCCAGAGGTCGTCGCCGAGCGTCGGTATCGCCCGCACCAGCGCCTCGTCCGTTCGCACGCCCCGCAGCTCGAGGCTCAGGCGGCTGTCTCGCCCGTCCAGGTCCAGCGTGCCCCCCAGGGCGAACGCCGGTTGCGCACCGGCGCCCGCGGTTCCCAACAGGCCCTCCAGGGCGCGGAACCGTACCGTGCGCTGCTCCACCTCGATGGCGCCGTGCACCCGCTCCAGGGCCACGGGCAACTCGGGCGGCGCCAGCGTCGTCTCCTCCAGGTCCGCCTCGGCGCGGAAGCGGGCCCTGCCCGTCTCGGGCATCTCTTCCACGATGATGACCAGGTTCGCCCGGCCACGGGGACGCAGGCGCTCCCACAGCTCGCCGCCCCGCTCGGGTATCGCCTCCACGCTCGTGCGGCAGAGCGGCACGTCCCTCGCCCCAATCGTGTACGATCCGCCCCGCCGGCCCCATCGGGAGACGCCGTCCACGCGCACGTGCGCCGGCAGCGTCTGCGGGCCGGCGTCCTCGAACTCGTCCGAGGCGATCACTCCCGTCACGTCCCGCACCGTCAGGCCGGCGTCGGTTACCCTGACCAGTCCGCTCACCGAGTGCGCCTCGGCAGGGAAGAAGCGGGTTGTCGCCGTCGCCTCGCTGACCTCCACGTCGAGACCCCACCGCACGCGGCCGCCCGCATCCGGCTGAACGGTTCCCTTCACGGCGAACCGGCCCGCGGGCCGGAAGTCGCTCCAGACCTTGTGGCCCATCGGCACCAGGCGCCACAGCTCCTCCCCGCCGTGCAAGCCCTCCGCCCCGAACCTCAGCAGGTAGCGTGGGTCGGGCCCGCCGCGCGAGGCCCGGCCCGTGAACCACGTGCCCGCCAGCAGGCCGCACTCCAGCCCCCCTTCAAGCCGCCAGCCGCCCGCCCCGCCGGCCTCCGGGCGGACGTTGAACCACAGCCCCGTGTAGCGGCGGGGCGCCCCGTCTCCGAGCAGTTTCGGGTGCTGAAGCGAGAGCGTGGCCCCCTCCACGCGCAGGCCGTCCCGGAGCAGGCCCGCCGGCTTCCCATTGCGTGGCGCGCCGGCGACCGCCTCTTCGCGCTCCGCCAGCAGCTCGGCCACGTTCCAGCGGCGCGCGTCCGGATCGTAAGAGAGCCGCACCGCCGCCCCGGAGAGGGCGATCCTGGTCGGGACGACCTTGCCCCGCAGCAGCGCCCCGCGGTCCAGCGCCGCCGTGACGCGCGGGCATTCGAAGACCGGATCCTCCTCGCCGGGCAGCGTGACCGCGACCTGCGAGACGTGCACGACGGCGCGCGGCAGCTCCAGCCGGGCTGCGCCGATGCTGACCTCGCCGTCGAGGGCTTCCCCCAGCCTCGCCTCGAGCTCCCGGCGGAGCCGCTCGGGCGCGATCCGGCGCTCGATCAGCTCCACGCCGACGCCGACGGCGAGCAGGATCGCCCCGAGGACGATCAGCTTGATGGCAGTGCGGGTCCTCATGCCTGGCCTTCGTGCTGAGGGGCAGCTTCCTATGCTATGGCAGCGAGTCGCCCGAACGCAAACCCTGCGCGGGCGGCGTCATCAGTCGCTCTGGCCGACGCGCGCGGCCCTCAGGTGCAGGGCCGGGCGGCCGGCCGCCCGTACCTTGAACTCCTCGCCGATCTCGTGGCCCACCACCCAGGCGATCCGGCCGTCCGGCGCGGTTACCAGCGGGATCCGGTCCCTTTCGTGCCGGGGGACCTTGCGGTCGATGAAGAACTGCTTCAGCCTGTGGCCGCCCGGCGCGCCGAGCGGATGGAACCGGTCACCCGGCCGCCTGGAGCGCACCGAGAGCGGCGCGCCCGCCTCGGCGGCGTCCAGGCACGCCTCACGGGGCGTCAGGCGTGCGCCCAGCTCGTCGGGGCCGGGTCCGTGCCGGAGCCGGCGGCACGTGATCCGCATGGCGACCTCGGGCAGCGTCACCTGCCCCGGCACGGCAAGCGGCCGCGCCGGGAGCGGCCCCGACGGCTCCCGGCGGCGGAAATGCACCAGTCCGTGCTCGCGGTGCGCTGTCAAGCCTCCGGGCAGCGTGACCTCCGTGCCCACGGGGCGCGAGGGCAGGGCGGAGAGGTCCGCATAGTGCTCGGCCCTCAGGGCGGGCGCCGGCCCCGCAGCGACCACAATCAGCGCGCGCGCGCAGGCCGCCTTGCGCACCGCCGCCGGCGCCTGCGCCAGCGCGTCGGCACGCAGCGAGACGCCGTCCGGCCCCTCCTCGGCGCAGAGGGCGGGCCAGCGCTCCTCGGTCAGCTCCTGGATCAGGGCATCGGCCTCCGCTGCGGACTCGGCCAGCGCGCAGAGCGAGCCGACCGAGAAGGCCGGAAACTCCCGCCCCAGCACCGGCAGGAGCACGTGGCGCACGCGGTTGCGCGTGTGAACCGTGTCGCGGTTCGTCTCGTCTTCGCGGAACCGCTGGCCGATCCCCGTGAGGAACGCGATCAGCTCGGCCTTCCGCACGCCGAGCAGCGGTCGGATCAGGGCGAGGTGGGGATTCTCCCGGCTCAAGGGGCGCCGGGGCCGGATCGCCGCCAGGCCGCTCAGGCCCGTCCCTCGCATCAGGCGCATCAGCACGGTCTCGGCCAGGTCGTCGGCGTGATGACCGGTGGCCACGGCGTCGGCGCCGAGTTCCGCCGCTGCACGCTCGAGGAACTGGTAACGCAGCGTGCGCGCCGCCGCTTCGATCGAGAGTCCTTCGCGTTCGGCGGCCGCAGCCACGTCTTCCCGCGTCGTCTCGATGGGCAGCCCCTGCCGATCTGCGAACTCGCGGCAGAACCGCGCGTCCTGCCGGGAGGCGGCGCCCCGCAGGCCGTGGTCGAGGTGCGCCAGGTGGAGATCCAGCGCAAGCCCGTGTTCGGAGAGCTCCTTCAGCACCAGGGCCAGCGCCACCGAATCCGGCCCGCCGCTCAGGCCGACGACGACCGTCTCGCCCCCGACGAGCAGCCCCCGGCTCCGCACGAAGCGCAGCACCCTGTGCGCGACCTCGTCCATCACGCGCCCCTCACTGGCCGGGCTGTCCCGCTTCGCCGGGCCCGGGCAGCAGTCCCCGCTGCCTCAGCGCGCCATGGAGGCGACGCGGCGGCGGCAGCTCCTGCCAGGCGGGCGGGGCGGACGGTTCTTCCATGACGCTCAGGCATTCGGCGAGCTGGGCCGCCGCCGGGGCCCGCCAATGGCCCGAGGGATAGGCGGTCAGGTAGGCGCGGAGCCGTCCGGCGGCTGCGGCGAAGTCGCCCGCCTCAAAGGCCGCCCCCGCCGCGAAGAACCCGGCGTGCTGAAGCGCCTCGTCCAGCAGCGCCGCCGCTTCGGCCACCTCCGCCGCCCGGCGCTTGGCCTCGATCTCCCTCGACAGGGCGGTGAAGCCGGCCAGGGCCGGCTCGTGATGGCCCTGGAGGAACTGGACGCGCGGCGCCTGGAGCACCTGCAGGGCCCTGTAGGCCCGTTGTGCCTGTGGCCCCGGCCGCACGGTCTGCGCGCGCCTCATCACCTCCATCGGTGCCTCCCAGAGCTCCAGCGGCCGCCCCGGCGCCAGGAACTCGGGGTGGGCCGCCACGCGCGGATGGGCTTGGAGCGGCTCCAGCAGGTGGTCGAAGACCAGGAACCGGGGATAGCACGCGAAGGGATAGAGCGCGGTCTTGAGCGTGGCCGACCCGAAGGCGTATTGCGCCTCGCCGTCCGTTCCGTCTGCCAGCGCGAGGAACTCGCCGTAAGCCTCCGGGCGGGCCGCGAGCGCCTCCAGGGAGAGCGGCCCCCCGCCCTCCGTGTCGAGCAGGGGCACGCCTCGATACGGGTCCACCAGGAAAGGCGCCCCGTCGGTCGGCTCGAGCTGGACCAGGATGAGCGGATCTGCCGCGCCGGAAGCGGGCGGAACGGACGCCACCCGACAGCGCAGCTCCGCCTGCCGCGCCAGCTCGCTGAAGCTCCACGCTGCCTCGACAGGGCTTGCGCGGCCGCGGAAGAGGGCCTCGTGTGGTTCGGCCGGCAGATCCCACGCCGTGGCCGGGCCCACGTGGAGGGCCATCCACCGCAGCAGCCGCATGGCCCGGTCGCGCTCGCTCCCTTCGGCCGGCACGACGGCTCGGGCGGCGCCCCACAGGAAGCCCGTGCGCTGGAGGTACTCCTTGCCGGGCCCGTGGATCTCGGTTGAGGCCGCGTCGGCGGCCAGCCCGGGGAAGCTGTCGAGCGCGCCGGCCGCCCGCGCATAGGCGTCCCGACCGATCTCGGCGCCGATCTGCCGCACCTCCAGCGAGTTGAACAGTTGCACGGCCGCCTCCAGGGCGCTGCCCTGGGCGTAGCTGAGCGCCACGCCGAGCCGGTCCGCTTCGGGGTTGCCGGGTTCCAGTTGCTGCACGGCGTAGTAGCGCGCGGCGGCTTGCGCCAGTTGAGCTCTGAGCACCTGTGCCGGTGCGTCGTGCCGAATGGCTTCGACCGCCCGGCGCAGGTCGGCCAGCGCCGTGGCGACCCTCTCCTGCTCCTGCCGTTCCTGCCGCGCGAGGCGGCTCCTATAGGCGAGGGCGAAGGCGGTCAGCGCCACGAGAACGGCCACCAGCACGGCCAGTCGCACCTTGCGCCCCGTGCTCACGCCACCATCGCCGGCCTGCGCGGGCGCCTGCGGCCCGCCGGCCGGCTGCTCGACCGCGCGTTCTTCAGCCTGCTCCATTCTTCGCTCCCTGCTGTCAGGTGCTGCCCTCGTGGCTCGCCTCTTCCCCTTCGCTGCTTCCTGCCCGAGCCTGCCCTTTCTCGACCGATATGTCGTGGCGGGCCAGCAGCTCGCTCAGCTCCGCCTCCTCGACGACCTCTTCCTCCTTCAGTATGGCGGCCAGCTCGCGCAGCGCCTGCTCGTGCTCGGCGAGCAGCTCCCGCGCGCGCTCGTGGGCGGCGTCCACCAGCGACCTGACCGCCTCGTCGATGTCGCGCGCCGTGCGTTCGCTCCACGGTGCCTCCCCCTGGGGGGTGGGGACCATGCCGAAGGGCGTGCGCTTGCGGGCCCCGTAGGAGAGGGGGCCGAGCTCCTCGGTCATGCCGAACTCGCTGACCATCTGCCGGGCCAGCTCGGCGGCCTTCTGCAGGTCGTTCTGGGCCCCGGTGGAGACCTCGCCGAGGGCGATCTCCTCCGCCGAACGCCCGCCGAGCATCACCGCCAGCCGGCCCATCAGCTCCCGTTTGGTCAGCACGTAGCGGTCCTCGGTGGGCATCTGCATCGTGTAGCCGAGGGCGGCCATGCCGCGCGGGATCATGCTGACCTTGCGCACGGGGTCCGCCCCGGGCACCAGGCAGGCGACCAGCGCGTGGCCGGACTCGTGGTGGGCCACGATCTCCCGCTCGCGCTCGTTCATCAGCCGGTTGGGCTTCTCCAGCCCGGCGACGACGCGCTCGATCGAGTCCTCGAACTCCTGCATGGAGACCTCGCTGCGGTTGCGCCGCGCGGCGAGCAGCGTCGCCTCGTTGACCAGGTTCGCCAGGTCGGCCCCGACGAAGCCCGCCGTCATGGCGGCGAGCTTGTCCAGGTCCACGTCGTCGCTCAGCTTGACGTTCTCGGCGTGCACGCGCAGGATCGCGGCCCGGTCGTGCAGGTCGGGAGGGGGCACGACGACCTGGCGGTCGAACCGCCCGGGCCGCAGCAGGGCCGGGTCGAGCATCTCCGGGCGGTTGGTCGCGGCCAGCAGGATGACGCCCTTCTGGGTGGTGAAGCCGTCCATCTGCACCAGCAGGGCGTTGAGCGTCTGCTCGCGCTCGTCGTGGCCGCCCATCAGGCCGGCGCCGCGCGTCTTGCCCAGGGCGTCCAGCTCGTCGATAAAGATGATGCTCGGCGCGTTCTTGTTGGCCTGCTCGAAGAGGTCCCGCACGCGGGCGGCGCCGACGCCGACGAACATCTCCACGAAGTCCGAGCCGCTCAGGCTGAAGAAGGTCACCCCCGCCTCGCCGGCCACCGCCTTGGCCAGCAGCGTCTTGCCCGTGCCCGGCGGGCCGACCAGGAGCAC
>CAYSWA010000053.1:5723-14838 GCA_964434535.1 uncultured candidatus Brocadiaceae bacterium | reverse complement strand
AACAGGTATCCGATCCGGAAGCCGGTCAGCAGGCTGTAGAAGGTGCACAGCCCGATCAGCGCCACCTCGGCCGCGATCACCCCGAGGAAGAAGAGCCGCCCCCCGCGCAGCGTCCGCCCGGAGCCGAACCGCAGGATCGCCCCCTTGATCGCCCAGCCCAGCAGGAACGAGAACCAGAGCGGCCGGATCGCCCACGAGGCCGACACCAGCAGCCCCAGCGGGTTCAGCGGCCACCAGTAGAAGGCCCCCCGCAGCAACTGGAGCGCCCAGACCAGCCCGGCCCCGACGACCAGCGCCACCAGGTGCGGCTCGGCCGAGGCGGACGGGTTCGAGATCATGTCGTGCGCCCGCCCGAAGCAGAACAGCGAGTGCCAGCTTATCGCGTAGGTGTTCGGCAGGTTCGCCGCGCCGTGCCGGTAGTAGACCCACGTGAGGGTGGAGTAGCCGGCCGCCAGCAGCGCCACGACCAGCGCGGCCAGCATCGCCGGCAGGAACCAGCGCCGGTGCTTCTCGAAGACGCCGGCGATGCGCAGCGAGTTCATCGCGTGGGGGCTGAGGATCTCCCGGCAGTCGGCCGTCAGGATGGCGTGCTGCACCTGCACGAGCACGACCGCCGGCGCCGAGAAGGCCCGGCCCCCGAGCACGCCGTGCAGTATCTCCGGCGGCGTCCAGCTCTGGCCGGTCAGGATCAGCCCGCCCTGCGTGACCAGGCGCGCGTGCACGATCACGAGCGTGGCGATCAGCAGCAGCAGCAGGGCGCCCACGGAGAGGCTGATGCCCAGGCGCGCGTACCAGTAGAGCATGGCGGCCGCACAGGCGATCAGGCCCCAGAAGCCGAGGCGATAGGGGATCGGCTCCCCCGAGTCGTCAACCCCGCCCCGCCCGACGGCGCTTCGCACCACGCCCCACAGATGCCGCCGGGCCAGCCAGAGCAGCCCGAGCGTGAAGGCGATGAACGCCCCGGCCTGCTGCCAGACGACGAAGCGGTGCGGCCCGCCGGCCACCGGAATGTTCAGCGAGTGGAAGAGCAGCTCCTCGATGCAGGTCAGCACGTAGAAGAGCCACATGCTCAGCGAGACCTCGTTGCCGACCAGGAAGGCCATGGCGATCGCGATCAGGAAGATGCGCCCGTCGCCCAGGGGCATCTGCTCCAGCGGCGTGCCCTCGATGAACTGGCTGACCGGCATCTGCCAGAGCCAGCCCTGCTGCGCCCCCGTAAAGAGCGGCATCAGGCGGATCAGCCCGGCCACCAGCGCGGCGCCGGCGCCGAGCAGGAACGCACGCTCGGCGAAGATGCGCGGCAGCAGCCCGCCGCCCTGGGCCTCGGCGGTCAGCTCCAGCGGGAACCGGGCGATGGGGAAGGTGAGGCGCTCGTTCTCGACCCACTGGCGCCGCAGGATGCCCATCAGCAGGAACGTGGCCACGTAGTAGAGCGCGATGAAGCCCGCCCAGGTGGCGATCACGCGCGACCACTGCCGCCACGGCACCCGCACCGGCTCGTCGCGCGGCGTCCCCTCGAAGAACTGGCGCACCGGCACCGAGCGCATGTCGCGGCTCAGCAGGATGCCCTCGGGGGCCGCCTCCAGCACCGTGTCTTCCCAGTAGTAGTCCGGCCGCTGCGCCAGGTAGGGGGCGGAGGCGGTCAACGGGAAGAAGTAGCGCATCAGGCCGCTGGCCGGCACCGTGGCCGAGACCAGCATCATGCAGAGCACCAGCATCAGCTCCGAGCGCCGCAGCGCCCACGCCGAGCGCACCAGCTTGACCGCTACGTTGACGACGAGCGCGAGAAACAGCAGGAAGAAGAAGACGCCGACCGGGAAGTGGTTCCCCGTCAGGTAGGTGTTGCCGATGGCGTAGTCGTTGACCGGCGTCAGCAGGGCCAGGCCGAGCACGCCCAGGATGCCGATGAAGAACGCCCGCCAGGTCATCTGCGTCGCTCACCCGGGGCAGTGGTGTGGTCGGCCCGTCACTGCTGACCGAGCCGCCGCCGGCATTCGTCCAGGATCTCGGTCGTGCGGCTCGCGCCGACGCGGGTGACCCCGATCGCCCGCACCTTTAGCAGGCGGTCCAGGCTGCGCACGCCGCCGGCGGCTTTGACCTGGACGGTCTCGGGCGAGTGCTCGCGCATCAGCTTCAGGTCCTCGTCGGTCGCGCCGCCCGTGCCGTAGCCGGTCGAGGTCTTGACGAAGTCGGCGCCGAGCTCGCCGCAGATCTCGCACAGGGCGATCTTGTGCTCGTCGGCCAGGTAGCAGTTCTCGAAGATGACCTTCACCAGCGCCTCACCCGCGTGGCCGGCCCGGACGACGCTCTCGATGTCCTCGCGCACGAAGTCCCACTCCCCGCTGAGCGCCTTGCCGATGTTGACGACCATGTCCAGCTCCTCGGCGCCGTCGGCGAGGGCGCGCTCGGCCTCGGCCACCTTGAGGGCCGTGGTGTGGCCGCCGTGGGGGAAGCCGATCGTCGTGGTCGGCTTCACGCCGCTGCCCTCCAGCAGCTCGGCGCAGCGGGCCAGGTAGTAGGGCTTGATGCAGACGGTCGCCACGTCGTAGTCGATGGCGACGGCGCAGCCCTCCTCCAGATCCTCGTCGGTCATCACGGGGTTCAGGAGCGAATGGTCGATCATCCTGGCGATCTGTTCGTACGTGTAATCCACCGTGCTCGGCCCTCCCGGCTTCGTGTAGTGTCGGCTCAGGCGATGAACTGGCGCAGGAACGCGGCGCTCTGCGCCAGGGCGGCGGTGCGGCGCTCGAGGGCGCCCTCGTAGGCGCGGTCCTCCACCTCGATGGCGACCGGCCCGTCGTAGCCCACGTCGGTCAGCACGCTGAAGAACCGGCCCCAGTCCACGTCGCCCAGGCCCGGCAGCTTCGGCGTGTGGTACTCCAGCGGCGTGGCGAGCACGCCGACCTCGGCGAGCCTATCCTCGTCGACCCGCGCGTCCTTGGCGTGGACGTGGAAGATCCGATCGGCGAACTCCCTCAAGGGGCGCACGTAGTCGATCCGCTGCCAGACCATGTGGCTCGGGTCGTAGTTGAGCCCGAAGCTGGGGCTCGGGATCTCCTCGAACATGCGCCGCCAGACGGCCGGCGTGCAGGCCAGGTTCTTCCCGCCCGGCCACTCGTCCTCGGTGAAGAGCATCGGGCAGTTCTCGATGCCGATCCGCACGCCGCGCTCCTCGGCGTACTTGACCAGCGGCGGCCAGCGCTTCTTGAAGACGGGCCAGTTCTCCTCGACGGTCCTGGCCGGGTCGCGCCCGATGAAGGTGTTGACCACGCCGACGCCGAGCGCCTCGGCCGCGCGGATCACCTTCTTGATGTGGCCGGTGTAGACGCGCGCCTCGTTGCCGTCCGCCACCAGGGGGTTGGGGTAGTAGCCGAGGCCGCTGATGCTGAGGCCGCCCTCGCCGAGCAGGTCCCGGATGCGGCTGACTTCGCCCTTGCGCAGGTTGGTCACGTCCACGTGGGTGACGCCGGCGTAGCGTCTCTCGGCCTTGCCGGCCGGCCAGCACATCAGCTCGAGGCAGTCGAAGCCTTCCCTGGCGGCGAACTCGACGACCTGGTCCAGGGAGAGGTCGGGCAGAATGGCGCTGCAGAACCCGAGTTGCATGGCGCGCCTCCTTGCCGGTTGGCGGTCTGTGGGAGCCGTGGGGGAGCATAGCCCTCCGCCCCGCCCCCGTCAAGCACACGGGCGGTCCCTCCCTCTTGCTCACGCTCTTGCTCTTGTCGTGATCTGCGCGGCCGCTCTGCCGGAGGGACGCGCTCTGCCGCGTCCGGCCGTTCCGTGTGGCGGCCACGACGGAGCGTGGCCCTCCAGACGTCCTGACCGCTTGACGGGCCGTCCATGCCCGGCTATCCTGAGATTCCACTGTCGGGCACCTGATCGATAGCCTGCCGGATTGACCGTGGACGACGAGCGCGGCCTCATCTTCGACCTCCAGCGCTTCGCCCTCAACGACGGGCCGGGCATCCGAACCGTCGTCTTCCTGAAGGGCTGCCCGCTGCGCTGCCTCTGGTGCCACAACCCCGAGTCGCAGTCGCCCGAGCCCGAGCTGGCCTTCAACCCCGAGCGCTGCGTGCTCTGCGGCGCCTGCCTCGAGGATTGCCCCGGGGGCGTCCACGTGATCGAGGCCGGCCGGCACGAGCTGCGGCGCGAGCGCTGCCGCCTCTGCGGGCGCTGCGTGGCGGCGTGCCCGGCGGAGGCGCTGCGCATCTTCGGGCGGCACGTGACGGCCGGCGAGGTGCTCGCCGAGGTCCAGAAGGACCGCGCCTACTACGAGCGCTCCGGCGGGGGCATGACCGTCTCCGGCGGCGAGCCCGTGGCGCAGTTCGCCTTCCTGCGCGCCCTGCTGGCCGGGGCGCGGGAGCGGGGCATTGCCTCCTGCCTGGACACCTCGGGCCTCGCGCCCCAGCAGCGCTACGGGGAGCTGCTGCCGCTGGTCGACCTGTTCCTGTACGACTACAAGGCGACCGACTCGGCCCGGCACCGCGAACTGAGCGGGCAGGGGAACGAGCGGATCCTGGCCAACCTGGAGTTCCTCTGCGGGGCGGGGGCGCGGGTGGTGCTGCGCTGCCCGCTGGTGCCGGGCGTGAACGACTCGGAGGAGCACCTCGCGGCGATCGCCGCGCTGGCGGGCCGGCACGCGGCGATCGAGCGGGTCGAGGTCATGCCCTACCACGACATGGGCCGCTCGAAGTCGGCGCGGATCGGGCGGGCGTCGGACATGAGCGAGGTGGCGCCGCCGGACGGGGCGGCCTACGTGGAGCGGCTCCGCGCGCTCGGCTGCCCGGACGTGGCCGTGGGCTGACGCAGGGCCGGCGGCCTCACTCGTAGAAGGTGCGTCGGATGATGTCGCGCTGGATCTCCGTGTCCAGCTCGACGAACCGGGCGCTGAAGCCGCCGACGCGCACGATCAGGTTCCGGTAGCTGTCCGGCTCGCGCATGGCGCTCTGCAGCTCGTCGCGCCCGACGACGGTGATCATCGCCTGCGTGCCGCCGCCGTCGAAGTAGGCCCCGAGCAGGGCCTCCAGCTTGGGCCGGTGCTCGCGCAACAGGCGCTTGCTGAACTTCATGTTGTGCACGTAGCCGGCGTGGAGGGCGGGGTCGGGCTTGACGATGGAGTTCAGGAACGCGGTCACGCCGCAGCGGTCGTTGCCGGCGGTGGGGCCGTTGCCGCTGGAGGTGGGGCTGGCGGCGCGGCGGCCGTCGGGCGTGGCGCCGGTCTCCTGGCCGATGCGCACGTAGGCCCAGTTGTTGATGCAGACCAGCAGGCAGTAGTCGAAGCCGACCTCCCGCCCGAACCGCATGGCGCTGCGGCAGGCCTGCTCGGAGACGCGGCAGAGCATCTGGTCGGCCTGCGCGTCGTCGTTGCCGTACTTCGGCGCGTCCGCGAAGAGCCGGTGCTCGCGCGCGAAGCCCTCCCAGTCGGCGCCGAGCATCTGGAGCACCTGCGCCGGCGTGAAGCGCTTCTCGTCGTAGACGAGTTCCTTCAGCGCGCTCAGGCTGTCGGCGGCGTTGATCATGGCCATCGACTCGACCACGGCGCCCCGGTAGCGCGCTCCGCCGTCCACCAGCGACCTGCCCCTGTGGAGGCACTCGTCGTAGAGCGCGCTGGCGAGCAGGAACGAGGCGGTGGTCCGCTCGATCTCGTATTCGACGGCGTGCGCCCGGACCACGTGCTCCATGTGGTAGTCGACCTGGCGGCAGTAGGCGTCCCAGAACTGCTCGAAGGTCGCCATCCGCGCCCACTCGCCGGTCTTCAGGCCGAGCTGCTCGCCCGTGTCGGGATCGACGCCGTTGTGCATGACGACCTGGACGCACTTGAGCAGGTTGAAGCCGGTGTTGGGCGAGCCGACGCTGCGGTGGTCGAGCACATATTCTCCGCAGCCGTAGGGCAGGTAGTGCTCGGCCTCCTCCTGGCGGACGCCGAACCCGTGGGCGACGGCGGGCACGTTCACGTCGTCGTTGTAGAGGATCGGGTAGATGCAGCCGTTGCCGATCACGTCGAGCGCCTTCTCCATCAGGGCGGGGTTCATGCCCTCGTAGAAGCGGAGGCTGAGCTGGGGCTCGGTGGTGGAGGAGCGGCGGCTCGCCTCCATGGCCAGCAGGGCGAAGCGGTCGGCGCTGGCCTCGTTGCGCCGTGCGCGCCCGCCGACGATGACGCGGCTGTTGAAGAAGAACCTGGCTTCGGCCATCAGGCCCCAGAGCGCTACCAGCAGCTCGATGGTGTCCTCTTCGCAGAGGCGGCCCTCGTCGAGGTCGCGCGCGCAGAGGTCGCCCAGGTAGACGTCCATCCGCCCGTAGTTGGTGGCGCCGGCGAGTATGGCGTAGATCCAGAAGAGCTGGATGCCCTGGCGCATGGTGGCCGGCGGGGCGGCGGTCAGGTGGCGCAGGTCGGCGGCCATGCGGCGCAGGCCGGCCGCCACGGCGGCGTCGTCGGCCTCGGCGGCGAGTTCCTCGGCCTGCTCGGCGTAGTCGAGGCAGACGCGGGCGACCACGTCCAGGGCCATGCGCATGCCGCGGTAGAACTCGGCGTCGCGCCCGTCCTCGGGCGCCGCGGCCCGGTGCGCCTCCACCTCGGCGATCAGGCCGGCCAGGCCGAGGCGGATCAGCCTGTCGTAGTCCAGCATCAGCCCGGCCAGGCGGATGCCCTTCTCGGCGATCTGGTTGGTGGTGGCGCGGCGGGTCTCCTCGGGCAGCGCTTCCCAATAGCGGGTCTGGGTATCTTCCTTCTGCCAGAAGGCGAGCATCTCGCGCGCCCTGCGGCGGTAGTCCTCGTCGGCGTCCATCTGCTCGATGGCGTCGCGCAGGCGCTCGTGCTCGCAGTAGTAGATCCGGCCGCAGTCCTCGTGCTCCAGGCCGAAGCCGACCAGCAGGCCCTCGGGATCGTGGACGGCCTTGACGTGGCGCCCGGCGAAGGTGTCGCCGGGCCGGATGTCGTGCAGCAGGCGGCCGGCGCGCAGGCAGGTGGCCTCGCGCACGGCGACGTGCTCGCCGCGACAGCTTCGGTATAGGTCGGTGAAGGCCAGCTCGCGGTCGAGGCGGCCGGCGCGGCCGGCCGTGGCGGTCGTCATCGGCTTCTCCTGACGGACGGCGATGGAACGGACGTAGTATCGTCCAGTCTATCGCCGCCCTGAGCCAGGTTCAATGCCCCGGCGACCGGGCTTGATTATGGACTTCGGTGCAGGTTGCGTGGTATACTGCCGGGGGATTGGTGCGTTGCGCTCAGGCTACGGCTCTCTGCCATGGCGCTGCTGGACGTCACGAAGTCGGACCTCTTCCCCATCCACCTGGCGGTGATGCAGCCGGGCACGCTCGCGCCGGTGGACCTCTACATGTGGGCCGGCGACGGGGGGGGCTTCACCCTCTACAAGGCCGCCCACATGCCCCTGACCGAGGAGACGCGGGAGCGCCTGCTCGCCCGCGGCACCGAGGTGCTCTACGTCCACAAGAAGGACCAGGAGGTCTACGAGCAGTACGTCGAGCAGAACCTGATCGCGATCGTCCGCGACGACCTGATCCCCTACCGCGACGCCTGCAAGATCGTCTACACCAGCTCCTCCCGCGTGGTGCACGACGTCTTCGAGGACCCCCGCTCCGGGCGGAACCTGAAGCGCGCCGAGACGATGGTCGAGGGCATCGTGATCTCGATCCTGAAGAGCCCCGGCGCCCTGTGGGAGATCCTCTCGCTCGCCTCGCACGACTACTACACTTATACCCATTCGGTCCAGGTCGCCGTGCTGCTGGTCGGCGCCTCGCGCGAGCTGCTCGAGGTGAGCGACGGGGCGATGCTGAGGCGCATCGGCCACGGGGGAATGCTCCACGACATCGGCAAGACGCGCATCTCCAACGAGATCCTCTACAAGCCCGGCCCGCTGACCGACGATGAGTTCGAGGTCATCAAGCAGCATCCCTTGATGGGCCTGGACCTGGTCGAGCGTCATCGCAAGCTGCCGGCCACCAGCGCCGTCATCGTGCGTTCCCACCACGAGCGCTTCGACGGCCAGGGCTACCCCGACGGCCTGAGCGGCGACGAGGTCCGCCCGATCGCGCGCCTCTCGAAGATCGTGGACGTCTACGACGCTCTCACCACCGAGCGCGCCTACGCCGAGGCGCGAAACCCCTACGACGCCCTGAAGCTGATGAAGCAGCTCGCGGGGCAGTTCGACGCGGGCCTCCTGGACGCCTTCATCCAGTTCCTGGGCCCGAGCCCGCCGCACGGGTAGTTGAGCCTCACTGCTCCTCCCCGCCCAGCACGTCCTTCAGCAGCCCGCTCGCCTTCTCGCCGGCCTTGTGGGCCTGCTCGCCGACGGCGCCGGTCCCGCCTTCGAGCAGGTCCTGCACGTCGCCGCCGAGCTTGCGGATCTCCCCGGCGGGGATCACGTCGCCGGCCGCCGCCAGCACCGCCTCGCGGAGCTGGCGCACCACCTGGGCCAGCACCGTGCGGGCCGTCGCCGCCTTCCCCTCGCCGGTGCGAAGGTCGGTTATCGTCAGGCCGGGCAGCGGCACGCCGGCCGTGGCGGCCACGGGTATGCCGGCGATCTTCACCTTGCCGTTGGTGAAGACGATCCGTTCGACGCGCAGCTTCCTCTGGCTGGCCTTCTTCTGTTCCTCGCGCGTCGGCTCGCGCTCCAGCCGGTCCATCAGGACGCCCCAGTTGGTCTTGCCCCCGGCGAGCTCGAGCGTGACCTGCGCCCCGTCCACCACGACCTCGTGGATGACGATCTCGTCGCTGCGCAGCGAGCCGAGGTCCACCTTCGCGTGCGCGTGGCCGAGCTCGAACATGGCCGGCGCCTCGAACCCCTCCGGGCTGCCGATGGTCAGCCCGTCGAGCCCGACCGAGCCGCCGAGCAGCGAGGCCGAGGCGTCGTCCAGCTCCGTCTCCACGCCGAGGACAAGGCGGCCTCCCCGCTCTACGCCGGCCTCGATCAACCTGCCCAGGTTCAGCACGACGACCACGGCGACCACGATCAGCACGACGACTGCGACGGCGGCGATCAGCAGCAGCTTCCGCATGACCTCGCCCCCCCTGGCCAGTGGACGGAGGCACCACGCCCCCGTATCCCTCCCTGTGACGCCGGGCTATGCCGTCTCGGCCGCACCGTCAACGTTCGGCGGAGGC
>CAYSWA010000053.1:0-5623 GCA_964434535.1 uncultured candidatus Brocadiaceae bacterium | reverse complement strand
CATCCTGCGCCTTTCCGGGGACGGCGATTGTCGGTAGCCGGTCGTTCGCCTCCCCGGACAACTGGACGACCGACAACGGACAACCGCCGTTGCCCTACCCCTCGATGTCGTAGCGGCGGATCTTGCGCAGCAGGGTGCGGTAGCTGACGCCGAGCTTCTCGGCGGCGCGCGTCTTGTTGTAGCGGCACGCCTGGAGGGCGCGCACGACGGCGGCCCGCTCGGCCCGTTCGGTGGCGTCGTCGCGTACGTCCTTCAGGGGCCGGATCGTCGCCTGCCCCGCTGCGGCGGGGGAGGGCGCCCCGGCCGCCGCGGGGCGCGGCTGCTCGGCCGCTTCGGGCTCGGGCGGCATCACGTTGCCGGTCAGCACGCCGTACTGGATGCAGTTGGAGAGCTCGCGCACGTTGCCCGGCCAGCAGTAGTGCTGGAGAGCCTCCATCGTCGCCGCGCGCAGCGGCTCATAGGGCTTGCGGAACTCGCGGGCGTAGCGGCGCAGGAAGTAGTCGACCAGCAGGCGGATGTCGTCCGCCCGATCCCGCAGGGGCGGCAGGTGCATCGGCGCCTCGTTGAGGCGGTGGAACAGGTCCTGGCGGAAGCTGCCCTCGCGCATCATGTGCCGCAGGTCCTCGTTGGTGATGGAGATGATGCGCGTCTGCACCTCCACGGCGCGGGAGCCGCCCACGGGGATGAACTTCTTCTCCTCGATGGCCTGGAGCAGCTTGGCCTGAAGCGAAGGGGGGATCGCGGATATCTCGTCCAGCACCAGCGTGCCCCGGTTGGCGAGCCGGAACAGGCCGGGGCGCGCCGTGCGCGCGTCGGTGAAGGCCCCCTTCTCGTGGCCGAACAGCTCGCTCTCGACCAGCGACGGCGGGATGGAGGGGCAGTTGACGCGGATGAAGGGGAAGCGGGAGCGGCGCGAGTAGCGGTGGATCAGCTCGGCCAGCACGTTCTTGCCCGTGCCGGTCTCGCCCTGGATCAGCACGTTCAGGTCCGAATCGGCGATGCTCAGCAGCCCGCGCTTTGCCTCCAGGATGCTCTCATGCTTGCCGACCAGCTCCGCGGCGAACAGGAACGAGGGCGACTCGCCGACCACCTCCACGGCGCAGAGCCCCGAGCCGTGGCTCTCCAGGCGGCGCACGCGGCAGGTGAAGAAGTGTTGCGAGGAGTTCTCGCGGTCCGGGCAGACGCCCACGTAGACGTCGACGAGCTTGCCTTCCTCCAGCCCGTCGACGGCCGCGCACTCGGCCAGCATGCCCCCGGGGCTCACGTTGACCGAGCGGCCCATGGTCAGCCGCCGGCCCGCCCCGTGCTCGTAGATGTGCAGGGGCAGCTCGATCTCGGCGCGCCGGTGGCGGCGACGTTCGCTCTCGGCCGAGCGCCCCTCCGCCATGCTTCTCACCCCCCGTCCGCGGAGCCGGGCAGACCGCTGTGTCCGCTCGCCCCGCCCCGGTAGCGTCCTGGGGCCCGCGCGAGGCGGCCATTCCGTACAAGACCACTGTAGTCAAACGCCTGAGCGAGTGTCAAGGCGGCGGTAGAACCACGTTGCCGGTTCAGGCGGCGGAAGGGGAGGCCGCGCGCAGGAGCTGCGGCGCGTCGGTGCCGTCGTCGGGGTAGACGGCCAGGCCGAACTGTACGTCGGCGATGTCCGGCAGAAGGCCCTGCAACCGCTGCATGGCCGTCCGTGCGCCGCCGGCAGCGGTCTCGGGCAGGATGGCGGCGATGCGACAGGGGCGGCGGCCGTTCTGGGCCATCGGGGCGCAGTGGGCGCCGCCGAGCAGCTCGACGTAGTCGGTCGAGCGGAGCTGCTCACGCACGCGGGCGTAGACGCGCCCGGGGTCGTGGTTGCGGCAGTCGAGCAGCAGCAGGCTGCAGAAGTGGTTGTAACGCTCGCAGCGCCGGGCCTCGCCGTCGAGCTTCTCCAGCAGCGCCGCCGGCGTGGGCGATGCGGGCTGGTATGCATTCGCGGTAGACGTGGTGCCTGGGTCCGCCGCCACCTCGATTCCCCCGCTGTCGTGTCGGTCGCGCTTGCGCCGGCGGGGCAGTATAGCCGCGCCGGGCCGCTGGGTCCAGCCCCAGCCGGGGCGAGCGGCCCGGCTGCGCCGGGAGGGTGCTCGCAAACAGCGTTCCGGCCCCGCATCGGACTCGCGCCCCGCCCCGCAGCGATGATCGGGCCGGCCTGAGGCGCTTGCCGGGGTGCCGCGTCACCGCGTCACTGTGACAGATCAGGTGCGCGAATGCGCCACCCGTCGTCACCTGTCGTGCTCGGGGCCGGCCCGTCGGCCAGGGGGCGCCGGCCGACAGGCCCCACGGGGCTTACGGGACGATTCGGCGGATGCCGGCCCTTGCGGCACGGGCATTGCGCTAATGGGACTCGATCACGGGCAGTACCACGAGATGAACAGCGATGAAGAGGAGGTGGGGGGCGATGAACCGTAGCCAAGATAAACCGCGCCGAGGGCAGGTCATCGTGCTTGCCCCGGTGATGCTCGCCGTGCTCGGCGCCATCCTGTCGATGACGGCCGACGTGGGGCACATGGCGGTCTGGCGCGCCCGGCTCCAGAACGCGGCCGACGCCTCGTCCTTCGCGGCGGCGCACGTGCTGCTGGAGCAGAGGACCGCCGGGGCGCCGGAGGACCTCTGCCGCTACGCGGCCGAGACCGAGGCGAACGCCATCTGCGCCCTCAACGCCGACGAGGCCGGCCTGGCCGTCGAGTTCGGCACCTGGGACGAGAGCGGCAACTTCATGCCGGTCGACTCGACCACGCCGGCCACCGCCGTGCGCACCAGGGCCTACCGCGAGGGCGACGCCCCCGGCGGGGCGCTGGCGCTGTTCTTCGGCTCGATGGTCGGCCTCGGCCGGGTCGAGGTGGCCGGAGCGGCCGTCTGCGAGATCAGCAGCCAGGTCAGCTCCTCCCATACCGGGCTGAGCCCCTTCGCCGTGCCGGCGCACCAGGTCACTGCCATCGGCGAGGAGCTGACCTTCTACCCCGCCGACGGCGACGAGTACGACGGCGTCGAGGACCACACCGTGGGCCCGGGCTGCTTCGGGCTGCTGAACCTGGACGGCGGCTCGCTCGGCACGACCGAGCTGTGGGACTGGATCGTCAACGGCTACGACGCCGAGATCGCGGTGGATCCGGAAGAGGGCTACGTCTGGATCGACGGCTGCACGGGCTTTCGCTCGGCGCTCGAACTGGCGCTCGAGCAGAAGCTCGGCCAGCCCATGCTGGTGATGGTCTACGACGAGATCGTGGGCGTCGGGGCGACGGCGGACTTCCGCTGCATCGGCTTCGTCCGCCTGACCCTGATCGACTTCGACCTCAGCGCAGAGGACCCCTACATCAGAGGCCGCGTTGAGACGGTGCAGGACCTGTACGACCTGAAGGCCGGGCAGGGCCTGTCCAGCATCAACGTGCGCAAGATCCAGCTGGTCGGCTGATCGGGCGCCGCCCTGAGCTCCCGTGCCGACCGCTGAACAAGGCGGCGCGCTGTGGCACTTCTCACCCCCCGGCCCCATGCGCGCCGCCGCTTTCTGTACCCGCTGCGTTTGACTCGCCGGCCCGCTGCGCCTAACATCTGCGGCAGGCCCCGGCCGGGGCCGCCTCTCCCTCAGACGAGCCGACGACATGCCGCCCGACGACGAGCGTCAGATGCACTTCATCCGCCAGGCCATCGCCGAGGACCTCGCCTCCGGCCGCTTCGAGGGCGTGCACACCCGCTTCCCGCCCGAGCCGAACGGCTACCTCCACGTCGGCCACGCCAAGGCCATCTGCGTCAACTTCGCCATGGCCGCCGAGCACGACGGCCTCTGCAACCTGCGCTTCGACGACACCAACCCGGCCCGCGAGGAGGAGGAGTACGTCGAGGCCATCAAGGAAGACATCCGCTGGCTCGGCTTCGACTGGGGCGAGCGCGAGTACTACGCCTCCGACTACTTCGGGCAGCTCTACGAGTGGGCGGTCGAGCTGGTGCGGCGGGGCAAGGCGTACGTCTGCGACCTGAGCCCCGAGGAGCTGCGCGACCACCGCGGCACGCCGACCCGCCCCGGCCGCGAGAGCCCCTACCGCGACCGCCCCGTCGAGGAGAGCCTGGACCTGCTGGAGCGGATGCGCGCCGGCGAGTTCCCCGAGGCCAGCCGCACCCTCCGGGCGAAGATCGAGATGGCCCACCCGAACATGAACATGCGCGACCCGGTCATGTACCGCATCCTCCACGAGGCCCATCACCGCACCGGCCACGAGTGGTGCATCTATCCCACCTACGACTGGGCGCACGGGCAGTGCGACTCGATCGAGGGCATCAGCCACTCCCTCTGCTCGCTGGAGTTCCAGAACCACCGGCCGCTCTACGACTGGTTCCCGGACCAGCTCGGCGTCCACCACCCGCGCCAGATGGAGTTCGCCCGGCTGAACCTGACCAACACGACGATGAGCAAGCGCTACCTGCGCCCGCTGGTGGAGGAGGGCCTGGTCAGCGGCTGGGACGACCCCCGGCTGCCCACGCTGCGCGGCATGCGGCGGCGCGGCTACACGCCCGAGGCCATCCGCGAGTTCTGCGAGCGCATCGGCGTGGCCAAGACCAACAGCACCATCGACTGCGCCCTGCTGGAGCACGTCCTGCGCGAGCACCTGAACCGCACCTCGCCCCGCCGCTTCGTCGTGCTCGACCCCCTCAAGGTGGTCATCACCAACTACCCCGAAGGGCAGCTCGATCCGATGGAGGCGATCAACAACCCCGAGGACGCAAGCTGCGGCACGCGGCGGGTGCCTTTCTGCGGCGAGCTCTACATCGAGCGCGAGGACTTCATGGAGGAGCCCGTGCGCAAGTTCTACCGCCTCGCCCCCGGCCGCGAGGTGCGGCTGCGCTACGCCTACTTCGTGACCTGCACCGACGTGGTCAAGCACCCCGCCACGGGCGAGGTCGTTGAGCTGCGCTGCACCTACGACCCGGCGACCCGCGGCGGCGACGCCCCCGACGGGCGGAAGGTCAAGGCGACGCTCCACTGGACCTCTGCCGCGCACGCCGTCGACGCCGAGGTGCGCATGTACGGCTACCTCTTCCCGGACGAGGCCGAGCCGGCCGAGGCAGATGCCGACGAGGACGAGGAAGAGGCGGGGGAGGGCGCGGACGAGGCGCTGGCCCGCTTCAACCCCGACTCGCTGGAGGTCCTGACCGGCTGCAAGGCCGAGCCGGACCTGGCGGAGGTCGAGCCGCTCGCCCGCTACCAGTTCGAGCGGAAGGGCTACTTCTGCGCCGACCCCGACTCGGCCCCCGGCCGGCCGGTCTTCAACCTCACCGTCGGCCTGCGCGACAGGTGGGCCCGCATCCAAAAGCGCCGCGGCGGGTAGGGGTGAGGTGCAGCCGTCCTTCGTGCACCTTCGTGGTCTTCGTGGTGAAGGCCGGGACGCCGTTCCCCTGGCGCTCGGGGCGCAGAGATGGAATCGTTCGTCGGCACCGACGGCGCGGGCAGCTTCATCCTCAACGGGCGCCCCTACTTCCTGCACGGCGCCACCTACTTCGGCCGCCGGCCCGGCACCTGCGGCGCGGACTGGATGGGCGAGCACTTCGCCTTCAACGCGCGGTTCCTCGAGCGCGACTTCGCCCTGATGCGCGAGCTCGGGCTGAA
>CAYSWA010000052.1:0-15629 GCA_964434535.1 uncultured candidatus Brocadiaceae bacterium | reverse complement strand
GAATCATGGCCAGGATGGCCATGCCACACTAAGACGGCCACCGGTAGAATCAAAAGTCGCAGGCCACTACTGCAGAACCATGTCCGTAGCGAGCCCGAGCGAGAAGTCGGAGGGCAAGGAGGCCGGCCGCAGTAGGTCACGGTTCTGCAATAGCTCCTAAGCCTGCGGGGGCGCCCATCAAGCCGGGAGCCATGCCATGAGGGTCATGTTCGTCGGGCCGCACCCGGACGACGGGGACGGCCGCATGGGTGGGCTCGCCACGCGCTGCGTGCAGGCCGGCGGGGGGCTGCCATGCTCGTCTCGGTCACCAACGGCAACGCCGGCCATCACGAGATGCAGCCGGGCGAGCTGGCCGCGCGGCGCAAGGCCGAGGCGCAGCGGGCCGGCGAGTTCATCGGGGCCGATTACCTCGTGCTGGACCACGACGACGCGCGGCTCACGCCGGCGCTGGAGGTGCGGGAGGAGCTGATCGGGCTGATCCGCCAGTTCCGCCCCGACCTGCTGCTTGCCTGCCGCCCGGCCGACTACCACCCCGACCACCGGGCGGCCGGCCAGCTCGTCATCGACGCCTCCTACCTGCTGACGGTGCCCCTGGTGCGGCCGGACGTGCCGATCATGGAGCGCATGCCGGTCATCGCCTACACCTACGACCATTTCCGGCGCCCCCTCCCCTTCCAGCCCGACGTGGTGATCGCCGTCGACGAGCTGGCCGAGACGAAGGCGCGCATGCTCGCCTGCCACGAGAGCCAGGTCTACGAATGGCTCCCCTTCAACGGCGGCTACCTCGACGAAGTGCCCGCCGAGGAGCCGGGGCGCTCCGAGTGGTTCCTGAACCGCTGCCGCAGCCGATGGGCCTGGCTGGCCGACCAGTTCCGCTCGGAGCTGGTGGAGCGCTACGGCGAGCAGGAGGGCGGACGGGTGCAATGCGCCGAGGCGTTCGAGCTCTGCGAGTACGGGCGGGATCCCTCACGGGAAGACCTGGAGCGGCTCTTCCCGGCCTGAGAACCGGCTCAGCCGATGCAGTTCGGCGCGACCTCGGGCAGTATGAACTGGTAGCCGGCCTGCTGCATGGCCTGGCGCAGCCTGTCCCGCGTCGCCGCGTCGCGATACGTGCCGACCACCGCGCCCCCGGAGCCGCAGAACTTGCACGAGGCGCCCGCCTGCCGGGCGCTGCGCACCATCGCCAGGTCCGCCTCGCGGATGGGGAAGATGCTCGCCCGCAGGTCGAAGTTCCGGTCGATCACCGCCGCCAGCCCCTCGTGATCGCCTTCCTCCATCAGGCGGCGCGCCTCGTCGGCCAGGGAGGCGATCCGCCCCATCGTGCTCACCACCTTCTCGTCCCCGAACTCGTAGAGCTCGCGCACGCGGATGTGGGCGGTGGTGCTCTCCTTGCCCAGGTCGGTGCGGAAGGCCACGTAGACGGGCGGCAGCAGCCCCGAGTCGAGCCGCACATAGCGCCCGTGGCCGTGCTCGGCCATGTAGCCCTCGTCGAAGTCCATGTAGACCAGCCCGCCGTATGCCTGGACGACGCGGTCCTGGAGCCCGGCGGTCAGGCCGAGCTCGTCGGTCTCGGCGCTGAGCACAACGTTGGCCAGCAGGTCCGAGGGAATGCCGACGCCGTAGAACTGCGTCAGTGCGCGCATGGCGGCGGTGATGATGGCGCTGGAGCCGCCGAGGCCGACCTGGCGGGGCACGTTGGTCTCGTAGCGCATGGTGAAGTTGCGCTCGGGCAGCTCCACGGCGTTGCCGCGGCACCAGCCGATGAAGCTCACGATGGCGGCCTTCAGCAGCCGTATGCCGCCGTAGTAGCCGGTGCGGCCGACGTCGTCGCGCAGGTGCCCCAGGCTCTCGAAGACGGCGTGGTCCTGCGGGCTCGCCCTCAGCTCCAGCTCCGGGCTTTCGTAGAGCACCACGTCGGCGTGGAAGTTGCCGATGGTGAAGGCGATGGTCTTGCCGTGGTAGCCGTCGGAGGGGTTGCCGACGAACCCGGCGCGGGCATAGGCGCGCTGCCTGACGATCATCTGCGCCCTCGATTGGGGGAAGCCGCAGCGAACGCGCATTATGGCCGGACGGGCGGCCGGGGGTCAAGCCGACTGGCCGGCGAGCTCACCAGAGGTGCTCCACCAGGATGCTCAGGCCGACCAGGCAGAGGATCGCCCCGCCGCATGCCTCCGCCCAGTGGCCCAGGTGCGTGCCGATCCGATCGCCCATCTGGATGCCGACGGCGCAGAGCACGGCCGTTACGCCGCCGATCACGAGGGCCGGCTCGAGAATCTCCACGCCGAGCAGCGCCAGGCTCAGCCCGACAGCCAGCGCATCGATGCTGGTCGCGAGGGACAGGGCGATCAGGCGCGCACCGCGGCTCGGCCGGCGCAGGCCCCCCTCGCCCGTCTCGAACCCGGTCAGCGAGTCGAGCACCATCTTCACCCCGAGGAAGGCCAGAAGGCCGAAGGCGACCCAGTGGTCGAAGGCGCCGATGAACCGCGCGAGCGACCGGCCGGCGAGCCAGCCGACGACGGGCATGGCGCCCTGAAAGGCGCCGAAGTGCGCCGCCACGCGGAGGGTGTGGCCGTGGGTGAGGCGGTGCAGCGCGATCCCCTCGGCCACCGAGACGGCGAAGGCGTCGGCGGCGAGGCCCACGGCGATCAGCAGCACGTGCAGGAAGCTCACCCGCCCTCCCCTTCTGCGGGCAGGAGGCCGGCCAGCTCGTCCAGCTTCGCCTTCATCTGGCCCACGTGCCGGCCGTATGCCTCCCAGTCGCCCTGCGCGAGGGCCTCCTGGGCGCTGGCGTAGCTCTGGAGGGCCGCCTCGAGCACCTGGCGGACCTCCGGCCTCAGCTCCGGGCCGGGGGGCGCTGCGGGCGTCGCCTCGGGCGGGGCCTCAGGGCGGGGCGCCGCCACGCCGAAGAGCTGCGCCAGCGACTCGTGCAGGGTCGGCGCCATCGTCACGCGCTTGGCCTCGGCGCTGCCGTAGGCGGTGATGACCCGCTTGAGCTGCGGGATCGCGTTGGCCTGCGCTTCCATGTAGAGCGGCTCGAAGTAGAGGATGCCGCCGGCGATGGGCAGCACCAGCAGGTTGCCCCGGATCACGCGGCTGCCGCCCTGGTCCCAGAGGGTGAGCTGCTGGCTGATGTCGGGGTCCTGGTCGATCCACTTCTCGACCTGCTGCGGGCCGGGGATGAGCTTGCCCTTGGGGAAGCGGAAGGCGAGCATCTCGCCGTAGTTCTCCCCGTCGCAGCGGCCCACGAGCCAGGCCACCATGTTGGCGCGCCCCTTCGGCGTGAAGGGCTGCATGACGATGAACTCCGCGCGCTCCCCTTGCGGCAGCCGCATCACCACGTAGTAGGGCTCAACGGGCTGTTCCTGGCCCCGGTAGAGTTCCCGGGCCCCCTCCCAGAGGTCCTCCTGGTTGTAGAAGACCTCCGGCTCGCGCATGTGGAAGGCGGAGAACTTCTGCGCCTGGAGCTCGAACAGCGTCAGCGGGTAGCGCAGGTGCCGGCGCAGGTGGGCGGGCATCTCCTCTATGGGCTTGTAGAGGCCGGGGAAGATGCGGGCGTAGGCCCGGATGATCGCGTCGTCCGGGTCGGCCACGTAGAAGGTTACCGAGCCGTGATAGGCGTCCACCACGGCCTTGACGGAGTTGCGGATGTAGTTGAGGCGCCCCCGCAGGCTCGGCTGGCTGTAGGGGTAGAGACGGCTCGTGGTGTAGGCGTCCTGGATCCAGACCACGCCCCCGTCGTGCACCACGGGGTAGGGGTCCTGGTCCAGCAGCAGGTAAGGGGCGAGCTGGTGGACGCGCCGGCTGACCTGGCGGCGGAACATGGCCCGGCTGCCCGCGCTCAGGTAGTCGGTCAGCAGCACGTTGACGTCCTGGAAGTAGAGCCAGAAGACGAGCCTGGACAGCAGCCCGCCGACCGGCACGCCGCCCCGCCCGTCGTAGTGGATGCGCACGTCCTCGTTGCCGGCCGGGTGATCGAACTCGGCGATGGCCGTGTTGGCGAACACGTAGTCGGTCGTCACCTCGCCGTAGTAGATCTGGGGCCGGGTGAGCGGCAGATCGGCCGGCCCGACGGGCGGGATGTCGCGGACCAGGAAGGCGGGCAGGCCGTCCTCGGTCGCCTCGTTGACCGGGCTCATGCAGAGCCCGTAGCCGTGCGTGTACTGGAGGCGTCGGTTGACCCACTTCTCCCGGGCCTCGGGCGGGAGCTGGTCGGGGCGGATCTCGCGCATCGACAGCAGCGTCTGCGTGTAGCCGCGCTCCAGGTCGTAGCGGTCGACGTCCACGTCGCTGAAGTCGTAGTAAGTGCGCAGGGCTTGCAGTTCGCGGTAGGTCGCGCGCAGCGGGCGCCAGTCCCACAGGCGCACGTTGTCGATGGTGCCCCGGTCGCCGACGACCTCCTCGTACTGGATGTCCTCGGCCACGGGGTAGAGCACCTCGCGCACTCCGTCCAGCTTGAACGCCTTGAGGGTCTGCTCGATGTTATGCCGGATGTAGGGCTCCTCCAGCTCGAGCTCGTTCGGGCGGACGCGCGCCCACCGCAGCAGGGCCGGATAGGCGCCCTGCACCAGGACGAGCGCGAGCGCCCAGACGCCGAGCGCGCCGAGGGTGATCCGCACGTTGCGGGGCGGTGAGGTGACGAAGAACGCCCCCGCCACGCCGAGACTGAGCACGAACATGATCCAGCAGGCGGGCAGGCGGGCGTGCACGTCGGCGTAACCGGCACCGAAGACGGCCCCCTGCGTGCTGTAGAGCAGCCCGTAGCGGTCCAGCAGGAAGCCGGCGGCGACCAGCAGGAAGATCACGCCGAGGGTCTTGTGCACGTGCGCGAACGCCCGGCGGGGCAGTATCTGGATCCGGCCCAAGTTGAAGACGCCCGCCACCATGTAGTAGGCGCCGCCGGAGAGCAGCGAGACCCAGACCAGCACCTGCGCGACGGCCCGGGCCCGCGCCAGCACGGGGTAGACGAAGACGTAGAAGCCGACGTCGTTGCCGAAGATCGGATCGGCCGTCCCGAACGGCACGCGGTTCAGAAACAGCAGCACCCGCTCCCACGCCGGGGCCAGCGCGCTGCCGCCGATCAGCCCGGCCAGCACGGCGCCGGTCCAGAACAGCGCGTGCACGACCCGCCGGCCTGTCTCGGCCGAGAGGGAAAGCTCGCCCCAGCGCACCTGGCTCTCGGGGATCGGCCCGGCCATGCGACGCGCCAGAAGGAAGCCGACCGCCACGGCCCCGAACCCCAGCGCGAACCCCACGCACCACAGGACGACCTTCGTGAAGAGGATACGCGTGAAGACCGCCCCGTAGCCGAGCGCGCTGAACCACCAGTACTCGGCCAGCAGTCCGCTCAGCAGGCGGAACAGGCCCCCGGCGAGGACCAGCACGCAGACAACCACGACCGTGAAGATGATCCCCCGGCGCCTCACGCGCAATGCCCCCCTTGAAACGCAGATGCGCTCATGCTCTGCTCCCCTGCATTGTAGGACCGCCGGCGCAGGCGCGTAAAGGCGCGGGGCTCACTCGTGCGAGGACGGGCGCTCTTCACCACCGACCTGGAGCACCTCGATGCGCAGCCCGCCGAAGACGCGCGAGACCGCGGAGGACACCTCGAAGAGCCCGTCGGGCGAGTCGAGGCCGCTACGCACCAGCGTCAGGTGCGTCGCGTCGTAGCCGCCCAGGGCGGCGTCCAGGGGCGTCCACTCGCCGCTGTAGGCTTCCGCCCAGAGGTGGTAGCCGAAGGCTCCCTCGCCGATGCCGAACAGGTCGTCGGCGTAGACCAGGCCCCCGACCACGCGGCTCGGCATCCCGACCACCCGGGCCAGCGCGGCCGCCAGCACGGCGTGCTCGGTGCAGTCTCCCACGCGCTGCCGGGCGGTCTCCGCCGCGGTGGCGAAGCCGACACTGAGGTCCTTCTGCGTGATCGCACTGCGCACGAACCGCTCGATCCGGCGCGCGGCCTTCCTGGCATCTGTCTCATCGCCGACCGCCTCACGGGCCATCCGGCGCACGGCCTCGTCCCCGATCTCCATCCAGGCGTTCGGGCCGGTCAGCGCGCCGTGCTCCTCGCCCTCGTAGGGCAACGTGTAACTCGGAGCCGGCCCGAGCGGCGATCGCCGCAGCGTCGCCAGCCAGCCGTCGTCGACCCGCTCCACCTGCTGGAGCGGTCCGCTCGGCAGGTCGAAGGCCCCCTCGCCTTCCCCCGTCCAGGTCAGCCGGATGCGGAGCCCGTCGAGCCCTCGCGGCTGGGGGATGGGCCGGTCGGGCCGCACGACGGATCCGAGCAGCAGCTCGGCCGGCTCGTCGGGCGCCGTGGCGAGCTGCCGGGTGGTCTTGCGGCTCTCGATAACCAGGCCGCCGGGCATGGCCGCGCGCACCAGCCAGACCACGCCAGCCTCGTCGTACCATTCCGAGCTGGTCAGGCCCGGCAACTCGCGAATCGCCGTATCCGCCCTCCAGAGCCGCTTGGTCACCTCGAAAAGATCCGCGTCCTGTTTGCCGGCTACCTGCACCGTCAGGTGCACGGGCCGGGTGGGCCGCTCGGCCAGAAACGCCTTCGCGGTGTAGGTGGTGTCGGGCTCGTAGCCTTTCCGCCGGCGCAGGCGGTTCAGGGCCCAGAAGCAGAGCCCGTCGTGGGCGGGCACGCGCGTGGTCCGGGCGTCCGCCCCGGAGCCGGAGGTGATGACCAGCTCCTCGCCCACCACCTCGCCGCTCACGCCCAGCGACATGGCGCCCCCCGTCTCCTGCCGGAAGGCGATGAGGCGGCCGCCGGCGTCCTCGCGGGTCATCGTGTCGCTGGTGAAGCGCATGGAGACGCCCTGGCGGGCGAGGGCGAACTCCTGGTGGAGGTGACTGCGGTAGGTGGGCGCGTCGCCAGCGTCGAGCTCGACGACGCGCTCGCGCATGTGGCCCGCCTTCTGGCCGTTCAGGTAGAGCGCGTACCAGGCGTCGCGCAGCTCGCGCCCCTCGTCCTGCGCCACCGCCGGCAGCGCCAGCAGCGCGATCGCCAGGAGCACCGCCCCGGCGGCCCGCGCCGGCCTGCGTCCGTTGCCCATCAGCGCATCCCCTTCCCCGTCACTGCTCGTTGAGGGACCAGTCGTAGTCCAGGTACCTGAGCTTGTAGTCGGCGCTCAACAGGTAGCGTCGCTCGGCTTCGCTCACGTAGTCGCTGATGCCGTTGAGCACGGCGCGCTCTTCCTCGCCGAAGCCGCGGAACTCCGTGTCGGTTCCGTAACGCCCGACGAAGTCCTCGCCGAACCACTTGAAGATCGGCGAGATGTAGACGCGGTCCTTTGAGCGGTCGATGCGGAACTTCTCCGGATGCGAGAGCATCGCCCTCATCTGGCCGTCGAGCTGCTCGTCGAGCCGCTCGCCGGCGTAGGGCTCGCGCCGCAGCGGCGGGCAGCCCATCGCCGCGCAGACCAGCGCCGCGTGGATGCGCGGCTCATCGAAGTCTTCGCGCAGCGTCTCGTGTTCGATCCCTTCCAGCGTCACGCCCCGTCCCATGACGGTGAACTCGATCTCGTCCCAGACGCCCTTGATCTGGCGGATGCTGTTGTGCGGGTGGTAGAGGCGCGCCGGGAACGTCGGCTGGATCGGGTAGTGGTCGACGATCACCTTCAGCGTCAGCCCGTTGTAGGCGTTGAGCCAGAAGGCGACCTTCTGCTCGTCGGTCCAGCCCTCGTAGGTGCGCCGATCGAGGCGGCCCAGGTCGCGCACGAACGCATTGAGCCGGCCCGGTTCGGCCTTCAGCGCGCGGTAGTCGACCATGCCGCGCTCGTTGACGTGCGTTTTGAGCACGGTGGCGTAATCGGAGTCGTCGAACCCCCCTGCGGCGGCGAGCAGCAGGCACAGCGCCAGCGTTGTGGATTTCATCCTCATGCCCCCCTTCTGTCGCGCGCGGGCGAGATGCGGCCCTGCTTAACCGATACCCCGCACGCCGCCCGCGCGCAAGCCGGCGCTACTCGATCCGCCCGGCCCACTTGATGCAGGCCAGGATGTGATCCAGGAACCAGTCCTGCTCCCAGAGCCCGTCCGGATGGCCGAGCGCCGTGTAGATGACGCGCCCCTCACCGTAGTGGTGGCACCAGCCGAGCGCGTAGTCCCCGTCGTCGCGGTTGCCCTTCGAGAGGTCCACCGAATCGTTGTCGAGGGACATCAGCACGTGGGTCTTGTCGCGGTCCCAGTTGCGAAAGGTGTAGATCTCGTCGAAGACCTGGAACGATTCGTCGAGCATGGCCACGGCCGGGTGGTCGGGGTCCTCGACGTTGACCGTGACTTCTTGCGTCCAGGGGTGACCGGCGAAGTAGCCGCCGAGCATCTCGCCGTACTCGTCCCACTCGTAGAACGTGTCGGTGGCGTTGTGGATGCCGACGAAGCCCTTGCCCCCGCGCACGAAGTCGAGCACGGCCTGCTTCTGCCCCTCGTCGAGCGGCAGCTCGCCCGTGGTGGCGAAGATCAGCACGTCGAAGCCGGCCAGGCTCTCGGCCGTGATCAGGCGGCTCCGGGCGGTGGTGACGGCCTCATAGAGGCCCGACTGCTGCCCCAGCCGCTTGACGGCGACCTCGGCGTGCGGCAGATACGAATGCTCGAAGCCCTTCGACTCCCTCGACATCAGGACCTTCATGGCGACCTCTCCCTGACAGGTGCAGTCCGCACGGCACGAACGGGGGACGCTACCACGCCGTCCCGGCCCCCGTCAAGCTCAGAGCCCCAGCCGCTCGGAGATGCCCTTCATGGCCTCCAGCACGACCTGCACGTGCTCTCTCAGCGGGACGCCCAGCTCCCCGGCGCCCTGCTCGATGAGGGAGCGGTCGACGCCGGCAGCGAAGCGGCCTTCGTCCCACTTCTTCATCACGGACTCGACCGTGACGTCGGCCAGCTTCTTCGAGGGGCGCACCAGGGCCACGGCCACGATGAGGCCGGTCAGCTCGTCCACGGCGAAGATAGCCCTTTTCAGCGGCGTGTCGCGCTCGACGCCGGTATGCTCAGCATGCGCCAGCACGCCCTCGACCAGCTCCTCCGGGCAGCCCCGCTCGCGCAGGTGCTCGGCGCCCTTGAAGGGATGGTCCTCCATCGCCGGATAGCGCTCGTAGTCGAAGTCGTGCAGCAGCCCGACGATGCCCCAGCGGTCGGGCTCGGCGCCGAGCCGCTGCGCGTAGGCCCGCATGGCGGCCTCGACGGCGTAGGCGTGCTTGCGCAGGTTCGCGTTCCGGGTCCACTCCTCCAGCAGCGCCTCGGCCTCGTCTCGGCTCGGCCACTCGGCCATGGGGGTTCCTTCCGGGCAAGGGTCGGTCCGCAGTCCATTGTAGCGGCCGACTGCGGGAGCCTCCAATGCGCGCAAGGGCCGGGAATCGGGCTTGTGGATCGGCTGCCTTTCCGATAGCATCGTATAAGAGCCCCCGATCCAGACCTCCAGGCCCGGCGAGGCGACAGGATGGTCAAGCTGTACTGCCGCGCCGACTGCCCGCGCTGCCGCTCGCTCGCGGAGGCGTTGCGCGATCTGGCCATCCGCTGCGACATCGTACGCGTGCCGCCCGGCGAACCCGTCCCGGCACAGCTGGGCGAGGCAGCGGAGCTGCCGGTCCTCACCGACGAAGACGGCGCCTTCCGTGGCTCGCAGGCCATACTCGGCCACCTGGACGAGCTGGAGGGCCTGAAGGAGGACGGGTACCGCTTCCAGAGCGACGTCTGCTACTGCGAGGAATAGCACGCCCGCAGAGAGAGACCCCATGGCCAGTAGCCATCGCGAGCCGCCCCGCCTGCTGAAGGAACCCGACGGCCTCGACTCGTTCGCCGTCTGCGTCGCGGCGGCGCTGAGCTACTGGGGGCGGCCGGCTTCCTACGACTGCGTCGCCGCGCTGGCCGGCCCGGCCTTCTCCCCCGCCCTGGACGAGGACGAGCCGTGCGCCCGGCGCTGGATCGAGGCCGGCAATGACCTGCGCATCGGCTTCCTCGCAGACGCCCTCGGCTTCGAGGCGCGCAGGGCGCCCGCTGAGGAGCCCGTCGCCACGCGGAGCATGGAGGTAGCCATCCGGCGCTGCGGGACGACGTGGCAGATGGCGGGCGACGTGGCCGCGCGAGAGCCGCAGCGTCGCGAGGCCGGCCTCACCTACGTGCTGAGCCCGACCCGGAGAAGCCTGACGCAGGGCGAGGCGCTCGGCGCGGCCCTCGCCTTCGGCGCCCGCATCGCCGCCCCGGACTTCCGCCGGCAGAACTGCGCCTTCGGCGGCGCGCTCTACGAGGCGTGGCTGGCGCGGGCGCGCAGCGGCGAGCTCTGCCCGCCCTGCGGCGAGAGCGGCTGGCGCTGCGCCGCGCGCACCGCCCGCAGGGCCCGGCGAGCTCACCTGGCCGCTGCCACCTTCCTGGGCCGGGTCGGCGCCTTCCTGCCGCGCACGCGCCAGGTGCCGCTGGCCGAGCAGGCAGCCGCCACTTACCAGCGCATGGCCGCTCTGCTCGGCGACTATGCCAACGGCGCCGCCATGCGGGAGGTGGTCGCCTCGGCGAGGGGCCGAGCCGCCTACGCGGACGCCGTGGCGCGCGTGCGCGACCTGCACCGCCGGGCGGCGGGCCGGCTGGCGCTGCTGGCGCGCGTGCTCTGACCCCCCCCCGGGGTCAGAGCTTCTGCGGCGGCGGCTGCTCGCCGCTGACCGGTTCCCCGTCCCGCAGCACGCGCACTTGCTCGATCGTCACGGGCTCGAGCGGCCGGTCGTTCGCGTTCGTCTCGACCGAACCGATCTCCTCCAGCACATCCTCCCCCTCAACCACCCGCCCGAAGACGCTGTGGCGGCCGTCGAGCCAGGGCGTCGGCGCCAGCGTGATGAAGAACTGCGAGCCGCTGGTGTTCGGCCCGGCGTTGGCCATCGAGAGCGTGCCGGCCTGGTCGTGCTTGAGGCCCGGGGCGAACTCGTCGGCGATCCGGTAGCCCGGCCCGCCCCGGCCGGTGCCCTCAGGGCAGCCGCCCTGGATCATGAAATCCTCGATCACGCGGTGGAAGGTCAGCCCGTCGTAGAAGCCGCGCGATGCCAGGTGAGCGAAGTTCGCTATCGTGTTCGGCGCCTGCTCTTCGAACAGCTCCGCCCGCATCGTCCCCTTCGACGTCTCGATCTGCGCCACGGTCGTCATGGCCGGCCTCCCACGCTGCCTGAGGTAAGCGGTCAGGGCCGAGCTTAGGCGAACGGTGCCGTCCGGGGCAAGTGCGACGTGTTGCATCGGGGCGCCGCGCCTAACTACAATGCGGGGCAGGCTGGACGGACCCCGCTCGCCCACGGGAGCGCACATGCGGTCGCCCCTCGCCCGGCTGCGCACCGTTCTCACCTACGTGGGCACCATCCTCTTCGTGTTCGCCTTCCTGCTGCTGATCCCCTTCGTGATGTCCCTGACGATCGATCCGCAGGGGGGCCGGGATGTGCGCCCCGGCACCTTCGCCATCCCCATCTTCGCCTCGCTGGTGCTCGGGACGGCCTGCCGCTGGCAGCTTCAGCGCCGGCAGGACCGCCGCCCCCTCGGCACGCCGGAGGCGATGTTGATCTGCGTGCTGAGCTGGCTGGTCATCAGCGCCGTCGGCGCCATCCCCTTCAGCTACCACCTCGGCGTCAGCTACCTGGACGCCTACTTCGAGGCGATGAGCGGCTTCACCACCACGGGCATCACCATGCTGACGGGGCTGGACGGCATGGCGAGGTCGCTGATCTTCTGGCGGGCGATGACTCAGTGGATCGGCGGGCTCGGCATCCTGACCTTCTTCATGGTGGTGCTCTACCAGGGGGGCATCACCCACCACCTGTTCGGCGCCGAGAGCCACAAGATTCGCGGCCCCCGCATCGCGCCGGGGATGTGGAACACGCTGAGGATCCTGTGGCTGATATACGTGCTGTTCACCGCCATCGTGCTCGGCGGGCTCTATCTCTGCGGGGTCAGCCTCTACGACGCGATCTGCCACTCCTTCACCTGCCTCTCCACCGGCGGCTACTCGCCCTACGACGCCAGCATCGCCCACTACGAGGCGGCCGGCTACCGCCACTACGCCCTGATCGAGTACATCATCATCTTCGGCATGTGGGCCGGCGGCACGAACTTCCTCATCCACTTCCGCCTGATCCGCGGCAATCCCAGGGCCATCTGGGACAGCGACGAGATGCGCCTCTGGTGGATCATCCTTGCCGGCGCGCTCCTGCTGGTGATCGGCTCGCGGCTCTGGGCCCTGCACATGAGCGCCGACGGCGGCGCGGCGATGGGTGAGACGGCCGACAGCCCCGCCGCCACGTTCCGCCACAGCCTCTTCCAGGTGACGGCGATCGCCACGACCACCGGCTTCGCCACGCGCGACATCGCCACGGACTACTTCACGCCGCTGGCCCGCCAGGTCTTCCTGGTGCTCATGTTCATCGGCGGCTGCGCCGGCTCGACCGGCGGCGGGCTGAAGGTGATCCGCATCGTCATCCTGTGGAAGCTGATGGTGCGGCAGGTGCGCAAGGTGCTCAAGCCCCGCCGGGCCATCGAACTGCTGCTGGTGGACGGCAAGCGGATCGCCGACGAGGAGCTCTATCGCACAGCGGGGCTGTTCTTCGCCTGGGTCTTCATGCTGATGCTCGGGGCCATGGTCACGGCGGCCTTCAGCCGCCACGACGGCTACGCGAGCGCCTCGGGCATGTTCAGCGCGCTGGGCAACATCGGACCGTGCTACATCTCCGTGCAGGAGATGGCCGCCCTGAGCCCGGCCGTGAAGCTGACCTACATCGCCGGCATGCTCGCCGGCAGGCTCGAGATCATACCGGTGCTGATGCTTTTCAGCGGCCGCACCTGGGGCTGAGCACGGACAACCCACACGGGGGAGAAGCGAGATGCGCGTAGTCATCGCGGGGGCCGGCATGGTCGGCCGGGGGCTGGCCAGGCGCCTTGTGGCCGGCAAGCACGACGTGATCGTCATCGACGCCGACCGCCAGACCTGCGAGCAGGTCTACAGCGAGATCGGCGTGAGCACCGTGCACGGGTCGGCGACCTCGATCGCCACCCTCGAAGACGCCGAGCTCGACCGCGCCGAGTGCGCCGCCGGCGTGATGCGCCAGGACAGCGACAACCTGGCATTCGCCCTGCTGGCCCGCCACATGGGCGTGGAGCGGATCATCGTGCGCATGCGCGACCCCCGCTACGAGGAGGCATACAAGCTGGCCGGCGTCACGCGCGTGCTCAACATCGTGGACCTCTACATCAACCAGTTCACCTGGGAGATCGAGGAGCCGGAGATGCGCGAGCTGACGGCCTTCGGCGAGGGGCGGGCGAGCATCGTCTTCGTGCGCGTGGCCGACACCTCGCGCGCCGCCGGCCGCAGCGTCTCCGAGATCGCCCAGGACAGCGACTTCCCCGGCGAGTGCGTGATCGTCGGCATCTTCCGCCCGGAGAGCGGCGAGTTCATCATCCCGCGCGGGCACGTCACCGTCGAGGCTGGCGACCGCGTCTACCTGGCCGCTCAGACGGCAGCGATCCGCCGCGCGGCCAGGCTGCTGGGCGGGAAGTAGGGCCGGCTTCGCTCAGAACGGCTTGATCCGCTTCAGGCCCGTGCCCGCTGCGTGCAGCATCCGGTCCAGCAGCCGCTCTCGCAACTGCTCCAGCTCGGCGCGGCGACCCTCGTCGCCGGCGACGTTGCAGTACTCGTCCGGGTCGGCCTCCAGGTCGTAGAGCACTTCGGCCCCCGGCCCGTAGCGGATGTACTTCCGGTCCTCGGTGCGCAGCATCGCGTAGAGCGGTTTGCCCGGCGCGCCGTGCATGGCGAGCGCGTCTCGGCGCGGCCACGGGCCCCTCCCTGCTCTCGGGCACCGGTGATGATAGGCGGCCGGCTCCGCCTGTCAAGCCGCGCCTTGCGCGCCTGGCCGGCGGCCGGTAGCCTCGTGAGCCGGGACACGCCATGCAGATCCGCGACCTCCATCCCTGGGACCTGACCAGTGCCGAGGCCAGGGCGCTCCAGCGCGAGCTGGCCGGCCAGATAGAGCTGCGTCCCCTGCCGCGCCGCCCCGCCCTGGTGGCCGGCGCCGACGTGGCCTTCAGCAAGAAGCGCGGACTCGCCTTCGCCGCCGTCGTGGTCTTCGAAACGGGCCGAATGGAGCCGATCGAGACGGCCGAGGCATCGGCCGAGCTGACGTTCCCTTACGTGCCCGGGCTTCTGACGTTCCGCGAAGGGCCGGCGCTGTTGGAGGCGTTCCGGAAGCTGGAGCGCGCGCCCGACGTGATCATCTTCGACGGCCAGGGCCTGGCGCACCCGTGCCGCATCGGGCTCGCCTCGCACATGGGGCTCTGCCTCGGCCTGCCGACGGTCGGCTGCGCCAAGAGCCGGCTGATCGGCGAGCATGAGGAGCCCGGCCGGCGCAAGGGCGACTGGACTGCGCTGCGCCACGAGGGGGAGCAGATCGGCGTGGTGCTGCGCACGCGCACGGACGTCCGCCCCGTCTACGTCAGCCCGGGGCACCTGAGCGACTTGCAGACGTCGCGCCGGCTCGTGCTGGCCTGCTGCGCCGGATACCGCCTGCCCGAGCCGACCCGCCGGGCGCACCTCTCGGTGAGCCGGCTGAAGAGGTCCGTCCTGGGGGGTGACTGACCGGACCAGCGCGGGGCGTTCAGCCCGACTGCTCATCTTCCCACGGGTAGCCGAGCTCGGCGTCCGAGAGTTCGTGCAGGCCGGCGACGGTGGTCGCAGTGAGCTCGGCGCCGCGCCCCTCGGCGATGCGGGCAAGCATGTCGCAGAGGTTCTGGAGCCGTTCGGCGTGGGGATCGTCCTCCTCTCCCCAGCCGACCAGGTTCGAGGTGACCAGGTTGAGCGTCGGCGCCGCCACCTCGTCCACGTCCATGTGATCGAGCAGTCGGATGACAACGCCCTCGGCGTACTGGTGGACGTCCGCCTCCTCCACGCGCAGGTGGGGCGGCGTGTAGGTCTCGTAGCTCAGGTAGGAGACGGCCTCGAAGTCGCTGCTGACGGGCACCTCGAAGAACTCCATCGTGCCCTGCGCGGCGCGGTCCAGGGGGTCGGTGTGATGCGGGAACGGGTAGCTGGCGAACCACATGCTGCACTGATCGTTGTCGATGCGCCCCGGCAGCGAGCAGCTCCCCTGCCGGAAGCCTTCCATGCAGAGCACGTGGAAGGTGTAGTCGTTCGCGCTGAAGAACCCCGGCCGGAACGACCCGGCCGGCCGGCCGAGCGCGTCCTCCCAGCGCCGGCGCGCCACGCTGACGATCTCGCGCTGCCGGTCGTACTCGTAGGCGCCGAGGTAGGTCTGGTAGTTCGAGAGCTGGGGGTGGCAGAGCAGGCCGAGCTCGTGGCCGGCCGAGGCCGCCTGCTCCAGCACGTCGCGGAGCCGCTCGGCCGCCTCGGGAGCGACGAAGAGCGTGGCCCGCAGCCCCCGCGGCGCCAGCTCCGCGCAGAGGCCGGCCACGGCGCGCTCCGCGCTGTCCCAGCGCTCGGGCCCCCGCACGCCGCGCCTCCCGCCCGCCGGCAGGCAGTTCACGGTCAGCACGACGTGGATGCGCTCCTGTTTCTCGCCGTTCAACGTTCTCCCCGTCGTCTGGTCGCAAGCCGTCCAGTCTAAGGAGTTATTGCAGAACCGTGACCTACTGCGGCCGGCTGCGAAGCCGGATGGCCGCGTCGT
>CAYSWA010000051.1:0-16625 GCA_964434535.1 uncultured candidatus Brocadiaceae bacterium | reverse complement strand
TCGAGCGGCAGAAGGTGGTCCTGATGCGCGGGTTCCGGCGGGAGACGCTGGAGCTTGACTTCTCGGAAGCGCGGCCGGCCGAGGGGCCGGCGCGTCAGGCCTCCCAGGCGGCGCAGTTCGGCACGAGCCGGCGCTTCCCGGCCGCGTGGGATCAGGAGTTGATCGTGGACAGGAGGAACGCGCGCGGACGCCTCAAGAGCATCGAGGAACTGCTCCAGACGGCCGAACTCGAGCCCTACGGCATGGACGGCGGCGTGCGAGGGCTGAGCATCGCCTCCGTTCCCGATCCGGCTCTCACCCACGCGACGAAGCTCCAGAGCGGCGACGTGGTCTTGGCGATTAACGGACGCTCGTTGACGGACCGCCAGCAGGCCGTCGAGGTCCTGCACGCGGCGTGCAAGGAGTCGGTGGTCAATGTCAAGCTGATCCGGGGCGACCAGGAGAGGCTGCTCGCTTACCCGACCTCGCCTTGAGACCCGCCCCGGTCTGCCACGCATGGCGAGCCAACCCAGGTGAGGCCCCATGAAAGAGGACGCGGCTCACGGAGGACGCCTGCTCGGCGCAGTGCTTGGCTGCGCTCTGGCCGCCACGCTGATGGTCGGCTGTCGTGTGCCCGCGGAGGCCGTCGAAGGGCGCAGCCCTCTGAGGGCGGCCGTAACGGCGGAAGGCACGGGGCAGGTGATCGGCGGCGAGACGGCCGCCAGGCTCAAGATGGGGGCGCGCTTCGACCACGGCATGGCGCTGCTGAAGGCCGGCCGTGACGAAGAGGGGCTGGCGATGCTGCGCAGCGTCCGCAAGGAGTCGAAGCAGCGGGGCATCGAACTGCCGGAAGAGATGCGGGAGCAACTGGACAAGGTCCTGGCCGGCGAATGGACCCCGCCCCGCGAGGAGGAACCGGCGGCAGAGGAAGCGCCGGCGCAGGAAGGGCCCGAGACGGCCGCAGCGCCGCCCCGCCCCGAGCTGCCGCCCTTCGACCCCGTGCGGATGCCGGCGCTGGTCAAGCCCGGCATGGCCGACAAGCCGGTCTCGCTCGACTTCGACCAGGTGGACATTCGGCTGGTGCTCAAGACCGTGAGCGACCTGACCGGGGTCAACTTCCTGGTGCACGGGAACGTGGCGGGCACGGTGACGCTGATGTCGCCGACCGAGATCCGGCTCGGCGAGATCTTCGACGTGCTGAACTCGATCCTGGCGATCGAGGGCTTCGCCGCGATCCCGGCCGGCAACCTGGTGAAGATCGTTCCCCGGCCCGACGCGGGCAAGCACAACCTGCCCACCCGCTACGGGTCCGACCCCGCAGACATCCCGCAGGACGACGGCGTCGTGACGCAGATCATGCCGCTGCGCTACGTGCGGGCGGGGGAGATCAGCGGGTGGGTCACGGCCTCGGTCACCACCGGCTCGCAGGTCACCACCGTGGCGAACACCAACGCGTTGATCGTGACAGGCACCTCCTCCAACATTCACCAGATAGCCAAGCTGGTCCAGCAGATGGACGTGCCGGGCGCCGCGGGCGACCTGGAGGTGATCCGGTTGGAGTACGCCGCAGCGTCGGAGCTGGCCCGGCAGTTGATGGAGATACTCGAGGAGCGTGCGGCGGCGCCTGCCGCGCCGGGCCGTCCTGCGGCCGGGCCCGGCGCGGGGGGCGTGCGCAAGGTGCTGGCCGACCTGCGGACGAACTCGCTGATCGTGATCGCCGAACCGGGCGAGCGGGAGCGCGTGCGCGAGCTGGTGGAGCGGCTCGACGTTGAGCGGCCCCTGACGGCCGGCAACGTGCACGTGGTGCGCTTGCAGCACGCTGATGCGGAGGAGATGGTCCAGTCGCTCAGCGGCGCGCTGGAGGCGTTGGCGAAGACGGCGGGCGAGGAACGCGGCGCGCCGATCCAGGTGGCGGCCCAGGTCAGCACCAACTCGTTGATTGTCACCGCCTCGGCCCAGGACTACGCGATCATCGCCGACATCATCTCCAAGCTCGACACGCCGCGCGAGCAGGTGCTGGTGGAGATGACGATCATGGAGGCCGGCCAGGAAGCGGTGGAGGAGCTTGGCGTGGAGTGGGCCACGCTGACGGAGCCGGGGCGCCATCTGCGCGGCTTCGGAGATACGGACTTCGGCGTCCGCATCGAGGAACTCAGCGGCACGCTGGAGGGTCTCTCGATCGGCGCCTTCGAGCTGGACAGCGCGGGCCGCACCCGCATCGCCGCCATCCTGCACGCGTTGGAGCGCGACTCGCGCGTCAATATCCTCTCCAAGCCCCACGTGCTGACCTCGAACAACCAGGAGGCGAAGATCGTCGTCGCCGAGAACGTCCCCTTCGTCCAGCAGAGCCGCATCACGGAGACCGACCCGGCCACGCCGACCACGATCCGGACTTTCGACTTCAAGGACGTGGGCATCGAGATGACGATCACCCCGCACCTGAGCGCCGGCGGCCAGGTGCGCCTGGAGATCGCCAGCAGCTTCAGCCAGATCATCGAGAGCGCCACCGGCCTGGGGCCCGAGACGCCGACCACGGCGAAGCGCGAGGCCGAGACCACCGTCTCCGTCACCAGCGGCAGCACGGTGGTGATCGGCGGGCTGATGCGCGACGACGAGATCGCCTCCGAGCGCAAGGTGCCGCTGCTCGGCGACGTGCCGCTGCTCGGCGCGCTGTTCAGGCGCACCAGGCAGACTTCGCAGAAGACCAACCTGCTGATCTTCATCACGCCCCACGTGTTGACCTTGCCGGAGGACATGGAGGACATGACCGCCCGCAAGCAGGTCGAGGCGGGCATGGAACCCGGCGCGCGACGGATGGGTCGGCCGCGCTGAAGCGGCACGCAAGGCATTAGCCTTTGGACAACCGGATGGCGGTCGAACCGATAGGCCAGATACTGCTGCGGCGCACCGGTCTGCGTGCGGAGGAGCTGGAGGAGGCCCTGGCGGCGCAGCGGGGAGCCCCCGTCCACCGACGCATCGGCGAGCTGCTCTGCCAGCGGGGAGCGATCTCGCGCCAGGACGTCCTGCGCGCCCTGGCCGAGCAGTGGGACCTGGAGTTCCTGGAGCATCTGCCGCAGGAGCGGCTCGGGCGCGATCTGGTCGCCGACCTCCCGCTGGAGTTCCTGCTCAAGCACCGGCTCGTGCCGATGCTCGACGGCGAGGGCGCCGTCCTGGTGGCCATGGCCGACCCGCTGGACGGGAAGGCGTTCGACGCCGTGGCCAACGTGCTGGGGCGCCCTTGCCGCCGCGTGGTCTGCCCGCCGGCCGCCGTGGAGGAAGCCCTCAGCCACTGCTACTACCAGGGCGAGTCGGCCTCGGAAGCGCTGGAGGAGCTCGACGAAGACGCGGACATGCTGCGCATGGCCACGGCTTCCCGCACCGAAGACCTGATGGACCTGGCGCAGCGGGCGCCGATCGTCAAGCTGGTCAACACCATCCTGTTCCAGGCCGTGCGCAGCCGGGCCAGCGACGTGCACGTGGAGCCCTACGAGGACGAGGTGAAGGTCCGCTTCCGCATCGACGGCGTGCTGCACGACCGCTTCACCCCGCCGCACCAGTTCGCGGCGGCGCTGATCTCGCGCCTGAAGGTGATGGCGAACCTGGACATCGCCGAGCGACGGCTGCCCCAGGACGGGCGAAGCCGCATCCGGATTGGCGAGACCGAGGTCGACATCCGCGTCTCCACCATCCCCACCTCGGGCGGCGAGCGGGTGGTGCTGCGCCTGCTGGACAAGGGGCAGGGGCGCTTCGGGCTGGACGAGCTGGGTTTCGCGCCGGACACCGAGCGCCAGTTCCGACCCCTCATCCACATGTCGCACGGCATCGTGCTGCTCACGGGGCCGACCGGCAGCGGGAAGACGACGACCCTGTACGCGGCGCTGAGCCAGATCAACACCGAGGACCGCAACATCCTGACCGTCGAGGACCCGATCGAGTACCAGCTCCCCGGCGTGGGCCAGATGGAGGTGCGGCCGCGGATCAACCTGACCTTCGCCAACAGCCTGCGCAACATCCTGCGCCAGGACCCGGACGTGATCATGGTGGGCGAGATCCGTGACCTGGAGACGGCCGAGATCGCCATCCGCGCCGCGCTGACCGGCCACCTGGTCTTCAGCACACTGCACACCAACGACTCGGCCAGCGCCGTCACCCGCCTGCTGGACATGGGCATCGAGCCGTACCTGGTCTCCTCCTCGGTCATCGCCATCATGGCCCAGCGCCTGGTGCGCATGATCTGCCCGGAGTGCAAGGCGCCGCACCAGCCGACGCCCGGCGAGCTGGCCATCCTCGGGGTGGAGGGCTCGGACGCCGAGGTCTACCGGGGAGCCGGCTGCTCCTACTGCCTGGAGACCGGCTACCACGGTCGCAGCGGCGTCTTCGAGCTGATGCTGGTGGACGATGAGATCCGCGAGCTGATCACCCAGCGGGTCGGAGCGAACCTGATCAAGCAGCGGGCCGTCGCCAGCGGCATGCACACGCTGCGGGACGACGGGGCGCGCAAGATCCTCTCGGGCAGGACGACGGTCGAGGAAGTGCTTCGTGTCACCCAGGACGACGTGGTCCAGTACGTGGAATAGGCGCCCGTGCCGATCTTCGAGTACAGAGCGCTGACCCTCTGCGGCGGCGAGCGCCGCGGCAGCGTCGACGCCGACACCCCGGCCGAGGCCCGGCGCAAGCTGCGCGCCGCCAACGTGCACGTGCTGGAGCTGCGGGAGGGGAGGGCGGGGCGCGCGCGCCCCGACGCGCTGGAGGCGCGCACGATCCGGCTGCGGGGCATCGGCCAGCGGGACCTCGCCGTGGCCTGCCGCCAGCTCGCCACGCTGCTGCGGGCCGGGATGCCGCTGGTGCCGGCGCTGACGGCGCTGGCCGAGCAGTTCGCCGACGAGCCGATGGGCAAGGTGCTCGCCCGCGTGCGCGACCGCGTCAACGAGGGCGCCACCCTCGCCGCCGCCATGCAGGAGCACCCGCGCGTCTTCCCCGAGCTCTACGTCAACATGGTCGAGGCGGGCGAGGCGGCGGGCGCCCTGACGGACGTGCTGACACGGCTGGCCGAGATGACCGAGCGGCGGGTCAGCCTTATGCACCGCGTGCGTAGCGCGCTGGCCTATCCCGTGCTGATGAGCGTGGTCGGTATCGGGGTGGTGGCCTTCCTGCTCGCGTTCGTGGTGCCGAGCATCACGCGCCTGTTCGAGGAGATGAACCGCACGCTGCCCGGGCCGACGGTCGCGCTGATCTCGATCAGCGAGTTCGTGCGCGGCAACGCCGTGGTCCTTCTGGGCGGGCTGGCCGCCGGCGTCGTCGCCCTGCGGCTCTACGTGCGCACGCCGGGCGGACGGCTGGCCTGGGACCGGCTTAAGCTGCGCATCCCGCTCTTGGGCGATCTCGTGCTCAAGAGCTCCGTCTCGCACTTCGCCCGCACGCTCGGCGTGCTGCTGATGAGCAACGTGGCCATCCTGGAGGCGCTGAACATCGTCAAGCGGGTCGTCGGCAACGCCGTCATCCGCCGGGCGCTGGACGATACGCGCGAGGCCGTCCGTCACGGCGATAGCATCGCCGGCTCGCTGCGCCGCAGCGGCGTCTTCCCGCCGATCGTGCTGCACATGATCGCCGCCGGCGAGGCGAGCGGCAGCGTCGCCGAGGGGCTCATCCACGTCGCCGACGCCTACGACACCGAGACCGAAGCCCGCGTCAACGCGATGACCTCGCTGCTGGAGCCCCTGCTCATCCTCCTGCTCGGGGCGATCGTCGGGTTCATCGTGCTGGCCATCCTTCTGCCCATCTTCGAGATCAACCGTGCCATCACATAGGAGAGCGGCAATGAACCATCGGCGCGCCCCCGCGGCCTCGCGCGGCCTGAGGGCCGGCTTCACCATCATCGAGCTCATGGTGGTGATCGTGATCCTCGGCATCCTCGCCACCATCATCATGCCCCGCTTCCTGGATCGCCCCCAGGAGGCGCGCCAGATGAAGGCGAAGGTCCAGATCCGCAACTTCGAGGCCGCCCTGGCCCTGTTCAAGACCGACACCGGCCGATTCCCCACCACCTCCGAAGGGCTGGAGGCGCTCGTGCGCGACCCCGGCGTGGAAGGCTGGCACCAGGGCGGCTACCTGGAGCGCGGCAAGCTGCCGGCCGACCCCTGGGGCAATCCTTACGTCTACATTCACCCCGGTCAGCACAATACCGACTACGACATCATCAGCTACGGCAAGGACGGCGAGCCGGGCGGCACGGGCTTCGACGCCGACATCGAGAGCTGGAACCTGGAGTAGAGCGCGAGTGATGGCTCAAGGGCGCCGAGGCTTCACGTTGATCGAGCTGGCCGTCGTGCTGGCCCTGCTCGGGCTCGCCGCCGTGGTGGCGCTGCCCCGGCTCGACGACGTGGCGCTGCGCCGGGCGAACGTCGCCTCCGCCGCGAACAAACTGGCTGCCTGCGCCAACCATGCCCGCAGCCGGGCGGTCGCGACGGCCCGCCCCCACGTCCTCGCCCTGGACCTGGGCGCAGGCGACTGCTGGGTGGCCGCCGCCCCGGCGGATCGGGACGACGTGCCGCAACGCTCCGAGGCGGCGCTCAGGTTCCGCCTGCCGGAGGGCGTCGCGTTCGCCCGCGTCCTCGTCCTCGACGCCCGGCCGGTTGAGCGCGGCGTCGCCGCCGTGCGCTTCAGCCCCGAGGGCTGGGCCGACCGCGCGGTAATACATCTGAGCGGCGCGGGCGAGCGGGAGGCCGCCGTCGTGATCCGGCCGCTAACCGGGGCGGCCGAGACCTACGACGGCCATGTGGACCTGGCACGGGAGGAATTCCCGAATGAGCGATAGAAGGCGGGCAAGGGCCGGCTTCACGCTCCTGGAGGTCCTGATCGCCCTTGCGGTCCTCGGCATCGCCCTGGTGGCTCTACTGCACTGCCAGATCGTCAGCATCATGCTCTCCGAGCGCGCCGGCCAGCTCACGCGCGCCACGCTGCTGGCCGAGACCCGCCTCGCCGAACGCCTGGCCGCCGGATACCCCGAGCCCGGCCTCGAGGAAGGCACCGAACCGGGCGAGGGGGCGCCGATGCGCTGGACGGTTACCGTGGCATCGCCGGAGCCGGGCGGCCTGCCGCAGGAGGCCCCGGCCGGGGCGGAGCTGCGCAGCGTCCAGGTGGAGGTGACGTGGCGGGACGGCCGGGGCGAGCGCCGGGTGGCGCTGAGCACCTATGTGGCCCGACGGGAGCGAGGCGGAGATGAACCGATCTGACGCCGGCTTCACGTTGATCGAAGTGCTCATCGCGCTGGCCCTGACGGCGACGATCTTCGGCATGCTCTACGGCACATACGCCGCCACGGACGAATCGGTGGGCCGCTGCCGGGAGCGCATGGCGCGCCAGCAGCAGGCCCGGGCGCTGGCCGCGCTGATCGCCCGCGAGGCGCGTTGCGCCCACCTCTCGCCCGACGAAGACGAAGGGCCGTCGACGAGCGGCGAGCAGGAGGGGCCGTTGCTCCCGAGGGAAGAGCGCCTCTCCCTGGCGCAGGAGCTGGCGGGCGAACCGGGCCATGCGCTCGTGCTGACCACGGCCGGCGGCATCCCCGAAGCCCACGAGCTTTCCTACGGGCTCGACGCGGTCGCCTACCGGCTCGACGCCGAGGGCGGGACTCTCTACCGCCGGCAGGCGCCCGCCGTCTACACCCCTGACCAACGCCGCAGGCCGGCTGCCTGGCACGTCGTGGCCCGGGGCGTGCACGCACTGACGCTCGATGCCTTCGACGGCGAGCAGTGGCATGGCGGATGGGCGGGCGGGGGCGAGGAACCGAACTACCCCCGCGCCGTCCGCGTGACCGTCGCGATGGGCGAGAGTGCGCGCTCGGCCGTGACCTACAGCACCGTTGTCTACACCGGCTGGCGGGAACGGCAAGACGAGGAGGAGGGGGCACCCCTGCGGGCTGTGGCGGAGGGATCGCCATGAGAGGCCAGACGGACCCGGGGCGGGGCGGGTTCGTCCTCGTCGCCTCGTTGCTTGTCATCGCGCTGCTGGCCGTTGTGCTGCTGGAGTTCAGCTTCACGGCCCGGCTGGAGCTCCGGGCGGCCGACACCTTCCGGCGCAGCCGCCAGGCGCTCTACTGCGCCGAGGCGGGGGTCTCCCTGGCGGCGGCCGTGCTCGGCGCCGAGGAGCCGCCCCGCACCCACGAAGCACTGATGGAGGCGGTCGGCGGCGGCGAGCCGATACCCGTCGGCGAGGGCGAATGCACCGTTACGGTGGTCGAGGAGAACGGCCTGATCAACGTGAACCTGCTTGTGGGCACCGACGGCGGGATCGTGCGCCACCGGGCCGAGCATCTGCTGCGGCTCATCGACCTGCTCAACCTGCGGCGCGCAAGCAAGGCGCTGATCGGATACGGCATTGTGCCGGCGATCGCCGACTGGACCGATGCCGACCGCGAGGTGACCTACCTGGACTTCATCGAGCGCGACGGCGAAGGCGCCGAGAGCGACCATTACGAGGAGTTGAAGCCCCCGTACCGCTGCCGGAACGGGCCGGTGAAGGTGCTGGAGGAGCTGCTGCTGGTGCGCGGGGTGAGGCCCGACGTCTTCGGAGCGCGGCGCCCCGGAGGTGACGGCATCGCGCCTTACCTGACGATCTACGGCAACGGGATGATCGACATCAACCACGCCCCGGCCATGGTGCTGCGCTGCCTCTCGGAGGACATGGACGCCGCAACGGCCGCCGCCATAATCTCAGCCCGGGCCGAGGAGCCGTTCGAGGCCGTGCAGGACCTGCGCCGCGTCCCGGGGATGGGTGAGACGGTCAGCGGCCCCCTCGCACGGTCCGTGACAACGGCTCCGGCCAGGCGCTATTATCGAGTGACGGCCACGGGGCGGGTCGGCCAGTCGGTCCGCGTGCTGCGCGTTGTGCTGCACGGAGTAGCGATGAACGAGATGTACCGCGAGGAACTCAGCCCGCCCGGTCCCGCAGCGGAGATCAGGTGATGGCCAACAGGGCGATCGGCATCGACATCGGCAAGCGGCAGGTCCGCGCCGTCCAGCTCGTGCGGGCGGGGCAGGGCGTGCGGGTGGAGTGCTGCCAGACGCAGGACATCGCACCTCGCGGCGGCGCCGACGAGGTGGCGCAGGCCCTCCAGTCGCTCATCCACGAGCCCGGCTTCGGGCGCCGCGCGCCGCCCGTGGCGGCCATGCCCGCCGGCTCCGTGCTGTTCCATGCCTTCGAGACGAATCTATCCGACGCCCGGCAGCTACGGCGCGTCCTCGCCTTCGAGCTCGAGGACGACCTGGCCGTGGACATGGATGAGGCGGTCGTGGACATCTGCGCGGCCCGAGAGCTGCCCGACGGCGGACAGCGGATACTGGCCGCTGCGACGCGGCGCGGCGCGCTCGACGGGCTCCTCGCCGCCCTCCAGGCGGCCGGGCTGCGCTGCCAGACCGTCGACGCGCAGCCATGCGCCCTGAACGCAGCCGTGGCCCGCGTGCGCGGCACCCAGGCAGACGAGCCCTACGCCTTCGCCCAACTGCGGGACGGCCACGCCACGCTCGGCGTGGCGGACGGGGAGGGGCTGCTCACGGCGCGCTCCCTGCCCGTCATCGCAGCGGAGGGGACAAAGCCGATCGCCCGCTTCCTGAGGCGCGAGGTCGAGATGAGCTGGCGCGAGACGACCGCAGAGCGTCCGGAACGGGCTGAGCTCTGGCTGGCCGGGGAGCCGGAGCGGCTTGCGGAGCTGGCCGGGCTGCTCGCCGACCGGGCGGGCTTCGCAACGCGCGTGCTGGATCCGTGCGCTGCCATGGAGTGCGATGAGGCGGTCGGCCCGGAATACGCGGTCGCCGTCGGGCTCGCCCTGCGGGGGCTGGGGATGGCACCGGGCGGGCTGGACCTGGTGGCGGCCGGGGAGTTCGAGCAGGTGCGCGCGGCGGCAACGCGCCGTGCGGTCGCGCTGCTCGTCGTGCTGCTCTGCCTGGCCGCGTTGGCCTGGACCGGGAGGCTCTTCCTCCGCCTGCGGCGGCTGGACGCGGAACACGCCCGGGTGGAAGCCGAGATGCGCGAGGTCTTCCGCCGCACGCTGCCGGCGGTGCGCTATGTCGGCCAGCCCCTGGCGCAGCTCAATGCCCACCTGGGGGAGCTGCGGGCGGAATACGATGCGTTCGCCTCGGTCGGCGGCGAGGCGTGGTCGCCGCTCCGCGTGCTGCACCGCATAAGCGAGGCGACACCGCCGAGGCTGAGCGTCAAGGTCGTGGAGCTCTCGATCGGGCCCCGAACGGTCCGCCTGAAGGGCTACACCGACTCCTTCCGCTCCGTGGAGAGCCTGGAGGCGGCACTGGCGGCGCTGCCTGAGTTCGCGTCGGTGAAGATCCAGGACACCGACCTGCGGGCGGGGCAGCTCACGTTCACGCTGGCGATGGTCCTGGCGTCGAGGTGACCGGCATGCGAATGGCCCGAAGAGAGCGGATCATGGTCGCGCTGATGGCCGTCGCGATCGCGCTGGGCGGCGGCTTCAAGCTCTTCATCGAACCGGCCATGGACCGTGTGGCCATGCTTGAGCGCACGCGCGGCCCGCGCCAGCAGGAGCTGCGGAAGCTGGAGGAGAAGAGCCGCGAGTACCTGGCGCTCCAGGAGCGGATCGGCCGCCTGCGTCGCAAGGTCGAGCAGCAGCCCGAGGGCTTCGCCATCCTTTCCTTCCTGGAGCGGCTCGGCCAGGAGTGCGGCCTCGCCGACAGGGTGGTCAACATGCGTCCGACCACGATGCCCGTGCGCGAGGGCTACGCGGAGACGACGGTCGCCGTCTCGATGGAGCAGGTCTCGCTGGAGCAGATCACGCGCTTCCTGCTCGGGGTCGAGTCGGCCGAGGCCCTGATCGGGGTCAAGTCCATCGAGATCCGGACGGCCCGCCGCGACCGGCGCTACCTGGACGCCGACGTGCAGGTGGCCACACTGGCCCCGGCCGGTGGGGCGCCGGCGGGCCCGCAGACTGCCGCCCTGCGCTGAAGCCCGCCTGCGCCGCCCCGCCGCTTTTGACATGGCCCCGGCCGGCGGCTATTGTGCGCGGCCAATCCGTCCTTGCAAGAGGAGCGCCGCCGTGAGCCACTCGTCTGAGCTTCGAGAGCCCGTTTATCACCGCCGCCAGGGCCTCGCCTCCGGCATACCGCTCGGCGGCCTGGGCACCGGGAGCGTGGAGCTAATGGACACCGGGCGGTTCCGCGACTGGGAGCTGTTCAACAACTACCAGTGGAGCGGAAACCGCGACGAGACGCCGCCCGAGATGTGGAGCGAGGACGCCTTCTTCGCCCTGCGCGTCCGGCGCGAGAACGCCGCCCCCCGCGTGCGGCTGCTCCACCTGGAGGACGACCCCACGCGGACCGTCTCGCCCTCGCACGATCAGGCATACATCTACAACTACCCCTTCCTGCGCAACGTGGCCGGCATCGCCTACTGCGGCCAGTACCCGTTCGCCCGGCTCCGCTACGAGGACGAGTCCCTGCCGGTGGAGATCGAGCTGGAGGCATTCTCGCCCTTCATCCCGCACAACGCGAAGGACTCGGCCCTGCCGCTCGCGTTCTTCACCTTCACCGTCCGCAACGCGAGCGAGGTGCCGTGCGAAGCGTCGCTGATGTTCAGCCTGCGCAACTGCACCGGCTACGACCGGGAGGAGCTGACGCTTCAGCACCGCGTGGTCGACGGCGACGGGGCGCGGCTGGTGGCGATGGGGGCCGACGAGCTGGATCCGGCGCATCGCACCGCCGGCGGCATGGCCGTGGGCGTCGTGGGGGAGGGGCTGAGCCACGTGACCGCCTGGACCGCCGGGCGCGGCCTGGAGGGGTTCGAGCATACCAGCGCACCTGCGTTCTCGCAGGTCATGCATCCCTTCCGAGATCGGGGCGAGTTGCCCGGCGGCGACGGGCAGTGGCGCCGCCCCGTCAGGAGGCGCCACCCCGGCGCCGAGCCCGGCACGCTGCACGCCCCCGAGCACCGCGTCGGCTGGTCGTGGCGCGCGGCGGTCGCCCGCAAGCTCACGCTGCGTCCCGGCGAGCAGCGCCAGGTCGTCTTCGTGATGAGCTGGTTCTACCCGAACCACTACCACTTCAGATACCCCGACGTGCGGCTCGGGCACATGTACGAGAACTGGTTCGCCAGCGCGCAGGAGGTGGCGCGCTACGGGCTGGCGGGTTACGAGCGCCTACGGCGCGAGAGCCGGCGCTTCACCGACGCCCTCTACGGCGGCACGCTGCCCGGCTGGCTCGCCGCTTCGCTCAACGCCCAGCTCACCACCTTCCCCAAGGGCTTCTGGTGGACCGCCGACGGGGACATGGCCGTCTGGGAAGGGCAGTCGTGCTGCCAGATCATCCCGGCGGCGCGCACCGTCTGGTCCTCGTGGGTGCCGCTGATGTTCTTCCCCGACGTTTACCTCGACATGGTCCGCCGCATGGCGCGCCTCCCGACGGACGAGGAAGACGGCGCGGGACAGAGCCCGATGCTCGCCCTGCGGTGGCGGCGCCAGCGCGAACGCAGCAAGGAACGCACGGACCGCTTCGGCGGCTGGCTGGAGAGACGCTACCGCGACCTCGGCTACACGGAGGAGGACTTCGCCCGGCGCGGCGGCCGCACGCGGCGCCGCACGGCCCTCTGGGGCGGCGCCACGGAGCTGCTCCGGGACTACCAGTGGAGCGGCGACCGCGGCCTCCTGGAGGAGGTCTGGCCGATCGTCAGGGACGGCGTCGAGGCGCAGATCGAAGCCGACGAGAACGGGGACGGCCTGCCCGACGGCGCCATCTCCTTCATTACCTACGACCACTGGTTCCTGCCGGCCACCAACTGCTACAAGTGCAGCATGTGGCTGTGCGAGCTGAAGGCCGCCGCCCGTGCGGCCGAGCTGCTCGGCGAGCAGGATGCTGCGGAGCGCTATCGCGCCGTCTTCGAGAAAGGCGCCGCGAGCTTCGAGGAGCTGCTCTGGAACGGCGACTACTACAGCCTCTGCTATGACCCCAAGCTGGACGCCGTGGACGCGGGCTGCATGGCCGACCAGGTCAGCGGCCAGCTCTTCGCGCGCGTGCTCGGGCTCGGCACGGTCCACGAGGAGGACCGCGTCCGCTCGGCCCTCCGCGCCGTGCACCGCCATAACTTGAAGGAAGAGGAGGGCCTGCTCAACGGCGTCGACCCGCAGGGGCGGCAGGACTGGCGCTACTTCTGCCGCTACAGCGGGCGGGGCGACGACGAGGCGCGGGGCGGCCAGTGGCCCACGCCCTGGACGGGCACCGAGTACTACGTCGCCGCCGTCATGGCCGCCGAGGGGCTCTGCGACGAAGCGCTCGACGTCGCCCGCAACGTCTACGAGCGCCACGTGCGCGCCGGCATGGTCTACAACCACGTCGAGTGCGGCGAGCATTACTTCCGCCCGCTCGCCGCCTGGGCCATGCTGCCGGCGCTCCAGGGCCTCACCGACGAGGCCGAGCAGGGCCGCCTGCGCGTCGCGCCGCGGCTCAGCCCCGAGGACTTCGACTCGGCCTTCATCCTGCCGGGCGCCTGGGGACGGCTGCGCCAGCGCCGCGAAGACCGCCGCCAGGCCAATGAGCTGACAGTCGAGAGCGGTGAGATACTCGTGCGGGCCCTGGCGTTGGAGCTGCCCGAAAGCGCCGGTCAAGCTCCCTCTGTCGCGGCCCGGCTCGACGGCGCGGAGGTCGCCGCCACGTGCCGGCTCTGCGGAGGGGACCTCGTCGTGGCTCTGGAGGACCTGGGACCGCTGACGGCGGGCAGTACGCTGTCGATAGAGATCTCGTGGTAGCCCACGGGGGGCCCTCGTGGAGGCGGAGTAGGGCGGTCAGTCGCCCCCGTCCCCGGCTTCAAGCTCCGCAGCGGCGGCCGCCTTCCTGGCTGCGGCGAGCCGGGGCAGCAGCCGGTGCGCGGCGAGCGAGCCGAGCACCACCGCCAGGCAGAAGCGGACGGCCCGCCCCAGCGTGGCCGCCACCACGCCGTCGGCCATCGCTCCCCCGAAGCCGACGCGCACCAGCCCCACCAGCGCCTCGGAGGCGCCGAGGTGCGCGGGGATGAACGCCGCCACGTTCGTGATCGGCGAGATCAGCACCGTGGTCACCACCAGACCCGGCCCGGCGGGAACGCCGACCAGGCGGTAGGCCAGGTAGAGCCCGCACGTCCCGATGACGGCCTGCACCACGCTCCACGCGGCAATCCGCGCGAGCAGCCCGCGGTGACCGCGCAACTGGTGCCACGCATCGCCCACCCGCGAGAGGGCGCGCAGCACGACGTTGCTCCCAGAATAGGCCCATGTCCTCGGCACCGCCATCAACACCGCGCAGCCGCCGAGCATGGCCGCGAACAGGAGCGGGATCACGGGTGTCAGGGATCCCGCGATCGCCATGGGCGCGGTGAGCAGGAGCCCCGCCAGGCTGCGCACGACGACCGGCACGAAGTTCGCGAAGATCAGGTACGCCAGAAAGCGACTGTAGGGCAGCCCGCCCTTCAGCTTCATGTAGACGGCCTGCGCGTAGAGCCCGGGGCGCATCGGCAGGTAGTTCCAGTAACGCGCGGTCCACATCAGCAGGTGGCTCTCATAGACGCTGATCTCGGCCCCCAGCTCCTCGGTGACCGCCCGCAGGACGAACGCCTGCGTGGACCAGGTGGCGAGCGTCAGGCAGGCCAGGGCGAGCATCCCGGCCGGCGAGACGTGCAGGATGGCCGCGAAGCGCTCGCGGTGGGCCGAGACGTAGTAGGCGCCGAGGGCGAGGATCACCCCCAGCGCCACCAACGAGATGATCTGCCCCGTCCGAGGGGACCGGCCGTCCTGTTCGCTCATCTCTGGCGATCCCCCGGCAGGTCCTGCGAAGCCCGTCGGCCGCCGACGCGGTAGAGCTCGAGCTGCCCGAAGGCGGCGACCCGATGGAACGCCGCAGGATAGGCCGCCATCAGGCGGCGGACCCCTGCGCTCGTTCCCTCCTTCTCCGGGTCCAGCAGCACGTGCGAGACCTGGTAGTGCCGCATAGCCCTGGCCAGGCGGCGCAGGGGGACTCCTTCCGACTCGCCGTGCATCCGCACGGTGCGAACGCGCGAGAAGTAGTGCACCATCTGCCACTCGTAGGTGAGCACGCGGTCGTCGGCCTCGCCGTGCTCCCGCAGCCATTCCATCAGCGGCCAGTAGTCCAGGAGCCGCCCTTCCTCGATGGCCGCGTAGAAGTCGGCGGCGCGTGCCTGGTCGACCACCTTGCTGATGCGCAGCAGGTTCACCCCGAGCGCCAGCGCCAGCAGCACCCGTGCGGCGCGGGCGAAATGCCGGGGCTCGATCAGCGGGCGACGCTCGGCCACGTAGTCCCGCACCGCGCTCAGCCCGAGCACCACCCAGTAGAGAAGCACCGGCAGGACCGGCAGCAGATACCGGCGCGACGGCGTCGCCAGGAACGTGATCGGAAGATAGGCGAAGGCGTAGACCGAAACCAGGCGCTCCCCGCGCCGCAAGGCGCGCACGGCGCCGGCGACCATCAACGCCAGGAGGGCGATGTTCACCGGCGGGCCGAGATCCGTCCCCAGCACGGTGTCGCAGAGCGCATCGACCAGGACCGGCACCCGGCGCAGCACGTGCCGCACCGTCGCCGCCAGGCCGCGCTGGCCCACGAACCGCTCGAAGTAAGTGGTGCCGAGCAGCACCCCCAGCGTCATCCCGCGCCGCGCCCACAGCGCCGCCAGCAGCGCCGTCGGCGCGACCGCCAGCACGCTGAGGCCCACCCGCCGCGCCCGCCGTTCCGTTCTGGCCGGCTCGAGCCAGATGCCGGCCAGCAGCCCGACCAACAGCGCCGGGCCGAGCGGCCTGATCGTGCATGCCACCGCTCCGGCCACGCCCGCCCCGGCGCACCAGAGGGCGCGCGACCGGCCCCGGCTCCCCACCATCCGCAGCCCCAGATAAAGGCACGTGAACGCCAGGAAGGCGAACGGCACGTCCGTCATGACGTGCGCCGAGTAGTAGTAGAGCGTCCGCGAGAAGGCGAGCAGCAGCGCGGCGGCGAGCATCTGAAAACGCGTCAGGTGGAGCTCCCGGAAGACCAGGCAGCCGAGCGCCACGCACCCGATCCCGAAGGCCGAGACCAGCACGTTCATGGCCAGGAAGTTCTCGCCGAGCGCCATGTAAAGCAGCGAGAGCATCGCGGGGAAGCCCGGCAGGACGAACACGTGCGTCCGGCCGTTGAAGGCGTAGCGGCCCGTCTCAGCCAGTGACCGCGCCAGGCCCATGTAGAGGCCGCTGTCGCGCTGGAAGCGCCAGTGGGGATTGATTGCCAGCGCGTAGACCACAGCGACCGCGAGCATCAGCAGCGCCAAGTACCAGCCGGTGAGCAGGGCAGGGGGGGAGCGTCGGCCCTGTTGGAAGTGCTCGTCGTCCGGCTCGTTCATCTCGGGGTCACCTGGCGATGGGCGTGCGGTGCGGCCTTTATACGCAGGCGCGCCCCCGAGCGTCAACGGAGGGGTCAGGCAGGTCGGATCGGCCGGCTCGGGATCTCGCCCGTCCTCTTGACGGCCGCACGGGCAGGTGCTATAGTGTAGATTAGCGATCGCGGGGTGGAGCAGTCAGGTAGCTCGTCAGGCTCATAACCTGAAGGTCGCGGGTTCGAATCCCGCCCCCGCTACCATGCACGCATAGGGGCAGGTCACCTGCGGCTTGCCCCTTTCCA
>CAYSWA010000050.1:0-16826 GCA_964434535.1 uncultured candidatus Brocadiaceae bacterium | reverse complement strand
GCTGGTCGGGGCCGGCGGGGCAGAGGGCGCCATCGACGCCTCCAACGTGCTCAAGCCCGCCCTCGCCCGCGGCGAGGTCCAGTGCGTCGGCGCCACCACGCCCGACGAATACCGCAAGTACATCGAGAAGGACGGCGCCCTGGAACGCCGGTTCCAGACGATCATGGTCGACCCGCCGAGCCGCGACGAGACGGTCGCGATCCTCAAAGGCCTGCGCGAGCGCTACGAGGCCCACCACTGCGTGCAGATCACCGACGAGGCTATCCGCGAGGCCACCGACCTGTCCGGACGCTACATCACCGGGCGCTACCTGCCCGACAAGGCGCTCGACGTCATCGACGAAGCCAGCTCGCTGGTTCGACTGCGCAGCATGACCACCAGCCCCGAGATGAAGCAGCTCCAGCAGGAGCTCGCCCGCCTCCAGGCCGAGAAGGAAGAGGCCGTCGCCGATCAGGACTTCGAGCGCGCCGCCAGCCTGCGCGACCGCGTCGAGGAGCTGGAGCGCAACAAGCGCGTGCGCGAGCGCGTCGAGACCGAGCTCGGCGCCGAGGAGGTCGGCACCGTCGACGAGGAGATCGTCCGCGAGATCGTCTCGAAGATGACCGGCGTGCCGCTTGCGCGCATGGAGGTGGAGGAGGCCGCCCGGCTGCTGAACATGGAAGAAGAGATCCACCAGATGGTCGTCAGCCAGAACGAGGCGGTCGGCGCCGTCAGCCGCGCCATCCGGCGCTCGCGCTCCGGCATGAAGGACCCCCGCCGCCCGGTGGCCAGCTTCCTGTTCATCGGCCCGACCGGCGTGGGTAAGACGCTCCTGGCCCGCTCGCTGGCCAAGTTCCTGTTCGGCCAGGAAGACGCGCTGATCCAGATCGACATGTCGGAGTACATGGAGAAGCACAACGTCTCGCGCCTGGTCGGCGCCCCGCCCGGCTACGTCGGCTACGAGGAGGGCGGCCAGCTCACCGAGCGCATCCGCCGCCGGCCCTACTCGGTGGTGCTGTTCGACGAGATCGAGAAGGCCCATGCCGACGTGTTCAACATGCTGCTGCAGATCATGGAGGACGGCCGCCTGACCGACAGCTACGGGCGGCGCGTGGACTTCAGCAACGCCGTGCTGATCATGACCTCCAACATCGGCGCCGAGGTCATCAAGAACAGCGCCGGCCTCGGCTTCCGCAAGCGCTCCGAGGAGCTCGACTACCAGACCATGAAGAAGCAGCTCATGGACGAGGTGGAGAAGCACTTCCGCCCCGAGTTCCTCAACCGCATCGACGACACCATCGTGTTCCGCTCGCTCACCCGCGAGGACCTGAACCAGATCGTCAAGCTCGAGCTGGACAAGGTCCGCGAGCGGCTCAACGCCAGGGAGATGGAGCTCGTCGTGCGCAAGCGGGCCGTCGACGTCCTCATCGAGAAGGGCTACAACCTCGAGTTCGGCGCGCGGCCGCTGCGCCGGGCCGTCGAGCGATACCTCGAGGACCCCTTGAGCGAATGCATCCTGGCCGGGAAGTTCACCGACGGGCGCATCGTCGTCGAGGAGAGCGACGGCGAGCTGACCTTCCGCCGCGAGCCGGCCGACGTCAAGCAGCAGCAGACCACCCCGGCCAAACCGTAAGAATCTCTCTCAGAACCCGGTTCGTCGCGAGGGCGAGCGAGAAGGCGGGAGGGCAAGGCGGCAGGCGCGAAACGCCCGGAGGCGTGGCCAGAGGCCACGTTGAGGACGTTTCGCGCCGACAACGCAGCCATCGGGCTTCGCAGCCGGCCGCAGCAGATCCGGGTTCTGAGAGAGATTCTAAGCCGGGGACGCGCAGCATCGCAGAGGCAGGGCGGCCGGCCTCTTCTCCGCGCGGCCCCGCTCAGCCGCCCGGCTCCAGGCCGTCCAGCAGCGGCGAAGGGTCCGAGCGGAAGTAATGCAGGTGGCCCGGGCAGCGGCAGTCGCTGGAGCCGAAGCCGCGCACGCTCCCGTCGGCGAGGGCGGCCACGGCCGCGTTGAGGCGGCACTGGTCGGCCTCCTTGCCCGAGCAGGCGTAGACGGCCGCCGGCCGGGTGCGCTCGCGCAGATAGTCCATGTGCCAGCGGCGCGCCTTCACCCGCCTCAGGTGGCGCGTTACGCGCGCCCGCAGCCCCGCCCGCGCGCTGCCCACGTAGCAGTAGAAACCGGGGCGGAACTCGATAGCGCCCAGGGCCCCGATCCGGGCCCGGAAGGGCTCGCCCGCCGCCCGCAGGACCAGGACGTAAGCGCCGCCTGCGGCCGGCAGCTCGCGCGCCTCAGGGCCGTATCTTCGCATCGCTCCACATCCCCGCGCGCCGCTGCTGCGCGCGCCCCTCGGCCGCCAGATACCCGCCCAGCCGGGGGTGCTCGAAGCGGCGATAGGCCGCCGCCAGCCCCCTGCGTAGCAGCTCCAGGCCGAAGTCCTCGCCCTCGCCCACGTGCACGTAGGCGAGCGTGCGCCCGTAGGCGTCCGTCGGCTCCGGCCCGGTCCGCACCGCCACCACCCGCCCGGCGAGCCGCCGGCGGGCGAACGCCGTGCCCCGCTCGGCCCAGTGGCGCACCTGCTCGCGGCTCATCCCGTAGCGGCGGGCCTGGTCCTTCGTGCGCGCCTGCTCGTAGCCGTCGAGAGCGTCTATGCCGAGTATGCGCACATCGCCGACGCCCTCGACCTCGACCGTGTCCCCGTCGTAGACCTGGCTGACCCGCCCCCTGACGCTGCCGTCGGGGCGGGTGTGAGGCCAGAGCGCGACGATCGTCACGACGAACAGCCCGACCGCCAGCGCGCGCAACAGCCCCTTTGTGCCCCGCGCTGCCATGCCCTGGTCCCCGCTCAAGCCCCGCCGAGGGCCCGCGCCTCGCCGCCCAGCGTCACGCTGCCGTGGCGGTGGGAGTGGCACTCCACGTTCACCCCCACCGGCAGGCTGGCGATGTGGCACGGCGCCCGCTCCACGAGCACGGCCAGCGCCGTGGTCCGCCCGCCGAAGCCCTGCGGGCCGATGCCCAGCTCGTTGACGCGCTCGAGGATCTCGCCCTCCAGTTCGGCGACGGACGGGTCGGGGTGCGGCTCGCGCAGGTCGCGCAGCAGGGCGCGTTTGGCCAGCACGGCGCAGCGCTCGAAGTCCCCGCCGAGGCCGACGCCCACGATCACCGGCGGGCAGGCGTTCGCGCCGGCCTCCTGCACCGTGCGCACGACGGCCTCGACCACGCCCGCCCGCCCGGCCGCCGGGGCGAGCATCTCCACGCGGCTGGTGTTCTCCGCCCCGCCGCCCTTCGCCATCAGGTGGATCGTCAGCTCCTCGCCCTCGACCTGCTCCAGGTGGACGACGGCGGGCGTGTTCTGCCCGGCGTTGCGGCGCTCGAGCGGGTCGCGGACGGTCGATGCGCGGAGCGGCTGGGCGAGCACGGCCCGGCGCACGCCCTCGTCGATCGCGCCCTGGAGCGTGCCCCCCACCACGAGGACCGAGGCGCCGAGCCGCACGAACGCCACCGCCATGCCCGTGTCCTGGCAGAGCGGCAGGCCCTCCTCGCGGCTGATGCGCTCGTTTTCGAGCAGGGCTTCGATCACCTCCCGCGCCAGCGCCGAGTCCTCCCGCTCCAGCGCGTAGCGGAGCGCCTCCAGCACGTCGGGGCGCAGCTCGGTGTTGATGCGGCGGTAGAGGGCGGCGACGGCGTCGCTCACCTCGGAGGCCGTTATCAGGCTGACCTGCTGCATGGGAACCGCCGCCGGGAGGGTCTGCGGGCCGAGCGGCGACTCTACGCCAAAGCCCCTCCCCGGTCAAGAAAAATGGGGACAGTTTGAATGTCCCCATTTTCTGGAGCGGCGCGCCCGGTTGACGGCCCAAGGTAGCTGACTTACCATCTGTGCGGGAACAGGGAGCCTCTGGGGGAGTGAGGACCATGGACGCAGGCGAGCTTTTCGACGAGTTTCTGGAGGGCACTGTCAACCGCAAGCACCAGGTGGAGGCGGGCGGGGTGCACGTGACCCTGGCCGAGGTGGCGCACCTGCGCTCGCACGGCAAGGTGGACTTCGGCGGCAGCGAGCTGGAGCCCTGCGCCTCCTACGCGATGGAGCCGACCGGCCACAGCCCCGGCGACCAGTACGCCTGGTGGCGGCTGAACGAGGGCAGGTTCATGATCCGCTTCAACGAGCGGCTCAAGGCGGGGGCGCCGCCGGCGCTGCTGGTGCCGAGCCCGCGCCTGCTGAGCCTGGGCTGCACGTTCGCGCCGACGATCTGCGGCGAGGGCGAGATCAAGACGGTGATGGTCGTGCCGTCCTGCGGCGCCGGCCTCAAGGAGAACGCCCGCATCGGCCTGCTGCACCCGCTGGGTTAGACCGGCTGGAAACGCCGCCGGCCTTGCGCGACGGGCGCCGGCCGGTAGAATGGGCGGCTGCACCTGGCCGGGGGAAGGCCCGCATGAGAGCCGCCGTCGTCATACCGGCCCGATACGACTCGAGCCGCCTGCCGGGCAAGCCGATCATCGAGGCGGCGCGCGAGGTCACGGGCAAGTACATCGTCCAGCACGTCTACGAGAGCGCCGCCGCCGCCCCCTCGGCCGAGCGCGTGATCGTGGCGACCGACGACGAGCGCATCCTGCGCGCCGTCGAGGGCTTCGGCGGCGAGGCCGCCATGACGGACCCCGCCCACCGCAGCGGCACCGACCGTGTCGCCGAGGTCGCCGCCGGCCTCGACCACCCCGTCATCGTCAACATCCAGGGCGACGAGCCCGACATCCGCCCCGAGCAGCTCGAGCAGGTGATCGGGCTGCTCGCCGACGACGAGGGGGCGGCGATGGGCACGCTCGCCCACCCGATCGAGAGCGAGGCCGAGTGGCGCGACCCCAACGCGGTCAAGGTCGTGCGCGACGGCGCCGGACGGGCGCTCTACTTCAGCCGCAGCCCGATCCCCTACGCGCGCGAGGCCGGCGGCTGGGCGGCGCGCGGCGAGCCACGGCCCCTGCGCCACCTCGGCATCTACAGCTACCGGCGCGAGTTCCTGCTGCGCTACGCCGCGCTGCCCCCTTCGCCGCTGGAGGCGGCCGAGAAGCTGGAGCAGCTCCGCGCGCTGAGCGCCGGCGAGGCGATCGCCGTCGCCCTCACCCTCCACGCCTGCGCGGGGATCGACACGCCCGAGGACCTGGAGGCGTGGCTGCGCGGCTACCGCCGCCCCTGAGCATTCGTCCCGAAAGGACCCGACCATGGCCAAGTCCCAGGAGTTCGCCGCCAAGCTCGGGCGCGTCGCATCGTGGCTGGCCCAGCACGAGCTGGACGGCGCCGTGCTCTCGCGCTGCGACAGCTTCGCATGGCTCGGCTGCGGCGCCAGCAACGTCGTCAACGCCGCCCAGGAGACCGGCGTCGGCGCGCTCGTCGTCACTGCCGAAGGCGTCCGCCTGGTGGCCAACAATATCGAGACCGAACGGCTGCTCTCGGAGGAGCTGGACGGGCTCGACCTGCTCGGCGCCGAGACCTTCCCCTGGCACCGGCCGGCCGACCGGGACGCCGTGCTCGGGCAGCTCAGCGCCGGCGGCCGCTTCGCCGCCGACGACGGCAGCGCCGGCCTCGCCGCCCTGCCGGAGGACTTCGTCAAGCTGCGCTACGCCCTGACCCCCGCCGAGGTCGAGCGCTACCGCGCGCTCGGCGGCGACCTGGCCTGGGCCATCGAGGCCGCCGCCGGCTCCGTCGAAGGCGGCATGACCGAGGCGGATGCCGCCTCCGTGCTCGCCCTCGGCTGCCGCCAGGTCGGCATCGTGCCCGTGGTGCTGCTGGCGGCCGCCGACGACCGCATCACGAGCTGGCGCCACCCGGTGGTGAAAGACACGCCGGCCGAGCAGTGCCTGATGCTCGTGGTCTGCGGCCGGCGCGCCGGGCTGGTCGGGGCGGTGACGCGGATGGTGCACTTCGGCGAGCTGCCCGAGGAGCTGGCCGCGCGGCACCGGGCCGTCTGCAACGTGGACGCCGCCGTGATCGCGGCCACTCGCCCGGGGCGGCCGATCCCCGAGCTCTTCGCCGAGGCACAGGAGGCCTACCGGCGCGCCGGCTTCCCCGAGGAGTGGCAGCTCCACCACCAGGGCGGCGCCATCGGCTACCTGCCGCGCGAGTACATCGCCCACCCGGCCTGCGAGGAGGTCGTGCAGGCCGAGCAGGCGTTCGCCTGGAACCCGTCGATCCGCGGCACCAAATCGGAGGACACGGTGCTGGTCCACGCCGAAGGGTTCGAGGCGCTCACGGCGCCGTCGGGCGAGTGGCCGGTGCTGGAGGTGCCGGCGGGCGAGGCCACACTGGCCCGCGCGGACATCCTGGTGCGCTGAGGGATGGAAGATTGGCGATTGAAGATTGAAGATTGGGCGGCTGCGCCCGCGTTGCAGGCGCCGCGCCGGGCTGCTATAGTAGCGGCTCCCCGATGGACGCCGAGGGAGTCCCATGACCGGCCGAAGGTTCACCGTCACCGCCGCGCTGCCCTACTCGAACGGGCTGCTCCACGTGGGGCACATCGCCGGCTGCTACCTGCCGGCCGACATCTTCGCCCGCTACCTGCGCTCGCGCGGGGACGAGGTGGCCTTCATCTGCGGCAGCGACGACTACGGCGTGCCCGTGCTCCTGACCGCCCGCCAGGAGGACAGGACGCCCCGCCAGGTCGCCGACCACTACCGCGCCCGTCAGAAGGCGGACTTCGATGGCCTCGGCATCTCCTTCGACATCTACAGCGGCACCGCCAGCACCGAGATCCACACCGAGGTCAGCCAGCACTTCTTCCTGCGCTGCCTCCAGAACGGCCACCTGGAGAAGCGCACCAGCCGCCAGCTCTACGACCCGGAGGCCGGGATGTTCCTGCCCGACCGCTACGTCGAGGGCACCTGCCACTACTGCGGCAGCGGCGGGGCGCGCGGCGACCAGTGCGAGGCGTGCGGCAAGCTGATCGAGCCGACCCGCCTGATCCAGCCCCGCAGCGTCATCACCGGCGCGGCGCCGCAGGTGCGCGAGACGGTGCACTGGTACTTCCGCCTGCCCGACTTCGAACAGAAGCTCCGCGAGTGGATCTCCTCGAAGGACGACTGGCGGCCGATGGTCACCAACTTCAGCCTCGGCCTGCTGGAACAGGGCCTGCCGGAGCGCTCCATCACGCGCGACCTGGACTGGGGCATCCCCGTGCCCCTGCCCGACGAGCCCGACGCCGAGGGCAAGGTCCTCTACGTCTGGTTCGACGCGCCGATCGGCTACGTCTCCTTCACCGAGCAGTGGTGCCGCGAGCGCGGCGAGGCGCCGGGCGCCTACGAACGCTGGTGGAAGGACCCGGACTGCCGCATCGTCCACTTCATCGGCGAGGACAACGTCATCTTCCACGCGCTGACCTGGCCGGCGATGCTGATGGCCGAGGGCAGCTTCGAGCTGCCGGCGAACGTGCCGGCCAACTGCTTCCTTAACATCCAGTTCCCCGGCCGCGAGGAGCAGAAGCTCTCCAAGAGCCGGGGCACCGCCGTCTGGATCAGCGACTACCTGGCGCGCTACGAGCCCGACCCGCTGCGCTACTACCTGACCATGATCGCCCCTGAGCGCCACCGCACCACCTTCAAGATGGAAGACCTGGTGCGGCGCAACAACGAGGAGCTGGTCGCCGCGCTCGGCAACTTCGTCCACCGCAACATGACCTTCGCCGCCCGCTACTTCGACGGCGCCGTCCCCGAGCGGGGCGAGCTGACCGCCGAGGACCGGGCCCAGCTCCGGATGATCGGCGGCCTGACCGGACGGGTGGCGGCCGCCCTGGAGGGCTACGCCTTCCGCGACGGCCTCCAGGAGGTGATGGCCGCCGCGCGCGAGGCGAACCGCTACTTCGACTACCGCGAGCCCTGGGTGCTGCGCAAGTGCGACAGGGCGGCCTGCGGCACCGTCATCAACGTCTGCCTCAACACCATCAAGGCGCTCGCGCTCGCCATGGAGCCCTTCCTGCCGTTCGCCGCGCGGAAGACGGCCGCCATGCTCGCGCTCGGGCCGCAGGAGACGGCCTGGTCGGCCGCCGCGGAGCCGCTGCCCGAGGGCAGGACGCTCGGCGAGCCCGTTATCCTCTTCGAGAAGATAGAAGAGCTCGAGGAGGCGGCCGAGGGCGAGAAGGGGAGCTGAAGGGAGCGCGAGCCGTGCGCACTTTCGTCGCCGTGGAGCTGGACGAGCCCTGCCGCCGGGCGCTCGCCCGTGCGGCCGAGGCGCTCAAGGACGCCGCCCCCGGCGTGCGCTGGGTCCGCCCGGAGGCGATGCACCTGACGCTGAAGTTCATCGGCGAGCTGGCCGAGGCCGACCTGCCCGCGGCGATCGGCTGCCTGCAGGAGCCGGCCGCCGCCGGCCGCCCGTTCACCATGGAGGTCGCGGGCCTCGCGGGCTTCCCGCCCCGGGGCACGCCGCGCGTCATCCACGTGGGCGTCGAAGAGCCGAGCGGCGCGCTGGAGAAGCTCCAGGCGGCCGTCGAGGAGGCGCTCGCGGGCGAGCTGGGCATCGCGCCGCAGAAGCGCCGCTACGTCCCGCACGTCTCCCTCGGGCGGGTCAAGGACCGCCGCCGCTGCCCCACCGTCGGGGAGCTTGCGGGGCTGCTCGACGCGCAGCAGTTCGGCCGGGTGCAGGTCGACTCGTTCGTGCTGATGATGAGCGCGCTGAGGCCGACCGGCGCCCTCTACACGCCCATCCACCGCTTCCCGCTCCACGGCGGCACGTGAGGCGCGAGCGATGATCGTCACCGTCACGCTCAACCCGGCCATCGACAAGGCGCTGGAGGTGCCGGGCTTCCGCATCGGGGAGCACGCGCGGGCGCGGGTGCGGGGACTGCTGCCGGCGGGCAAGGGCGTGAACGTCGCCCGCGGGCTGGCGCGGCTCGGCGGGCGGGCGGTCGCCGCCGGCCTGGTCGGGCGCAACGAGCAGGCCATCTACGCCGAGAGCCTGGCCGAGGACGGCGTAGAGGCCCGCTTCTGCCCCGTGGCCGGCCGCACGCGCACCAACACCACCATCCTGGACCCCGAGGCGCGCACGACCACCCATCTGCGCGAGGAGGGCTTCGAGGTCGGCGCCGAGGAGTTGTCGGCGCTTTCCGAATCGCTGGTCAAGCTGCTCGGCGAGGGCGACGCCGGGGCGGCGGTCTTCGCCGGCAGCCTGCCGCCGGGCATCTCGCCGCAGGACTTCGCCGACCTGCTCAGGGCGTGCCGCGCGGCCGGCGCGCCGCTCGTGGTGGACACGAACGGACCGGCGCTGCGGGCGGCACTCCAGAGCGGCGCCGTCGAGACGATCAAGCCGAACCTGGCCGAGCTGGGCCAGTGCCTCGGCCGCCTCGTCGCGCGCGACGAGGCGCAGGACGCCGCCGCACAGTTGCTGGACCGTGTCCGCACGGTGCTGCTGACGCTCGGGCAGGAGGGGGCGCTGCTGGTGCGGGCGGACGGAACGGTCGGGCGGCGCTGCCCGCTCGGGCAGGGAGAGCTGCGCAACACGGTCGGCTGCGGCGACGCCTTCCTGGCCGGCTGGCTGCGGGGCTGCGAGCTGACGGACGAGCCGCAGGAGGCGCTCTGCTGGGCGGCGGCGGCGGGGGCGGCCTCCGCGCGCAGCGAGAGCACGGTCGGCTACGGCCTGCGGGACGTGCGCGAGCTGCTGCCCCGCTGCGCGCCGCTCTGCTGACGGCTCAGAAGCCCCCGATGACCTCTTCTTCGAGGGTCTGCTCCTTCTCGCGGATCTCCTCGGCGATCACGCGCCCCAGCCGCCGTATGCCCTCTTCGATCTGCTCGTCGGAGGCGTGGCTGAAGTTCAGCCGCATCGTGTTCTGGCCGCCGCCGTCGGGGTGGAACGCCTGCCCGACCACGTAGGCCACGTCGCTGGCGAGCGCCTTGCTGAACATGGCCCGCGTGTCGATGAACGGCGGCAGGATGACCCAGACGAACAGGCCGCCCTCGGGGCGGTTCCATCGCGCCTGGGAGGGGAAGTGCCGCTCCATCGCCTCCAGCATCCTGTCGCGTTTGCCCTTGTAGATGCGGATGATCTCGTCGATGTGCGGGAACAGCACGTCGTGGTACATGGTCTCGAAGATGCAGTACTGGGCGAAGGTGTTGCAGCAGAGGTCCTGCATCTGCTTGGCCAGCACGCACTTGTTGACCAGCGTCTCGGGGGCGGCCATCCAGGCGATGCGGAAGCCGGGGGCGAGGATCTTGCTGAACGAGCTGAGGTAGGCGACCCGGTCCTCCTCGTCCAGGCTCTTGACCAGGGGGACCTTCTCCCCGTCGTAGCGCAGGAACTCGTAGGGATCGTCCTCGATGACGAGCAGGTCGTGCTCGCACGCCAGCTCGTAGATCGCCCGCCGCCGCTCCAGGGGCAAGGTCACGCCCGTCGGGTTCTGGAACGTGGGCATCAGGTAGAGGAACTTGGGCGGGCGGCGGCCCTCGCGCAGGCCCTCCAGCTTGGCCCGCAGCATGTCCGGGCGCAGGCCGTCCTGGTCGATCGGCACGCTCTCGACGCGGGCCTGGAAGGCGGCGAAGGCCTGCAGCGCCCCCAGGTAGGTCGGCGAGGCCGTCACCACCGGATCGCCCGGGTCGAGCAGCACGTGGGCCAGCAGGCTCAGCGCCTGCTGCGAGCCGTGGGTGATGAGGATGTTGTGGATGCTCTGCGGGCTCTGGTGCACCTCGCCCATCCCGCGCGCGATGGCGTCGCGCAGCTTGTTGTGCCCCTCGGTGGCGCAGTACTGGAGCGCGTCGCGCGGATGGGTCTCCATCACGTGGTTGAGGACGGGCTTGAGCTCTTCGACGGGGAAGGCGTCGGGGTTCGGCAGACCGCCGGCGAAGCTGATGACCTCGGGCCGCTGGACCAGCTTGAGCAGCTCACGGATCTCCGAGGCTCTCATGCGCCGGGCGTTCTGTGAGAAGCGGTGCTCGTGGGTGCGCTGCATGGCTGGATACCTCGCGGGCTCGGGCTCGTGTCGCGCCCGCGCCAAGCTTACCCCGCCCGCCCCGGCAAGTCAATGCAGGAACGCCAAGGCGTGACGGGGATGGGCAGGATCCGCAGGATGACGGCGCCGCGCACGTTGCCGTCCAATCGCCAACCCGCCATCCGCCATCCAGCCGGCCGTCCCTCAGTGCAGCAGCCTGGTCGATGTGCCCATGTTCAGGGCGCCGTAGCGGACGCCCTTCAGGCTGATCATCGTGTCGGCCAGGGCGCGCAGCTGCGCCCCCTTGCCCCTCATGACCACCACCTCCAGGCAGTTGCGCTTGTCCAGGTGGACGTGGAAGGAGCCGATGATGCGCGCGAGCGATTCGTGCTGAAGGTCGGTCAGGCGCGCCGGCAAGGCCATCTTGTGGTGGTCGTAGACGAGCATGACCGTGGCGAAGGTCTGGCGCTCCGGCGCCTGCCACTCCTCCTCGATCAGCTTCTGGCGTATCAGGTCGCGGATCGCCTCGGAGCGGTTCGCATAGCCGAGACGCTTCAGCAGCTTGTCGAACTCGTCCAGCAGATCGAGGTCCAGCGAGACGCCGAACCGCACGGTCTGGGCCATGAGGCACTCCTCCCGACTCGTCCCGGCGGGCAGTTTCGGACAGGATAGCAGCTACGGGGCCATGCGCAAGGGACGGCGTTACGGCATCAGCTCGGTGACGGCGGGCCATGCCAGGTCCGCGTAGAAGCGGTGATCCTGCGGCCCGACCACGAGCCGCAGGCGGTCCTCGGCGCCGGCGGCGGCGTAGACCTGCCGCGCCGTCTCATACGCCCGCCGCACGCCCTCGATGGGGAAGATCTCGTCGTGCTCGCCGGCGACCACCACCATCGGCCGCGGCGCGATCAGGCCGGCCAGCTCGCCCATCTCCGCCGCGCGCAAGATGCCCGGGACGTAGTTGTCCCCGCAGTGCTGGATGCGCATCAGCGCCTCGGCGAACGTGCAGAAGCAGCACGAGGGCACCGCCAGGCGGATGCGCGGGTCCAGACAGGCGGCGTAGAACGTGACCGTGCCGCCGCCGGAGTTCCCCATGCAGGCGATGCGTCCGCCGTCGACCTCCGGCTGCTCCTGCAGCAGCGTGACGGCGCGCATCACGTCCCAGACCCGCTCCCCGGCCAGCGTCCTGCCGAGCAGCAGCGAGTGGAAGACGGCGTCCAGGCAACTGTGGTCCCAGCGGTGCTCCTGCTCGGTCTCGCGCCGCTCGCCGAAGCAGCGCTGCTCGAGGGCGAGGGCCACGAAGCCGTGCCGGACGGCCTGGAGCGCGAAGTCGCGGTCGCCGAGCGGGATCGGCTCGCCCTGGGCCGTGCGGGCCCCGCCCAGCGAGAGGTGCATGCCCGGGTTGTGGCCCTGGAGGCAGACCATGGCGGGCAGCGGCCCCTCACGGCCCTTCGGCACGAGCAGGTGGGCCGGCACGTCGGCGCCGGGCTCGGCGGTGAAGACGATGCGCATGCGCACGAACTCGTCGGTCTCCTCCCGCTCCAGCTCCTCCACGTTCAGCGGGCCGTGCTCCTCGGGCATGGCGCCGATCAGCTCGCGCAGCCGCGCGCGGAGCGCCCGCTGCCACGGGGCGAAGTCCTGCCCCCGCCAGGCCAGCTCGCGCTCGGTCCTCTCCAGCAGGTCCAGGTGGAACTGCGAAGGCACGAAGAACCGCTCGGTCATCGACCCGTCCTCTCCCCCACGAGATGCGTTGGCGCGCGCCCCGGGCATTATACCGGCCGGGGCCGGCCCATCAACGCCGGGCAGTCTCTTTGCCAGGACATGGTACCCACCTGCGGGAAAGTGTAGATTCGACTGTCTCTGAGCCATCGCGCCCGCCCCGGGGCGGGCGCGCGCGGCGGCGGTTGCGCCGCTCGGGCCGGCGCGGTAGCGTAGCGTTACCCCTTCAGGGCCCCCGACATGGCCGAGAACCTGGCCGGCGAACGCATCCTCATCACCAGCGGCCCGACTCGCGCGCCGATCGACGCGGTCCGCTACGTCAGCAACCGCTCGACCGGCCGCCTCGGCTGCCGGATTGCCGCGGAGGCGCTGCGCCGCGGGGCGGGCGTGACGCTCGTCACGGGGCCCGACAGCGCCGTGCCGGGCCCCGGAGGGCTCTGCGCCGACGAGGCCGCCCGCCTTCGCGTGATCCATGTCGAGACGGTCGCCGATCTCGTCGCCGCGCTCCGGGCCGAGCTGAGCGGCCCCGCGCCGCCCGACGCCGTCGTCCACGCCATGGCCGTGCTCGACTACGCCCCCGAGCCGGTCGAGGGCAAGACGCCATCCGGGCGGTCCGAGTGGACGCTGCGGATGCGCCCGACGCCGAAGGTCATCGGGATGATCCGCCGGTGGGCGCCGGATGCCCTGCTGGTGGGGTTCAAGCTCGAGGCGGGCCTGGACGACGGGGCGCTCGCCGAGGCGGCGCTCGCATCCCTGCGCGCGAACCGGGCGGACCTCGTCGTCGCGAACGACCTGGCCCGCATCACCGCCGAGGCCCACCCGGCGCTGATCCTGGACGCCGCCGGCCGGCTCCTCGCCCGCCCGGGGACGAAGGCCCGGGTCGCCGCCGCCCTCTGCGACCTGCTGACGGAGCGGCTCTAACCGCAGAGAGCGCCACGGCGGGCGGGAGTCCGGGTCAGAGCCGCCGCAAGGAGATCATCGGCTCCTGTGCCAGGAGCGCGCGCAGCACCCCCATGTCGGGCAAGCCGAGGGCCTTGCAGATGGCCGCGTCGATCCTGGCCCGGACGGGGTCGGTAGACGCCTGGGGCAGCGGCGCCACTTCCTGGCGGGCGATCCGGTCGAAGGCCGACGCCAGCCCCTTGAGCTTCCGCGGGGAGAGCGTCTCGATGTCGAGCACGGGGAGGGCTCCCAGCGTCGGCTTCTTGAAGCAGACCCAAGGTCCCCGGGTCTGGAGCATCCGGGATGCGAGCAACAACGTTCCCGGCGTGCTGTTGAGCCAGAGCACGATCGCCTTCTGGCGCGAGGCCGGCCGCGGGCCGGGGTTCAGTGCGAGCGGCCACCAGACGTTGGAAAGGCAGTCCTTGTCAACGCGCACCGCCGCAAGGCGCTGAGTGTTGAGCCACAGGCGTTCGGCGATCATGACGCGGCCGGCGAGCGGCCAGAGGTCCTCCACTTTCCTTAGTGGTCGCCCGCGCTTTGGCTTGTCCAATGGGGAGAGGAAGGCGTTCGGCGCTTGCCTCAGGGAAGTGACCTCTTTCGCGTCGTGTCCCCAGAGGGCCGGGTGGGCGGTTGGTGCTTCGCTCAGACGAAAGCCGTCGTGCACGTCGCGGCGGTCAGGCCCGAGCGTGGCAACTTCGCTCAGAGGCACCAATGGTACGTCGGCCACCGGTCCCCGGCCGGGCAGGACGAGTGAGCCGGCCAGCAGGTGGTAGGCCGCGCGGACCAGTTCCGCTTGTGCGAATGCCGTGGGGAAGGACCAGCTTTCCTGTCGCTTCAGGGAGGCCCAGGGGAGGGCGAGGGCCTCGCCCAGCTTGCGCTTTCCGAGGCGCAGTTCGAGGGCGCCCTGGCCCGTCTCCACGTCGGGCGCCTTGCCGCGCTTGAGGGCCTGGGCGATGGCGAGCGTCTCGAAGGGGGTGTCGGGGTTGCGCCAAGGTTGACGGCGGTGACCTGGTGGGCCCGGTGGTCGGCGCCTGGTGGGCGGTTGGTTTTTGTGGCGATCAGGAGGACTTCGCTCAGGTCGGTGTTCTCGGAGAAGTTCCAGCGTTCGGGGTCGTGGCTGGAGATGATGTGCTCGACGCGGTAGTAGTTGCGCAGCAACTGGCGGGTGGGTCCCCATGCGATGCCGGAGAGGACGGCCCTGGGCAGGACGACGGCCAGGCGGCCGCCGGGCTTGACGTGGCTGTGGGCCACGGCCAGGAAGACGGCGCCGAGGCCGGCCGTGGCGTTGGCCAGCACCTTGGGGTCGTTGAGCATCCGGCCCAGTTTCACCTGCATCTGCCGGCGCTCTTCGGGCGGCGAGGAGCCGAACAGGAGGTTGCCGCCGACGCTGCGCGTGAAGGGCGGATTCATGACGCACAGGTCGATGTCGGGGACGGGCGCCGGGGCGGGCGCCTGAGGGCCGTCTGGCGCGACGCGTTCGCCGCCGCTCGCTTCGCCGAAAAGGTCGACGTGCATGTTGACGCTCTTGTTGCCGAGGAACTCGATGCTGCCGAGGCGGCGGCCCTTGCCTCCCAACGGCAGGCTGTAGAGGTTCATGCGGTCGAAGGTCACCTCGGGCGCCCGCAGGGCCAGCGTGGAGGCGGTCAGGTGCACGGCGGAGGGCAGCACGTCGTAGCCGCACAGCACGTCTTCGATGACCACGCGGTGGAGCGCCGGCAGGTCCAACCCCTTGCCGCGCCCCTGGGAAGCCTCGATGTAAGCCGCGTTGAGGGCCTGCGCGGCGGCCATGAGCAGAGTGCCCGTGCCGCAGGCCAGGTCCACGACGCGGAACGCGCGGAGCTTCTCGAGGTCATGCCATTCGACGGGCCAGGCCTCCGGGCGCAGCGCCAGCTCCAGCAGCAGCGTCGCGGCGGGTATGCTGGTGTAGAAGGTGCCCAGATATTTGGCCTGGGCGAGCAACCGATGGTAGATGCGCCCCATCAGGTCGTGGCGCATGGGCGCCCGCATGGCGACCAGCTCGCGCGCGGCCTCGGTCAGGCCCCGCACGGCGCTGAGCGTCTCGCGGTGGGCCGTCGTCGTGCGCAACGCCGCCTGGGCGATGTGGAAGATGGGGTAGTAGTCTATGTCGGCCAGGATGCTGCACCAATGCCGGACGAGCGGCAGCACGGGGTCGGGTTCGAGCGGCAGCTCAGAGAGCGAGCGCACCCGTGGGTCTGAGCTGGACAGGACCTCCTGGAAGATCATGGCGTTGACGATCACCAGCCCGGCGATGCGGCAGGTCCCCCGTTCGACGCTGTGCGGTTCGGGACTGCGGCGGCGCGCGGGTGGCTCGGCGCGGATCTCCCGCCGGGAGGCCAGCCCGAGCAGCTTCATCAGGCGCCCTATCACGCCCGGTCGCAGGGCGAGGGCCGAGGCGAACTGGCCAACCGCCGAGTCCAGTATGCCCACGGCCCGGGTGACCACATCCTCGCGGATGAGGCGCTCGAAGGCTGCGTTGAGCGCCCTCTCCAGGTACGCCGCGTCCCCGGTCGCGTACTCGCTCTCGCCGGCTTCCGTCACGAGTGCGACGTGCAGGCCACAAGTCGCCAGCTCGCGTGGGAGTTCCTGGAAGTCGACTTCCCGCAGGTGCTGCGGATAGACGACGGCGAGGCCGATGTGGGCGACGCCCTCTTCCACGCGCCGCCTCGCCGCCTCGACGGCCATCGCGGCGGCTTCTGGGTGGTCTCCTACTTCACCTTCGATCGCCGTACGAAGACCATTGTAGTAGACCAGGACATCCACCATGCGCCGCCCCCGCTCCAGAGTAGCATCCAGTATGTACTCGGGGGCGGCCACGAGTCCCCGTTCCTGGAGGGCTCGCGCCAAGGCGACGTTCAGCACTTCCTGGCGGTAACGGCCGGCCATCAGTCCCCTCAGCCTTAGGAGCTATTGCAGAACCGTGACCTACTGCGGCCGGCCCTTGACAGCCGCGATTGTCAAGGGCCGGCTGCGAAGCCGGATGGCCGCGTCGTTGACGCAGGACGTCCTCAACGTGGCCTCTGGCCACGCCTGCGGGCGTTCTGCGCCAGCCTCCTTGCCCGCCGACTTCTCGCTCGGCCCCGCTACGGACATGGTTCTGCAGTAGCTCCTTATTCAGGCGGACAGCAGGATACCTATAACAGAGAGGGCGTTCCTATTCAAGAATCGGGGCAAATGCGGCCCAGGAGGGACGGGCCGCGGGCGGCGGTGCAGCGCGCCGCCGCGTGCCCTGCCCGTTGCGGGGAGTTCAAGATGTGGTAAGATGTTCTATTCGTGTAACTCCT
>CAYSWA010000049.1:0-16830 GCA_964434535.1 uncultured candidatus Brocadiaceae bacterium | reverse complement strand
GCATGTGTAAGGCACGCTGCCAGCGTTCGTTCTGAGCCAGTATCATACCCTTCAAGTAGGTATGCTTCGTGCCCGCGCGCGCTCGTAAGCGGTCGCACGCGGCGCTCGCAGCCTGGCCCCTCTTTGCAGCTCGGAATCGCCTTCAGCGGTCCGCAGGGCTCTTGCGCGGTCGTTGCAGCTTCCGTCTCCTATCTGTCAAAGAGCGTACGTCAGCATTCTACCCGCAGTATACCGCATACGCCCCGGCGTGTCAACTCCGCCGCCCCGCCCCGGCACGCATGTGCTGCGTCCCGGAAACGGTAGGAGGAGCAACGGCGCACCCGGCGCCCTGCCTGGCGCGCGCGGCGGGCCACCCGGCCTGCGATCTCCCCGCCGGAGGCCCAAGGTAAGAGCCACCGCGATGCTGCCGCGGTGGTTCATCAACGTGTAGTCTAACCGCTGCGCCGCGTCTTGTCAAGCCCTCGTCCCGGATTTTCCGGCCCGGGCCCCGCAACGCGCCCTCGGCCCCCGCCAGCGAGGCTGTCAGGCTTCCCACCATGGACGCGTAAGGCATTTCGAACCGTTCCGTGGCGGAGAGCCCGATTGCGCCCGGGCGGGCCATGCCGTACCCTGCCCCTCTGCGAGGCGGCCGGCCGCGGGGCGGGTGAACAAGGCGGCCGCTCGGGGCACTAATGCGTTGGGCGCAGCCGGCGGTTGCCCAGCTCCGGCGGCGCCGACCGAAAGGGGGCCAAGCCGGGGGCAAAGGCAGTTGGAACGACATTTGCTCCCTACGTCCCCGCCCCTGAAGGGAGGTGGCGACCACCATGGCAAAGAAGAAACAGACAACCCGCAAGCGCCAGTTCAACCGCCAGAAGATCGAACAGCAACTGAAGGCTCTGGAACGGCGGCTCGCCGACGACGTGAGCAACCGGCTGGCCAACGTCCAGAACGCCTCCGCCGGCAAGTCCACTGAGCTGCTGGACATGGCGGCCGAGGGCGAGCTCGACTACATGTCGGCCATCTCGGCCGAGGCCGGCTCGGAGGCGATCGACGAGGTCCGCCGCGCGCTGGAGAAGCTGCGCGAGGGCACCTACGGCGCCTGTGAGGGCTGCCAGAAGCCGATCAAGAAGCGCCGGCTGAAGGCCCGCCCCTTCGCCGTGCTCTGCATCGAGTGCAAGGAACAGCAGGAACGACTCGGTTACGTGCCCGGCCCGGACATGATCTCCACGCGCGCCGACGCCGGCGTCGGCGTCAGCCTGACCGACGACGACGCCCACACGGCCGAGACCTCGGCCGATGACGTCTTCAGGAGCATGGAAGACCTCGAGATCAGCGAGATCTACTGACGGCCCGCAGGGCCGATGCAATGGCCGTACCCTCCCACGGGGCGCGTCGTGAGGCGCGCCCCCTTCTCTCTGTGCCTCGGGCGCGTTCGGTCCACACCTGCCACAATGGCACGTGGAGACCGGGCACGGCTCGGTCCGGCGCCGGCGCGCCTGCCAGTGTGTCAGGCGGCCCGGTCACGTGACGGCGGCCCCCGCCCTCCCGGTGAGGGAACGAGGGCCGCATCCGCGCGTGGTGACCCCACGGGGAATCGAACCCCGGTTGCCGGATCGAAAGTCCGGTGTCCTAGCCGCTGGACGATGGGGCCGTCGAACGCCGGCGAGGGTCGCCGAGCCTCTCCATTATACCGACCGGCACGTCGCAATCAAATACACAGAGCGGCTCAGCGCCCGCAGCGCTGCAACGGCGCAGTGTAACGAAACCGGACACACGGTGTCCGCCCCTGCAACGAGCGCGGCGCCCTTTACGCCTCCCCGGAGGGCGAGCGGGCGGCCACGGCGGGGGGCGCCGACTCGCAGCCCGACACGACCAGTTCGAGCAGCTTCACGCTGCCGTCCTGGAGCCGGCCCACGCGCCGCTGGACTTCGACGCGCACCTGCCCGCCGGCGGCGCCGAACCGGCGGGCGCTGCGCCGGCAGTGGGCCACCACTTCCCGGCGGGCCGCCTCCTGCGCCGTCTCCAGGTCGGGGAACTCGCCCCGACCCTCGGGCCCGAAGACCACGTAGCCGCCGAACTCCCCCGGCCGGACACGGGCCGTCGCCCGGGCGACCACCTGGCTGGTGACGGCGCCGATGGCGTTCGCCACGTCGGCGTGCGGCGGGATCAGCGCCTTCGCGCCGAGCAGCCGGCAGGCAGCCGGCAGGAAGGCGCCGATCGGCGCGCCGATGCCCACGACGGGCCGACGCTGCTCCCATCTGAGGCGGAACGGTCGGCCGGCCCCGCCCTCGAGCGCCCGCCCCAGCAGCGCCAGCGCCTCGGGTCCCGGCTCCGCGCCCGGGCCCCGCTCGGCGGCCAGCTCGCCGCGCATGACGGCCAGCGCGAGCTGGCGCTCCACTTCCCGCCGCACCAGGCTCGCGGCCTCGGCGGCGTCGCAGCCGATCAGCGCCCCGAACAGGTGGAGCCCCAGCCGCGCGGCCTCCGCCTCGTAAGCGGCGAACTCCCCGAGCACGTGCAGGGCATCGGTCGGGGTCACCCCGGCGCGGCGGACGACGCCGACCCTCTCCAGACGGCCCAGCGGCAGCAGGCCTTCTTCTGACCCGCAGGCCCGCGCCAGGGCGCGCCGGCCGTGGGGGCGTTCGCGCAACGCCGCCACGAGGGCGCGCTCCCGGGCGTCCAGGGCGAGCCCGCCGGGGTCCCGCGCCAGCGTGAAGAACTCCAGCTCCGCCGGCGCCGGCGGCTCGGAGGGCCGACGCTGGAGCAGCGAGTTCAGCTCATCGCGCACGCGCGGCCACTCGGCGGCGAGCACGCAGAGCGGCACCACGCGGCGCGGCCCCACGGCTACGGCGCCCTGGCCGGCCGGACGCACCTCGCTGTCGCCGCCGAGGCCGGTGGTGTGGATCTCGGCGGCCGTCACGCTGGTGCGCCACTGGCCCACGCGGGCGCCCTCGGCGCTGAGGGCCGGACGGCCGTCTTCCAGCAGCGCCACGTCGGTCGTGGTGCCGCCCATGTCCACCACGACGGCGTCCAGGCGCCCGGTGAGCAGCCGCCCGCCGGCCGCGCTCGCCGCCGGCCCGCTCAGGACGGTCTCGATGGCGCGCTGCTCGGCCGCCCGGCGGCGCATGATCGAGCCGTCGCCGCGCACCACGAAGAGCGGGCCGCCGACGCCGGCCTCCCCGAGCGCGCGGGCGACCGAGTCGAGCAGGTCCGCGATGATCGGCAGCAGGCGGGCGTTCAGCACGGCGGTGTGGGCGCGCTGGACGAAGTTCAGCCGCCCGGTCAGCTCATGCCCGCACACAACCGGCCCATGGTATCGCTCGGCCAGCAGGGCCTTCACGGCGAGCTCGTGCTTCGGGTTGCGCACGGCGCCGTAGCCGCTCACGGCGAAGGCCGCCGCCCCTTCGGTGGCCAGCTCGTCTGCCGCCCGGAGCACCTCCTGCGGCTCGGGCGGCTCCTCCTCGATGCCCTCGATGTTGATTCGGCCCCGCACGCAGCGCACGAGCGGCGTCCTGACCTGCCGCGCCGCCCCGGGGTGATAGGGCATCAGGATCAGGCCGACCGGCACTCCCCTGCCCTCGACGATGGCGTTCGTCGCCAGCGTCGTCGAGAGGCAGGTGTAGCCGGCGCGGCGGAGGATCGCCGGGCTCAGCCGACCGATCGCCTCGCGGATGCCGGCCACCAGCTCGTGGTGCGTGGTGAGCGCCTTCGCCTTGTCGAGCAGGCGGCCGGCGTCCAGGTCGTAGAGGACGGCGTCGGTATGCGTGCCGCCGGCGTCTATGCCGAGCCCGACGCCGCCCGGCCCGCTGTCGGCGGGCTCGCCGTAGGTGAAGACGCCCGTCTCGCCCCGCAGTGCGTCCGCCGCGCTCCCCTCCCCCTCGACAGCGGTCACGATTCGCTCATCGTTGGTCGGCACCACGACGTGTCCGGGCGGGACGGCGAGGAACCGCTCCTCGTCCCAACGGCCGCCGAGGAGGTCTTCGAGCAGGGCCAGGCTCCCCTCGAGGCGCTCGTAGCGCCAGCCGGCGGCCTGGGCGACGGCGCGAGTAGCCTGCTGGTGTTCGGCAGTGGCGAAGCCGTGGTCGATCAGCGCCGCGCGGGAGTAGTTGCGCCGCCAGCTCTCCAGGAACTCGACGACGTAGCGGGCGTTCTGCTCGCCGTGGCGCTCCCGGAGTTCGGCGAAGCGGGGATGGGTCTCGGGGTCGAAGCGCCGGGCGGCGGCCAGGCGCGTCCGCTCGGGGTGGGCCTTGTGGTCGTACCAGCCGGTAGTGAAGTAGAAGGTGCCGGGGTGGCGCGCGAACTGCTCGGCGTAGGCGCGCCCGCTGCCCAGGAAGAGCGCTATGCAGTCGTGCACGCGGGGAATCACCAGGGGGACGTCGCGCGCGGCCAGGCCCGCCGTGCCCCGCCCGCAGAGCCCGTAGGTCAGGCAGACGGCATCGTAGCGCCCGCAGGACGAGGCGGCGTCGACGGCCTCCTGCGCGCGGAGCCGCAGCTGGTCCGGCGCGGCGTGCAGGCCGGCGTCCAGCAGCAGGACGTCCACCTCGTGGGCGGACCCGGCGGCGACGGCGCGCAGCTCCCGCTCGAAGACGCCGCACGCGATCACCTTCAGCTTCATGGACTCGGCCTCAGCGGGGAGCGCGTGGGGGGAGCGCGAACCTTCATCATAGGACCGCTCGGCCGGCCCCGCAAATGCCCCGACGGCTTGCGCCCCCTTGCCCTCGCCTCTATAATGCGGCGCCGACGGACGGCCATCGTCCCGTGGGAGGGGTGCGATGCGGTATGCCTGGTTCGGGTTCGACGAGTCGCGGGCGCGGGTGACCGGTTTCGTGGAAGCGGGCGACCTGGACGGGGCGCTCAGCGGGCTGCACGCCGTGGGCCACTGCCCCCAGGGAATCCGCCCCGTGCGGAGCGCCTGGGGCATCCCGGGCGACCGCCTGGCCGAGTGGGAGTGGGAGCACTGCCTGGCGCCGGAGGAATCGGGCGAGCTGGACCCCGGCGCGACCGGCGCCGAGCATCTGCTGCAGCTCGTGCTGCGGGACACGCCCGGCGCGCAGGTCCGCATGGAGCTGGTGCCGGGCGGGCTGCTCGTGACCGATGAACGGGGCCAGCCTTGCGGCTCCGTCGAGGGCGAGAACCCCTGGCCCGTTCCGGAGCACTGGGCGCGGGCGGAGATGGACGCGCTGCGCGCGCTGCCCGGCGCCGAGCGGGGCGAGTTCGTCGCGGAAGTCGCCGGCAAAGCACTGCGCTTCCGCCTGGATGACGAAGGCGACCGGGTCGCCCTGACCCTGCTGGGCGAGGCATGAGCCGCCGGCGCGCCCTCGGCCCGCTCACTGCGCCTGCACCACGTAGTAGAGCACGTCGGGCAGCAGCTCGATGGCGAGGCCCTCCCCGCTGAGCCGGGCGCGGACCCGCCGGTCCAGCGGGTAGCCGTTCGGGTCGAGGGCCGTCACGGAGAGCCGCCCGACGTCGGGCCGCCTGATCAGGACCGTGCCTTCGGCGAGCCGCACGTTGAGCGGCGGCGTGCCGAGCGAGACGACGCGCTTCATCTCGCCCTCGTGCGCGTCCTGCCAGCCGAAGTTCGTCTCCTCGGTCATGACCTGGACGAGCAGCTTGCGGGCCGATCCGATCGGCGCCTCATCGAGGGCGGTCACGAGCACCGAGGCGTACTCGCTGCCCATGTCGATGGCGACGTCGTCGGTCTCGATCCGCCCGGCCTTGCGCAGCAGCCCGGTGGCGCCCTGCGCTCGCGGCGTGTTCACGGTGGCGTAGCCCGCCCCGTAGTCCCAGGACGCCTGCCCGTCGATGCTCCGTATCTTCTTGCGCTCGCGGTCGATGTAGGGGCTCATGTCGGTCATCACGGCGTGCGCGGCGTCCCCGGAGAAGCTGCGCAGCACGCGCCCGACGTAGTAGGCGAGGGGGTCGATGTTGGAGACCCGCACGCCCGTGGCGCGCCCGCCGGGCGGCACTTCGCCGGCCCGCATGCCGTCTATCGCCTGGGGTTCGCTCGTGCCGGAGCCCTCCAGCGCGTAGAGGTCCTCCAGGCTGAGCACCTGGTGGACGACGGTCTGTGCCTCGGCCACGTCGCCGCGCCGGTAGATGAGGGCGGCAGCGGGGAACTGCCCGTAGACGGACGGCACCATGACCGGCCACTTGCCGAGCTGGCCGCGCCAGCCGGGGCCGCCCAGCGCGAAGAAGAAGAGCCCGTCGGTGCCCTGGAGGGCGCCGTAGACGGCCCCGAGGACCGCGGCCTCGTTGCGATAGCGGTTGATCATGGGGAAGGCGTACTCGGTGACGATGTGGGGGTGGCCGTCGTACTGGAGCTCACGCACGGCGACCTCGCCCGGATGGAGCAGGAAGCAGCGGTCCTGGTAGCGGTCGCCGGCCGTGACGGCGTAGCCCCGGTCGGTCTCGTGGGGCGCGCCGGTGTAGGCGTGGCGGTCCATCACCTCGCAGGCGGCGTTGGTGTACTTATCGAGCGCGCCGAGCAGCGCCGGATCGGCGGTGGTCCAGTTGGTGGCGACGATCGGGCATTTGACGCCGATCTCGTCGCGCAGCCAGCCGTGCATCCCCTCGTAGAAGGCGCGCAGCTCCTCGGTGAGGAAGCGTGCCTGGTCGGCGGCGCGCTTGCGCGAGGCGGGCATCTGGCGGAGGGCGTCGCGCGTGAGATGCCAGACCTGCATCAGGCCGAGCCGGCCCTCGTCGGGGGCGTCCCGCTCGTTCTCGAAGCCCCAGGCATCCAGCGCCGCCTTCTGTGAGCCGTACCGCCGCGCGGCCCAGCCGGCGAACCGCTCCTCCAGCAGCGCGATGCACTCGTAGGGGATGTTCCGGCCGGGGCTGAACGTCCAGAAGAAGTAGTTGTCTTCGTTGATGATCTCGAAGACGCCGACGGCCGGATCGTCGGCGAGCGAGAGGCCCGTGTTCGGGTTGACCGTGCTCATCAGCGCCGTGACCCACGCCTTGTAGATCTCCTGCATCCGGGGGTGGAAGAAGAGCAGAGCGAAGGGGATGTCGTTCTCGATCCCCTCGAAGCCCGGCAGGCCATAGGAGGGCTTGACGTGGAACCATAGCGGGAAGTAGATGGACAGGTGGGTGTAGATGCCCTCGCGCTTCATGGCGGCCACGAAGTAGTGGAGGCTGGCCACGTAGCGCTCGTCGACGGCCGCCGGGTCGGGGGAGGCGGGGTCGAAGATGCCGCTGTGCACGCGGATCATGTTCACCCCGCCCTTGGCGAGCTTGCGGGCCACGTAGTCGACCTGGGCGCGGTCCATGTCGACCGTGTTCGAGCCGCAGCAGACGCCCCAGAAGCGGACGGGCCGTCCCTCGTCTTCGAAGACGAAGTCAAGCCCCCGCGCCTTCAGGAAGCCCCGGTCGCCGGCCGTCTCGTCGTTGAGGTAGCGCAGGTCGATCGGGCTCTCGGCGAAGGTGTCCACGTCGGGCTCGAAGGCCCAGTAGCCGGGCATGGCCTTGCCGCTCTTCTGGCCGGGGCGCAGCTTGCCGGAGGGCATGAACGGCTCGCGCGTGAGCACGAAGCAGTCGAAGGCGGCGGCCGTGCTCTCGCCGGGGCCGGCCAGCAGGCGGATCTCGAACACGTGCGCGCCCGCTTCGAGTTCGACCTGGCCCAGGCTCACCCAGTTGGCCACGATGAACTTCTTCAGCTCCACCGAGTCGATCAGCGCCACCCGCTCGACCCGGCGCCACGGCCCGTCGCCGAACCGCCACCGGAAGGGCCCGTGGTGCCAGAACTTGCGGGCATACAGGTGGTAGGCGCCCGAGGCGGGCACGCGGACGTGCCAGCGGGCGAACACCTCCGGCCCTACCTGCTCGCCGCCGGTGTTGAGCCACTGCCCGCCGGAGAGCTCCTCCGGATGGTCCAGCGTCCCCGGCGCGAACGGCTCGCCGCTGAAGTTGTGCTGGTAGGCGTCCTCGCCCTCCCACCATACGTAGTCGGCCGCCCGGGCAGGGGACGACGCAGCGGCCAATGAGAACGCCATGAGAAGCACCAGGCACAGCCGTCTTCCGAGCATCCCGTTCGCTCCCAAACGTGTGAAGGATTCCACGTTGCTCCATGGTACGGGAGCGGGCCGGCCGGGCAAAGCGCGGAACATAGTCTGGCCCTGCGACGTCTCATGGCGTAGACTGGCGCCCCGGAACCATGCTGCCCCAGGAGATACGCGATGCATGCCAGGATCCGACTCGCCGCTTCGGCGCTGCTCCTCACGTTCGCCCTCACCTGCGCGGCCGCCCGGCCCGACCCGATCCCGCCCTTGGGGATCGCAAAGGCCGATGATCTGTTCGAACGGAAGCACTACGCGGAGTCCGCCGACATCTACGCCCGGATCCTCGAGGCGGAGCAGGGCGACTGGCACCGCGCCGCCGAGCGCCTGGTCATGTGCAAGCTCCGCCTCGCCCTCTACGAGGAGGCCCTCGAGGCCGCCGAGGACTACATCGCCCGCACCGCCGGCGCGCCCCAGCAGGCCCGCGCCGAGCGCCTGACCGGCCACCTCTACATGCTCCTTCCCCACTGGGGGACGCGTTCGGGCGGCGAGTTCCACCGCGGCGAGCACCGCCAGGGCATCTACCTCCAGAGCCACACCTACGACAAGAAGCACGCCGTGGCGCACATGGAGCGCGCGCGGGAGCTCTACGCCGAGCTCGACTCCGGCGACCCCGCGTGGCATGAGGAACGCATCGGCTGCACCTTCGACCTGGCCGGCATGCTCTCCCGCTTCGGCATCTACGACGACGAGCCCTACTTCTGGCACCGCTGGTGGGGACAGCGCGACGAGTTCCTCGCCGAGACGGCCGGCGAGGAGGACTTCGATGAGGGCTACAGCACGTGGCAGTGGCGCCGCAAGCGCCCGATCGGCCTCCGCGTCGGCACCGACGGCGAGCCGATCTGGCCGCGCGAGCCGCACCGGTACGGCCCGGACCTGCCCGACGACGAGAAGATCCTCTACCTGCTGGGCGAGGCACGCGCGCTGGACACCACCGAGGAGCGCCGCCACACCGCCCTCAGCTACTATCGCCAGGCCATGCTCGCCCGCAAGCGGTTCGGCATGGACCGCCTGAACAACTATGCCGCCCTCTACCACACCGGCCACGGCCGACCACTCCAGGAAGAGCTGGAGAGCCACAACCCGTGGGAGCTGGCGCACGACGAGGCCCTCGCGCTCGCCGGCGGGCGCATACGCCGCGTCGCGCTGCCGGAGCACTTCGACGTGCTCGGGCTGCTGAGGCGCGTGGCGGAGGACTACGCCACGAGCGGCGTCGCCGACCAGGCCCGCTACGGCGCCGGGCTCTACTGCCAGAGCCGCCAGCAGTACGTGCAGGCCGTCGAGCAGTACGAGGCGCTGGCCGAGGTCTTCCCCGAAAGCAAGTGGGCAGGCCAGGCCCGCTCCCAGATCTGGCGCATCCGCGAGCCGCAGGTCCAGCTCAGCCAGAGCGGCGTGCAGCTCCCCGGCCGGCCGGCCGCCCTCCAGCTCAGCCACCGCAACCTCGAACGCGTCCACTTCGTCGCGCGCAAGGTGGACCTGCCCGCGCTGATGGCGACGCTCCGGGCCAAGGCGCGGCAGGAGACCGATGAGACGAACGCCTACATGCACATGCTCAGGACGTGGCACCACTACCTGGTGGACGGGCGCGGCGACCAGGCCCAGCGCCGGCTTATCGCCGGCCACGTCGGCGAGGAGGTCGCCCGCTGGGCCGAACCCGTGCCGAACGACGGCTCCCACCGCTACGCGCAGGCGATGCTCCGGACGCCGCTGAAGGAGCCCGGCGCCTACCTGCTCTACGCCTACGTCGGCGAGCCGCCGGAGGCCGAGGCCCGCAAGACGGGCACGGACCTGCTCGGCCTCGGCGCGAGCCGCGCCGTGGTCGTGCTCACCGACCTCGCCTTCGTGGAGAAGCCCACCGAGACGGGGAACCTCTACTACGTGGCCGACGCCGCCACGGGCGCCCCGGTCCCCGAGGCGCGGGTCAGCGTGCTGGAGGCATGGCAGACGCGTTCGCTCATCACGCGCAAGCACCTCTGGCACGTGCGCGAGGTCGAGCAGGACGTGGACGCCGACGGCCTGACGCTGGTGGAGCGTCCGGCCGACCGGCACGGCCAGCTCCACGTGCTCGTCAGCGCCCCCGGCGGGCGGATGGCCTGGTCGGAGATGAGCTACTGGCGCGGCTACCGGCCGTCCGAGATGCGACAGGGCACCTTCGCCTACGTCATCACGGACCGCCCGGTCTATCGGCCCCAGCAGACCGTGCGCTACAAGGCCTGGCTTCGGCGGATGCGCGAGGGCATCTACCAGAACGCGCCGCACGAGGAGTTCGGTCTCGTCGTCTACGACCCGCGCGGCGACGAAGTGCTCAACGTCGGCAAGCGGACCGACGAGTACGGCGGCCTGGACGGCGAGCTGATGCTCGGGGAGGAGCCGCCGCTCGGGGCCTACCGCATCCAGGTCCGCGAGGGGAACCGCCGCCTCGGCGGCGGCACCTTCCGCGTGGAGGAGTACAAGAAGCCCGAGTTCGAGGTCACCGTCGAGCCCGACAGGACGCACGCGAAGCTCGGCGAGACACTCACCGCCGTGATCCGCGCGCGCTACTACTTCGGCGCGCCGGTCACCGACGCCACCGTCAGCTACAAGGTCTTCCGCGAGGAGTACTCGCAGACCTACTACTTCCCGGGCCGCTGGGACTGGCTCTACGGACCGGGCTACGGGCGGTCGTGGTACGGCTACGAGTGGCTGCCGTGGTGGGGCGAGGTGGAATGCTGCTGGGCGCCGCCGCCGTGGTGGTGGGGCTATCAGCCGCGCAGCCCGGTGCGGGAGCTGGTCAAGCAGGGCGAAGGCCCGATCGGCCCCGACGGCACGCTCGAGGTGGAGATCGACACCGCGCCCGCCCTGCGCGACCACCCCGACCGCGACCACCGCTACGTGGTCGAGGCCGAGGTGCGCGACGCCAGCCGCCGCGTCATCGCCGGCGAGGGCGACGTGAAGGTCACCCGCCGGGCTTTCTACGCGACGGTGCAGACGGACCGCGGCTACTACCGGCCCGGCGAGGAGATGGCCGTCACCATCCGCTGCCTCACGCCCGACAGCCGGCCGGTGCAGACCGAGGGGCTCGTCACCGTCTCCCGCATCGTCTACGGCGGCGCCGACAACGCACGCATCGACGAGGAGGAGCTCGACCGCTGGCCCGCCGAGACCGACGAGCGGGGGCTGCTCACCTTCCGCATGCGCCACGAGCGGAGCGACCAGCTCAAGATCGCCTTCGCCGCGCCGGACGCCTGGGGCGGCACGGTCAGGGGCTACGGCGTGGCCTGGATCGTCGGGCGCGACTTCGACGGCCGGCTCTACCGCTTCAACGACCTGGAGCTGATCACCGACAAGCACACCTACCGCCCCGGCGAGACCTGCCACCTGATGATCAACACCCGCCGCGCCGGCAGCCACGTCCTGTTCGCCGACGAGGTGGACTCCGGCGCGCTGCTCAGCTATCGGCTGCTCCGGCTGCCGACCGGGCACACGGTCGTGGACGTGCCGATCGAGGAGGGCGATGCGCCGAACATCTTCGTCGAGGCGACCACCGTCGCCGATCTGCGCGTCCACCAGCAAGCCCGGCGCATCTGCGTGCCGCCCGAGCAGATGGTGGCCGACCTGACCGTCGAGACCGACCGGGCCGAGTACCGCCCCGGCGAGCGGGCCACGATCAGCGTCGCTGCCCGCGCGCCCGACGGGGGCCCGGCCGACGTCCAGGTCGCCCTGAGCGCCTTCGACAAGTCGGTCCTCTACATCCAGGAGGAGAGCGCGCCGCCGATCGCGAAGTACTTCCACGGGCGGCTGCGCCACCACCATCCGCAGATGGTGACGAACCTCTTGGAGCAGTTCGCCGCCTACGGGCGGGTGCTGCGCCCGTTCCGCCGGCTCGCCCCCCTGCCGCCGGCCTGGGACGGCCTCTGGGGGCCCCAGGTGGAGGACTGGGCCGGCATCACCGACGAGGAGCTGGACGAACTGAGGTCGCGCACCCCCGTCGGCTACGGCATGCGCGAGCAGATGGCGCGCGGCGCCGTGATGGAGGGGGTGGCGGCGCCGATGGCCGAGGCGGAAGCGCCGGGCCTCGGCGGCGCGGCCGACATGGCGAAGGCGGCCGAGGCCCCCGCGCCCGCGTTCGCCGAGGCGGAGGTCCGCCAGGAGTTCGCCGACACCGCCCTCTGGGTCGCCGACGCCACCACCGGCGAAGACGGGGAGACGACGCTCACCGTCGAAATGCCGGAGAACCTGACCACCTGGAAGGTGAGCGCCTGGGCGATGGGCAAGGATACGCGCGTCGGGCAGGGCTCGACGGAAGCCGCCACGACCAAGGACCTGCTGGTGCGGCTCCAGGCGCCCCGCTTCTTCCTGGAACGCGACGAGGTGGTCGTCAGCGCCAACGTGCACAACTACCTCGGCGAGGCGAAGACGGCCCGCGTGAGCCTCGACGTGCCGCCGGAGCACCTGGCGCTGATGGACGGCCATCCGCAGACGGTCGACGTCGAGGTGGCCGCCGACGGCGAGCGCCGCGTCGACTGGCGCGTCAAGGTGCTGAAGGAAGGCACGGCTGCCGTCACCGTGAAAGCGCTGACCGACGAGGAGTCCGACGCCGTGCGCATGACCTTCCCCGTGCTCGTGCACGGGATGACGGTGCAGGACTCCTACTGCGGCATGATGCGCCCGGAGCCTGCGCGGGCGGTCCACACGGTCCGGCTCCGCGTGCCGGAGCGGCGGCGTCCGGAGCTGACGCGCCTGGAGGTGCAGTTCGCCCCGACGCTGGTCGGCGCCATGCTCGACGCCCTCCCCTACTGCCTGGACTATCCCTACGGGTGCACCGAGCAGACGGTGAGCCGGTTCCTGCCCGCCGTGCTCACGCTGAAGACGCTCGATGCGATGGGCATCACGCTGGAGGACGTGCGCCAGATCAGGGGCCGCATGGCCGAGGTGCGCCGCATCGAGAAGGGCGAGCATCGCCGCATCTACGCCGACAACCCCGTCTTCGACACCGACGAGCTGTTCACGATCATCGAGAAGGGCCTGGAGCGCATCGGCGACATGCAGCACGGCGACGGCGGCTGGGCCTGGTGGAAGGAAGGCGAGTCAAGCCCCTACCTGACCGCCTACGTGCTCCACGCGCTGGTCAGCGCCCGCGAGTGCGACGTGGCCGTGGACGAGCAGATGATCCGGCGGGGGATGGAGTTCCTGCGCACCCACGAGGCGGCCGAGCTCCGCAAAGAGCACTGGCGCCCGAGCGCCACGCACGCCTTCGCCGCCTACGTGCTCTCGATGCGCGGGCTGCGCGCCGAGGACTGCGCCGAGCGCCTCTACGAGGGTCGCGACAAGCTCGGGCTCTACGGCAAGGCGCTGCTCTCGCTGGCGCTGGCGAACCTGGAGGACGAACGGGGCGAGATCGTGCTGCGCAACGTCCTTCAGCACCTGGAGACCAACCGCGAGACCGGCGTCGCCTGGCTCCGCACGCCCCAGCAGGGCTGGTGGCACTGGTGGAACAATGACATCGAGACCAACGCCTGGTGCCTGCGCGCCCTGGCGCGGCTCGACCCGCAGCACGAGGCGGCGCCGATGCTGGTGAAGTGGCTGCTGGAGAACCGCCGCAACGGCTACTACTGGCGCTCCACGCGCGACACCACCCTCTGCGTGGCCGCCATGAGCGAGTTCGTCGTCGCCACCGGCGAGGGAGAGGCCGACTACGCGCTGACCCTCAGCCTCGACGGCGGCACCGTCACCAAGACCGTGCGCATCAGCCGCGAGAACTTCCTGACCGCCCCCAACAGCTTCGTGCTGGAGGGGGCCGCCCTGAGCGGCGGCGAACACACGCTGACCATCTCCAAGGACGGCCCCGGCGCGCTCTACTGGTCGGCCTACCTGCGCTACTTCACGAAAGAGGAGCAGATCCCGGCCGCCGGACTCCAGCTCAAGCTCGACCGCACCTACTACCTGCTGCGTCAGATCCCCTTCGAGGTCGAGGTCGAGGGCGCCGAGGGGCAGAAGCTCACCGAGCGGCGCCTGCGCTACGAGCGCGCGCCCCTGAAGGACGGCGACCGCGTCGAGAGCGGCGACGTGATCCAGGTCGAGCTGCGCGTCACGAGCGACAACGACTACACGTTCCTGGTCTTCGAGGACATGAAGCCCGCCGGCTGCGAGCCGACCCAGGTGCGCAGCGGGGGCAAGGGCCAGGAGGGCTTCTACAGCTACATGGAGCTGCGCGACGAGAAGGTGGCGTTCTTCGCCGACGCCATCGCCCGGGGCGAGCACCTGCTGCGCTACCGGCTGCGGGCCGAGGTGCCGGGCCTCTTCCACGCCCTGCCCGCCGTCGTGCAGGCCATGTACGTGCCGGAGCTGCGGGGCAACAGCGCCGAGCTCGCCCTCGAGATCGCGGACCGGTAGGCGGGCCTTCTTCGCGGCGCCTGCGCTTGACGGGGGCCGGGGCACGCGTTATACTTTTCCCGGTTTCGTGTTACGACCCCTTTCCCGCGGAGGACGCGCAGATGAGGAAGGCCCGGCTCGCCCTGGCGGTCCTGGCGCTGCTCGCCGTGGCCGGCGGCGTCTCGCTGGCCCACTTCCACACCTTCTGGCCCGACAGCCCGAACGGCTACGCCGCGCTCGGCAAGCCGGTCACCTGGCAGTACTTCTGGGGCCACCCCTACGAGCTGATCGCGTTCGACGCCGAGCCGCCGCAGGTCCATGCGGTCACGCCCGACGGCGCCCGGGTCGACGTCGAGCCCGAGCCCACGGCCATGCTCGACCCGGAGAGCGGGGCGGAGCGGCGCGCCTTCACCTTCAGCTACGTCCCGGAGGCGATCGGCGACCATTGGATCGTGCTGGAGTCGCCGCCCTACCTCGTCAAGGAGGGCAAGGCCGTGCAGCACTACGTCAAGCAGTGCCTGCACGTGATGGCCGAGGTCGGCTGGGACCGCCGGCTCGGGCTGCCGATCGAGGTCGTCCCCCTGACGCGGCCCTACGGGCTGGAGGCCGGCTTCGCCTTCACCGCCCGCGCCTACCTCGACGGCGAGCCGCTCGCCGACGCCATGGTCAAGATCGAGAAGCTGAACGGCTTCTTCGTCCCCGCCGAAGCGCTGCCCACCGACCAGTTCGGCAGGGAGGACGTGCCCATGATCACCCGCACGGCAAAGACGGGCCCGCTCGGCTGCGTCACCTACACGCTGGACGAGCCGGGCTGGTGGATGATCTCGGTCGCGGCCGAGTCGGGCACGGTCGAGATCAAGGGCACCCGGTATGCGCGCGGGCTGCGCGGCGGGCTCTGGGTGCACGTCGAGGAGCCGTTCACCATCACGCCGGGAGGCTGAAGGGCGATGCACGTGGCGGACGGCATATTGCCGGCCTCGGTGCTGGCCGGGGCGGGAGCGGGCTCGGCCGGGCTGGCCGGGCTGCTGCTGGCGCGCCTGGATGCCGAGCGCATCCCCCGCGTGGCGCTCTGCGCCTCGTTCTTCTTCGTCGCCTCGCTGGTGCACGTGCCGGTGGGGCCTGCCTCGGCCCACCTGCTGCTGATCGGGCTGGTGGGGATCATCATGGGGCCGTGGGCGTTCCTGCCGATCCTGTTCGGCGTGGCGCTCCAGGCGCTGCTGTTCGGGCACGGGGGCGTGACGGCGATCGGCGTGAACGCGCTCACGATGGGCCTGCCGGCCTACGCGGCGTGGCTCATCTTCCGCGCGGGGCGACGCCTGCGGCGGCCGTGGGCGCCGTTCGTCTTCGGCTTCCTGGCCGGCTGGGGCGCGGTGATCGTGTCGCTGCTGCTGCTGAAGGCAGCGCTGGCGCTGGCCGACGACACCTTCGCCGGCGTGGCCTGGACGATGGTGATCGTGCACCAGCCGCTGGCCGTGGTGGAGGGAGTGGTGAGCGGCTCGGCGGCGGCGTTCCTGCAGAGGGTGGAGCCGGCCATCCTGGAGGGCAACCATGCGTAGGACGCTGCCCGTCGTCTGCGCCTTTCTGCTTCTCGCGAGCGGGCCGGCGGCCTTCGCGCACAGGATGATCGCCGCCGCGCGCGTGCGCGAGGACGGCAGCGTGCTGCTCCAGGCGTTCTTCCCCGACGGCACGCCGGCGCGCCGGGTCAAGGTCGAGGTGCGCCGCCCCGACGGCTCCCTCTTCGCCGAGCTGGAGACCGACGCAGAGGGCAAGGCAGTGGTGAAGGCGGAGGGAGCCCCCGGCAGGTGGACGGCCCGGTTCGTCGGCAGCATGGGCCACGCGACGGAGGCCGAGTTCCAGGTCGCCGGCGCGAAGCCGGGGGCGCCGCCGGCGCCCGCGGCCCAGGAGGACCTGGTCCGGCGGGAGCCGGTGCCCTGGCGCGACATCCTGGCCGGGCTCGGCTTCATCTTCGGCCTGTCGGCTCTGCTGATGTGCCTGAAGCTGCGCCGGGAGCTGCGCCGGACGGGCTGATGCGAGGCGTCGGGCCGCGCGGGCGGCCGGGGCCAGGGGCTCTGACGTTCGTGGGGTTGCCAGGACAATGGAGTAGCTTGTGACTCTTGATCTTGCCGGTGGCCGTCTTGGTGTGGCATGGCCATCCTGGCCATGTTTCACGGGCTGGAAGCCCGTGCCACGGAGCGCTGGCCACAAGTTCAAGTGTCAGGCACCAGGAGTTTCCGCATCACCGCGCTGTAGTGGGCCGTGCGGGGCCGACGGATTGCCAGGTGCTGTCTCGGCCCCCGCGGCGCTGTCCGGCTGCCCCCTCGTTGCCGTCCGGCTGCTTCCTCGGCGCTGTCCGGCTGCTTCCCCCCGCGGCGCTGTCCGGCTGCCTCCTCCCGCGGCGCTGTCCGGCTGCTTCCCCCCGCGGCGCTGTCCGGCTGCCTCCTCCCGCGGC
>CAYSWA010000048.1:0-17144 GCA_964434535.1 uncultured candidatus Brocadiaceae bacterium | reverse complement strand
GGGGAGGCATACGGCCGCGAGGTGACGCCCGAGGAGGTCTTCGGCTACATCTACGCCGTGCTCTACGCGCCGAGCTACCGCGAGAAGTACGCCGAGTTCCTCAAGACCGACTTCCCCCGCGTGCCCTTCACCGCCGACGCCGAGGCGTTCGCCGAACTCGCCGAACGCGGACGGCGGCTCCTCGCCCTCCACCTGCTCGACTCCCCCGAGCTCGACCCGCCCATCGCCCGCTTCGAGGGCGAGGGCGACGGCCGAGTGGCCCGCACGAAGGCGAAGGGCTTCCGCTACGAGCCGGCCCGGGAGCGCGTCTGCGTCAACCAGGCCCAGCACTTCGCCCCGGTGCCCGAGGAGGTCTGGCAATACCAGGTCGGCGGCTACCAGGTCTGCCACAAGTGGCTGAAGGACCGGCGGGAGCGGCGCCTCGGCGCCGAAGACGTGCGCACCTACTGCCGCATCGTGACGGCCCTCGCCCGCACGATCGAGATCCAGGAAGAGATCGACGCCCTCTACCCCGCCGCCGAGCGCGACGTGCTCGACCTGCGCCCCTGACGGAGCCGAAACCGGGACTGTCCCCGAATTTCGGCGGCCAGCGCCCCCTCATGCCGCCGGCTTCGGGGGCTGACGGCGGCGCGCAGCGGGGGGCCAGGCGCTTGGACGGGCGGGACGGGCGGGCTATAATGGCGGGCGTTGCGGGTGCCCCGTTAGCTCAGCGAATAGAGCGTCGGCCTCCGGAGCCGAAGGTCGCAGGTTTGAATCCTGCACGGGGTACCACTTCTCTACAACTACAGCCGCTCTCCGGGCGCGCTGTGGGCGGCGCTGCGCAAGGCTTGACCCGCCGCACCCCGCCCGGTTATCATCGAGTGTAGAGAGCTTGTGCCCGCGTTGCGAGGCCCTTCGGGACCTGCCCGCCCTCGTCGGGCGGGGGCTACGGCCTCCGGCCCGACCCTCGATGCGTTCCGCGCCGAACGCATGGCGAGGGGGCGGGCTCGCCCGGCGGGCTCGCGCGCCTCAACCTATGGAGATAGACCACGATGCGACGAACAGGCGTCCTGATCGGCTTGCTGGTCGGCCTGGTCATCGGGCTGACGATCAGCGCCGTGCCGGCCGTGCCGGGCGGGGATTCCGCCAGCGAGCTGCCCGAGGAACTCGTCCGCCCGCTGGCCTGGCTCATCGAGCAGGTGGACCAGCACTACGTCGAGGACGTCGAGTTGGACGAGCTGGTCGTAGGCGCCTATCAGGGCATGCTCAGCCGGCTCGACCGCTATTGCGTCTACTGGCCGCCGGAGATGGTCGATGAGTTCCAGGCCGACGTGGCCGGCGAGTTCGGCGGGCTCGGCATCCAGATCACCTTCGACCCGGTCAAGAAGGCTCTGACGGTCGAGCAGCCGATCCCCGGCACGCCGGCCGCCCGCAAGGGCGTGCTGGCCGGCGACCTGATCCTGGATATCCGCCAGGGGGGCGCGCCCGACGAGGTGATCAAGGTCGAGGACTTCGAGACGGTGCACGACGCCGTGAAGGTCCTGCGCGGCGAGCCCGGCACGAAGGTGACCATCACCGTGCTCCACACCGGGACGGGCGAGAGGGAGAGCATCACGATCAAGCGCGAGATCATCCACATCCCCGGCGTGCGCGCCGTGGAGCTGATCGACCCCGAGCGGCGCATCGGCTACGTCTACATCCCCTACTTCAGCCGACCGCTGGTGCGCGACCTGACCACAGCCATCGCCGACCTGGAGGGCCAGGGCGCCGAGGGGCTGATCCTGGACATGCGCCTCAACCCCGGCGGACTGCTCCAGGCGGCCGAGGACTGCGCCGACCTGTTCCTGGCCGGCGGCACCATCGTCGAGGTGAAGGGCCGCTACGGACCCGAGCAGACTCACCAGGCCCGCCGCCGGGCCCCCTTCGGCGACATCCCCCTGGTGCTGCTGGTCAACCGCTACAGCGCCAGCGGGGCCGAGATCGTCGCCGCCGCCCTGCGCGACCACGGACGGGCCCGGCTCGTCGGCGAGAAGACCTTCGGCAAGGCGAGCGTCCAGACCGTCATCGGCAACCCCACCATCAAGGGCAGCGCCATCAAGCTGACCATCGCCCGCTACTACACCCCCGAGGGCCAGCTCATCGAGGGCGAGGGCATCGCGCCCGAGCCCGAGGACGAGGTCGTCCTCAGCGACGAGGAGACCCGCCGCCTCGCCCGCAGCCTGAGCCGCAAGGTGGACTACCCGCCCCGGCTGCCCGAAGAAGGGGAAGAGGGCGAAGGGAACGGCGAGGACGAGGAGGAGGAGCCCTTCGAGGACACCCAGCTCCAGCGGGCGCGCCAGGTGCTGGCCGAGCTGATGGGCCTGGAGGCCGCAGCCCCGGTCGCCGCCGGCGAGGCCGGCAGCCCGCAGGACGCTACCGCACCAGCGCGGGCAGTTCCGTAAGGCGCTCGACGATGGTGACCTCGTCCGCCGGCGGCGGTGCGCCGCCGTCCGCCCGCCGGAGCCAGACGGCCCGCATGCCCGCCGCGAGCGCGCCGAGCGCGTCCTCCTCGTAGCTGTCGCCCACGTGCGCGACGCGCCGCGCCGGCACGCCGCAGCGCTCCAGCGCCGCCTGGAAGATGGCCCCCTCGGGCTTCTCCGCGTCGACCTGGTAGGAGACGACGGTCCAGTCCAGCCGCCGCCCGAGCTCCAGCCCCTCCAGCAGCGGCGGCAGGCGGGCGTCCCAGTTGCTGATCACGCCGAGCCCCTTGCCCCGCGCGGCCAGCGCGTCGAGCGCCGGCAGCACGTCGTCGAAGAGGCGCCAGGCGCGCGGCGAGGCAAAGTGCCGCCAGAGGCGCTCGAACACCTCGTCGAAGGCCGCCGGCTCGCCGAACGGCGCGAAGCTCTCGCGCACGATGCGGCGCCACCAGCGCTTCGCCTCGGCCTCGGTGCGGCCGTAGCCCGGTCCGTCGGCGCGCGCCTCCCGGCGGGCCCGCTCGAAGGCCCGGCCGAACTGCGCCTCTACGCGCCGCCCTTGCGCCTCGAGCCCCGCCTCGGCCAGCGCGCGGGCATAGACCTCGCCGACCGGCGGGTCGGGATAGATCAGCGTGCTCCCCGCGTCGAAGAAGACCGCGTCGACCTCGATGGCTGACTGCGCTGGCATGGCTCTCTCATTATACGTTCCGGGCACCCGGGGGCCGAATCCCTCGTCCTCGCCCTCGGTCTCGGCCGGGGCGGTTCAATCTTCAATCTGCAATCGCCGGCACGACCGGTTGACGGCGCGTCGCGGCGGCGGTATGGTAAAGATGGGAGTCGGCGGGGGCGGGTTCCCGCGCCCTGCGCACGGTCCACTGGGGGAAGGAGGCAGCAGCGATGGACGTACAGCACTTCCTGGAGGAAGCAGGCGTCGCTTACGAGTTGATCCCGCACGAGCAGGCATTCACCGCGCAGGAGGTGGCCGCCGCCGAGCACGTTACCGGGCACAAGTTCGCCAAGACCGTCATCGTCGAGGGCGGCGGCGAGGCGGTGATGCTGGTGCTGCCGGCGAGCCGGCACGTGGATTTCGACGAGGTGGCCGAACTGCTCGGCACCGAGGTCGAGATGGTCAGCGAGGAGGAGATGAAGAAACTCTTCCCCGACTGCGAGATCGGCGCCGAGCCGCCCTTCGGCTCGCAGTACGGCCTGGAGACCTGGGTCGACGAGTCGCTGGCCGAGAGGGAGGAGATCGTCTTCCGCGCCGGCACGCATGAGAAGACGATCAAGATGGACTTCGCCGACTACGAGGAGCTGGAGGCCCCGGAGATCGCGAGCTTCGCCGCCGAGGAGGACTGACCGGAGGTCTCAGGGGGCTTTCTCGCCCGCCCGCGAGCCGGGGCCCTCCAGCCGTTCGGCACGCTCCATGTGGCGGCGGGCCGCCTCCTCATCTCCCAGCTCGCCGTAGAGCTCGGCGAGCATCCTGTGGGCCCGGGCGGAATCGGGCCGCAGGCGGGCCAGCTTCTCCAGGTGCGGCAGCGCCTCCTGCGGGCGACCGGCCCGGCGTAGCACCCTCGCCAGGTTGCCCAGCGCGAAGGCGCTCTCGGGGTCGAGCTCGACCGCGCGGCCCAGGTGCTCGAGGGCCCGGGTCGTGTCCCCCGCCACGGCGCAGGCCGTGCCGAGCTGCGCGTGCGCGGCGGCGGAGCCGGCGTCGATCTGCACGGCGCGCTCCAGGCTGGCGATCGCCGCCGCCGGCTGCCCGCCGCGCAGGTAGGCCACGCCGAGGGCGAACCGCGGCCCGAACAGGTCGGGGTCCAGGTCCGCCGCCCTCTCCAGGTGCCGGGCGGCCTGTCGCGGCTCTCCCATCTCAAGCAGGGCCAGGCCGAGCCCCACGTGGGCGTCGGCCGAGTCAGGCCGGCGGCGGGCCCACTCCTCGAAGGCCGCCGCCGCGGCGCGGAACCGGCGGGCCCGCAACAGGTTCGCCGCCTCCGCCTCCAGGGCCTCCCGGCTCAGTTCAGCCGGCGAGGCCGGGCCGGCCCGCTCGCCCTCGGCGGCCAGCCGCCGCTGGACCAGGAAAGCCGGATGCGCGGGCGCCAGCTCGCGGGCGGCGGCCATCTGCGCGGCCGCAGTGGCCGGGTCCTCACTGAGGGCGATGAAGGCCCTGAGCAGGTGCGAGGTCGCCCCGAACATGGCCCCGAGCCGCTCGGCGAACGCCTCGCCCCCCGCCGCTTCGAGGCCCTCCAGGCGATCGGCGATCCGGTCGCGATGGACCAGCAGCAGCCGCAGCGGGCCGGCGGACATCGTCCGGCGCGCCGCCCGCTGGTAGACCTCGGGGCGCGAGCCGGAGAACTGGAGGATGGGCAGGTCCTCCGTGTTGAGCGGCACGTCCCGCAGGTCCGGCTCCATGCCGTCCATGGAGGCGAGGTGGCAGCCCAGGAACGCGGCCGGGTCGTCCAGGTAGATGCCGGCCAGGTCGTCGCGGGCGAACCGGTCGAAGCGCTCCAGCACGCGCGCGGCGTCGAGCCGCAGGGGCCGCTCGGAGCCGATCACCAGCGCGTGCTTATTGCGGTGGCTCAGCGCGCTCCAGACGTAGACGTGCGGGAAGACCTCGTGGAAGGTCTTCAGCAGCGTTTTGAAGTCGCGCAAGGGCATCTCCAGCGGCAGCCAGCTCGTCATGATGCCGCCGGGCTTGAGGTGGCGGCGGCCGTTGCGGAAGTACTCCAGCGTGTAGAGGGCGGAGTTGCCCGCCAGGTCGGGGTAGATCGAGTCGTTGGCGATCACGTCGTACTTGCGCGAGGTGTACTTGAGGTAGGCCGCCCCGTCCATGACGATGGCGTTGAAGAGGGGGTGCTCGACGACGCCGCCGTTGATGCTGCGGAAGTGGGCGTCGGCCATCTCGATGACGGCCCGGCTGATCTCGACGCAGTCGAAGCGGTCGGGCTCATAGCGGGTGAACAGGTGGGCCGTCTCGCCGCTGCCGAAGCCGACCTGGAGGACCTCGCGCGGCTCCGGGTGGAGCAGCATCGGCACGTGGGCCTGGAGCTTCTGCGTGTTGCGCAGCGTGAAGATCGTCCCGGCCACGTCGGTCGAGCCGGTGGCGATGGTCCGGTCGCCGCCCTCGACGTCGCAGACCACGACGACGCCCTCGACCCCCTCGGCGAAGTCGAGCAGCGAGACCGCTCGCCCCTCCCGCGAGAGGGCCACCGACTGGTTCTTCAGGAAGTAGTCGCGCAGGAAGTCGGCCGGGGTCAGCAGCCACAGGCCCAGCACGCACGCCCACGCCGCCCCGACCGGCGCCAGCGTCCGCGCCGTGCGCCGCCCCGGCGCGTAGAGCAGCACCACGCTGGCCATCGCCACCATCAGCGCCGAGGCCAGCGCCATCGCGCCCTGGGTGCCGATGGCGCGCACCAGCACGAAGCCCGTGGCCAGGGCGCCGGCGATCGCCCCGGCCGTGTTGACCAGGTAGATGCGCCCGACCGAGCGGCCCGTCTGGCGCACCCCGCGCGCGTAGAGGTCGCAGGCGATCGGGAAGGCCGCCCCCATCAGCGTCGTCGGCACGAGCATGATCAGCGCCGAGACGCCGAACTCGCCGAGCACCCGCGCGGCGAAGCTCCCGTAGCCGCGCCGCGCCGAGAAGAAAAGCAGCACGGTGGCGAGGGCGCTCACGCCGACGCCCGCCTCCAGGTAGCCGTAGATGCGCCAGTAGTCGGCCGCCGGGCGGCGCCTGTGCAGCAGGCCGACCAGCGCCCCGCCGAGCCCGAGCCCGAGCAGGAACGTGGCGAGCATGACGCTGAAGGCGTAGACGGTCGTCTCGAAGCGGAAGCTGAGCAACCGCGTCCAGAGCACCTCGTAGGAGAATGAGACGAAGCCCGAGACGGCGACCATGGCGAGCAGGACGGCCGCGCGGCGGCGTTCGAGGGCGGGCGGGGCGGGAGCTGCTGCCGCCCCTTCTTGCGGCGCCGCGCGGGGAGAGGCCCACGCGTGCAGCAGCGCGAAGACGGCGGCCAGCGCCAGGTTCGCGCCCGCCGCCAGGTAGACGGTGCGGGTGGTGCCGAAGGCCTTGATCAGCGCGAAGCCGGCCAGGAAGGCCCCGCCGGCCGCCCCGAGCGTGTTCAGCCCGTAGAGGATGCCGACCGCCGATCCGACGCGCCCCTCGACCTCGGCCGCGAACCGGCTCAGCACCGGCAGTGTGCCGCCCATCAGGAAGGTGGGCACCAGCAGGATCGCCGCCGAGACGGCCACCTGCACCAGCGTTAGCGCCGCCGGGCTCCCGCTCGCCCGGAAGACCGGTCCGTAGAGCCCCTCAGCCGCCCGCAGCGCGTGCGGCACCAGGGCCCCGCTCGCGCCGATGCCGAGCTGCAGCACGGCGAATACCAGCAGCGGCCGGCGCGAGCGGTCCGCCACCTTGCCGAAGACGAAGCTGCCGAGCGCCAGCCCGCCCATGAAGACCGAGATCACCACGCTCACGGCATAGGTGGTGCTGCCGAAGACGGTGGTGAAGACGTGCTTCCAGGCGACCTCGTAGACGAGCCCGGCCGAGCCCGAGACGGCGAACAGGGCGCAGGCGAGCACCAGCACGGCGACCCGGCGCGGGATGCGCGCGGCGGGGCGGGCGGTCTCGCTGGCGGGGGACATGGTCATGGCGCCTGGCGACGGCGGGGAGCTCGCAGGGGCCATTCTACCGGCCCCGGCCGCCGCGTTCCACGTCTTGCGCGGCGCAGGCACGCCGGGCTGCGGCCGAGCGCGGGGCGAGGAACCGCCGCAGGCGCGCCTCCGAGCGGGCGGCCAGGTCGGGCCGGCCGAGGCGGCGCAGGCCCCCGGCCACCCGCATCATCACCTCCCGCGTCAGCGCGCGGCGTCGCTCGCGCGGCGTGGCCGCCTCCAGGACGCAGCGGGCAGAACGGGGGTCGAGCGGCCGGCCGAAGAGCACGCTGATCGGCGCCGGGAGGGGCAGGGCCTGTCCGACCGGCCACGCCTCGAAGGCGCCGCAGACGCTCACCGGCACCACGGGCGCACCGCTGCGCAGCACCAGGGCGGCGACGCCCTCCCGGCACGGTCCGATCGCCCCGTCCGCCGTGCGTCCTCCTTCGGGGAAGACGCCGCAGAGACGGCCCTGCTCCAGTGCGCCGAGCATGCCCGTCAGGGCGCCGTGTTCGGGCGCGTCGACGTCGACCGGCACCGGCTCGAAGAGCCGCATCAGCCGGCCGAGCAGCGGGCGGTTGTAGTAATAGTCCCAGGCCAGGAAGACGACGCGCCGGGGCGAGGCGACCGAGAGGATGACGGGGTCCAGGAAGCTCTGGTGGTTGGCGGCGAGGATGGCCGGGCCGGCAGGCGGCACGTTCTGCGTCCCGCGCCAGCGCAGTCCGTGCGCGGCGAGCAGGTAGGAGAGCGCCAGGGGCCGGGCCAAGAGGTCCAGGATCGGCCTCGGCTCGACGTCCTGCCGGATGCTGGCCATAGACCCTCCGTCGCTGCGGGCTGCTGGAGAGGGATTGTAGTCGCCGGCCGGCCCGTTGCCAACGCGGCGGGGGATGTTGAGCCGCCCCTCGTCGTGATTGACGCGCGGGGGCCGGGGGCCTATATTCAGGCGCCGGCCCCGATGGTTGGGCCGCTGCACTTCCTGGGAAGACCTGAACCGGCCGGCCCATGACGAAACGCGCGTTCCTGCTCGGCCTCGTCGCCGCGGCTCTCATCGCGGCCGTCACGCCGTGGAACGACTTCGCCAAGGGCAACACCTTCCTGACCGGCAACCACTTCCCGGCCGGGGCGGTGGCCATCCTGCTGCTGCTGACGCTGGTGGCGAACGTGGCGCTGAAGCTGCTGCGCCGCCGGTGGGCGCTGAGCCAGGCCGAGCTGATGCTGGTCTGGTGCATGATGGCCGTGGCCAGCACGGTGCCGGCCAGCGGGCTGATGCGTTACTGGTTCTCGATCTGCGCCTCGCCCGCCTACTACGCCGCCCGCCCGGACCTGCCCTACGGGGAGCACGTGCTGCCGGCGGTCCCGGGCGACCTGGTGCTGACCAAGGACCCCCGCTCGCCGGCGGCCAGCCGCTTCTTCGAGGGCGTGCCGGGCGCCGAGCGCGTGCGCATCCCGTGGGACCGCTGGGCGCGCCCCATCGCCTCCTGGGGCGTCTTCATCGCCCTGTTCTACCTCTGCACCTTCTTCGTGATGGGCATCCTGCGCAAGCAGTGGGTCGAGAGGGAGCGGCTCATCTTTCCGCTGGCGCGCGTGCCGATGGAGTTCACCGAGGAGGCGGGCGGCCGGGCGCTGCTGCCGGCCATGGTCAAGAGCCGGGCGTTCCTGATCGGATGCTGCGCTTCGCTCGCCTTCACGCTGGTGCGCACCGGGCCGGTGATGGCCGGGGCTGAGGGCGGCTGGGAGCCGGTCTTCCCCGTCCAGGAGGTGCTCTACGGCACGCCGCTGGGGGCGATGGACTTCGGCAGCGCCTGGATCTACCCGATCGCCATCGGCATCGCCTTCCTGGTGCCGGCCGACATCGCGCTGAGCGTCTGGCTGTTTTTCGTGCTGACGCGCTGCGAGCTCCAGTTCTCGCACTGGATCGGCCGGCCCATCCAGGGCGGCACGTGGGGCGCCTTCATGGCCTGGCAGCAGGTCGGCGCCTACGTGGTCTTCGTGCTCATGGCCTTCTGGGCCACCCGGCGGCATCTGATCGCGGTGGCCCGGAAGGCGACGGGGCTGGGACGCTCGATCGACGACTCGGACGAGCCGATCAGCTACCGCGTCGCCTTCTGGGGCCTGCTGATCACGTTCTTCGGCATGGCGGGCTGGTTCGTCTACTACGGGATGGGCTTTTTCACCGCGCTGCTGCTGCTGGCGTTCATGTTCACGCTGGTGATCGGGCTGGCGCGGCTGGTGGCGCAGGGGGGCCTTTTCTTCGTGCAGCAGCGCTGGCAGCCGCCGACCGTCGTGAACAGCATCACCGGCGGGCGCGCGTTCAGCTCGGCGGCGGCCGTGGTGGCGCAGATGCAGAACGCGATCCTGATCTTCGACGCCCGCGAGATCCTCAGCGGCCACGCGGCCAACGTGCTGCGCATCTCCTCGGTCTTCGAGCGCCACCGCCGCTGGTTCCTGCCGGCGATGCTGGCGGCGCTGGCGGTGGCGGTCGGCGTCTGCTCCTGGGCCACCCTCTACACCTACTACCGGGTCGGCGGCTACAGCATCCCCAACAACTTCGGCACCGTGGGACTGCCGATGTGGACCTACGACGGCGCCCACGCGATGATCGCCACCCCCGCCCGCTCGGCCGAGCCGCACTACGGGCCGATGGCGCTCGGGGCGGCGGTCATGTTCTTCTTCACCGTCATGCGCATGCGTTTCTACTGGTGGCCGGTCCACTCGCTGGGGTTCCTGATGGCGGCGAGCTACCCGGCGCACAAGCTCTGGTTCTCGTTCCTGCTCGGGTGGCTGGCGAAGGTGGTGACGCTGAAGTACGTGGGCGGCTCGATGCTGCGCGTGCTGCGCAGCTTCTTCCTGGGGGTGATCATCGCCGAGTCGGCCGCGATCGGCGTCTCGACCGTGCTCGGCCTGCTCGGCATCAAGCTCGGCTACATCTTCCTGCCGTCCTGAGCGCCGGCCTCCGGCGCGGGAGGGCTCGGTCGTCGCGGGCCGCCTTTCTGCTATAATGCGGGTGGAGGGGTGGCTGAGCGGCCGAAAGCGGCGGTCTTGAAAACCGCTGAGGCGTGAGCCTCCGGGGGTTCGAATCCCTCCCCCTCCGCCACCGCCCGGCGCGTTCCGGGGGCCTTCAGGGGCTCTGCCGCATGCGGGTGGCGCTGGTGATGCGGACGACGGATTCGGCGCCGGCGCCGAGGCGGACCGCCAGCCGGTAGGTCAGCTCCGAGGAACGTATCAGGCCGCTGCGCCGGTCCAGCTCGATGGCGCCCCGGGTGCTGCGCGCCACCGCCAGCGCGCCGACGCGCGGCAGGTCCTCCGCGCCGGCGGCCGAGACCTCGCCGGCGAGCTCGACCTGCGCCGTCTGCTCCGAGAGGCCGACGAGGCGCAGCTCGCGGGCGCCGCCGACCGCCGCCGCCGGGCCCGCGCCCTCCACCGCCCAGGACTCGCCCACCCGCACCGGGCCCGCCGGATAGACGGCGAGCGAGTCCTCCAGGATGCGCCGAACGACGTTGGCCCACGCATCGGCGCCGGCCCCCGGCTCGGCGTCGGACGGGGGCGAGAGCTCCAGCACGCGTCCCCGCGCAGAGAGGCGCATGGCGAAGTGGCGCTGGAGGATCTCGCCGAGCGCCCGAGCCGGCCGCGCGGACTCCCCCGCCGGCTCCGCTTCCCGCTCGCTGACGCGCACGCCGTCGCAGGTGACCGCCACGTCCATGATCCCGGCGGCGTCGCGTCCGAGCACGCGGAACGTGTAGTCCACGGCCACGAGCTGGACCTGGCCCGCCATCTCACCGCCTTCGACGGCCGTGGAGTCATGCTTGTGGAAGGCGTAGCTCTGCCCCGGCTCCAGGCGGAGCCGCAGCTCGACGGCCGGCCCCCGGCGCAGGTGGAGCCATGCCCCGAGCGCCGCCGCGGCGATCAGCAGCAGCGCCAGCAGCAGCCCCGCGCGCTGCCGGCGGGCGACGGGCTGCTCAGTCATTTCATCCCCCCGGGGCCGGGCCCGGCCTGCCTATTCGACGGCGAGCTCGTAGTAGACGGCCTCGTGCTCCCTCGCCAGCCGCAGCGTCGCGGAGCCGTCGGCGACTTCGAGGGGGACCTCCTCCCGGCGCCGCCCGTTCACGTCGAGCGTCCATGCCTTGAGCGCCTCCGCGTGGCGGGAACGGATGGTCAGCTCGCCGGTGACGGCGCGGAGCAGGATCGGCGCCTCCCCTTCCTCCTTCAGCGCGTAGAGCGGGGCGCCCATGACCGTCTGCACCTTGTCGGTCACCTCGCACTCCATGGCCGTGTTGCGGGCCTGGCCGACGGCGCTGACCAGGAGCCGCTCGCTCTTGTCGACCGGCTTCGCGTCGTCCAGCGAGGTCACGTAGAGGGCGCCGAAGGGCGCCGTGCTCTCGAAGGTGATGAGCTTCAGCTCGTGGGGCCCCTCGGCGAGGAAGCCGATGACGGCCTGGGTGGCGGCGGTGTCGATGGTGACGACGCCGTCGCCGGCGTTCCAGCAGAGCTGGCCGGTCATGGAGCGGGCGGTGAGGTTGACCTGGTCCCAATGGGCGGAGATGTCCTCGACGACCGGCTGGCGGGGCTCGTCGACGAAGCGGTAGCCGACCTTGCCGACCCAGGCGGCCGTCAGCGGGAGGGGCTGGCGGTCCTCGACCGGCTCGAAGAGGTCCTCGGGGCCGTAGAGCTTCTCGGCGACGAGCCGGCCCTCGCGCACGTCGCGGCGGTGCCACATGGTGGCGACGGCGGGGAACTGGAGGAGCTGCGGCGGGTTGGCCAGCATGTCGAAGGAGCCGGGCCCGAGCTTCGGCTGCCAGTCGGGGCTGAAGTAGCCGAACTGAAGCGGCACCTCCCAGCCCTGGAGCATGCCGTAGGCGGCCATCAGGCCGGTGCCCTCCAGGCAGTACTCGTTCGGCAGGCAGGTGTTCCACTCGCTGACGGTCATCGGCTTGCCGAGCACGCGCTCCCACGCCTTGCTCAGCACGAGGTTGCCGACGTTGTTCTCCTGCAGCTCGTCGGGGCCGACCACGACGGCGGTGACCATGGGCAGGTTGTAGAAGCGGCAGGTGGCGATGCGCCACTTGGAGTTGCCCTCGCCCTGGGGATGGTCCCAGTAGCCGTGGCGGTCCACGTAGTCGAGCTCGGCCTGGCCGCGCAGGTGGATGCGGGTGGTGAAGCCGCCGCCCTGCCAGTTGGTGCCGCAGATGGGGGCCTGGACGCCGATCTCGCGCAGGTAGTCGCGCGTCTCGGTGAAGTAGGCCGTCTCCAGCGCGAGCAGGAAGCGGAGCTGGTCCTGCGCGCGGCGGGCGCGCTCGGAGTGCCAGCGCAGGTGGTCCTCGCGGAACTGCCACATCGGGATCATGGCCATGCGCTGGCCCTCGCCGAGGCCCTCGTTCTCGGCCAGGGCGACCTGCCCGCCGACGGACCACGCCTCGCGCAGGCCGTCCACGTCGCCGTAGCGTTCGCGCAGCCACGCCTTGAAGCGGTCCTCCAGCTCGGCCATGAACGGCTCGGGCAGGTCGTCCACGCCGTGCCAGAGGAGCGAATCCTCGTTGCATATCTCCACCAGGCAGATGCTCGGGTCGTCGCAGTAGCGCTCCCCGGTGGCGGCGCTGACGTGGGTGAAGATGTCCTTCATGCGCCGGCGCTTGATGCGGATGACGTCCTCGTTGAAGAAGGTCAGGAACGGCGTCTTGCCGCCCCGGGGCAGGCCGGAGACGCCGTCGCCGGGCTTGACGCGCAGGTAGTAGTCGACGTCGAGGATGACGTAGACGCCGGCCTGGGCCAGGCGGTGGAGCGTGCGGTCGAGCGCCGCCCAGCGCCCCTCGTCGTAGGCGAGCACGGTGTCGGCCTCGCGGTCGGTGACGCCGATCATGCCGTGGTAGCGCACGATGTTGATGCCCTGCTTCACCAGCCGGCGGGCGACGTAGTCGGCGGTCTCCTCGTCGTAGATGCGGTGGAGCTGGGCGCCGAAGAAGCGGGCCGGCGTGCCGTCCTCGAAGACGAACCGCTCGCCGTCTACCTTGAGGAAGCCATGCCGGCCGGCCGGCGCCTCGATGAAGCGCGAGCAGTCGAGCGCGTTCGGCGCGAAGTCGTCCCTCGCGGGCCGGAACGCAAACCAGTCCCTCATCTGTTCAGTCGAAGCCATCGCAAGTCCCCTCGTTGCCCCGGTGGGGCGGCGCCGTCCCCTCTGCGGGGCCAATGTATCCGCCAGGCTCCCGGCAAATCAACGGGCGGGCGATGACGGCTTCAGAGGTCGATGAAGACCTTCATGGCCTCGAGGCCCTGCTCGTCGATGAAGCGGTAGGCGTCGGCGAACTGCTCAAGCGGGAAGTGGCGGGACTCGAGCGGCGCGGTGCGCACCTCGCCGTCGGCGATCCGCGCGACCGCCTCCACGTAGTCCTCGTGGCGGTACATGAGCGAGCCGATCATCTCCAGCTCCCACTCGGCCACGAAGGCGAGCGGCACGCGGGGCTTCTCCCCGTAGACGGCGATCACCACGACGGTGCCGCCCTTGCGGATGCCCTCGATGGCGGCTTCGAGCGCCGACTCGGCCCCCGCGCAGTCGAAGACCAGGTCGTAGCCCTCGCCGGCGAAGGCCCTCCCGGCGGCCTCGGCGAGGGGCTGCTCGCTCACGTCGGCCGTGGCCGCGACGCCGCAGCGGCGGGCGACCTCGAGCCGCAACCCGCTCACGTCGGTTGCCAGCACGTTCGCCCCGCGCGCGCCCGCCGTCTGGGCCACCAGGTTGCCGATGGTGCCGGCGCCGAGCACGACGGCGTTGCGCCCATCGATCGGGCCCGGGCGGGCCGTGGCGTGCACGGCGACCGCAGCCGGCTCGACCATCGCCCCCTGCTCGCAGGTGAACTCGTCGGGGAGCACGACCAGCCTCTCGGCGTCGGTCGCGAAGAGGTCCTGCGCGCAGCCGGGGGCCTGGAAGCCCTCGACCTTCAGCTGGTGGCAGATGTTGTAGCGGCCGCCGAGGCAGGCCGGGCACTCGCCGCAGACGATCTGCGGCCGGGCCGTCGCCGGCGCGCCGACCGGCACGCCCTCGACGCCGGGCCCGCAGGCGGCCACCACGCCGGAGAACTCGTGCCCCTGCACGACGGGGTAGCCGGTGAACGGATGCCGCCCGTGCCAGACGTGCACGTCGCTGCCGCAGATCCCGATGCGCCGGATCCGCAGCAGCACCTGTCCCTGGCCGGGCACCGGCTCGGGCGCCTCGCGCAGCTCGATCCGTCCCGGCTCGGTCATCACCGCCTGTCGCATGACACGCTCCTCGTCACCGGTTACGGACTGCCCTCGTAGGGCCGGCCCAGGGCGTCGCTACGCTTGAACGGTTCCTCCACCCGCCCCGCCGTGATCGGCCCGTAGGCGTGCGGCCTGCGGAAGGCGTTGCCCCAGACGGTGGTGGAGCGGTACTCTCGGATCTGCTCCAGGTCGAAGGCGGCCAGGTAGATCCCCTCGCCCTTGCCGGCCTGCACGAGGAGGTCGCCGTTGGCGGTGAAGGCGCACGAGCGCCCGTTGCAGTAGGGATGGGGCGCGGCGTAGCTGGTCATGGCGAGGGCGACGGCGTTCTCGAACGCGCGGGCGCGGAACTGCTCCAGGCGCCGGTCGTCGAGCGAGCAGGCGTTCGGCGTGAGGATCAGCTCGGCGCCCCCCAGCATCAGCACGCGGGCGCTCTCGGGGTGCTCGCGGTCGTAGCAGATCATTGCGCCGACCTGCACCGGGCCCGCCGCCGTGTCGAGCGTGCAGACGCGGAAGCCGTCGCCCGGCGTGCAGTTGGCCTCCGGCGGCAGGAAGGCGCAGGTGTGCACCTTGGCGTAAGTCAGCGCGACGGCGCCGCTGCGCTCGATCAGGGAGACGGTGTTGCGGGGCGGGCCGTCCCACCTCTCCAGGTAGGTCAGGGCGATCCCCAGCTCCAGCTCGCGGGCGAGCGCGCGGAAGTGGGAGACGTAGGGCCCGTCGGCGTCCACCGCCCCGTCGCCCCATCCGGCGCCGGGCTCCTCGCGGCCCTCCTCGAAGCCGAGGGTGTAGCCGACGTTCCACATCTCGGGGAAGAGGGCGAGGTCGGCGCCCATGGCGGCGGCGCGGCGGCAGAAGCCCTCGCCCTTGCGCAGGTTCGCGTCCTGGTCGCTCCCGCACGGCGTCATCTGGAGGAGCGCGACGTTCAGCGCGGCCATGTGGCGGCACTCCTGATCGGTGGATCACGTCTCGGAAGGGGCGAGTTTAGCCGCGCTCCGCCCGCCGCGCAACGAGCGCCGAGAGGCGTTGAAGCATCGCGTATACTCGTCCTGCGCCGCGTGCACACGCGCGAGAGCCCGCGCCGAGCGGGCCGGCGAGGGCCACGCCTACACGCGGGCGTTCCTGCACCTGGCGCGCGCCTGGTCCCGCCTCCACGTCTGAGCCAGGCCCCCGCCTACTCGATGGTGATGGTCGGGTCGCTGGGTGAGGCGCCGGCCGGGTCGTTGACCTCCGCGCCCTTCGGGGCGGGGACGGGGCCGTCGAGCAGCGGGTCGTCGGTCGACTCCATCCAGCGCTGGAGCCGCCCGCGCATCTGGTCGAGCACGTCGGCGCGGGCCGGCTCGCCGGCCAGGTTCTGCGCCTCGTTCGGGTCGAAGAGAAGGTCGAAGAGCTGCTCCTCGGGGATGGCCCGCTCGGCCCAGCCGTGCGCGAGCCAGAGGTCCTTGCTCGGGCTCTCGTCGCAGTTGGGCAGCACCGGCTGCCAGCGCCCGCCGTGGTCCGGCCCGTAGCGACGGATGTACTTCCAGCGGCGGGTGCGCACGCAGCGCATCGGCTCGTAGGCGGCGTGGTAGGTGACCTCGGAGAAGACCTCCTCGTTCACCTGGTCGGCCTCGCCGCGGATGACGGGCATGATCGAGCGCCCCGTGAGCCAGTGCGGGGGGTCGATGTCGAGCAGCTCGCAGAGCGTGGGGAAGATGTCGATCTGCGAGAGGAGCGCGTCGCAGACCCGCCCGCCCTCGAAGCCGTCCGGCCCGCGCATGATGAGCATCACGCCGATGCCGTGGTCGGTCAGGTTGCACTTCATGGCGGGGAAGGCGATGCCGTGGTCGGTGGTGCAGATCACCAGGGTCTCGCCGGCGAGGCCGCTCGCCTCCAGCGCGTCGAGCACGGCGCCCATGCCCTCGTCGAGCATGCGGGCGCTCGCCTGGTAGCAGGCCATGTCGTAGCGCGTCTCGGGCGTCTCGGCGATCGGCAGCGGCGGGCGGCAGTAGCGGGGGTCTTCGGCCGGGCCGGGCTCGGGGAAGTCGCGGTGGGTATGGACGAAGCCGACCGAGAGGAAGAACGGCGCGTCCGGCGGGCCCTGGAAGAACTCCTCGGTGCGGGCGGCGATCTCGCGCGTGTCCCAGGCGTCCTCCAGGTGCACCACGTCGTCGTAGCCGATGCCCTCGGCGCCGCGGTTGCGCCAGTTGGTCACGTGCTGCACGCCGATCAGCGTGGCGTGGTAGCCGGCGGGGCGGAGGGTGTGGACCAGGTGCTGGCGGCCCTCGTTGAGGGAGAAGCCCCGGTGGGCGAGGCCGATCATTCCGCTGGCATGGGCGGACTGGCCGGTGAGCAGCGCGGCGCGGCTGGGGGAGCAGGTCGGCCCGCCGCAGAAGCACTGGCGGAAGAGCACGCCCCCCTCGGCGAGGCGCTGGATGGCCGGCGTGGGGACGTTGAACCCGTAGGGCTGGACGTAGCGGCCGGTGTCGTGCGAGTGCAGGTAGAGGACGTTCGGCCTGTCGGCCATCGGCGGCTCCTTCGAAGCTGGCACAAGGGGGGCGAGCAGAGCCGCGCCACCTTACCGGCGCGCGGGGGGCCGCGCAAGGAGAGACGGGGCCGGCCGGCGCCGAAAGGGCTGAGCTAATCGGCGAGGGTGGAGCGGGCGACCTCCTCCAGGGTGGTCAGGCCGTCGTAGGCGGCGAGCAGCCCGCTCTGGCGCAGGGAGCGGCATCCCTGCTTGCGGCTGGCGGCGCGGATCTCCTGGGTGGAGGCGCCCTGGAGCATCATCTCGCGCAGCACGTTGTTGAGGGCGAGTATCTCGAAGATGCCCATCCGCCCGTAGTAGCCGATGTTGTTGCAGCGGTCGCAGCCCCG
>CAYSWA010000047.1:0-18359 GCA_964434535.1 uncultured candidatus Brocadiaceae bacterium | reverse complement strand
GGGCGCATCTGGGCACATTGCTTCCGGGTTGCGGGGCGCGTCGGCAGGACACGTCGCCCCTCAGGCCGCCGAGGTCTCGGCGGGGAGGGTGAAGAGGGCGGGGGCTTCCTGCGGCTCGATTGCCTGGAAGCGGGTGCCTTCGCCTAAGCCCCGGTCCTCGAACCAGCCCTGGCGGACCTCCAGGACGTACCTGGCCGGCTCCGACGGGGTGAAGGGCTCCGGGTCGTTCGCCTCGGCCCGGTGAAGCTCCCGCACCGTCCCGTCCTCCCCCAGGAACGCGGCCGTCACCGCGAAGCCCGTCCCGGCCCACGAGAACTCCGGCCGGCGCGGCTCCTCGTAGACGTAGAGCATCCCGTAGCCCGGCTCCAGCCCCGGCCGGCCGCTCAAGCCTTGCTGCCGCTTCTGGGCCGTGTCGGCCAGCTCCGCGCGGATCGTGAACGACGCCTCGGCCAGCCGCTCCTCGGGAAGCTCCATCTCCGCCGGGCGCAGCGTCACCACCTCGGCGTCCGCCGGCCGCACCGGCCCTCGCCGGCCGGGACAGCCGCCCCGCGCGCTCATGAACAGCCCGATCAGCACGAAGACGATGATGAACGTGATCAGGTGCCGCTTCCAGTCCATGGTCATGCCCCTTCAACGGTGAAGGCGTAGCTGCCCGCCGCCGCCTCGAAGACGACCCGTCCGCCCTCGTAGCGCACGTCGGTGACCCCCGCCGCCTCCGCCAGCGGGCGCCCGCCCTCGCTGACCGCCTCGGGCGAGTCCGCCGGCAGCGAGACCGTCGCCCGCGACGCCGGCGGGATCACCGCGTCCACCTCCAGCCCGCCGTCGCTGAGCCGCCAGGCGGTCTCGATGCGGCCGCGCACCGAATCGTAGCTCGCCCGCGCCTCGCTCAGCCCGCCGGCCCCCGGCGCCGGGTGGGGCCGGACGAGGGCGTGCGCGTAGCCGGGCCCGTCCTCGGCGGTGTCGATGCCGGCCAGGTAGCGGAACATCCACTCGCCGACCGAGCCGTAGGCGAAGTGGTTGCGCGAGTTCATGCCCGGCCCCTCGGTGTCGCTGTTCCAGAGCTCCCAGATCGTGGTGGCGCCCTTCTCGACCATGTAGCCCCAGGAGGGGAAGTCGCGGTTGAGCAGCAGCCGGTGGGCCAGCGCGTCGTAGCCCGTCTCGCAGAGGGCGGGCAGCAGCCACTGCGTGCCGCCGAAGCCGGTGGCCAGGTGCCCGCCGCGCGACTCGATGTCGGCGGCCAGGTCGGCGGCGACGCTCTCGCGGTGCCCCTCGGGCACGACGCCGAAGGCGAGCGCCAGCGCGTTGACGGTCTGCGTGCCGCCCTCGTAGCTGCCGCCGTTCAGGTAGCGGGCGTTGAAGGCGTCGCGCACCTTCGCGGCGAGGGCGTCGAACCGGTCGCGTTCCTCGTCGCGCCCGAGCGCCTCGGCGGCCTTCGCGGTGAGGAGGGCGCAGTAGAAGAAGTGGAGCGTGGCGAACATCGTCTTGTCGGTCTGCTGGCCGGCGGGCACCCAGTCGCCGTAGTCGTTGCCGCGCGCGTTCTCCCAGATCCCGTCGGGGTTGTGCTCGGCGACGTAGTCCACGTAGCGGGCCATGGCGTCGAAGTGCCGGGCGAGCAGGCGGCGGTCGGCGTAGCAGAGGTAGGCGGTCCAGGGCACGATGACGCCGGCGTCCATCCAGGCCGGGGCGCCGGCCGGGGGCAGCACGCCGCCGGCGCTGACGTAGGGGCAGACGTCGGGGAAGGCGCCCTCGGGGGTCTGCTCGTCGCGCATGTCGCGCACGAACTTCTCCAGCATGGCGGCCATGTCCATGTTGAAGCAGGCGGTGCGGGCGAATATCTGCGCGTCGCCCATCCAGCCGAGCCGCTCGTCGCGCTGGGGGCAGTCGGTCAGGACGCTGTGCATGTTGCCGCGCTGGGCCCAGGCGATGTTGCGGTAGAGGCGGTTGACCATCTCCGAGGAGCAGGTGAAGCGGCCGGTCGGCTCGCAGTCGGTGTGGAGGACGAGGCCGGTCAGGTCGTCCGGCGCCGGCTCGCCGGGGTGGCCCGTCACCTCGACGTAGCGGAACCCGTGGTAGGTGAAGCGGGGGGTGAAGACCTCCTCGCCCTCCCCACGCAGGACGTAGCGGTCGGTCGCCTCGGCGCGGCGCAGGTTCTCGGTGCAGAGCGAGCCGTCGGGGTTGAGCACCTCGGCGTGGCGCAGCTTCACCTCCGTGCCGGCCGGCCCACAGGCGCGGAGCCGGCAGACGCCGACCATGTTCTGCCCCATGTCGTAGACCCAGACGCCGGGCTCCTGCTCGCGGAGGCCGACGGGCGCGAGCTCCTCCGTGACGCGGATCGGCGGGTCGTGCTGGGCGTTGCGCTCGATGCCGGGGTCGTCGAAGGGCGCCGCCTCGTCCCAGGCGGAATCGTCGAAGCCGGGTTCGTCCCAGCCGGGCATCTCGCGGCGGGCGTCGTAGCGCTCGCCGTCGTAGAAGCCGGCCGAGAGGACGGGGCCGGTGCTCGCGCGCCAGGAGGCGTCGGTGACGAGGTGGAGCGTGGAGCCGTCCTCGCATTCGACCTCGAGCCGGGCCAGCAGGCGCGGGGGCGGCTCGCCGACCGGCTCGCTATCGGCCCCGAAGCCGATCCGGCCGCAGTACCAGCCGTCGGCCACCAGCGCGCCGAGGGTGTTCTCCCCCTCGCGGACGAGGCCGCTCACGTCGTAGGCCTGGTACATGACGCGGACCTTGTAGTCGGTCCAGCCGGGCGGGAAGACGTGCTCGCCGACCTTGCGCCCGTTCAGGCGCAGCTCGTATATGCCGAGCGCGGTGGCGTAGAGCCGGGCGCGCCGCACGGGGCCCTGCGCGGTGAACTCGCGGCGCAGGTGCGCCGGCGGCGCGGGCCACTGCCCGGCGGCCCGGCCGATCCACTCGGCCCCCCACTCGCCCGGATCGAGCAGGCCCATCTCCCAGCGGGCCGGCTCGCTCCAGGGGGAGGGCTCGGCGTCGGCGTCATAGGTGCGCACCTTCCAGAAGCAGCGCTGGCGGGACCGGAGCTCGAGGCCGCCGTAGTCGAGGCGCGGCTCCGCGCTCTCCAGCCTTCCGCTGTCCCACACGTCGCCTTCGTCGCGGTCGAGTGCCTCGCGCGAGGAGGCGACGAGCACGTGGCAGGCGCTCTGACGGGCGCCGCGGCGCGGGTCGCTGACCCACCACGCGAGCCGGGGGCGGCGCGCCTCGATGCCGAGCGGGTCGGTCAGGAACTCGCAGCGCAGCCGCGTGGGAGCGGCGAGGGCGGCCTTCATGGCGGTCTCCGGTCACGGTTGGGGCGGCGCCCCTTATAGCACGAGGCCGGCGCCCGTGCAACGCAGGCGCGCTTCGGTTGCGCGCCGCCGCTCAGCCGGCATAATGGAATCGGGGGCACACTTCACCGAGGAGCCAGGAGATGGCCGAGCCGAAGAGCATGGTCGAGCTGGACGCTGCGAACGCCTACCAGGACGCCGTGGGCAACCACGGCGTGAGCGCCGGTGACCTGGACGCGCTCAAGGACGAGCTGGCCGCCGCCCACAAGAACATCAAGGGCCGCCGGGGCAAGGACATCGGCTTCATGGAGCTGCCCTACGACGCCGGCCTCGTCCGCCGGGTGAACGCGCTGGCGCGCGAGCTGCGCTCCTGGTGCCGCAACTTCGTCGTTCTCGGCATCGGCGGCTCGGCGCTCGGCAACATCGCCGTCCACCGCGCCCTCAACCATCCCTTCCACAACCTGCTGCCCGACGATCATCCCGACCGCCGCGGCGGGCCGCGCATCTTCGTGCTGGACAACGTCGACCCCGGCCTGATCGGGCCCTTCTTCGAGATGATCGGCGAGGAGCTGGACCGCACGGCCTTCAACGTGATCACCAAGTCCGGCTCGACCGCCGAGACGATGGGCGCGTTCCTCCACGTGCGCGACCTGCTCAGGCGGGCGGGGCTCGACGCCTCCCGGCACATCGTCGCCACCACCGACCCCGACCCCGAGAAGAGCCTGCTGCGGCGCATCGCTGAGCAGGACGGCTACCGGACGCTGCCGATCCCGGGCAACGTGGGCGGGCGGTTCAGCGTGCTGAGCGCCGTGGGGCTGCTCAGCGCGGCGGTCGGCGGCGTGCGGATCGGCAAGATGCTGCGCGGGGCGGCGGCGATGGACGAGCGCTGCGGCTCGCGCAGCCTCAAGAAGAACCCCGCCCTGCTCTACGCGGCGCTGCTCTACCTGCACTACCGCCGGGGCCGGCCGATCACGGTGCTGATGCCCTACAGCAGCGCCCTGGCGAGCCTCGGCGATTGGCACTGCCAGCTCTGGGCCGAGAGCCTGGGCAAGAAGGACGGGCTGGAGAGGAAGAACGTCTTCGTCGGCCCGACCCCCGTCGCCGCCGTCGGCGTCACCGACCAGCACAGCGTGATGCAGCTCTTCCAGGACGGCCCGTTCGACAAGGTGGTCACACTGCTCGAGGTCGGGCGGCACCTGCCCCGCGGGCGGAAGCTGGCGATCTGCGAGGGCGGGGCCGAGGAGGAGCTCGGCTACCTGGCCGGCAGCAGCTTCAACGAGCTCTTCGACGCCGAGCTGGCCGCCACCCGCCGGGCGCTGACCGACAAGGGCCGCCCGAACCTGACGCTGCGCATCCCGCGCCTCGACGAGGCGGCGCTCGGCGAGCTGTTCATGCTCTTCCAGTACGCGGTCAGCTACAGCGGCCAGCTTCTGCGGGTCAACGCCTTCAACCAGCCGGGCGTCGAGCTGGGCAAGCAGTACACCTACGGCCTGATGGGCCGCGAGGGCTACGAGCCGCCCGAGGGGCTGAGGTAGGGCCAGGTTGACAGCCCGCGGGGCGAGTGCTATAAGGCCCGGCGTGCCTGCCCCGGCCGCCTGGGGCCGTCCTTTCGGGAACCCACAGAGCACATGAGCAGCCCCGCCGCCGCGTTCATCCACTCCGAAGAAATCGAGCAGTACGAGTATCCCCCGCAGTGCCCGTTCCGCGCCGGGCGCGCCGGGCAGACGCGGCGGACACTCGCCGGGATGGGGCTGCTCGGCACCTCGCAACGGTTCGTCGAGCCGCCCCGGCCGGCGACGCGCGAGGAACTGGAGAGCTTCCACACGCCGCGATACCTTGACGCGCTGAAGGCCGCCGACGAGGGCCGCCTCGACGCCGAGGGCCTGTTCATGGGCCTCGGCACGGAGGACTGCCCCGTCTGGCGCGGCATGTACGACTACGCCGCGCTCGCCTGCGGCGCCACGCTGACCGCCGGCCGGCTCCTGACGGAGGGGCGCGCCGGCGTCGCCTTCAACCCCTCCGGCGGCTACCACCACGCCCGCCCCGAGAAGGCGGCCGGCTTCTGCTACGTCAACGACGTGGTCATCACCGCCATGGACCTCGCCCGCGAGGGGCGGCGCGTCTTCGCCCTCGACGTGGACGTGCACCACGGCGACGGCACGCAGGACGCCTTCTACGCGCGGGCCGACGTAATGACCATGTCGTTCCACGAGAGCGGGCGGACGCTCTTTCCGGGGCGGGGTTTCGTCGGCGAGATCGGCGTTGAGGGGGGCAAAGGATTCAACGTGAACGTCCCGCTGCCGGCCGGCACCTACGATGCGGTCTACATGCGGGCCTTCCGCGAGCTGGCCCTGCCGCTGCTGGGGGCGTTCGCGCCGGACGTGATCCTGCTGGAGCTCGGCATGGACGGCCTCTCGGGCGACCCGCTGGCGCACCTGAGCCTGACCAACAACACCTACGCCGACCTGACCGGGCTGGTGGTGGAGGCCGGCCCGCCCGTGCTTGCCGTAGGGGGCGGCGGTTACAATGTCGAGAACACCGCCCGCGGGTGGGCGCTGGTCTGGAGCGTGCTCTGCGGCGCCGAGCGGGGCGCCGAGAGCGACCACGCCCTCGGCGGCGTCATGATGGAGAGCACCGAATGGCAGGGCGGCCTGCGCGACCGCGCCCTGCGGCCGACCGACGAGCAGGTGCGCAGCGTCGAGCCGGCCGTGGAGGCGACGATCCAGGCGCTGAAGGCCGAGCTCTTCCCCCTGCACGGGCTCTGAGCGCGACGACTCGATCCCCGGCGCGGAAGGGACGGACGGCATGAGCCTGGAGGGCTTCCTCGACCCCCATTCGGTGGCCGTGCTCGGCGCCTCGCGCAGCGAGGGCAAGGTCGGCCACGAGATACTGGCCAGCCTGGTGCGCGGCGGCTTCGAGGGCGCCGTCTACCCCGTCAACCCGAACGCGGAGGAGATCGAGGGCCTCCGCTGCTATCCCGACCTCTCCCACATCGGCGAGGCGCCGGACCTTGCCGTCATCGCCCTGCCGGCCGAATCGGTGCCCGGCGCCATGCGCCAGTGCGCGCAGGCGGGGGTGGGGTCGGTCGTCGTGATCTCCGCCGGCTTCCGCGAGGTCGGTGAGGAAGGCCTGAAGCTGGAGCGGAAGGTCGTGGAGATCGCCCGGCGCGCGGGCATCCGCATGCTCGGGCCGAACTGCCTGGGGCTGATGGTGCCGCCCAGGAAGCTGAACGCCTCCTTCGGGGGCGACCTGCCGCCGCCGGGCCAGATCGGCTACATGTCGCAGTCCGGCTCGCTGCTGGTGGCGATCCTGGACATGGCCCAGGCCAGCGGCATCGGCTTCAGCGCGCTGATCAGCATCGGCAACAAGGCCGACATCGACGAGATAGACATCATCAAGGCGCTGGGCCGCGACGAGCGGACGCGGGTGATCGCCGGCTACCTGGAGACGATCGCCGAGGGGGACGAGTTCGTGCGCCAGGCCGAGCGCATCGCCCGCCAGAAGCCGATCCTGCTGATGAAGTCGGCCATCACCGACGCCGGGGCGCGGGCGGCCTCGAGCCACACCGGCAGCCTGGCCCGCGCCGAGGCCGCCTACGAGTGCGTCTTCGAGCGGGCGGGGGTGATCCGCTGCGCCTCGACCAAGCAGCAGTTCGACTTCGCCCGCGCCATGGCGCGCCAGCCCTTCCCCGAGGGCACCAGCGTGGCCGTGATCGCCAACGGCGGCGGACCGGCCATCATGGCCGCCGACGCCACCGAGCGCGAGGGCCTCGCCCTGGCCGAGCTGAGCGAGGCGACCGTGGAGCGGCTGCGCGAGGCCCTGCCGGCCCATGCCGCCGTGACCAACCCCATCGACGTGCTCGGCGACGCCACCGTCCAGCGCTACGAGACGGCCCTGCGCGAGGCGCTCGCCGACCCGAACGTGCACGCCGTGCTCGTGCTGCTCACCCCGCACGGGGTGACGCAGGTGAGCGCCACGGCCCGCGCGGTGGTCGAGGTCAGCCGGCAGAACGGCAAGCCCGTGCTCGGCTGCTTCCTGGGCGGGCCGAAGGTGGAGCCGGGCATCCGCATCCTCCAGCAGGGCGGCGTGCCGGCCTACGATTCGCCCGAGAGCGCCGTGGCCACCATCAAGGCCATGGCCGACTACGCCCGCTGGCGCTCGCGCCCGGAGCGCGTGGTCAAGCTCTTCCCGGTCAACCGCCGCCGGGTCGAGCCGATCATCCGACGCCACCTGGAGCGGGGCCTCCACGACATCGGCGAGATGGAGTCGAAGGAGATCCTGGAGGCCTACGGGTTCGTCACGCCCCGCAGCGCCGTCGCCACCTCCGCCGAGCAGGCCCTCAACATGGCCGAGCAGATCGGCTACCCCGTGGTGCTGAAGATCTGGTCGCCCGACATCCTGCACAAAAGCGAGGTCGGCGGCGTGCGGGCGAACCTGACCGGCCCCCAGGAGGTGATGGACGCCTTCGACCTGATGATGTACCGCATCCCGAAGAGGCTGCCGGAGGCCGACATCCTCGGCGTGCTCGTCGAGGAGGTCGTAACAGAGGGCCAGGAGGTGATCCTGGGCATGACGCGCGACCCCCGGTTCGGCCCGTTGATGATGTTCGGCGTCGGCGGGATAATGGTGGAGGTGATGCGGGAGGTGGCCTTCTACCCGGCGCCGCTGACGGCCCAGGAGGCCCGCGAGATGCTGCTGAGCACCCGCACCTACCAGTTGCTCACGTCCGGCGCCGGGCGCCAGGGGGTCGACGTCGACGCCACGGCCGAGGGGCTCCAGCGGCTCTCGCAACTGGCCACCGAGTTCCCGCCGATCCAGGAGGTGGACATCAACCCCTACGTGGTCGGCCCCGAGGGGACGCGGCCGATCGCCGTGGACGCGCGCATACGTGTGGAGGAAGCATGACGCGGGAGGGGCCGGTGGCTGAGTTCAACTGGCGCGAGAAGTACGGGGACCGGATCGGCACGGCGCCCGAGGCGATGAAGCTGGTCAAGCCGGGCGACAGCATCTTCATCGGCACCGGGTGCGCCCAGCCCCAGCACCTGGTCGAGGCGCTGGTCGAGCAGACGCCGCACGTCTACGACGCCCACATCGTGCACCTGCTGACCATGGGCTCGGCGCCCTACGTGCGGGAGGAGTTCCGCGGCAAGTTCAAGACCAACAGCTTCTTCGTGGCCGAGAACGTGCGCGACGCCTTCGAGCAGGGCGTCGGCGACTACACGCCGATCTTCCTCTCCGACATCCCCCGCCAGTTCGAGACCGGCCGGGTGCCGGTCGACGTGGCCCTGATCTGCGTCACCCCGCCGGACGTGAACGGCCTGTGCAGCCTCGGCGTCTCGATCGACATCATCTCCAGCGCCGTGGCCAACGCCAAGTACGTGGTCGCCCAGGTCAACGAGCGGATGCCGCGCACGCTCGGCGACAGCTTCGTGCACGTCAACTCCATCGACATGCTCGTGCCGCAGGACGAGGAGATCATCGAGATCCCCGTGCCGGAGATGGACGATACACTGCGGCGGATCGGCGAGAACGTGGCCCGCCTGGTCGAGGACGGCAGCACCATCGAGTGCGGCATCGGGCGCATCCCCCAGGCCCTGGCCGAGACGCTCCAGGACAAGCGCGACCTCGGCGTCCACACCGAGATGTTCAGCGACTGGATCATCGACCTGATCGAGTGCGGCGCCATCACCTGCTCGAAGAAGACCATCAACCGCGGCAAGGTCGTGGCCAGCTTCTGCATGGGCACCCGGCGGCTCTACGATTACGTGGACAACAACCCGCTGTTCGAGTTCCACCCCACCGAGTACGTCAACGACCCCCACGTGATCAGCCAGCACGACAAGATGGTCGGCATCAACGTGGGGCTGGAGGTGGACCTGACCGGCCAGGTCTGCGCCGACTCGCTCGGCTACCGCATCTACAGCGGCATCGGCGGGCAGGTCGACTTCATCCGCGGCGCCGCCCGCAGCCGCGGCGGCAAGGCCATCATCGCCATGCCCTCCACTGCCCGCGACGGCGAGGTCAGCCGCATCGTCGCCCACCTGGCCGAGGGCGCCGGCGTGGTCACCACCCGCGGCGACGTCCACTACGTGGTCACCGAGCACGGCATCGCCTACCTGCACGGCAAGAGCATCCGCGAGCGCGTGCTCGCGCTGGTCAACGTCGCCCATCCCAAGTTCCGCAACGAGCTTCTCCAGGCAGCCAAGGCCCGCCGCTACATCCCCGAGGACCAGATCGAGCTCGCCTGGGAACAGGTCACCTACCCCGCCGAGCTGGAGAAGACGGCCACGCTGCGCGACGGCACGCAGATCTCCTTCCGACCCACCCGCCCGATCGACGAGCCGGCCCTGCGCGACATGCTCTACTCGCTGAGCCCCGAGTCCGTCCGCTCCCGCTACTTTACCCACACGGTCATCTTCCCGCACAAGGACGTGCAGCGGATGACCAACATCGACTACACCAACGACCTGGCCATCGTCGGCGTGGTGCCCGACATGGCCGGCGAGGAGCAGATCGTCGCCCTGGCCCAGTACTTCCTCGACCCCAAGACCCAGGCCGCCGAGGTCGCCTTCATCGTCCAGGACGAGTGGCAGCAGAAGGGCATGGGCACCTTCCTGCTCCAGCGCCTCACCCAGATCGCCCGCGAGCGCGGCGTGAAGCGCTTCTACGCCAGCGTCCTGCCCACCAACAAGGCCATGCTCACCATCTTCCACAACAGCGGCTACAAGGTGAACACCGAGTTCGACGGCGAGGTCTACCACGTCAGCTACGCGCTGGCCGAGCAGGAAGATGGGGAGACGGATTGAGGATCGCCCCTATGGCGCTCCGCGGTCCGGCAGGTAGCGCGTGTTGCCGACCCGCCGGGTGACGCCGACGCGGTCGAAATGGTCGAGCAGGGGGATGGCGAACTTCCGGCTGGTGTCGAGCAGGCACTTGAACCGCACACTCTCCAGGCGCCGGTCAGCCGGCAGAGCAGCCGCTCGATGCGGGCGTCGCGCACGGACCACTTGCCGCCCCTGCTCAGCGGTTCAGCGGGAGCATCTCCTTGCGGACCAGCTCGGGCAGCTCGCTGTCGCTGACCTTCAGCACCGAGCCCTCCGAGCCGAGCATCCGCGCCTCGTAGACGCGCCAGTTGCAGAAGCAGGGCGTCACGATGACGTGGATGTGCGATGTCTCGGTGCGCTTGCTCTCGACGCTGAACAGGTACTTCAGCACCGGCAGGTCGCGCAGGACGGGGATGCCGCGCCGGGCGCTGAGCGCGATCTCGTTCTCGATGGTGGCCACGCGCAGGGGCTGGAGGTCCTGGAGAGTGACCACGGTCTCGAAGTCCTGCTCGGTCACGATGGGCCGGTCCAGCTCGTCCAGGCCGGTCACCGTGTTGGCCGAGACGCTGATGGCGGCGGTGACCATGTCGGTGCCGATCACGGGGGTGATGGTGATAAGCAGGCCCTCTTCGTCGGAGCCCAGGTCGGTCTTCTGCCACTGCGAGGGCGGGCGGATGGCCACCACCCGGTCGAAATCGGGCGAACCCGGGTCGCCGTCGGCGTCTACCCCGGGGTTCGCCTCGGTCAGGACGAAGGAGCCCCTGGTGTCGGGGAACGAGCGCTCCACGTAGGTGACGTAGGGCACGCGCCGGGCGGTGCGTATCACTCCGGGCTGGAGGTTGTTGGCGGCCACCTTGACCTGGCGCTTGATCGAGGCGTGGCCGCGCCGGGCGGCGTAGTTGAGGAACTCAGCCAGCGTGCGGGCGTCCAGCGTGAGCAGGCCGTCCAGGCGGCGGAAGGCGTCGTGCCCCTCGAACCAGTTCGCGGAGAAGGTGAGCTGGCCGCCGAGGCTCCGCTTCCACGCCTCCCAGTCGAGGCCGAGCTTGTCGAGGTTGTCCTGGCGGACCTCGATGACCTGGACGTCGAACTCGACCTGGGGCGGGGGCACGTCGTAGAACTCCACGTAGGCCAGGTCGCCGCGGCTGTCGCTGACGCTGTCGAGCACGAAGAGCGTGTTGGTGCTGTCGTCGGCGAAGACCTTGCCCTCGGCGGAGAGGTAGGTGTTCTGGAGGATGTTGGCGACCTCCGAGGCGCGGCGATGGCGCATGCGGATGGCGTAGCGCGCGTCGCCGGTGGAGGAGGTGACGTTCGGCAGGTCGAGCGCCTTGATCGTGCCCACGACGGTCGGCATCTGCTCGGCGGTGGTGACCACCTGGATGAAGTAGCGCGTCTTGCCGCCCTCGGCAGGCGCGTACCTCATCACGCGGGTGGAGCCCTTCTCCAGGTTCACCGCCCGCAGCACGTGGGGCAGTATCTCGAAGGCGACGCCGTGCTCCAGCTCCACCACCTCGGAGACGTAGTTGTTGATCTCCGCCTTGTCGCCCGAGCGCAGGATGCTCAGGGCGTTCTTCGCCCGGCCGGCCGCCAGGTCGATGTTGATCTGCTCGTCCTGGTTGTTCACCGCCGTCGCCGGCTGCTGCTGCGCCAGCGCCGCCGAGCACGTCCATGCCAGCAATGCCGTCAGCACTAACCAGTGTTTCACTGTCCACCCTCCCCGTTACACGGGACTGCCGGTGAAAAAGGGCTACTTGACGATCTGGAGTATCTGCTGGAAGGCCGGGTCGGCGGCGTCGCGCAGCATCTCGAAAAGGGCCGTCTCGACGCTGGTCACCTCGGCGCCGGCCGCGCGGGCCTTCTCCAGGCCGACCGCCCTGTCCTCGGCCCGGCGCGAGGAGACGGCGTCGGCCACCACCTGCGGCCGGTAGCCGCGCGCGATCAGGTCGGCCGCCGTCTGGTAGACGCAGACGTGCGCCTCGATCCCGGCCAGCAGCACCTGGCTGCGGCCGGTCTGCTGTAGGGCGAGCATGGCGCCTTCGGCGCCGCAGCCGCTGAAGGCGGTCTTGGCGATCGGCTCGACGCCCGCCAGCAGCCCGGCGACCTCGGCCACGGTCGGGCCGAGGCCGCCGGGGTTCTGCTCGGTGCAGACGAGGGGCAGCCCGAGCACGCGGGCGCCGCGCATGAGCCTGTCCAGGGCGGCCAGCAGCCGCTCACGCCCGTGCATCGCGCCGACCAGGCGCTCCTGCACGTCGATGACCATCAGCACGGCGTCGTCCCTGTTCAGCATGGCGGCCTCTCGTTCAGGCGGCGCCGGAGCCCGGCGGGCCGGCTCTCGGCCGTCACCTCCAGGCGGCGCACCTCGACTCCGCGGCGGCGGTAGTGCTCCAGCATGGGCAGCGTCTGCTCCCCGAACGCCTCCATCCGGCGGCGGACGGAGGCCTGGTCCACGTCCGTGCGGCCCTCGCGCTCGCCGGCCGCGTCGCGCCGGATGCGCTCCAGCGCCACTCCGAGCGTGCAGTCCAGGTGCGCGGCGAGCAGCACCCGCACGCGCGGGGCCAGGTCGCGCGCCTGCCCCGGGTGGCGGGGCAGGCCGTTCAGCGCAAGCAGGACGTCCTCGGCCCGGGCGCGGGCGGCGATGAACGCATCGAGCAGGCGCTCGGCCAGGCCGAAGTGCTCGTCGTCGAGCAGGGCGCCGGCCTCCAGCAGGTCACGGATGAAGGTCCGTTCAGCGTTGTTGAACTGGGCCGCAGTGCGGCCTTCGGCGGCGCGGCGCAGCTCGGCGCCGAAGTCGAAGTGCGCGCAGGGGCGGCCCCAGAGGCCCCGCCGCTCCAGCTCGCGCCCCAGCGGCGTCTTGCCCGCCCCGGGCGGGCCGGCCAGCAGCACGGCGTCAGGGCGCCTCACTCGCCGCCCTCTTCGGGGATCTCGCCCTCCTCGATGGCGCCGTCGATCTCGGCCTCGGCTTCCACTGCGAGGGCCGGCTCGACGGTTTCCTCGACGAACGGCGTCACCGGCTTGACCGCCGCGATGATGCCAGCGGCGACCAACACCAGCACGCCGCAGATGGTGAAGGCGACGGGGAAGTTGCCCAGGTCGCCGAGCCGGCCGCCGAGGATCGGGCCGAAGATGCCGCCCACCCCGTAGGCGAGGAAGACCCAGCCGTAGTTCTGCCCCACGTATTTCGCACCGAACGTGTCGGCGGTGATGGTGGGGAAGAGGGCGAAGTTGCCGCCGAAGTTGAAGCCGATCAACGCCGCCCCGAGGTAGAGCAGCGCGGGCGTGCCGGCCATCCACTGGAAGGCGATCACCACGATGCCCTGGCTGGCCATCATCAGCGTGATGGACGCCTTGCGGCCGAGCTTGTCGCTGATGGTGCCCCAGGCGATGCGGCCGATGCCGTTGGCCAGCGAGAAGAAGACGGCCATGGCCGTGCCGGCCACGGCGCTGGCGGCCTCGGCGCTCAGCCCACCGCTCTCCAGTGCGGTCTGGGGGAAGAGCTTCATCAGCCCGATGGTCATCAGCCCGGCGCCCGCGCCGAAGGCGAAGGTCAGGAAGATCATGTAGAACTGGGGCGTGCGCAGCATCTGGCCGCTGGTGAAGTCCATGAAGCCGACGGCGTGCTTGCCGCCCTGCCCCGCCTGCGGCGGCACGTAGCCGGGCGGCAGCCAGCCCTCGGGGGGGTAGACCATCCAGAGGCCGCCGATGACGACGGCGATCAGGAAGATGACGCCGTAGATGGTGAACGTGCCCCCGAGCCCCTGGGTGGCCAGCAGGCGGCCCCATTCGCCGCCGAGCTTGACCCAGAGCAGCGCGCCGAAGCCGAATCCCGCCACGGCGAGGCCGGTGATCAGGCCCTTCTTGTCCGGGAACCACCGCATGCCCACGGCGATCGGCACCACGTAGGCGAGGCCGATGCCGGCGCCGCCGATCAGGCCGACGCACCAGAACACGACGGGGAAGCTGGTCGCGCCGAGCTGGCCGGCCAGCACGTAGCCGAGCCCCAGCACTATGCCGCCGGCCACGGCCAGCTTGCGCGGGCCGAAGCGGGGCATCACCCGTCCGGCCAGCACCATCACGACGGCGAAGGTGGCCAGGCCGGCGGCGAAGACCATCTGCGTCTGCGCCTTCGACCAGCCGGCCTCCACCAGCGAGGGCGTGAAGACGCTCCAGGCGTAGATGGCGCCGAGGCAGAGCTGGATCAGGACGGCCCCGATGACCACGAGGCCACGGTTCATCACCTTGCCGAGATCTTCGGCCCTCTCACCCTCGGCCATCACGCACGCTCCCGTGCTGGAGTCTCATCGGCTCAAGCGCCGCGCGGGAGCGGGGGACCGCACGGGCACCCCGGCTCCCGCCGGATGTCAGGCTCTCGCTTCGGGGCGCCCTCAGAGCTGGCGGCCCTCGAAGAGCGTATGCACGATGCTCGGGTCGGCCAGGGTCGACGTATCGCCCAGGGCCTTGACGTCGTCGACACCCTCGGCGATCTTGCGCAGGATGCGGCGCATGATCTTGCCCGAGCGCGTCTTGGGCAGGGCCGGGGCGAACTGGATCGCCTCGGGCGTGGCGATCGGGCCGATCTCCTTGCGCACGTGCCGGACGAGCTCCTTCTTCAGCTCGTCGCTCTCCTCCACGCCGCCGACCAGGGTCACGTAGGCGTAGAGGCCCTGGCCCTTGATCTCGTGCGGCATGGGCACGACGGCGGCCTCGGCCACCTTCTCGTGGCTGACCAGCGCGCTCTCCACTTCGGCGGTGCCGATGCGGTGGCCGCTGACGTTGACCACGTCGTCGATGCGGCCCATCAGCCAGTAGTCGCCGTCCGGGTCGCGGCGGCAGCCGTCGCCGGTGAAGTACATGCCGTTGAACATCGTGAAGTACGTGTCAACGAACCGGTCGTGGTCGCCCCACATCGTGCGCAGCATGGCCGGCCAGGGCGCCGTGATGCAGAGCTTGCCGCCCTCGTTGAGCGCGCACTCGCTGCCGTCGTCTCGCAGGATGATCGGCTCGACGCCGAAGAAGGGGCGGCTGGCGCTGCCGGGCTTCAGGGTGTGGGCGCCGGGCAGGGGGGTGATGAGGATGCCGCCGGTCTCGGTCTGCCACCAGGTGTCGACGATGGGGCAGCGGCCCCGGCCCACCTTCTCGTAGTACCACATCCACGCCTCGGGGTTGATCGGCTCGCCGACCGTGCCGAGCACGCGGAGCGTGTCGAGCGCATACTTCTCGACCCACTCGTCGCCCTGGCGGATCAGGGCGCGGATGGCCGTGGGGGCGGTGTAGAAGACGGTGACGCCGTACTTGTCGCAGACCTGCCAGAACCGGCCGGCGTCGGGGTATGTGGGCACGCCCTCGAACATGAGGCTGGTGGCCCCGTTGGCCAGCGGGCCGTAGACGATGTAGCTGTGCCCCGTGACCCAGCCGATGTCGGCCGTGCACCAGTAGATGTCGTCCTCGTGGATGTCGAAGATCAGCTCGTGCGTCATGGCCGTGTAGAGCAGGTAGCCGGCCGTGGTGTGCACCACGCCCTTCGGCTTGCCCGTCGAGCCGGAGGTGTAGAGGATGTAGAGCGGGTCCTCGGCCTCGACCGGGACGGCCTCGCACTCCTCGCTGGCGTCGGCCATCAGGTCGTGCCACCAGACGTCGCGCCCCTCCTGCATCTCGCAGGGCTCCTCGTTGCGCCGCACGACGATGACCTTCTCGATGCTCGGCGTCTCCTGGAGCGCCTCATCGGAGATGCCCTTGAGCGGGATGTGCTTGCCGGCCCGCAGGGAGACGTTGGAGGTGACCAGGATCTTGCAGTCCGAATCGTTGATGCGGTCGCGCAGCGCCTCGGCGCTGAAGCCGCCGAAGACCACCGAGTGGATGGCGCCGAGCCGGGCGCAGGCGAGCATCGCCACCGGCAGCTCGGGGATCATCGGCATGTAGGTGCAGACGCGGTCGCCGCGCCCCACGCCGAGGTCCTTCAGCACGCTGGCGAACTTGCAGACCTCCGCGTGCAACTCGCGGTAGGTCAGCTGGACGACGTCGTCCTCCGGCTCGCCCTGCCAGATGATCGCCGTCTTGTCGGCGGTCTCGGTCTCCAGGTGGCGGTCCAGGCAGTTGTAGCTGGCGTTGAGCTTGCCGTCGGCGAAGAAGGTGTGCCGGATGGTCCGGCCCTCGGTGTCCCACTCGTAGTCGCGCCCGGTGGTCGGCTCCTCGAACCAGGTCAGCCGCTGCCTGGCCTGCTCCAGCCAGAACCCGTCCGGGTCCCGGATCGAGCGGTCGTACATCTCCTGGTACTCTTCCATCGAACCGATGTGGGCCCTCCGGGAGGCTTCCTCCGGCGGCGGGAAAGTCCTCGTCTCGGTCATCAGCGAGTCAATCGCCTTCTGCTCGTCCGCCATCTGTCCGACTCCTTTCCAGTGCGGGAACGCCAGCGCGCAAACGTATCAACTTTGTGCCCCCACCCGCCGTCTGGGCCGCCTGGAACCGCGCGAGCGGGCCCGCTCGCGCGGGATGCGCGAAGGCGAGGCCCCGTATTATGGCAGGCTCGCCCCAGAGCGTCAAGTGCGCCGCCGCCCTCAAGCGGGCGCGTGCCATCTGGCCCGCTGAAGCGGCCCGGATTTGAGTCATCCCCAGTTTGCCTCGCAGACTGCCGCCGATCGCTGGCGCACCCGCCAATCCCATGGCAGGCCCGCCAAACTGGGCATGACTCAGGGCCCCGTCGTGTAACGTATTCGCTGTAATTTGGTCTTCGGTGGGTTGGCGGACGATCCGGCGGCCGGCGCGCTCACCACCGCGCTCCTCGTCGAGCAGTGAGCCCGTCCCTCAGCGCCGGAAGGTCCACGCGTCGGCGCCGTACTTGACCCCCACGAGCGCCTCGACGTCATGGCGCAGCTCGCCGCTCAGGTCCAGCGGCTCCTGATCGGGCGGGATGCCGAAAGCGCGCCGGATGCCGCCGGCCACTTCCTGGCGCGACAGCGGCAGGTTCGCCGCGAAATCCGCGTGCGCGCGGCCGGCGCGGTAGTCCGGCTCGTCGGGCGGGTGGCGCAGGCAGCGCCCGAGCAGCCCCAGGTCGAGCCCGCACAGGACCGTGCCGTGCTGGAGCACGTAGCGCCGCTTGCGGCGCTGGGCGCTGCCGCCGACCTTGCGCCGGCCCCAGGCCAAATCGCAGAGCCCCGCCAGGCAGAGTTCCACGCCCGGGCGTGAGAGCGCATCGGCGAGGCGCTCGACGGCCCAGCGGTGGGTGGAGCGGATCGTGGCCAGCTCCGGCCGCGCCGAGGTGTCAAGGACCAGGGCGTAGTTGAGGCAGCCGCGGGCGACGAGCACGGCCCCGCTGCCCGAGCAGCGCCGCCGCACGGCAACGCCCTCTGCCGCGCAGCGCTCGGCGTGGACCATCTCGCGCCAGCGGTCGCTCACCCCGAGCACGACCGTCGGCCGGGCGATCTCGCAGAGGCGGAGCGTCTCGCCCAGCTCGCCGGCCTCCGCCCGCTCCAGCAGCAGCTCGTCGCAGGCCAGGTGGTCCGCCGGCTCGTCGCTGTCGAAGTGCACGAGCTCCACTGAGCGGACTCCTGAGCGGGGCATCTCGTCAGGGCTCGGCTTGCGGCCCTCGTCGCCGCAGGGCGCTTCGGCAAGCGGGGGTCCCGGGGCGGTCAAGCCGCCGGCTCCGACGCCGGCCCGTGTCGGCTCGCATGATAGGCTCGGGGAGGTCGCACGTCCAGCTTCGCCGCACGGAAGGCATTTGCGCTGTGGGGGTAGTCGGGGCCGGAAGGGGCGCCGATGCGCTGGGCGAGCACCGAGTGCACGGCACAATGTCGAGAGCCGAGGTCAAGCCACCTCGCGCTGAGTGCGTCCGTCAGGCAACGAGCCGCCACAGCTTGCCGTCGCGCGTGATGAGCCCCCTGCGCCGCAAGTGCTGTTGGGCCGTTCGGACCGCGTGCTTCCACTTCTTGCCGAAATGCCTGCCGTCGATCACGCGGTCCACCTCATCGTCGCACAAGTCGGGATGGATGGCGCGTATGCGCTGATGTATCTCTGCGGTTGCTGCCGGGCCGGACGACAGGATGTGCAGTATGGCGTCAGCGAAGATGGCGTGGGCCGACCGGCCCGCCGTGCGGGCACTCAGCACCTCGGTCTCCAGGGCGCCCAGCTGGGCGTCGAACTGACCGCGTGCCAAGAGGGCAAGAGCGCGTTCAGCCCCGCGCGTTCGCTTGCGTACCAGGGCTGCTGCCTCCGCCATGAGGCTAACAGCCCGTTGAAAAAGTGCCTGTCTGTGTACTATCCTATGAGCGTTCGG
>CAYSWA010000046.1:0-18672 GCA_964434535.1 uncultured candidatus Brocadiaceae bacterium | reverse complement strand
GCAACCGAGATTGTGAGCACCGCGCAAACCCCCACTTCCTCAACGGGCTGCTAAGGGACTCAGGCTCTACCGGGTTGCCCAACATCGCGTAGTCAACTACGTCCCGGCGAATGGCGCACACGGCAAGGCCATCTGTCACCTGAACGCCGTACTCGAAGTTGCGCCAGAGGCCCGACTGTGTCAGGTTGCCTGATGTGACCACGGCCATTGATTCGTCGGCGATGTAGACCTTGGCGTGCAGGCTTGGGAGGAATCGGATATCTGACTGCGGCAAGGCGGCGGCCAGGTCCAGGAGGGCAGCGGCATCCGTGGCCCCGCTCAGGAGCGAACGCACGGAAAGGTCCGTCACGAGGAGCAAAGACAGGCCAGGTGGCGCGAGCTCTGCAACCCGCCTACAGGGCTCGCGCCCGACGTAGGGCGATGATATGACCAGGGAAGAACTGGCCCTGGCGACCAGGCGCTCGAACGTCCTGCCCCAAGGCGAAACCAGCAGTTCCATGACCATTGCCCCCGTTGTCGCGCGTGGTGGTTGTGCCGCCCTTTCTGCGTCCGGCCCGGCGGGGGCGGGGCACTCCTCCTCCAATCCGGCCCAGCCGGCGGCGGAGCCGCTGGCCGATGCGCGCCTCGATGGCAGCCTTCAGCCGGGCGCGGGCGACCCGCCGTGCAGGGCGATCACGACCGGCCCGGAGGCGCCGTATTCGCGCACGCGCAACTCGCCCTCACCGCAGCCGATCAGTGCCAGCCCGCAGACCAGCGCCAGCACGACCGTCCACGCCCTCATTCTCGTCTCCCTGGACTACTTGCGGCCGAGCAGCCTGAGGAACTGCTGCTCGTCGATCTGCCGGGTGCCGTGCTGCTCGGCGTCGTGGAGCTTGTTGCCGCCGGGCTTCTCGCCGACGACCAGGTAGTCGGTCTCGGCGGAGACGCTCGCGGTGGCCCGCCCGCCCTGCCGGCGGACGGCCTGCTGCGCCTCGTCGCGGGTCATCGAGTCCAGCGAGCCGGTGATCACGAAGGTCAGCCCCTCCAGGCCGTCGCCCATCTCCTGCGCCTCGGGCCAGACGCCGCGCTCCTTCAGGCGCTCCAGCAGCCGCCGGTTCTTCTCGTTCTCGAACCACTGCACCACGGACGAGGCGACCGTCTCGCCGACGTCGGGCATCTCCATCAGCGTCTCCTGGTCGGCCTTCGCCAGCTCGTCGAGCGAGCCGAAGCGGGCAGCGAGGTCGCCGGCCGTCGCCCCGCCCACGTGGGGAATGCCGAGCCCGTAGATCAGCCGGGCGAGGGTCACGTCCTCGCGCGACGCCCCGATGGCCTCGACCAGGTTCGTGGCGCTCTTCTCGGCCATCCGGTCCAGCGCCTTCAGCTCGTCCACGGTCAGGTCGAACAGGTCGGCGAAGTCCCTTACCATCTCGCGCTCGACGAGCTGGTCGACGATCTTCTCGCCGAGCCCGTCGATGTCGAGGGCCGACTTGGAGCCGAAGTGCTTGATGCGCTCCTTGACCTGGGCGGGGCAGGAGGCGTTGGTGCAGCGCGTGGCGGCCTCGCCCTCGGCGCGGCTGGTCTCGCCGCCGCAGACGGGGCATTCGTCCGGCAGGTGATACTCCTCTTCGTCGCCCGTGCGCTTGTCCTTGATGACCTGGACGACGTGGGGGATGACGTCGCCGGCGCGCTCGACCAGGACGACATCGCCGATGCGGACGTCCTTGCGGTCGATCTCGTCCTGGTTGTGGAGGCTGACGCTGGAGACCTCGACCCCGCCGATCCGGACCGGCTCGAGCCTGGCGACGGGTGTGAGGGCGCCGGTGCGGCCGACCTGGGGCTTTATGTCCTTGATGCGCGTGGTCTTGCGACGCGCGGGGAACTTCCAGGCGACGGCCCAGCGCGGGCTCGCCGCGCGCGTGCCGAGCGACTCGTGGTGCTCGAGCTTGTTGACCTTGAAGACGCAGCCGTCGATCTCGTAGGGCAGGTCCTCCCGCTGCTCGGCCGTCTTCTGGTGGTACTCGACGGCGGCGTCGACGCACTGGATCAGCTCGCAGCGGGGGTTGGTCTTGAGGCCGAGGGATTTCATCATCTCCAGGCACTGCCACTGCGAGTCGGGCCGGTGGCTGGCCGACGGGCCGACCTCGTAGAAGAAGATGCGCAGCGGGCGCTCGGCGGTCACGCGCGGGTCGAGCTGGCGCAGGCTGCCGGCGGCGGCGTTGCGCGGGTTGGCAAAGGTCTTCTCGCCGGCCTCCTGCTGGCGCCGGTTGAACTCCGCGAACTCCTGCTTGTTCATGTAGACTTCGCCCCGCACGACGAGGTGGCGGGGGACCGAGACGTCATCGTCCGGGGGCTGGAGGCGCAGGAGCACCTCGTTGATCGTCTTGACGTTCTCGGTCACGTCTTCGCCGGTCCGCCCGTCGCCGCGCGTGGCGGCGCGCACCAGGCTGCCGTCCTCGTAGGTCAGCTCGACGCTCAAGCCGTCGTACTTCGGCTCGGCCACCAGGCTCAGGCGCTCCAGGTCGAGCTCGTCGCAGCAGCGCTGGCAGAAGCGCCGGAACTCGTCCTCCTCCTGGATGGACTGGAGGGAGAGCATCGGCGTCTCGTGCTCGGCCGTGCCGAGCTCGGCGAGCGGCTCGGCGCCGACCCGCCGGGTGGGGCTGTCGGGGGTGACCAGGTCGGGGAACTTCTCCTCGATCGCCTCCAGCTCGCGCTTCAGCTCGTCGTACTCGGGGTCGGAGATCTCGGGATCGTCCAGGACGTAGTAGCGGTAGTTGTGGTGCTCGATCCGGTCGCGCAGCTCCTCGGCGCGCTCGCGCGCCTGGTGCTTCGCCATCTGCTCGACGCGCTCTTCGAGGTCCTTGGGCACGGTCGGTCCCTTTCCCTTCTCTCGGCCGGCGTCCATGGTATGCGCCGGTTGGCGCGATTGCCAGCCTCTGCGGTGGGCCTGCCGCGGGCGAGGAACGTTAGCTTCACTGCCCGCCCTCGCGCGCTTCGTCGCGGTCGCGGTGCGGGTGACCTCAGGTGGCCTCTGCGCGCCCGGCCCGGGAGGGCGGGGCGAGGTAGCCGAGCCCGACCGATTCCGGCTGGTTCATGGCCACCTGGAGGTAGAGGCCGTCGCTGGCGGCGGGCACGTCGATCACCTTCACGTAGGGGGCCAGGTCGCCGTACTGGGGCACGAGGCGCGCCAGCTCGTTGGGCGCCTCGTCGAAGAAGGGCTCGTTGTAGGTGCAGGCCGGATCTTCGGGGTAGAGCGGCAGGTAGAAGGTCCTGGACTCGACCAGGTCCTGGAAGAAGTGCGTCCCGTAGGAGACCTCGGGGCTGTAGCCGGCCCGGGGGCGGGCCAGCTCCATCAGCAGCCGGGCGTTGTTGATCTCGGCGTAGGTGACGGGCACGCCCAGCTCGATGTTGACCGAGCCCCAGCGGCCGGGGCCGATGAGCGCCAGGCCGCCGCGGGCGACGGCGTCCAGGTGGTTGACCGCGCCGACGGCGCGCGCGATGCGGCTGCGGGTGCGGTTGTCCGCCGCGGCGTCGTAGCTGCGGCTGTCGATCAGGAGGATGTAACGCAGGTCGTGCAGCTCACCGTCGGGGACGGCCTTGCGCACCAGGAACAGGACGCGCTCGGGGGGCACGTCGGCGGGGATCTGCGCAGGGGTGAACTCGGTGCGCTGCGTCAGGGGGCGGCACTGGAGCAGGCAGAAGACGGCGCGGTTGCCCTCCTCCACGTCGAGGGTGAACTCGATGTCGACCGGGTAGCGGTAGCACTCCTCGACGCTGGTGAGCACGTAGCGGGCGAGTTCGACGAAGTCCGTGCGCTCCAGCAGGTTCTGGAATGTCACGGCCAGCTCCTCGGGCCGCGCGTCGATGCGCCGTGCCACGGGAGGCCGGACCAGGCCGTCGCGGAAGATCGAGAAGGCGTAGTACGCCATCGGGTGATCCGGCCCGACATGCTCGGCGATGGACAGGGTCTGGAGCCGGTTGGCCTCCAGGTCCACGGCGTCCATGTGTTTCTGGCGGTAGCGCACCGAGGTGGCGTAGTCGCCGTCGGGATGCAGGCCGGGGTGACTGAGGGCGACCAGCCGGGGGTAGTCGCTCTCCACGCGGTTGACGGCGCGCGTGCCGAGCCCGAAGACCAGGCGCACCAGGCCGGCCCGGGTGTCGATCCGCTCACTCCAGGGGTAGGGGTTGCGGCTGAAGGCCACGCCGGCCACCGGCGGGAAGAACAGGCCGCGGTACGCCGTGCCCTCGACGGCCTGGATGAGGACGGCCATGTGCTCCTGGAACTCCAGCAGGCCGTTGCGCTTGCGATAGGCGAGCGCGTCGGGCCCGAGCGAGGAGGCGTAGACGTGCCTGACGGCGCGCAGCAGCTCCTCCAGGCACTGCGCCGCTGTGCCCTGGTTGCCCAGGAAGACGCTCTCGTACTTGCCCGCGAAGGCCATGTTGAGGCTGTCTTCCAGGAGGCTGGAGGAGCGCACGATGATGGGGCGCCCGCCGAAGGCCTCTATCACCTCGCGCAGGCCGCGCCGGATCGTGCGGGGGAACTCCCCGGCCTGGAACTCCCGCTGAAGCTGCGGGAAAGCCTCGGCGATCCGCTCGGGCTCCGCGTGCTTCAGGTCCAGCCAGCCGAGCAGGCCGTTGTTGATCAAGAAGTTGAAGTAGACGCTTGAGCCGACGAAGAACGACTCCGGCTCCCTGAGCTGGGCAAGGAGCTCGGCGTGGCCGTCCCGCTCACAGACGGCGCGCAGGATGCGGTTGGACAGGAGCATTCCGGCCGCCTTGCCGCCGATGACGCCGCTGCCGATGATGCGGCTCTTCAGGTCCACCAGGTCGGGGACCGGGAAGTAGTCCCGGGCCACGGCGATGTACTCGGGTCGGTTGCTGATGACGGTGCGGATCAGCTCTTCGCGGATGGAGAGCGAGGTCTGCGCCTGGGCGCGCATCTGGTACTCGGCGAGCAGGTCGGCCTCGCGGGCGCTGGGGAGCTGCGCGGGGTGGGCGCGCAGGGCCGTGGCGGGGATCAGCTGCTCGCCGGCCAGGACGTGGGGCTGGAACATCCTTTCGGAGTAGCGGTCCCAGACCTTCAGGGGCCGCACGTAGACCCGCCCGGCCTCCTCGTAGGATTCCAGCAGGATCTGCGTGGTGTCCCGGATCCGGGCGACGGTGCTGTTGGACTGAGCGCCCATCAGGAGGCCGAAGCAGGCCACGGCCTCCCTGCTGTAAAGGAGCGGGCAGACGGCGCGGAACCACTCGACGAGGGCCTCCTCGTCCTCCCACACGTCGCAGAGCCTCGACAGGTTGTCGAAGAGGTAGTGCGCGCCGGGCTCGCAGCGGCCGATCTGCTCCCCCAGGCGGCGCCGCAGCGCCTCCGCACCCTCGTACGGGTCGAGCCGGAGCACTTCCGTCTGGCTGGCGCCGGCCAGCGCGGCGTAGTCCACGCGCTCGGCGAAGTGCACGTAGGCCACGGGCGCGCGGCCCTCGACGCAACGCTCCAGGAAGCGCGAGGCGAAGTAATCGTAGAGCTCCGGGGAGGAGACGAGCCAGACGATGTTGTCCCCCAGCAGCACCCGCTCGATGATGCTGTCCAGGGACGGCACCCCGGTTGAGAGCGTCGCCGGCTGCAACTGCCCGGGCTCCCTTCTTCGTTGACAGGCGTCCCCTTTGGCGCTACTCTAAGCGCCCCACGGGGACGCTTCGCCTGCCCCCCCCAAGCTACGGAGGAGCCGGATGACCGCATCGCACAACCCGTTCCAGATCGCTCAGCGCCAGCTCGACGACGCCGCCGAGAGGATCGGCCTGGAGAAGGCCATGCACGAGTTCCTCCGTTGGCCGCTGCGCGAGCTGCACGTGACGCTGCCGGTGAAGATGGACGACGGGGCGACGCGCGTCTTCCACGGCTTCCGCGTGCAGTATAACGACGCCCGCGGGCCCTGCAAAGGGGGCATACGCTTCCACCCCGAGGAGACGATCGACACGGTGCGCGCGCTGGCGGCATGGATGACGTGGAAGACCGCCGTGGTGGACATCCCCCTGGGCGGGGGCAAGGGCGGGGTCATCTGCGACCCGAAGTCCATGAGCCCGGCCGAGCTGGAGCGCCTCAGCCGGGCCTACGTGCGCCAGGTCGGGCGCCTCATCGGCGACGACCTCGACGTGCCCGCCCCCGACGTCTACACCACCCCCCAGATCATGGCCTGGATGCTCGACGAGTACGAAACCATGCACGGCGGCCGTCACCGCCCCGCCATGATCACCGGCAAGCCGGTGCCCCTGGGCGGCTCGCTCGGGCGCGGCGACGCCACCGCCCGAGGCGGCTGCTACATCGTGCGCGAGGCCGCCGCCGTCCTCGGCATCCCCACCGAAGGAGCCACCGTCGCCGTCCAGGGCTTCGGCAACGCCGGCCAGCACGCCGCCCTGCTCGCCGAGGAACTGCTCGGGTGCCGCGTCATCGCCGTCAGCGACAGCCGCGGCGGCGTGATGTGCGCCGACGGCATCGAGGCCCGCGCCGCCGTCGACCACAAGCTGAAGACCGGCGCCGTCGCCGAGTTCCCCGGCACCGAGCCGGTCACCAACGAAGACCTGCTCGAACTGGACGTGGACATCCTGTTCCTGGCGGCCCTGGAGAACGTGGTCACCGAGGGGAACGCCGACCGAATCAAGGCCCGCATCTCCTGCGAGCTGGCCAACGGGCCCCAGACGCCGGAGGCCGACGAGGTCCTGCACGCCAACGGCGTCTTCTTCATCCCCGACTTCCTGGCCAACGCCGGCGGCGTCACCGCCTCCTACCACGAGATGGTCCAGAACCTGACCACCCTCTACTGGACGGCCGAGCAGGCCAACGAGGAGCTCGACGCGGCCATGACCAGGGCCTTCCACGCGGTCTACGAGTGCGCCCAGTCGGAGGGGACGCACATGCGCACGGCCGCCTACATCGTGGCCGTCCAGCGGGTGGCCGAGGCCGTCCGCCTGCGCGGCTGGGTCTGAGGGGCGGCACTCAGCGCGTGCCCAGCGCCTTGCGGAGCTGCCTGGCGGTGCGGGTGTTGAGCACGTCGCCTCGGCTCAGCCAGCCGCGGCGGGCGGTGTAGACGCCGTACTTCATGAACTCCAGGTCGCTCCGCTTGTGGGCGTCGGTCGAGACGGTGAAGCCGACGCCGGCCTCCAGGGCCGCCTTCACGTGCGTGTCGGGCAGGTCCAGGCGGTCCGGCTGGGCGTTGATCTCCACCCAGACGCCGTGCTCCTTGCAGGCCTCGAGCACGCGCTCCAGGTCGAACTGGATCGGCTCGCGCTCGCCGATGATCCGCCCGAGCGGGTGGCCGAGGCAGTGCACCACGCCGCTGGAGAGGGCCGCCACGAGCCGCTCGGTCATCGCGTCGCGCTCCATGTTGCGATCGTAGTGGACGCTGGCGAGCACCCAGTCCAGCCCCGCCAGAACGTCTTCCTCCAGGTCGAGGCGGCCGTCCTTGAGGATGTCGACCTCGATGCCGGCCATCAGCCAGAACTCGTCCAGCTCGGAGTCGAGCTCGCGTATCCGGTCGGCGCGCCGGCGCAGGGCGTCCTCGTCGAGGCCCCTCGCCATGGTGACGCGCTGGGAGTGGTCGGTGACGGCCAGGTACTGGTAGCCCCGCTGGCGGGCGGCCTCGGCCATCTCCTCCAGCGTGTCGGAGCCGTCGGTGGCGTCGGTGTGGGCCTGGAGGTCGCCGCGGATGTCGCCCAGCTCGATCAGCTCGGGCAGCTCCTCGTTCTCGGACGCCTCGACCTCGCCCCGGTCCTCGCGCAGCTCGGGCGGCACCCACTGCATGTTGAGCCGGTGGTAGACGGACTCCTCGCTCTTGCCGGCCAGCAGGTTATCGTCCTTGAACAGGCCGTACTCGTTCAGCTTCCCGCCGCGGTCGACGGCGCGCTGGCGCACGGCGATGTTGTGGGCCTTCGAGCCGGTGAAATACAGCAGCGCCGCGCCGAACGCCTCGGGCTCGAAGAACCGGAAGTCGACCTGGAGCCCGCTGTCGAGGCGGACGGTCACCTTCTGCGTGCCCCGCCCCATCACGTCCTGGATGGCGCCGTAGTTGAGGATCTGCTCGGTGGCCTCATCGCGCTCGGCGGCCTGCACCAGGATGTCCAGGTCGCCGACGGTCTCCTTGCGCCGGCGGAAGCTGCCGACCACGTCGTAGCGGCTCAGCGCGTCGCACTTGCCGAGGTGCCGCGCGAGGCTCTCGACGTGGTCGGCGGCGTCGCGGTAGAGCATGCGCCCGGAGATGCGTTCGAGCTTCTCGATGCCGTCCAGGACGTTCTGCTCGCTCTTCTCGCCCATGCCCTCCAGCTCGCGCACCTTGCCGTCCTCGCATGCCTCCTTCAGCTCCTCCACGGTGGTGATCTGGAGGGCGCGGTGGAGCTGCATGGCCTTGCGCGGCCCGACGCCGGGGATGCGCATGATCTGCGTCAGGCCCTCGGGCACCTCGCCGCGCAGGCTCTCCAGGCGCTCGCAGGTGCCGGTCCGGAGGATCTCGTGGATCTTCTCGGCCGTGCTCTGCCCGACGTGGGGCAGCTCGGTCAGGTCTTCCCCGTCGGCGGCCATATCCTCCAGCCGGCGGGAGAGGTCGCGCACGGTGCGCGCGGCGTCGCGGTAGGAGCGGATGCGGAACTGGTTGCCTTCCTGCAGTTCGAGCAGGTCGGCGATCCGGTCGAAGACGCCGGCTACCTGGGAGTTTTCCATGCCCCGCTCACTCCTGGCGGCCCGTGTGCGGCGCGCGGCTGAAGGCGAGGACGTGCTCAACCTGCATCATCGAGTGCCAGGTGCTCCTCGAACCACCGCACGTAGTCGCCGGCCATCACGAACGCTCCCGGCGCACCTCGTCCAGCAGGCGGCGCACCTCCTCATCGCTGGTCTGCGAGAAGTCGCAGTAGCTGCCGCCCACGCCGAAGAACGGGCGCGGAGTGACCAGGCAGACGAACTCGTCGACCAGCTCGCGGAACTGCTCGGCCGTCTCCGGCGGCGCGGTGCCGACGGCCACCACGATCCACGCCGGGCCCTGCTGGCGCAGCGCCCGCACCGCCGCCTTCATCGTCGCCCCGGTCGCCAGGCCGTCGTCGACCAGGATCACCGTGCGCCCCTCCACCTCGGCCTCGGGCCGCTCGCCGCGGTATGCCTCCTCGCGGCGGCGCAGCTCCCGGCGCTCGCGCTCGGCCACCTCCTCGATCTGCTCCTGCGAGACCCGCAGGCTGCCGACCACCTCGTCGTTCATCACGCGCACGCCGCCGGTGGCGATGGCGCCCATGGCCAGCTCCGGCTGCCCCGGCGTGCCGAGCTTGCGCACCAGGAAGACGTCCAGCGGCGCCCCGAGCCGCCTAGCCACCTCGTAGCCGACCGGCACGCCGCCCCGGGGCAGCCCCAGCACGACCACGTCCTCCCCGGCGTAGCCCGCGAGCTCGTCGGCCAGCTTCCGTCCTGCCTCCTTGCGGTCACGGAAAGCCTGCATGGTGCCTCTCCCGTCAGGCTGAATCCTCGTCTTCGTGGTGGCGGCGCTACGCCTCGCGCCCCCGCACCACGCGCCGCGGACCCCCCGGAGCCGCTTCTCGCCGATGCCTTCGACGCCGGCCAGGGCCTCGCCACTGCCCGGCGGACCGCCGCTCATGCGCCGCGACCCCCGCGCCCGCCGGCCGGCCACTCCACATTCATTCTACAGTCAGCAAGCCCGATGCGAAAGCCGCGCACAATGCCCGGTTTGACTTGCCGCGGGGGCTGTGGTAGCATCGGCCGATGCGAGGCGCTCGCGCAGAGCCCCGCCGATGGACCCAACTCCTTGCCGGATAGGCTGTTACGCGGCCTCCACCGACCGCGGAGGGCGCCGCCATGCGCGTGCACGACCCGCGCCGGGCGATGGACCTTCTATCCGCATAAGCGTTTGCCATGGACATACTTCTGACGAACGACGACGGCCCGAGCGGGCCGGGCATCTGCGCCCTGCGCCGCCGCCTCGCCGAGCGAGGGCGCGTGACCGTGGTCTGCCCCGCCGAGGAGCGCAGCGGCGTCGCGCACGCCATCACCTTCCTGACCTCGGTCCACGCCGAGCCGGTGCGCCTGGCCGACGGCGCCGAGGCGCTGGCGCTGAGCGGGACGCCGGCCGACTGCGTCAAGTTCGCCCTGGCCGAGGTCCTCGAGCGGGAGCCGGACCTGATCGTCAGCGGTCTCAACCCCGGCATCAACGCGGGGATAGCGGTGCTCTACAGCGGCACGGTCGCCGCCGTGCTCGAAGGCGCCCTCTACGGCGTGCCATCGGTCGCCTTCTCGACCGTGCCGGAGGCGATGGACGAGCCGGACGCCGTCGCGGCGGCCGCCATGCGCGTTCTGGACCTGCTCCAGGCCGAGCACTGGCCCGCCGGGCTGGCCTACAACGTGAACATCCCCCGCCCCGACGGCCCCGCCCAGCAGGTGCGCTTCACCCGCCAGGACCTCTGCGCCGCCTGGCGACGCTACCGACGCGAAGACGGGGCCGACGGCCGGCCACGCTACTGGCTCTCCGCCGACGGCGAGAGGGGCTCGTGCGCGCTCGACTCGGACGTGGAGGCGCTGCGCAACGGGCAGGTCTCGATCACCCCGCTGCGGCCCGACCTGACCGACGCCGCCGCCCTCTCGGCCCTGGCCGAGCGCGCGGGCGTCGCGCTCGGCTCGGCGGGGCAGACGGGAGGCGAGCACGATGGCTGATCTGCGGCGTCCGATAACCGCGGCGCTGGCAATCTCCCTCTGCCTGGCGGCCTGGTCGGGATGCTCCTGCGAGGACTCCGAGCCGGCCCCGGCGGGCGTGGGCCAACCGGAGCAGCAGGAGCCCGAGCAGGCCGATGCGCCGCCCGAGGCCGCCGCGAAGCCCGCCCCGAAGGAGAAGCGCACCGTCGGCGAGAGCCTCCTCCAGGCGCCGGCCGACTACCTGCGCACGACGACGATCCAGGCCCCGCGCCACGCCCGCAAGACGATCGACGTCGCCTATATCCAGAACGAGATCTACCAGTGGCAGGCCATCCACGGGCGATTCCCCAAGTCGCTGGAGGAGCTGGTCGAGTGGCGCGGCGCGCCCCTGCCCGAAGTGCCGAAGGGGCACAAGTATACCTACGACCCGGAGACGGGCAAGGTGGACGTGGCGCCCGTGGAATGAGGCGTCGGCTTGACTCATCTCCTTTTCACCAGGCATGATACGACATGCGTGAGCAGGCGGAAAGCGGGCCGATCGGCGTCGGCACGGTCGGCATCGACCTCGGGGACGAGGCGAGCCTGCTGGCCCGGATGCCCGAGGGCGGGCAGTTCGCGCTCGTCGCCTTCAGCAACGAGGGGCTCGGCGGGCCCCGGCCCGACGAACGACCGGTCACCTACCACGCCGACTACAACGTGCTGCTGCGCGATGCGGCCGTCGAGCTGGTGCTGGTCGGCGGGCCGCTGGAGCTACGGCGCGACCTGGCCGTCCGCGCGCTGACCGCCGGGCGCCACGTGGCGCTGCCCCTGCCGTTCTGCGAGACGGCGCTCGACGCCGAGCGCGTGCTGAAGACGGCCGTCCGGCAGGGCCTGATCGCCACGGCGCAGATGCCCGGGCGCGCCGACCCCGACTTCCGCGCCCTTCGCGCCGCGCTTGAGGAGGAGAACGCCGGCCCGGTCGAGGGCCTGCTCCGCTTCCACCCCTCGGAGGAGGACGGCGACGAGGCCCCGCAGGCCGGCCTGCTGGAGAGCGTCGGGATCAAGCTGCTCGACCAGGTCAACCTGGTGCTGGCCCAGGACGTGCGGAGCGTCAGCGCGCACGCGGGAGGCGCGGGGGCGGGGCGGCCGGCGCGGTCCTTCCTGGTCTACCTCCCGCTGCGCGGCGGCGGGTGGGGCGTCTGCCATGCCGCGCCGCCGGCCGGCGCCCCCCTGCCGCGCTGGGTGGTGCACGCCGGGGCGTCGACCTTCACCGCGCGCGATGGACGGGCCGTCGTCTCGGCCGACGGGGAGGAGCGCACCTACGAGGCGCCGCTTGGGGAGCAGGACTTCTGGGCGAACCTCTACGCCGCCGTGCGCCGGGGCGAGCCGGTACGCTGCCATCCGGCGGAGATCCTCCGGGCGATGAAGCTCCACGAGGCGGCCCTCGCCTCGATCGAGGCCGGCGAGCCGGTCGTCGTCTGAGGGCCGCGCCCGGGCGCCGTTTCCGTGTCCTGCGCGCGCAGTTGCGCCACCCGCGCCCCCGATTTCGCCGAAGGCATCCGGGAGGGCTCCCCCTGCGCGGCGTTCGAGCCCGACAGCGCCAAGGGAGCGCCTGCGGGCCACTTGCGCGGCCACCCGCCTCGCCCGCCACTGCCCGAGGCCGGGCGCGCGCTGCCCTGCGTTGATTCGTGCCACGCCCCATCGCTACCATCGGGCCGTCACGTTTCACGTGAAACATCGGAGGCAGCGATGGCAGAGAAGCGCAGGTTGGGGCGCGGGCTGGACTCGCTGATCCCCGCGCCGGAGCCGAAGTCCGAGACGCCGGGGGGCGCGCCGGAGGAGGTGCCGCTGCGGCGCATCGAGCTGAACCCCGATCAGCCGCGGTTCGGGGTCGATCCGGAGGAGCTGGAGCGGCTCGCCGATTCGATCCGCGCCTCGGGGATCATTCAGCCGGTCGTGGTGCGGCCCGGGCGGACGCCGGGCGGCTACGAGCTGGTCGTGGGCGAGCGGCGCGTGCGCGCGGCGCGGCTGGCCGGGCTGGAGACCGTGCCGGCGCTGGTGCGGGACGTGCCCGACGAGAAGATGCTCGAGCTGGCCCTGGTCGAGAACATCCAGCGCTCGGACCTGAACGCGATCGAGAAAGCGCGCGCGGTGCAGCGCATGATCGGCGAGCTCGACCTCACGCAGCAGGAGGCCGGCCGCCGCCTCGGGCTGGAGCGCTCGACCGTCTCGAACCTGCTGCGCCTGCTGGAGCTCTGCGACGAGCTGCGCGAGATGGTTTCCCGTGGAACGCTCAGCGCCGGGCACGCGCGCGCCCTGCTCGCCGTGGACCAGCCGGCGGCCCGGCTGCGGCTCGCCCGGCTGATCGCGGCGAAGGGCCTCTCGGTCCGCGATGCGGAACGGCTGGCGGCCCGCCGGGGCGGACGGGACGAGGTGCGGGTGCGCCGCCCCTCGCCCGACGTCGTGCTCCTTGAGGAGTCGCTCTCGCGGGCGCTCGGCGCCCGGGTCGAGATCAAGCTGCGCCGCAAAAAGGGCGGCAAGATCGTGATTCACTTCGCCGATCACGACGAGTTCGAGCGGCTCTACGAGTCACTCACCGGCCGGCAGAGCGCCGACTACCCGGAGCTGAACGTCGCGTAGGGCCGGCGGCGGCGAGCCGTTGTCCGCCCATGCGCCGGCTGCCGGGGCCGGCCCAGAGGGGCCTCCGGCCCGGCGGGAAGCCCGTGCCACCGAACCGCGGCCCATAATCTCAAGTGTCAGGGGGCCCCTACGACCTGGTGGCGATCGTGCGCGTGGCCACCAACGAGGAGATGGCCGACCTGATCACCGGCGACATGCTCCGGATCGAGGGCATTCAGAAGACCACAACCCTCGTGGCCTTCAAGGCTTACAGCCGTTACGACCTGGAGCGGATGTTCGAGATCGGCATGGGCGAAGACGCCTGAGCCTTGCGCGTCTTCAGCGCACGATGACCCAGATCTTGTCCGGGACCACCAGCCGGTAATGCGAGAAGACCGTGCGCTCCCCCCGCTCGACGGGCAGCAGCCAGGGCGAGGGCTCGCAGTCCGGATCGTCGGCCATCACCTTCACCCATTCCTCCAGCCGAGGCGTGGCGTCGGGGTCGAACACGACCTCGGTGTCGTCCATCGCGACGATGCGGCGTCTCGGCCCGCGGCTGCCCTGGACGTAGAGGGAGTACTTGCCGGCGGCCAGCTCCACGTCGCGAATGTCCGGCGCGATACGGGACGACTCGGTCATCTCCGTGCGCACTACGTGCTGGCGCTCGCCCGCCTGCTGGTAGGAGTAGGCGTAGAGCCCGGCGACGAGCGCGGCGCTCAGCCCGACGAAGGCCACCAGGCACAGCCCGCCCCGGTGGCTGGCGAACCAGACCAGCACGGTGGCGACGACGACTCCGACCCCGCCCGCGATGAGGCTGTACATGGCCCCCGCCCTCCCTTGGTGTCTCGGCGTGATCCAGTATCGGCGAGGCGCCCGCCACATTTCAACCCCCTCAGCCAAAGCCGTTCAGTTATGCCGTCGCGGACGCTGAGGGGCGGTTTCTGCCCCTGCGCACGTGGCGATCTCCGACCGGGGACCGGGCTTGCGGACCGATGAGCACGCGGCGGGAAACGCTCCGTTATGCCGCCCCCTGCGGGGGCTCCAAGACCCGAGATCCGAGACGCCGGAGCCGAAACCGGGGACTGTATCCCGAAGGGGCCGCAGGCCCCGCCGGGGCCGAAGGCCCCGCAGGGGACTGTCCCCGAATTCCCTCACGGCGTTTTCCGCTCACGCCGGTGCGCTTGCGGCGAGGCGCGGGGGCTGCTATAAGACCGTCGCCCGCACCATCGTCCCCCCCCCGGCCGGAGGGCGCCGTGAGCGAGCCCGACCGACGCGTGCTGCTGGTGAACTTCATCACCGGTTCGCGCCTGCTCTTCGCGGCGCCGGTTGCGGTGCTCACCATCTGGTCGGGCGAGCGCGCGTGGGCCATCGTCGCCTCCACCGCGCTGATCCTGCTTGTCGAGGCGAGCGACCTGCTGGACGGCCACCTGGCTCGACGTCACAACTCGGTCAGCGCGTTCGGGAAGATGTTCGACCCCTACGCCGACAGCGTCTCGCGGCTCACCGTCTACTGGTCGCTGGCGGTGGTGGGGCGCTGCCTGGCGGCCGTTCCGCTGGTGATGGCCGTGCGCGACGTGACCGTTGGCTACTCCCGGCTGCTGATGGAGCGCAGGGGGCAGGACGTGGCCGCGCGCTGGACGGGCAAGCTGAAGGCCGTGGTCCAGGGCGTGGCTGCGCCGGTGCTGATGGCCGGGCCGCTGTTTTGGGGGCAGGCGGAGGGCTACTTCATCTACGCCCTCAGCGGCGCGGTCATTGCGATCACCCTCGCCTCGATGGTCGACTACGGGCGCTCGGCCCTGCGGGGGTGACGGATCCGGGGGGGGGGCTGCAACGCGTTCGCCGGGAAAGACTTGCGTCAATACGCGGCCCAGGCGGCCACCTGCACGTGCACCCCGGCCGAGGAGAGCTTCTTCACGCAGCGCCGCTCCAGGATGCCGCTGCTGATCACGTCGCAGACCAGCAGCGCCGCGTCGCCGCGGTCGATGACGGCGTCCACGTCCGGCTCGATGCTGCGGGTCTCGGGCCCGCTGGCGTCGGCGCGCATCACCTCGCGGTAGGGCACGCCGAGCTGCTCGGCCACGGCGCGGGCGAGCTGCTGGGTGGGCGAGCCCCGCCCGCCGGGCGATGGCGGCGCGGTGACGAAGTCCACCCAGTGCGTCTCGGCCTTCTCGTCGAGCATCCGCACGATGTCGCTGACCATCTGCTCGGTGAGCGGCTCGTTCGAGTCGCGCTGCCAGAGCTTGAAGCCGTCGCGCTGATCCTTGCTCAGCTCCTGCCACCGGTGGGCGGCGAAGGCGCCGAGTGTGACGCGCGGCACGTGGTAGTAAGCCTGCTCGTCCCCGGCGGCCTCGGGCAGGCGGCCGTGCGCGGTCTGCTCCTTGGCGCTGGTCACGGTCTCGTGCAGCGACGCCTGGTGGGGCAGGTAGGCCGCCACGCTGACGTTGGCCTTCAGGCCCCGCACCTCGCGTCCCTCGCCGAGGCTCAGCTTGTAGTCGGCGACGGCGCCCCCGAGCCGCTCGGCCAGCGATTCGGCCTCGGCGGCGGTGGCGCGGGGCATCACGACCAGGAACTCGTCGCCCCCGAGCCGCCCGACCAGGTCGCCCTCGGGCACCGTGCGGCGCAGCAGGTCGGCGATGTCCTGAAGCACCACGTCGCCGATCAACTGGCCGAACTCGTAGTTGACCTTGTTGAGGTTGACCAGGTCCACGTCGATCAGGCGCACGCGCCGGCCGAACTCCTCGATCTCGGCGTCGTAGCTATCCAGCTCGGCCACCAACCCCTTGCGGTTGGGCAGCCCGGTCAGGGCGTCGGTCATGGTCGAGCTCACCTCCCGGGTGAAGCTGCGGGCCGTCAGGTAGGTGTAGACGGCGTAGGCGGTGACCACCAGCGACCAGACGAAAAGCCCCCACAGCCCCACCCGCGCCCAGGGGCGCACGGACTCCTTCGGCGCCAGCAGCGCGCAGACCATCCAGAGCAGCGCGTTGAGCACCAGGGCGCAGAGCATCGTGCGGCGGGAGCCCACCTTCATCCGCTCGGTGCTGTCCCTCTCAGCCGACTCGGTGGGCACGGCGACGGACATCTCGGGCACCTCCCTGGAGGCCGGCCGCCCCGTGGCGGGCCGCCGGACGGACCTCGCGGGTGCGGCAGGGAGCCGCTCACTGCCTTCGGCGGCCATAAGAATAGCCCAACGGCGCCCCCCAACGCAAGCGCAACCCGCCGCTTCCGCGCGCTACTGCCATTGCCCCGTGGCCACGTTCAGGCACGCCCGCACCTCGTGGTAGCCGCCGTGCCAGACGTGGGCCTTCCGCTTCTGCGTCACTATCCCCAGCGCGTCCACCTCGTCCCACCAGCCCCCGTAGGCGGAGTCGGCCTGCCTGTGCAGGACCCAGTCCACCTGGCGGCCCAGCGCCCGCAGGTAGCGGGGCTCGCCCGTCGTCCCGTAGGCCCAGTCCAGGGCGACCATGTTCTCCGCCTGCACCCACCAGACCATCTTCCGGTCGGCCGTCTCGCCCGTCAGCGGGCCGCGCGAGGGGAGGGCGCCGGCCTCCTCGTGCCAGCCGTAGCGGAGGGCGTGGTCGATCAGCTTCAGGGCCACCTCGCGGTAGCGCTCCGGGGGGAGCTCCAGCGCGCTGGCGGCGCGCTGCATCAGCCAGGCCATCTCCACGTTGTGCCCGTAGGAGGTGGAGCGGTTCATCCGCCCCGCCCGGCCCTCGCTCAGGGGGGTCCAGTCCTGCGCGAACCACTCCAGGCAGCACTCCTGCTGCGGCTGGTAGCACTGCTCGACCAGCACGTCGAGCACCTCGCGCAGGCGCTCGGCGTGGGCGGGCTTGCCGCTCACCAGGTAGAGCTCGCTGAGCGCCTCCAGCAGGTGGAGCTGCGTGTTCATGGTCTTCGCGCGGGCCCGGCGGCCGCGGGGCGTCCAGTCCCGATCGAGCTCCTCGATGTAGCCCGGATGGGCGGGGTCTTTGGCGTGGCGTTCGAGGGCGTCGAAGGTCTCTTCGGCGGCCTTCAGGGCCTCCTCGTCGTCGAAGGCGCGGTAGTGCTCGACGGCGGCGTAGATGACGAAGGCGTGGGCGTAGACGTCTTTTTTGTCGTCCTCGATCTGTCCCGTGCGGCTCACCTGGTAGAACCAGCCGCCGTGGCGGCCGTCGCGGAAGTGGCGGCGCAGGAAGTCGAAGCCCCGCTCGCAGGCGCTGCGCAGGCGGGGCTCGCGGTAGCCGGCGTTCCAGAGCCGGGCGAAGGTCCAGATCTGGCGGGCCTGGCTCACCAGCATCTTGCGGCCGTCGCGCACCGAGCCGTCGCGTTCGAGCTCCAGCAGGAAGCCGCCGTGCTCCTCGTCCACCGAGTGATCGAGCCACCAGGGGATCAGGTTCTGCTCCAGGTGCTCGCGGACGGCGGCGCGGATCTGCCCGATCGCCGGCGCGGGCGCGGGCGCCTCCTGCGCGGCGGGCGCGGCGCCCAGCGCGGCGCCGAGGCAGAGCACGGCGAGCAGTCGGCGTTTCACCAGGCGGCACCTCCCGTGCGCGGCGCAGTCACCAGAAGCGATTCTACGCGCCCGGCCGCCGCCCGGCAAGCGGCCCCGGCCGGGATAGCCCGGCGCTAACCGCTTGACGGGGCGCCCCGCCACGGCTATGCTCTGGACCTCTCGTCCCCCCCCGAGCGGAGGCGCGACCATGCCCGACGACCGGCCGGCCTGGGTCCAGCTCACCCTCGACGCACTCTCGCGCGGCCTGTGGGGCTCGCCCCAGGCCCTCGACGCCGCCCGTTCGCTGCCCGACGACGACCCGTTCCGAGACCGCATCATCGAGATGCTCGATGCGCTCGGCGAGGCGGACCCTCAGCGCCTGGAAGAGTTCTGCCCGGCGCTCTCTCAAGGACTCGGCGAGGCGGGGCGCGGCGCAGAGGCCGCCGCCGTGGCGCTCTGCCACCTCTTCTCCCGCGCCGCCCTCGCCGAAGGGTGGCGCTCGGTTCCCGCCGAGCAGCAGGCCGCCGTCCGCCGCGCCGGGACCGAGGCGGCCCGCGAGGGGGCGGAGCTGGCCGGCGACGTCGGTCACCTGCCGCTCCGCGCCTTCCTGCTCGCCGTCGCCGCCCGTGGGGCCCGCGAGTCGCGCGACTTCCGCGCCGCGCGGGCGCATTACGAGGAGGCGCTGTCCATCCGCCGCGAGCTGGCCCGGCGCGACCCCGACGCCTACCGGCCCGACGTGGCCATGACCGCCAACAACCTGGGCAACCTGCTTGCGGACCTGCGCGAGTTCCGCGCCGCCCGCGAGCATTACGAGGAGGCGCTCGGGCTCTACCGCGAGCTGGCCCGCCGCGACCCCGGCGCCTACCGCTCCTACGTGGCCACGACCGCCAACAACCTGGGCGTGCTGCTTGCGAACCTGCGCGAGTTCCGCCCCGCGCGCGAGCATTACGAGGAGGCGCTG
>CAYSWA010000045.1:0-18817 GCA_964434535.1 uncultured candidatus Brocadiaceae bacterium | reverse complement strand
ACAGAGCAAACCAGAGAATCCCAGCCGGCAGCGCTCAGACGGCTGAAGTGTTACCAAGGAACTTTACTGCATCTGCGAGACGGGTTTCGCGCATGCCACCATGTGTTTCGTGGACGGCGTGCAGGTGGCAACCGGCTGTACGTTCGGCAAGGGGAATATCGAGAAACTCGCCTACGACAAGAACGCCATCACCTTGATCGAGGCGAACACGAAGCGGGCCGTGCGCGCGGTCCTGAAGCCGGAATTCCAGAAGAAGGGGCTGGCCTCCGAATTCGTGAAGCTCCGCAGCCAGAGCGTCGAGCCGAAGGACATCCCGCCGGAGGTCGTCGACCCTCTGATCGACCGCATCTGGACACTTCCGGATAGCGATATCCTCCTGGTCGGCGAGGTCCATCAGACCGACTGGCAGCCCACAAAGAGCACGTTTGAGTGGGCTCAGTGCGAGAAATGTGACGAGGTGACGTTCGCGCATGGCTTGCGCATTGCCGGTGGCAAGGCGTTGTGCATTCGATGCGCGGGCTACGACAAGTAGAGGCGCGCGAGGAGGAAGAGCATGTCTGGCCTAACGCTCGCCGTCATTCTGGGGTTCGTCTTCGTTACAACCGTTGTCCTTTCCATGTTTGGCCAAGGAGGCGGTTCCGTTCTCGTTCCGCTTCTCCTCGTTTTCGGCATAGGTTTCCACGACGCAACAACAACGAGCCTGTTCGTTCTGACTATAGCCGGGCTTTCTTCGCTCTGGGTCTTTGCTCGCTCGAAAACAGTGGATTGGAAACTGGCACTCGTTATTGACCCGATAACCGACATTCTGGCGTTCGTTTCAGGGTACTATGCCACCGAGTTCGATAGCTCACTCCTGAAGGTTGTTTTTGCGGTTGTGATGGTAATATCGAGCTATTTCATGATACGGCAACCGCGAATACAGGAGAAAACCTCCGAGGGAAGGAGGCGATTCGGTTTCTGGCACAGGACATTTGGCGAGTATGACTACGACGTAAACCTTCTTGCTGCTTTTCCGATCTGCGCAATCATGGGTGTGCTGGCCGGGTTGCTGGGGATATCCTGCGGGATCCTCAAAGTCCCCCTACTCGTGCTGTTGTGCGGCGTGCCGATCCGAGTTGCAGTTGCTACTTCGTCGTTTATGGTAACGTTGACGGGGCTTGGCGGCTTCTTCGGACACTCGCTGTCCCAATCCATCGATTGGAAGCTCGTCATATTGACTGCGGTGGTCGCGTTCGTCGCGGCGCAGGTCGGGCCACGGTTATCGCTGAAAATCGACAAACGGCTGTTGCAGAGACTGTTCGGTGGGTTGCTCATCCTTATCGCGCTGTGGATGGTCTATAACGCGGTAAAGGGCTGACGTTCGGTGTGGAACACATCGTCTCGAGACTTTCCGTTGAAATGGGGTTCTTCTCCCGAAAGGTGAGCACATATCGCTTTCAGACGCCTGTGACCAGCGGGGCAAGGTGCATTCGGGATCGCGGTCCAAGCCTTGAATGGCCAACGGTTTGCGGGACGAGCACGACTACCGCTTCGAGGATCTGCCGCGGCTGGGCTTCGAGCGGTTCAAGTGGCTGGCCGCCCTGCGCGGGGCAGACCCCGCGCTGCTGGACGAGGCATGGGAGGCGGTCAAGGACGACGTGGCGGCGTTGCGCGACATCCTGGAACGCATCGGTTCCGGGGACTGGTATCCCCGGCGGGACTCGGAGATGGGCGAGTACGACGTGGACAACATCCGCTCCACCGACTGGCTGATCGACCAGATCGTCTACCGCCTCTACGGCCTGAGCGAGGGCGAGACCCGCATCGTGGAGGGCTTCGAGCCTGCCGGGCCGTGCGAGGAACAACAAACAAATGAAGGGTAATATGCCGACAGACTCTTTCCCTTCCAGCCCTGAGGCCGTGGAAGCGGCTACGCAGTTGCTGGGCCGGGTGCCGAAGACGTGGGCTGCCGTGCCTGAACTGACGCACCTTGAGAGCCAGGGCCTGGGACTCCTGGTAGCCGGGGGGCTTGTGGAGCGAAGGCTATCCATGCTACTGCGTGCAGTCGGGGACGGGCGGGCCGTGGCGATTCGCTTCCGTTTCACCGGACAGGCAGGCCTTGCCCAAGCCGTGGAGCCAGCGCTCGCGGAGGCGTGGGCTCTGTGGGAGGCGGCATGGAAGGCGGGCCGGAAAGTGTACGCAGAGCCGTCCGAGGGGGAGGGCGAATGGCGGCTCACGGATCAGGGGGAACTCGCGGAGAAGTGCCGCGTAGGCGGCCTTGACGACGTTCGATACCTTCGGGACTTCCTGCGGACTCCTGGCGTCCCTGGCGTGGGTGCGCTCCCGCCACCCTGGCGTTTCGTGCCTGGGGCAGCGCGTTTCGCGGTGAACGGCGAAGGCCACGCGGAGCGGGTAGAGGTCGTCAACGCGGGCTCGGAGCCGCTGTCAGTCCGTGTGGAGAACCTGGAAGAGGTCTCGGTGCCCCTTGGCGACATTGCGCGCGCTGTGCAGGAGGGCCTGGAGCGCCTGGCGGCTGCGGGTGCCAGCCCCGGGGGCAAGGACCGTCCTCCTCGGCTCTGGACCCACTCGCATTGCCCGAACTGCGGCGCGGACGGGATCGAGTTCCTCTCTCACGCCGAGTTCAGCAGGCGTGCAAGGAAGGGGCGGCACAGCCGCCTTGACCGGAAGACGGTCGGCCGCCGCATCGAGGAGGGCAGGTACTGCGCCGATGCGCAGGGCAACGTCCCGTGGTGCAGCAGGTGCCGGGACAAGACGCCGGAGGGGCCCGGCGTCGAACGGCCGGTGGATGCGCTGCACATAGACGATTACCAGCTGACCGACGAGGACAAAGAGAACGTGACAGCGTGGGCGCAAGCAATCACCAGGAAACGCTGTCCCGATTTCGACGTCGGGCTCCTCAACCCCGATGCCGCCACGACTCAGCGGGGCGCAGAGCTCTTCCAGGTGGCCGCGACCGCCATCATGGAAGCCCTGAAGTCACGCCTCGGCAAGCTGACCCGGGACGAGGCCGAGCAATCGGCCGAAGACGCGATCAAGCGGCACGTCGACGAGGAGACAAGCAGCCTGAAGCGGTCCCGCGCCCACCTGGACCTCTCCAATCGGCCGCCGGACGAATAGGCCCCGGGGGCCGTCTGTCGCCGGCCACACACTCCCCTCACCGCGCCTCGCCCACCCCGGCGCGCGCCGCTGAGACTCTCTGTCCCCCGCTTCCGAACAGCGCATCACCCCTCTTGCTGGCCGTTACGGTTCCACGACTGGGCCGAACTGGGCCATCCTGGGGCGATCTGGGCCATCTGCACCCAAGGTGATGGTTTGGTTGTTCTTCGTCGGCAAGAAGCAGGAGCGTGAGCCCATGCTCGGGACGACGGCGATGCTGGACCAGTTGAGAGGTGAGGGATACACGGTGTCCGCGGGCTATTTGCAGTACCTCCTCCGAGAGCGGACGCTCGCACCGCCGGCTGCCCGGATCGCCGGCGTCTTCATCTGGGAACCGGCCGACGTGGACCGCGTGCGCCGCGCGCTGCGTCGGCGCGGCCGCGGGCCGGAGCGCGCGGAGGAGATCAGCCGATGACTGTCGCGAGCGAGGAGATGGCCGCTCTGGATATCGGCAAGGTGGCAGAGGCCCTCGGGCTCGGCGTCCGCCACGTGGGCGGACGCACCGTCTGCAAGTGTCCGCTGGCCGAACACGAGCACGACGACCTGCGCCCGGCCTGCGTGCTTGGAGGGGATAAGCCGGGCGCATGGTACTGCCACAAGTGTGGTCAGGGCGGCGATGCCGTCGGCCTTGTGAAGGCCGCCCTGCGGTGCGACGCGGCGGCTGCCTTCGACTGGCTGAGAGACCAACATTTCCTGGCCCCCGGCTCCAACTGCGCTGACCAGACCGACGCACCCCACGAAGACCCACTCCACGAGCTGGCGCGACGGCGCGGGTGGATGATCGAAGCGTTGGAGGCCCTCGGAGCCGTTCCGCACCAGCAGAATGGCCGACGGGCCGAGGTGCGCTTCCCCATGCGCAGTGCCGACGGCGAGATCACGGGCTGGCGGCGCAGGCGAGCGGACAACCAGCCATTCGGCCGGAGCGAAGACGCCCCGAAGTGCCTCTCGCTCAAGGGCTCCAAGAACGGCCTCATCTGCCCCTGGCCTCTGCCCGATCTCGGCGGTGGGCCGGTTCTCCTGGTGGAGGGCGAAGCGGACTCTGCCGCTGCGCTCAGCGCGCTGCCCGGCGTCCCGGTGGTCGCTACGCCCGGCGCGAACCCCGGCAAGGACTGCCTGAAGTACCTTCAGAAGCTGCTGCCCGGCCGGTCGGTTGTGCTTGCGCCGCACCCGGACGAGAGCGGCGCGGACTGGCGCGACCGCGTGGGACGCGGCCTTCGGAACGTCCAGTGCGACGTGCGCTACGTCCCGCCCGAGGGCGGAGGCCTGCTCAGCTCGGACGCGGACCTCGACGACCGGCTCCAGGCTGGCGCCGATCTCGAATGCCTGATGGATGAGGCTCTCCCGTGGCAGGACCCGAACGCCGATAGCGAGACGATTGCGCAGAAGCTGCTCGGACTCGTGGCGGCCGTCGAGTTCGTGCATTCGGGGGACGGCTCCGCCTGGGCGGTGATGCCGGAAGGGCGCGCGTTGCGCCTGGACGTGCGTGGGAGCCCGTTTGCCGCCTGGCTTCGCCATCGCTTCCTGGAAGCCCACGGCAGACCGGCCCGTTCGGGCGACGTCTCCGATGTCCTCGGCGCCCTCATCGGCCGGGCCCGATTCGAGGGGCCGAAACGGGAGGTCTACACCCGCGTGGCCGGGCACGGCGGCAACGTATACCTCGATCTCGGGCGCGAGGACACCATGGCCGTTGAGATAACGCTGACGGGCTGGCGCATCATAGACCGGCCTCCGGTGTTGTTTGCCACAAGCGACGCCCTCGCGCCGCTGCCGGTGCCCGCCGAGAATGCGAGGCCGAAAGACCTCGATGCGCTGATCGACCTGCTGGGGCTGCCGGCGGTGGAGGCCCTCCTGGCGACGGCCTGGGCGCTCGGGTGCCTCCAGCCGGGCAGACCCTTCGTCATCCTCCTGCTGATCGGCCCGGCCGGCTCCGGCAAGTCGACCAGGACGCGCCTGCTGCGGATGCTGGTGGACCCGGCCGGCGCGGACGGCACGTTGGTCGCCTCGCCTCCGCGGGAAGGGCGCGACCTCTATGCCGCCGCAGCGGGCACGCACGTGCTGGCCCTCGACAACCTATCCAGCATGCCGCGCTGGCTCAGCGACCTTCTCTCCTCGGTCGCCACGGGCAGCGGCCAGGCCACCCGGCGCTACTATACCGACAACGAGCTGGCCGTCGTACAGGTGCGCCAGCCGGTGATCCTAAACGGCATCGAGGTCGCCGGCCTGGGAGAGGACCTGATGGATAGGGCCATCGTCCTTTCCTGCCCGCCCGTCGAAGAGGCGCGCACGGAGGCGGAGCTGTGGTGCGAAGCGCGCCAGACCGCCCCGAGAATCCTGGGGGCTCTGCTCAACGCGGCCGTGGTAGCCCTGAAGAACCGAGCGAGTATCAGTATCCCCGCCGACAGACGCCCGCGCATGCTCGACTTCGCCACCTGGGTCAAGGCGGCCGAGCCCTACTTGCGCCAGGTGCCCGCATGGGGTGACCTCGACTTCCTTGAGGTCTACGCCGCCAACCGCAGGCAGGCCAGCGACGAAGTGCTCGAAGCCGACCCGCTCGGGGCGCTGCTGCTCAAGCTGGCCGGCGAACGCCGATGGCAAGGCAGTGCCTCCGAGTTGCTCGACACGCTCGAGGGCATGCTGGAGGACGAGTGCGGCCCCGACAGGGCAACCAAGATCATGCGGGGGAAACGGTGGCCGTCCGCCCCGCACGTATTGGGGGCACGCCTGCAGCGCCTCGTCCCGCAGCTCAAAGCCGCGGGCATCGCCGCGAGGCGGGGCCGCAGCGGAACGAGCGGCAGGGCCTGGATACTCGAGCCGGCCGTGCCGTTCTGATGTGCACCCTAAACAGGAATAAGAGTGACAGCATGGTGACGGCAAGTGACGGCACAGTGACGGCAACGCTGTCACCGCGATACGGCTCCGCGGCCCCGCGGAGGGCTTTCTCAGCCGAAAGTGACGGCAGTGACGGCGAAATCCCTACTCCCTACATACACAGTGACAGTCTTTCTCCTTGCCTCCTGTGGCATGGGAACAAGAGAAAAGGAAAAGAAGGGGCAGCAGAGGCGTGTGTGTACAGAGTAGCGGAAATGCCGTCATCGCCGTCACTGCCGTCACTGGTCGAGAGGTTTTGGGTCCTCCGCTGGCCTCGGGCCTCGCGGCCGCGGTGAAGTCTATCGGAAGGATAGACAGAGTTGCTTTCAGCAAGAAACACTTTCCGCAACGTGCCGCGTTGCCGCGAACTATGCCGTTGTGTGCTGAGGGGAAGGGAGCATGAAACCGGACCTGACCGTCCATGACGTGGCCGAGCTGACCGGCGTGCACCCCGCGACCGTGCGACGCCTGGCCCGTCAAGGTCGCCTACCTGGCGGATACAGGGTCGGGCGCCAATGGCGGTTCTGCCGCGAGAGGATCGAGGAACTGCGCGGCCAGGTCATCCGCTCCACCTACCACGCCGACATCCAGCTGTCGAGCCTGCGCGGAGAGGAATCAGGGTGAGACCACGTGCCCTCGACCAGCCTGTGCGCGACGGGACAGAAGGGCCCGAAAAGGGCCTTGAGTCCCCCCGCACCCCCGGTATCATGCCGGAGGCGGTCGAGGTGCCGAGCGGCGCCCCGGACTGGGTGACGGCCGAGCTGCTGGAGGAGGCCATCCAGGTGTGGCAGCCCTACTATGAGCATGGGCTGGACGCCGAGGACGCCCTGGAGATCACCTTGAGTGTGGGGCGTCTGGCCGAGGTCATTTCGGGAGAGGGAGGGCCATGAAGCGATACGTGGCGCTGGCGCGGGTGTCGAGCCGGGAGCAGGAGCGGGAGGGTTTCAGCCTCGACGTGCAGGAGGACGCGCTGCGGGGCTACGCCGAACGGCAGGACGGCGAGATCGTCAGGCTCTACCGCGTGGCCGAGACGGCGAGCAAGCGGGACGAGCGCCGCACCTTCAAGCGGCTGGTCGAATACGCCCGCGAACACGCCCCCGAACTCGACGGCGTGCTCTTCTACAAGGTCGACCGCGCCGCCCGGAACCTGTTCGACTACCTGGAGCTGGAGCGGCTGGAGCAGGAGCAAGGCCTGCGCAGCATCTTCGTCACCCAGAAGACCGGGGACGGTCCGGCCGGGCGACTCCACCGGCGCACGCTGGCCAACATGGCGGCCTTCCAGGTCGAGCTTCAGAGCGAGCTGGTCAAGGAAGGCATGGCCCGCCGCGTGCAGAACGGCCTCTTCCCCGGGCACGCGCCATACGGCTACCGCAACGTCCGCGTGGACGGGCGCGGCCTGGTCGAGGTGGACCCGGAGAAGGGGCCGCACATCCGCCGCATCTTCGAGCTCTACGCCTACCACAACCACACGCTCGACAGCCTGGTCGATGCGCTGGAGGAGGAGGGCATCTTCTACTCGAAGTCGCGGCGGCGGTTCCCGCGCAGCAAGCTGCACGATATGCTGCGCGACCGTTCCTACATCGGCGAGGTGCGCTGGCACGAAGAGTGGCATCCCGGCACGCACGAGCCGCTGGTGGAGCGGAGCCTGTACGAGCGGGTGCAGGTCCTGCTGGGCGACGCGACCTACGCCAGCCACGAGAGCGTCTACGGGAGCGGCCTGATCGAGTGCGCCCACTGCGGGCGGCCCATCTGCGTCGAGGTCAAGACCAGGCAGCTCAAGTCGGGGCCCAAGGAGTACCGCTATTACCGCTGCACACGCTACACCGCCGAGGGCCACCCGCGCGATCGCGTGACGGAGGCCGACCTCGACGAGCAGGTGATGGAGATGTTCCAGGGCCTGAAGATCGAAGACGCGAAGGTCCGGCGGTGGATCGCCAAGGCGCTGCGGGCGAAGACGAAGAGGACCCAGAAGGCAGGGGTCGAGCGCCACGAGCGGACCGAACGGCAGCTCGTCGAGGTGAGGAGGCAGAAGGACCGGCTGCTGGACATGCGGCTTCTGGACGAGATCGACCGCGAGACCTTCGCGGCCAAGCACCGTGAGCTGCGCGACCGGGAGGCAAAGCTGACGTTGCAGATCGAGGCCCAGGGCCGCCAGCAGAGCGAGCACGCCGACCTCGCCGTCAAGGTGTTTGAACTATCACAAACCCTGGCGGAGACGTGGGATACGGCAGATGTGGCCGAGAAGCGCCAGGTGCTCGAAATCCTCTGTTTGAACTGGCGCCTGGAAGGCGCAAGTCTTTGCCCTATATGGAGAAAGCCCTTCGACGTGCTCGCCGAAGGGCTCGTTTTGCAGGATGGTCGGGGCGGCCGGATTCGAACCGGCGACCTCCGCGTCCCGAACGCGGCGCTCTAAACCAGGCTGAGCCACGCCCCGATCTCGCTCGACAGGCGCCGGCAGGAGGGCCGGCGCCGTGCTCCTGGCAAGTCCCGTACTCTAAGCCGCGCCGCCCGGCCTGTCAAGCCAAAACGGCGTTCTGGCCACACGGACGCGAGCGGGGAAGCCCCCTCCCCCCGGCTTCCAGCCGCAGCGCAAGCCGCTTGCTTTCAGCAGGCCGTGGCAGATCCGCTCCCAGTGGCTGAAACCTCAGTCAAGTCCAGAAAGTTGTGTAGTTTCACATCGCCAGGGACTCAGCGCGTGAGCGAGCGGAGGCGAAACGAGATTTGAAGTCGGTCGACGCCCAGGAGTGCTCGCACTCGCCGGATTCGCCGTAGCTTGCGGGAAAAAGAAAGGCGCCCCCGTGTCCCTCCACACGGCGGCGCCTCATACTCACTTCTCAGCGACCAGCGCTGCTTTAGATCTTCACAACGTTGGCGGCGCGCAGGCCTTTCTCGCCCTGCTCGACGTCGTACTGAACGGCGTCGTTCTCGGACAGGGACTTGAACCCACCGCCCTGGATCGCGCTGTGGTGGACGAACACGTCCTTGCTGCCGTCATCCGGCGTAATGAACCCAAAGCCCTTCTGGTCGCTGAACCACTTCACTTTTCCTTCGGCCATTGCGTAACCTCACAGAAAACGATGCTCTGCCGCGAGCGAACGCGCATCATTGCGCGTACTGCGCTCACAGTCGTGAAAGCCGCCCCACCTTGTACGCTTGCTGATCGGTGAGCAGGCACAGGTATCGCTCGAAGCTGCCGGAGAGCACTGGAAGCTGGACGCTTACCGCCTGGGAGGAGGGAATCCTCGGGATGGAAAGCAGAGCCTACAGGTTCTCACCCCGGCCGGACAAGAAACCTACAAAGGCCCCCGCCTGCCGGACTACGGAGTCTTGGAACGAGACTCAGTCTGCCCCACATGGCCCCATGCCATGCCGCCCGCAGGGCGCTAAGGGAGCGCGTCCTTTCAACAACAGTATACCACTATCGGGCGCAGGCCACAAGTGCAAAGGAGCGTGTGAGGCATCTGCGCTGTGGGGGTGATCGGGGCCAGAAAGGGGTGGGGATCGGGCCCTCCGGCCGGCCCGCGCCGCCCGCCAGCTTACGATCAGCGCAAATGGTTCGACGAACGCCGGAAGGGCCGTGGCGCCCGTCAGGTCCGCGTGCGTATACTGAGCGCCATGGCCCGCCTGAATCCCGCGCTGGCAGAAGCCTTGGGGGCAAGCCCGCGCCCCCGCCTGGCCGTCGTTCGGGTCGGCGGCCTGGGGGACACGCTGCTGGTGCTGCCCGCCCTCGGGCTGGTCCGGCGGCTCGTGCCCGGGGCGCGGCTCACGCTGGTCGGCTCCGCATGGGCCGAGCAGATCCTTCCGTTGATCGACCTGCCGCTGCGCCTGGTGCGGTTCGACGGGACGACGCTGACGCCGCTGTTTGCGCCCGACGCGTCCTCCGACCCGACCGGCGCGCTCGGGGAGGCCGACGCCGCCGTCGTCTACACGGCGGACCCCGACGACGTCTTCTGCGCCAACGTGCGCCGGCTCTGCCCCGGGCCGGTCCTCACGCGCGCCGTCCGCCCGGAGGGCGGCGTGCACGCCGCCGTCCACTTCGCTCGCGCCGTGGCGCCGGCGGTTCGTTCGACGGACCAGTTGCCCGCGCCGGGACTGACGGGCCCGCCGGCGGAGCAGACGTGGGCGCACTCGCATCTGGAGGAGCGTTTCGGCGCCGCCGCGCGCCCCGTGGCGGTCCACCCGGGAAGCGGCGGCCGGCGCAAGTGCTGGCCGCCGGACCACTTCGCCCGGCTGATCGAGTGGATGGGCCGCCCGGCCCTGCTCATCGAGGGGCCGGCCGACGGCGGCCCACTGGCCGAACTGCGCTCGGCGCTGTCCGGTGCGGTGCCCGTGGCCGTGGCGCGCGGGCTGAGCCTGCGGCGGCTCGCTGCGCTGCTGAGCCTCTGCGCGGGCTGTGTGGGCAACGACAGCGGCGTCAGCCACCTATCGGCCGGGCTCGGGGCGCCGACCGTCGCCGTCTTCGGGCCGACCGAGCCGGCCCTCTGGGCGCCGCTCGGACCGGCCGTGCGCGTCGTGGCGGGCAAGGCGGGAACGTGGCCGTCGGTCGGGGCCGTTCTGGAGGCGGCGCGGGACCTGTTCGCTCTGGAGTGATGGCGGGCTATCCGGCGGCTTCGGCCAGCGCCATGCCCCGCTTCAGCGCCTGCTGATTCAGCGCGAGCAGCTCCGCCTTGCGCCCGCCCATCAGCTCGCGCAGCGCCCGACGGCAGGCATCTTCCCCCACCAGCCCGGCGGCCCGCACGTAGGCGCCGAGCATGATGACGTTGGCCACGCGTATCTCGCCCATCTCGACGGCCATCTGCGTGGCGGGCAGGCACAGCACGCGCGCGTCCGCCTCGGCCCCTTCCTGCTCGTCGATCAGGGAGGCGTTCAGCACCATCAGCCCGCCGGGCTTGATGACCTCGGCGAAGCGGTCGAAGGACATCTGGTTCAGGATCACCAGCGAGTCGGGGCGTTCGACCAGGGGGCTGTAGATCTGCGCCGGGCTGATCACCACCCGGCAGCGCGCCGTGCCGCTGCGCACCTCGGGGCCGTAGGAGGGCAGGTAGGTGACGCTGCGTCCCTCGGCGACGGCGGCCGTGCAGAGCAGCTTGCAGAAGGTGAGCACACCCTGGCCGCCCGAGCCGGCGGCGATGAGCCGGTGCTCGCCGGCGGGGGCCTCGGCGGGCGTGCTGTCTTGCCGCTCGGCCATCTACTGCCCGCTCTCCTTCGCCTTCACGTCCCGGATCACGCCGATGGGGAAGGTCTGGCTCACGGTCTCTTCGATGTAGCGGTTCGCCGCCGACGGGCTCATGCGCCAGTAGGTGGGACAGCCCGAGAGCACCTCCAGCAGCGTGAAGCCGAGCCCCTCGCGCTGGTAGCAGAACGCCTTCTTCAGCAGGCTTTTGGTCTCGCGCACGCGCCGGGGCGTGGCCACCGTCGAGCGCGCCAGCAGGGCCGGCGCTTCGAGCTGGTTGAGCAGCTCGCAGACGCGGATCGGATGGCCCGTCTCGGCCGGGTCGCGCCCGTGGGGCGTGGTGGCGCTGCGCTGGCCCACCAGGGTGGTCGGCGCCATCTGGCCGCCGGTCATGCCGTAGATCGAGTTGTTGATGAAGATCACGGTGAAGTTCTCGCCCCGGTTGGCCGCGTGGATCGTCTCGGCCATCCCGATCGAGGCCAGGTCGCCGTCGCCCTGGTAGGTGAAGACGAGCCGGTCGGGGTGGATGCGTTTGAGCCCGGTGGCCACGGCCGGCGGGCGGCCGTGGGCGGCCTCGCTCCAGTCGATGTCGATGTAGTCGTAGGCGACCACGGCGCAGCCGACCGGCGCCACGCCGATGGTCCGCTCGGTGAGGCCCATCTCGTCGAGCACCTCGGCCAGCAGCCGGTGCATCGTCCCGTGCCCGCAGCCGGGGCAGTAGTGCGTCCAGACCGGGCAGAGCGGCGCCGGTCGTCTGTAGAGCGCCGTGCCCGCCGCCTGCTGCGTCTGTGCCGTCTTCATCCGCGTCCTCCGGGGCGGGCCTCCGCTCAGGCGAAGGCCGCCTCGATCCTGTCGATGATCTCGTCCATGGTCGGCACCTGGCCCCCCAGGCGACCGAACAGCTCCACCGGGCAGCGCCCGCCGACGGCGAGCCGCACGTCGTCCACCATCTGCCCCGCGCTCAGCTCCACGGCCAGCATGCCGCGCACGCGCCCGGCCAGCTCGGCCAGCTTGCGCTCGGGGAAGGGCCAGAGCGTGATCGGCCGCAGCAGGGCCGCGCGGGCGGGCAGCTCCCGCGGGGGCCGCTCCACGATCTGGCGGCATATGCGGGCGCAGGTCCCGTAGGCGACCAGCAGCACGTCGGCGTCCTCGGGGCCGTACAGCTCGCAGCGGACCTCGCTCTGGCGTATCTCCTCGTAGCGGGCCATCATGCGCAGGTTCAGCTCCTCCAGGTCTTCCGGCTGGAGGCGGAAGGAGGCTACCAGGTTCCGCTCCCGCCCCGCCTCGCCGGTCAGCGCCCACGGCCTGGCCGGCGGCTCGGGCGGGCGCAGGTGCTCGAAGCTGACCGCTTCCATCATCTGCCCCACCATCCCGTCGCTCAGCACCACGGCGGGCATGCGGTAGCGGTCGGCCAGGTCGAAGGCCAGGTAGGTCAGGTCGGCCATCTCCTGCACGCCGGCCGGCGCCAGCACGATGCAGCGGTAGTCGCCGTGCCCGCCCCCGCGGGTGGCCTGGTAGTAGTCGCCCTGGGCCGGCGATATGTTGCCCAGCCCGGGGCCGCCCCGTTGCACGTTGACGATGACGGCGGGCAGCTCGCTGCCGGCGATGTAGGATATGCCCTCCTGCTTCAGGCTGACGCCGGGGCTGCTGGAGGAGGTCATCGCCCGGGCGCCGCCGGCGCTCGCCCCGTAGACCATGTTGATGGCGGCCAGCTCGCTTTCGGCCTGCACGAAGATGCCCCCCCGCTCGGGCATCTGCACGGCCATGTAGGCCGTCAGCTCGTTCTGCGGCGTGATGGGGTAGCCGGCGTAGAAGGCGCAGCCGGCGCGTATCGCCCCCTCGCCGGCCGCCTCGTTGCCGGAGATCAGCACCCTCCGGCCGGTCTCTGTCACGGCGCTCATCGGCACGCCCGCTCAGTTGGCATATGTCAGCCCTCGGCCTCGTGTTCCGACCCGCCTCCTCGGGCGGGCGCCGGCTCGTCGAACCGGGTGATCTCGATCGCGGCGTCGGGGCAGATCGTGGCGCACTTCAGGCAGCCCGTGCACTCCACCCCCGGCTCGACGCCGGCGGTCTGGATGCCCCGCTGGTTCGCACGGGGGTTGATGAAGAGCTTCCCGTGCTCGCAGACCTCCACGCAGAGGCCGCAGCCCTTGCACAGGTGCTCCAGCACCACCACTTCGATGCGCCTACCGGACATATCGCGGCTGCCCCCGCCAGTCGAGCTTGTTGCGCAGCGTGGCGAAGAAGCGGTTCCGCCCCGTCTGGATCAGCCGCAGCGGCTCCTGCGCCCGTTCAACGCGGATCACGTCGTCCTCCCGCAGCTCTTCGTGCACCTGCCCGTCGACGGTCAGCGCCGGCGGCTCCGACCAGTTGCGCGCCGCCAGCGTCACCTTCATCCCCGCCGGCAGCACCAGCGGCCGGTTGCTCAGCGTGTGCGGGCAGATCGGGGTGACGATCAGCGCCTCCATCTCCGGGCGCAGGATCGGCCCCCCCGCCGCCAGGCTGTGCGCCGTCGAGCCGACCGGCGTCGAGACGATCAGCCCGTCGGCCCGGTAGGTGGTCACCGGCTCGTCGTCCACGCTCAGCTCGATGGTGATGATGCGCGAAAGCGACGTGCGCCCGACCACCGCGTCGTTGAGGCCCACCGTGTCGACGGCCGCCCCGCCCTCGCGCTCCAGCACGCAGCGCAGCATCATGCGCTCGGCGACCTCGAAGCGGCCCTCCAGCACCTCGCCGACGACCTCGCGCAGCTCATCCGCCGTGGTCTCGGTCAGGAAGCCGAACTTGCCGACGTTGACCCCCAGCAGGGGCACGCCCGCCGGCCCGAGCGCCCGCGCCGCCCGCAGCACCGTCCCGTCGCCCCCGAGCACCAGCGCGAAGTCGGCCCCCGCCGCCGACTCTTCGTCTTCCATCTCCAGGTCCACCCGCACCTCGACCTGCTCGGCCAAGTAGGGCTCGATCCGCTCGACGGCCTCCTGGACGGCCTCCTTCGCCTTGTTACCGACGATGACGACCTTCTTCATCGCTCTGACCGTTCGGGCCTCCGGCGGGGGCATCACTCGGCGGGCGGCTCAAAGGGCTCTTCCTTCAGCTCGCCCTCCAGCGTCTCGACAAGCCGGGTCACCTTCAGCTCGGCCCGCTCCAGCATCTCCTGGCAGCGGCGGTAAGCGCCGATGCCCTCCTCGTAGAGCCGCAGGGACTCCTCCAGGGGCAGGTTGCCCTCCTCCAGGCGCCCCACGATCTCCTCCAGCCGCGCCAGGTCCTCCTCGAAGCTCCTCGGTTCCTCCGCCATGTGCCTTCCCCCCGATGGCGCGCGCCAGCTTTGCCCGGATGCGATGGCTGCATTATAGTGAACGGGACGCCCTCAGTCCAAACGAACCGGCCGCCCATGCCGTCCGCGCCAGCCATGCCCACCGAAGAGCAGGTCCGCGCCGCCTACGCCCTGACCAACCCCTGCACCGTCTGCCCCCGCCTCTGCCGGGTGGACCGCACCGCCGGCGAGCGGGGCTACTGCCGCATCGGCGCCGAGCCCGTCGTCGCCAGCGCCGCGCCCCACTACGGCGAGGAGCCGCCCCTGGTCGGGCGCGGCGGCTCCGGCACCATCTTCCTGTCCGGCTGCAACATGCTCTGCACCTTCTGCCAGAACCGGGACATCAGCCACGGCCTGGCCGGGCGGACCTCCTCACCCCAGGCGATCGCCGCCGCCATGCTCGCCCTGGAGCGGTGCGGCTGCGAGAACGTCAACCTCGTCACACCCACCCACGTCACCCCCTGGCTGATCGACGCCGTGCGCCGCGCCCGCCTCGACGGGCTCACCGTGCCCGTCGTCTACAACTGCGGCGGCTACGAGATGGTCGAGACCCTCCGCCTGCTGGAGGGCACGGTGCAGCTCTACATGCCCGACGCCAAGTTCCTGGACCCCCGCCGCGCCGAGCGCTACGCCGGCGCCCGCGACTACCCCCAGCGCCTCCGGGCGGCGCTGGTCGAGATGCAGCGCCAGGTCGGCGACCTCCGCATCGAGGGCGGCGTGGCCACCGGCGGCCTGCTCGTGCGCCACCTGGTGATGCCCGGCGGCGTCGAGGACGGCAAGGCCGTGATGCGCTTCCTGGCCGAGCAGGTCTCCCCCGCCGCCCACGTGAACGTGATGGCGCAGTACCGCCCCCTGCACCGCGCGCACGAGCAGGTCGAGATCGCCCGCCCCGTCACCGGCGAGGAGTGGGCCCAGGTGCGCGACTGCGCCCGCGACCTCGGCCTGAACCTGCTGTGAGGGGGGGCCGGCCTTGACGGCCGGCCATAGGTCCTATATGACTTATACGACTTATAGCCGGAGGCAGCCCCCATGCCCAATCCTGACCCGCCCCGCCCCATCGCCCCCCACGGCGGCTACCGCGAGCTGAAGTCCTACCAGGCGGCCGAGATCGTCTATGACGCCACGGTCGCCTTCTGCGAGCGGTTCGTGCCGACGCGCTCCCGCACCCGCGACCAGATGGCCCAGGCGGCCCGCAGCGGCAAGCAGAACATCGCCGAGGGCAGCATGGGCTCGGGCACCTCGCGCAAGGGCGAGCTGAAGCTGCTCGGCGTCGCCCGCGCCAGCCTGGAGGAGCTGCTGCTGGACTACGAGGACTTCCTGCGCACCCGCGGCCTGCCCCGCTGGGGCAAGGACCACCCCCAGGCCCGCGCCGTGCGCAAGCTGGCCTACGCCCCCGATAGGTCCTATGAGACCTATAGGTCCCATATCGAGCGCGCCTCACCGGAGGTCGCCGCCAACGCCGCCATCTGCCTGATCCACCAGGCCGGCTACCTGCTGGACCGGCAACTGCGCCGCCTGGAGGAGCGTTTCCTCGCCGAGGGAGGCTTCACCGAGCGCCTCTATGCCGCCCGCCGCGCCGACCGCCGCCGGCCCGAGGGCCAGTGATACGTCCCATATGACCTATATGACCCATGCCGTGCCGTCCCGCCGTGCCCCCAGCCCTTGATTCCGCGCCGGGCGCCCCGTCTAATGTAGCCCCATGCAGATCAAGGCGCACCTGAAGGACTACTTCCGCTCGCTCCACGCGCTCGCCTCGCGCGGCGACGCCACCGAACCGAGCTATTACGGCGCCCTCTCGGACTTCCTGGAAGGCTGGGCGCGCCAGGCCGGCCACGCCGACCTGCACGTCACCGCTCTGCCCAAGCAGACCGAGGCGGGCAACCCCGACTTCCGCGTCTGGAACGGTCGCGATCGCATCACCGGCTACGTCGAAGCCAAGCGCCTCGGCGAGAACCTGGACCTCGTCGAGCAGTCAGCGCAGCTTCGTCGCTACCGCGACACGTTCCCCAACCTGATCCTGACCGACTTCGGCGAGTTCCGCCTCTACCGCGACGGCGCGCTCGTGGACCGCGCCATCGCCGGGCGCGTCTACACCCTCGACGCCCTCGGCGCGCCGCCGCCACCAGACGACGCCGAGGGGACGGCCCGGCTGCTGGAGGAGTTCCTCGGCTTCTCCGTGCCCGCCATCAAGACCGCCGAGCGGCTCGCCGTCGAGCTGGCCAAGCGCACCCGCTTCCTGCGCGACCTGCTCGCCGAGCAGCTCGCCCGCGAGACCGATGAAGGCCGTGGGACCCTCCTGGGCTTCTACCACGCCTTCCAGAAGTACCTGATGGGGCACCTCGACCCCGACCAGTTCGCCGACCTCTACGCCCAGACCGTCACCTACGGCCTCTTCGCCGCCCGCACCCGCGCCCGCGACGGCTTCAGCCGCCGCTCCGCCTTCGACAACATACCCCACACCATCGGCATCCTGCGCGACGTGTTCCGCTTCATCTCCCTGGGTAAACTCCCCGACCAGGTGGAGTGGATCGTGGACGACATCGCCCACGTCCTCGCCGTCACCGACGCCGGCGCCCTGCTGGACCGCTACTACCGCGAGGGCAAGGGCGCCGACCCCGTCGTCCACTTCTACGAGACCTTCCTCGCCGAATACGACCCCGCCGAGCGCGAGCGGCGCGGCGTATACTACACTCCCGAAGAGGTCGTCGGCTACATCGTGCGGAGCCTCCACGCCATCCTGAAAGCCGAGTTCGGGATGGCCGACGGCCTGGCCGACCCCGCCGTCACACTGCTCGACCCCGCCGCCGGCACCATGACCTTCGTCGCCCGCGCCTGCCGACAGGCCGTCGAGGAGCGCCGGAAGTACGGCGGCGGCGGCATCGAGCAGTTCATCCGCGAACACGTCCTGGAGCACTTCTACGCCTTCGAGCTGATGATGGCCCCCTACGCCGTGGGGCACCTGAAGATGGGCTTCCTCCTGGAGGAGATGGGCCACCGCCTGGAGGAGGACGAGCGGCTCCCCTTCTACCTGACCAACACGCTGGAGATGGCCGAACTGGAGCAGACCGAGCTGCCCGGCATGGCGAGCCTCGCCGAGGAGAGCCGCCTCGCCGGACAGGTCAAGCGCCAGGAGCCGATCCTGGTCGTCCTCGGCAATCCGCCCTACAGCGGCCACTCCGCCAACAAGGGCGAGTGGATCACCGGCAAGATCGCCGACTACCGCCAGGTCGACGGCCAGCCGCTCGGCGAGCGCAACCCCAAGTGGCTCCAGGACGACTACGTCAAGTTCCTGCGCTTCGCCCAGTGGAAGATCGAGCAGGCCGGGCGCGGCGTCGTCGGCATGATCACCAACCACTCCTACCTCGACAACCCGACCTTCCGCGGGATGCGTTGGAGCCTGATGCGGACCTTCGACCAGATCCACGTCCTCGACCTGCACGGCAGCTCGCTCAAAAGGGAGCGCTGCCCCGACGGCTCGCCGGACGAGAACGTCTTCGACATCCGCCAGGGCGTGGCGATCGCCTTCTTCGTCAAGCGCGGCGAGGGCGAGGGCCAGGCCGACGTGCGCCACGCCGAGCTGTGGGGCTCCCGCGACCGCAAACGTCGCTGGCTGGAGGCCCACGACGTCGGCTCCACCGACTGGGAAGAGGCGAGCGCGCGCGAGGCCTTCTACCTCTTCGTCCCCCGCGACGAGGCCGCCCTGGAGCGCTACAACCAGTTCGCCAGCGTCACCGACCTGTTCCCCCTGCATGGCGTGGGCATCGTCACTTCGCGCGACGCCTTCGTGACCGACTTCGCCCGGGAGGCGCTGGAGCGGCGCATCCGCCAGTTCCTGGACCCGAACATGCCCGACGAGGTTGTGCGCCGGGCGTTCAAGCTGAGGGACAAGAAGCACTGGAGCTTGGCCGAGGCCCGCTCCGTCCTGCGCGCTGACGATGGCTGGCGAGACAAGATCGTGCGTTGCCTCTACCGGCCCTTCGACCGGCGCTGGCTCCTCTACCATCCGGCGCTGATCGAACGGGACCGCCAGGAAGTCATGCGCCACATGCTGCCGGGGGACAACGTGGCGTTGATCACGTGCCGCCAGCTTTCCTCAGCCACATGGCAACATGCCCTCGTGAGCGACGGGCTGACAGATGACTGCATGGTCTCCAACAGGACGCGCGAGCGTGGATACGTTCTGCCGCTATACGGCCCCGGGGGCGCAGTCGGCGCCCGCGAGCCGAATCTGCCGGCCGACCTGCTCCCGGCGCTGGGGGAGGCATACGGCCGCGAGGTGACGCCCGAGGAGGTCTTCGGCTACATCTACG
>CAYSWA010000044.1:0-18872 GCA_964434535.1 uncultured candidatus Brocadiaceae bacterium | reverse complement strand
AGGGCCTTGCAGGCCTGGCTGCCGCTGTAGTCGAACTCGCAGGCCTGCCCGATGATGACCGGCCCGCTGCCGATCATCAGCACCTTCCGGATGTCGGTTCGTTTCGGCATGTGGCGCCGCCGTCCCTGTCTGTAGTAGTGCGTGCCCGGCGCGGCGGCTCACTCGGCCGCCAGGCCCTCGATGAACGCGCGGATCCGCGCGTTGACCAGCCCCGGCCGGGGCACGGCCGGCAGCCACTGGATCCCCACCGCCGAGCCGTCCGCCGAGCGGATGCCCTCGACCGTGCCGTCGTTGATGTTCTCGCAGAGCAGCTCCGCCCCGTCGCTCGCCTCCACGCCGGCGCGGTCCAGCGCCACGCTGTGGCGCTGCGCCGTCACCTCGGCGCGGCCGCTCGCCAGGTCCCGCACGGGGTAGTTGGCGCCGTGGTGGCCGCGCCCCAGGAAGGTCGGCGCGCAGCCGAGCCCCATCCCGAGCGCGACGTGGCCCAGCCCGAAGGCGAGCACCGGCGCCCGCCCGAGCAGGCCCCGCACCAGCTCGACCGCCTCCTGCGGGGGAACGGAGAGCGCCGGGCCGTCGGAGAGGACCACCCCGGCCGGCCCCGCCGCCAGCACATCATCGGCGGACGAACTCCACGGGAACCTCGCCGGCCGGCAGACGGCCCGGAGCTGCGCCAGGTCGGAGCGGCGGATCCCCAGGTCCACGACCGCCACCTGCGGGCCGTTTCCCTCGGCGCCGGCGGCCTCGGCCGGCGGTGGGCCGAGCGGCTCGAACGCGGCCAGGCGCTCGCGCAGCTCGTCGGGATCGGCCTCGGCCGGCGCCACGGCGGCCGCCATCTCGCCGTGCTCGCGCAGGTGCACGGCGACGCCCCGCGTGTCCACGCCGCACAGGCAGGGCACGCCCTGTTCCCGGAGTGCCTCCTCCAGGTCACGCTCGGCCCGGTAGTGGCTGCGGAACTCGCTGAGCACCTTCACCACGAGCGCGGCGACCTGGACCCGGTCCGATTCGTTGAAGGCGCCGGTCACGCCGACGCTGCCGACCTCGGGATAGGTGAAGGCGAGCACGGCGCCCCGGTAGGCCGGGTCGGTGGTCATCTCCTGGAACCCGACCACGGCCGTGTTGGCCACCAGCCGGCCGACGGCCGCCTGCGGGGCGCCCTTCAGCTCTCCGTCCAGTCGCGTTCCGTCCGCCAGCAGCAGATAGCCTTCCATGCGCGCTCCCTTGGCCGGTCAGACGTACTCGACGGTCGCCGGCGGCTTGGGGGTCAGGTCGTAGAGGCAGCGATTGACGCCGGGGACCTCGCCGGTGATGCGCTCGCAGATCCGCTCCAGCACCTCCCAGCCCAGGCGGGTGGCGGTGGCCGTGCGGGCGTCGACACTCTCGATGCAGCGCACGACGATGATCTGGCCGAACTCGCGCCGACCGGTGCGGATGCCCGTGGCGCGATCGTTGAGGAGCACGGCCATGTACTGGAAGGCGCGGCTTTCGGCCAGCTCCTCCTCGACGATGGCCGTGGCGGCGCGCACCGTCTCCAGCCGCGTCTCGGTCACCTCGCCCACGATGCGGGCGGCGAGGGCCGGGCCGGGGAACGGAATCCGCTCGGTCATCTCCGCCGGCAGGCCGAGCACGCGCGCCACCTCGCGCACGCCGTCCTTGCGCAGCGTCACCAGCGGCTCCAGCACGGCGTAGCCGTACGCCTCCTCCGGGTCGATGCCGACCTGGGCCAGGATGTTGTGCTGGCGCTTGATGCCGGCGACCGTCTCCTCCACGTCGGTCAGGATCGTGCCGTGCAGCAGGAACCGGGCGCCGCTCTGCCGCACCAGCCGCCCGAAGACGTCCGCGTAGAAGGTGTCGGTGATCGCCTGCCGCTTCTGCTCGGGATCGGTCAGGCCGGCCAGGGCGTCGAGGAACTCCCGCCGCGCGTCGATCAGCTCCACGGGGATGCCCATCTCGGCGAACGCGCCGACCACGCGCTCCGGCTCGCCCTCGCGCATCAGGGCGTTGTCGATGAAGAAGGTCTTGAGCTGATCGCCGAGCGCGCGGTGGGCCAGCACGGTGACGACCGAGCTGTCCACCCCGCCGCTGAGGGCGTTGATGGCGATGGCGTCGCCGACGGACTCGCGGATCCGGGCGACCTGCTCCTCGACAAACGCCTCGTAGTCCATTGTCCCCTCCTTCGAATTGCCCCGGCGGACCGGACGTGCGGGATCGGCGAGCGGCGGTGCGCGGAGTCTGCGCAATGGTAGCGGCTGGGCGTCGGGGCCGCAAGTCAACGCGATGGGCGTTCTTTGACACACACTGTGAGGCGCCCTACGATGGATGAGGGGAATGGGGGCACCCGCTGTCACTTCATCCACAGGGAGGGCGCTGCATGCCGCGCCTGAACGTCGTCGAGGCGGAAACGGCCGAAGATGAGCAGAAGGAGGTCCTGAACCTCATCGAGAAGAAGTACGGCAAGGTCGCCGACATCTTCAAGGCCATGGCCAACAGCCCGGCGGCCACGCGGGCCTACCTCGCCCTGAGCGAGCCGCTCTCCGACACCGCCCTGAGCCGGTCCGAGCGGGAGGTGGTGGCGCTCGTCGTCAGCCAGTTCTACGGCTGCGACTACTGCCTGGCGGCCCACACGCTGATGGGCCGGGCGGCGGGGCTGCCTGAGGAGGAGATGATCGCCATCCGCCGGGGCACGGCCGACGACGAGCGCCGTCGCGCCCTGGTCGAGTTCACCGGCGCCGTCCTCGAAAAGCACGGCAACGTGAGCGATGAAGAGCTGGAAGCGTTCCGCGCGGCGGGCTACGGCGACGCCGAGGCGGTAGAGGTCTGCGCCATGATCGCGCGGCTGGCCTTCACCGTGCTCGTGAACCACGTGCACCGCACGCCGATCGAGTTCCCCCGCGCCCCGGAACTCTGAGCGGGCGGGTGATCGCGGTCTGGCGCGCCCGGAAGGATTCGAACCCTCGACCGGCGGATTAGAAGTCCGCTGCTCTATCCCCTGAGCTACGGGCGCGCCGGCACTCGAATCTAACAGAAAGCGCCCTGGCCCTCAATGCACGGGCGGCGGGGCGGCCTCTGAGACCCGGAACACGGCGACCAGCACCGCCCCCGAAGCCGCCAGCGCGAGCGGCACCAGCAGGAGGCCGACCCGCAGGCCGAACCGCTCCGCGAGCACGCCGACGGCGAACGGGACGGCGCCGAACCCGATGATCCCCGCCACGGCGAGCATCGAGAGCAGCGTCGCCGAGCCGGCCGCGATGCGGCTGACCGCCAGCGTCAGCACGCCCGGCCAGAAGCACGCCAGGCAGAGCCCGGCCAGCGCGAGCATCGCCACGGTGACGGGCAGCCGGTCCACCAGCGCCAGCGCCGCGGTGGCGCCGGCGCCGACGAAGGCGACCGCCACCATCATCCGCCCCACCGGCATCGCCCGCGAGGCGGCCCCCGCGCCGAACCGCCCCGCCGCCATGGCCAGGCTGAAGGCGACGAGCGCCCCGGCCCCGACCCCCGCCGAGGCGCCGTATTCGACCTGCACGAAATTCGGCGTCCAGAAGATCAGGCCCCCCTCCGAGCCGGCCGTCAGCGCCATCGCCAGGGACAGCAACCAGAAGGTACGGTTGCGCAGGATGGCGCGGGCGGAGAGCGGCCCGGCGCCGCAGCGGCGCGCCGGCGTGGGGTAGCGGCCCGCCGCGAACGCGAGCCCGCCGGCCAGCACGGGGGCGGCGGCGAACATGAAGGGCACGCGCCAGTCGAGTCCCCGGTCCAGCGCCGCCCCGACCGCCCAGGAGAAGAGCAGGATGCCGGCCGGGAAGAAGCCGTGCAGCACGTGCATCTGCCCGGCAACGTTGCGGGGATGGAGGTCGGCGACCAGCGGGCTGACCAGCGCGTCGATCGAGCCCATGCCGACCCCGAGCAGCATCATCGCGCCGAGCAGCGAGGGGTAGGTGGCCGCGCGGCCGATCCACAACAGCGCCGCCGCCACCAGGCACATGCCCCCGGTGAGCAGCCGGCGCTTGCCGAAGCGGTCCGCCAGCAAGCCCATCGTCAGCGCCGAGGCGGCCAGCACCAGCGAGCGCGACCACGCGAGCAGGCCCCGCAGCGCAAAGCCGATCCCGAAGTCCGCCGCCAGGTCCTTCAGCGTCACCGAGACCAGCGCCGCCGCCCCGGCGAACAGCAGCAGCGAGGCCCACGAGACACCCGTCAGCCATGCCACCGACGGCCGTCGCTCGTCCGTCGGACTCTGCCCCTCTGCGCTCACCAGGTCAGCCCGTCCAGGAGCTGGGGGCGGGTCCACTGGTTGAGCAGCCGGTCGTTCGTCTCCTCCATCCACTCGACGAGCCGTTCCCGCAGGTGGGTCAGCTCGCCGGCGCAGTCCAGGTCGCCCGCGCGGTTATGCAGCTCGGCGGGGTCGGTCTCCAGCTCGTAGAGCTCGTCTTCGGCTGTGGCGTTCCAGACGTATTTCCATCGGCGCCCGCGCACCATGCGCTGGCTGTAGAGGCCGAACTGGTTGCCGTGGTAGCTGGAGAAGATGTCCGTGCGGCCGTTGCTGCGCGCGCCCCGCAGCATCGGCACGAGGCTGAGCCCGCGGAACGTATCGGGCGGCTCGACGCCGGCCAGCTCGCAGAACGTGCTCGCCAGGTCGACCGAGCTGGCGAGGAAGGCGTCGCACGCCCGGCCCGGCTCGATCACCCCCGGCCAGCGCGCGATCATCGGCACGCGCACCGCATCGTCGTACATGATGAAGTGCTTGTCGATCATCCGGTGGCCGCCGCACATGTCGCCGTGGTCGCTGGTGTAGATCACCAGCGTGCTCTCGGCGAGCCCGAGGCGGTCGAGCGCCTTCACCAGCCGCCCGACCTGCGCGTCGAGCAGGCTGATCTCGGCCAGGTAGCGGCTCACGATCGGCGCCCAGTCCTCCCACGTCCATCCCTCGATGCGCCAGGTGCGCAACTGCTGGGCCTGGACGTAGGGCTTGCCCTCGAAGTTCTCCTCGAAGCTCGGCCAGGGCGGAATCTCCTCGGGGGGATACATGGAGGAGTAGGGCTCGGGCACGAGGTTCGGCAGGTGCGGCTCGCTCGGGTCCCAGCGCAGGAAGAACGGCTCGTCGGCCTCGGCGCGCTCCCGGAGCATCTGGATCGTGCGGTCGGCCCCCCAGGCCAGGCGCGACTGCTGCGGCGCGACGTGCGGGTCCAGCTCGCCGAACCATTTGTTGGTGCGCGGCGCGGGCGGCAGGCCCTGCGCTTCGCGCCACTTGCCGTACTGCCCGTTGGGCACGTAGCGGTGGAAGCCGAACTCGGTCGGCTCGCGCTCGAAGTCCACGTGCCACTTGCCCACGTAGCCGAGCCAGTAGCCCTCCTCGGCCAGCAGGCGGCTGAAGACGGGCAGCTCCCGGCGGAACGTGCGCGGGGCCTCGCTGTCGGCGTTCGCTATCTGGAGGTGCTCGGCCGGCCACTGGCCACAGAGCATCGAGGCCCGCGTCGGCATGCAGAGCGGGATCGGGCAGAAGGCGTGGGTGAAGTTGAGGCCCTCGCCCGCCAGGCGGTCCAGGTGCGGCGTGGGCAGCAGGGGGTGCCCGTTCGCGCCCACGCAGTCGTAGCGGTGCTGGTCGGAATGGATCAGCAGTATGTTCGTCTTGCCCATGGCCCGGCGTCCCTTCGTGCTCTTGTCCCCTCATGCGCGCGGGGTGAAAAGCAGGCGCACGGTCGCCCGCTCGGGCGTCCCTTTCAGCCGCAGCGTGCAGCGCGGGATCGCGCCGCCGAAGCGCTCCCCGAGCCGCCTGTCCTCGTGCTCGATCTCCTCCAGGCGCGCCTCAACGACGGACGGGTCCCACTCGATGCGGAACCCCCCCGCCGCGACGGCGCCCTCCCCCGCCGCCTCGAACCGCGCCTCGCTGTGGAGCGGCAGCTCGTAGCGACGGCCCTCGCCGCTGAACTCCACCTCGTCGACCAGCTCGACGCGGCCAGGCGCCCCCCGCCGCAACACAAGGCGCCGGCGCAGCGACCGCAGCCCGGCCTCCGGCGGATAGGCGCCGCTCAGTTCCATCGCGACCCCGACCGAGGCGCCGGACTCGACCCGCGCGAAGCCGCTGGCGCGGAACTCCTCCCCGGCGCCCTGCTCGACGCCGTTGACCAGCGGCACGTCGTGATCGCGCGACCCGGTGCCGAGAAGCTCGTAGCGGCGGGCACTGAACAGGTCCTTGACGTACTCGGGCGCGCCGAGGTCGCAGATGAGGGACTCGCCGCGCCAGTGGACGATGAAGGCGCCGACGTCGTTGTGGTTGTGGATCTCGCCGTTGTGCCCGCCCTTGGCGGCCAGGACGAGCTGCTCGCCCTCCTCGCCCGCCGTGCGGGCCACCATCACTTGCAGCTCCGGCAGGAACGCCTCGGCCGGCGGCGCGAACTTGCCCGGCTCGGGCGCCAGCCAAACATCGAGCACCGAGCCGCGCCTCGGCGCATGCCCGGCGCCGCGGGCGGCGAGCGCGACCATCGGCGGCACACCGGCCCGTTCGGCGGCCCAGGCGACCGGCCCGCTCCGAAAGGAGACCTCCGGCGGGCAGTCGGCGAAGTTGGCCACCTTCCGGCCGCTCAGGACCATGCCGGCGGGGTAGGCGAGCAGGCGCGGCACGATCGGATCCGCCAGCATGTCCACTTCGCCCCCGGTGGCGCAATGCACGTAGTAGGCGAGCGCGCAGTAGTTGCCCACGCCGTAGGCCCAGTAGCCGGGCCCCTCGCTGCTGCCGCCGTCTTCGGTGAAGCCGCGCAGGAAGTGCTGCGCCGACCCCAGGGCCTCTCGAAGCGCCCGCGCCTGCGTCTCGACGGGGAAGCCGCCGAGCAGCGCGGCGGCGACGGCCCCGGCCGTGCAGACAGCGTTCCAGTTGCTCGCGCCGGTCATCCAGCCGATGCCGCCCGCCAGGTAGGGCTCGACGACCTGGCGGCGCAACTCGTGCTGCACGCGCCGCCGCCACACCGGTGTCACCGCGTCCATCGCGGCCCCGTGCGCGCCGAGCATCTCGCCGAGCTGGCGGCCAACACCGGCCACGCGCAGGTCCACGACGGGCGATTCCACGTCGGGCAGCACGTGCACGCCGTCAAAGGGCAGGTGCGGCGGCATGACCCACGAGGTCTCCTCGCAGATCGCCCAGGAGAGGTCGAGCAGCGGGTCGAGGAAGCGGCCCCGCCCTTCCAGGCACTCGGCGGCCGTCAGGGCGGCGAGGGCGGCGTTGCGCGCACGGGCGGGGCCGGCGTGGGCGTCGCGCCGCCCCGTGCGGAAGAAGCTCAGGTAGTCCGTCGCCCGCAGCGGCGGTGGTCCCTGCGCGGCGGCCTCCTCGGCGCGCGCGGTGAGGTCGGCCGCGTGCACATGGGGGCGCTCCGCCACCGCCTGCCATGCCTCCCGGTCGGCCGCCGGCGGGAACGGCCGGCGGCTCCGCGCTCTCACGAGCCCGGCCAGCTCCGCGCTCTCAGGCAGCGCCCCATCCCTGGTGACGGCCCACTTCGCCAAGCTCAGACCCTTATCCCTGTCGGTGCGTGCGGCGAGGGACAGTCCTACGCCATGGCGCGCGGGAATGCAAGGGCGCGCCCGGCGGCCTGTAGCTTTACACTTCCGCTGCGGCCGGGTAGACTGAGCGCCGGAAGCTGGGAGCCCCGCCGCAGCGGCGGGGAGGGGCGATGAAGGTCACGGTCCTCTACAACAACGAGGCGCTCGCCGGCTACCGGGCGGACTGGGGGTTCGCCTGCCTGATCGCCGGCGAGGAGACGGTGCTCTTCGACACCGGCGCCGATCCCGACGCCCTGGCCCACAACATGAACCGGGCCGACGTCGATCCCTGCGCCGTGCAGAAGGTGCTGATCTCCCACGACCACTGGGACCACACCGGGGGGCTCGGTTACGTGACCGCAGCCGGCGGCGTCGAGGCCGTCTACCTGCTCCCCTCCTTCGGGCCGGAGGCCAGGGAGGCGGCGGGACCGGCGCGCGTCGAGGAGGTCACCGGCCCACGGCAGATCGGGCCCGGCGTGCACACCACCGGCCCGGTCGGCACCCAGATCCCCGAGCAGGCCGCATGGCTCGAGACCGAGCACGGGCTGGTCCTGCTCACCGGCTGCGCCCATCCCGGGGTGGACGCCCTGCTGTATGCGATCCAGGATGGCCCCGTCTACGGGGTGCTCGGCGGCTTTCACGGCTGGCGGGGCTTCGAGGCCGTGCGGGGCATCGCCTTCCTGGCGCCCTGCCACTGCACGCAGTTCCGCAAGGACTTCGCCGAACGCTTCCCCGAGGCATACCACGAGGTCGGCGCCGGAAGCGTCTTCGAGTTCTGACGTTCCGCAACCCGCAATCCACGATCTGGGATCAGTTCCCGACTTGCTTTCGCGCGCCGGAAGACCTAACCTGAATGCGCCGGCACCCCGCCGGCCCTCGCACCTCGACAGCCGGAGGCGCGTCCGGTGAGAGCCATCCTCGCCGCCACCTTCTGCGGGGCCTTCGCCCTGGCCGTGGTGCTGGCGCTGATCGTGCGCCGGCTCGCCCCCCGCTGGGGGCTGGTGGACCGTCCGGGCGGGCGCAAGGCCCACCGCACCCCGGTGCCGCTCGGCGGCGGCTTCGTGATCCTTCTCGCCGGCGGCCTGCCCGTGCTGGCGGCCGCCGTCGGCAGCTACGTCCTGACGCGCAGGCCGTCCCTCTACCCCGTCCCCGAGGGGCTTCAGGCCAACGTCGCCTGGGCGGCGCAGCGGCTGCCGCTGGTCTTGAAGGTGCTCGGCGGGGGGCTGGCGGTCGCCGTGCTCGGCCTGCTGGACGACCTGTGGGGCCTGGGCGCGCGGGCGAAGCTGGCCGGCCAGTTCGTCATTGCCTTCGCGATCGCGCTGGTGCCGGCGGTGCGCGTGACGCTGTTCATCGACGTGGCCTGGGTCCAGGTGGCGGTCACGGCGGTCTGGATCGTGCTGATGATGAACAGCTTCAACCTGCTGGACAACATGGACGGCCAGAGCGGGGTGGTGGCGTTCCTGACGGGCGGCGCGCTCACGGTCCTCGCCCTCCAAACCGGCCAGTACTTCATCGCCGGGCTCCTGCTGGCGCTGCTGGGGGCGGTGCTCGGCTTCCTGGTGTTCAACCTGCCGCCGGCCACGCTCTTCATGGGCGACATGGGGGCGATGCTCGTCGGCTACGTGCTGGCCATCGCGACCACGCTCGCCACCTTCCTCACCGACACGGCGGTGAACCCGTTCTTCCCCGTGCTGGTGCCGCCGGTGATCTTCGCCGTGCCCCTCTACGACGTGGTAAGCGTCGTGGCCATCCGCCTGCACAAGGGGACCCCACTGATGGAGGGCGACCGCAGCCACCTCTCGCACCGGCTGCTGCGGCTGGGTATGCGCGAGCGGATGGTGCTGCTGACGGTGGGGCTCAGCGTGCTGGCCACCTCGCCGGGGGCGACGATCCCCTACGGCTCCTCGTCGTGGCAGGTCTTCGTGCCGGCGATCCAGGCCCTGGCGGTGATCCTGGTGATCGTGCTGCTGGAGCTGGTCAGCGCGCGGCGCAACGGCGCGGGGGACGCGCGCTGAAGGCGGCGGCCTTCGCTACTCGGTCTCGCCGGCGACGAGCACCGACAGCGCGTTCTGCGCCTCGTTCTGCATGCTCTTGCCGACCTTGAAGCAGACGACCGCCTTGGCGGGCACGTCCACTACCTCCTCGGTGCGGGGGTTGCGGGCCTTGCGCGGGGGCTGAAGCCGGGTATCGAACACACCGAAGTTGCGGAACTCCATGCGGTTGCCCTTCGCCAGCTCGGCGATGATCTCGTCCAGGAACATCTGGACGACCTCCTTGGTGACCACCTGCGCATAGCCGGTCTTCTTGGCGATCCGCTCGCACAACTCACGCTTGGTGACTGTCCGATTGGCCACTGCTTGTGCCCCTTTCGGCATAGATGCAGGTAATGCACGTTGGAAGCCCTTGCCCTGGCAGCATTTCGGGCAACTGCGCAGGGATTCTAAGCGAATCGTTTCGGGATGTCAAGGGCAATCCGCCCGGCCCCCCGCTGCGGAGCGGGCTTTGAAAAGCCGACCCTCGCGGGGTAACCTGGACTGGGCGCGCATGCCGCGCTTCCTCCATCCGCATGGCGAACGAGGTATGCCGCACATCCTGTTCAAGAACGCCCGCCTGGTCGATCCGGCCGCCGGTCTGGACGGCGCCTTCGACCTCCTGGTGGGCGAGGGACGCGTCGCGCGGGTCGGCGAAGGGCTTGCGGGCCGCGAGGCAGCCGGGGCCGAGGTGATCGACGCCGCCGGGCTCTGGATCTGGCCCGGCCTGGTCGACCCCCACGTGCACCTGCGCGAGCCGGGCTTCCCGCAGAAGGAGACCCTCCAGACGGGGGGGCAGGCCGCAGCCGCGGGCGGGTACAGCTCGGTCGTCTGCGAGCCGAACACCGAGCCCCCGATCGACTCGGCCGAGCGCGCCGCCGAGCTGGCCGAGCGCGCCGCCGGCCGCTCGCCCGTGCGCGTCTACCTCAAGGCCGCCATGACCCTGGGCCGGCGCGGCGGGGAGCCGAGCGACGTCGCCGCCCTCGCGCGCGAGGCGGCCGTCGTCGCCCTCAGCGATGACGGCGACCCGGTGGTGGACCCCAAGGTCATGGAGCAGGTCTGCTGCCTGGCCGCCCGCCACCGGATGCTGCTGGCGCCGCACTGCGAGGATTCGCCCCGCGCACTCGCCGCCTACGAGGCGGGCGCCTCGCCGGGCTTCGCGCCCGGCCCCCCTTACTTCAACGAGGCCGGCTACGTGGAGCGCGACCTGGCGCTGGCGGCGCGCCGCGGGGCCCGCATCCACTTCTCCCACGTGAGCATGGCCCGCAGCGTCCGCGCCATCACCGAGGCCGGGGAGCACGGGGGCGTCGAGGCCACCTTCGAGGCCACGCCCCACCACCTGCTGCTGGCGCGCGAGGACTACGCCGACGGCGCCGCGCCGACGGTGAACCCGCCGATCCGTCCGGCCGCCGACAGGGCCGCCCTGCGCGGAGCGGTCCTGACCGGCCAGGCGGACGCCATCGCCAGCGACCACGCGCCGCACACCGCCGCCGACAAGGCGGCCGGCGCCTGTGGCCTGGTCGGGCTGGAGACCACGCTCGGCCTGGTGCTGACCTGCCTGGTCGGGGAGGAACGCCTCCGCCCGGCCGACGCCGTCCGCCTGATGAGCCTGGCGCCGGCGCGCATCTTCGGCGTGCCCGGCGGCACGCTCGCGCCCGGCTCGCCGGCCGACCTGGCGCTGATCGACCCCGAGGCCGAGTGGACGGTGGAGCCCGAGGCCTTCCTCTCGAAGTCGCGCAACACGCCGTTCGCCGGCCGGCGGCTCTGCGGGCGGGCCGTGGCCACGTACGTGGCGGGCCGCCGGGTCTTCAGCACGCCGGGATTCGACGCGCGCGGGACCGGGTGAGGGCCATGGCCGAGGTCATCTACGTGCACGGGCCGGAGCTGCTGAGCTGGTTCGAGGCGGCGGGCGACGAGCTGGCGGCGCCCCGGGAGCCGGCCCGCCTGCGCGAGAACCTGACGCGCTGGCTCGGCCGCTACTGCGAGCTGAAGGACTGCGACGGCGTGGTCGTCTATGCGGCGTGCGACCCGATGGAGGTGCTCCCGCCGACGGAGCGGTTCGGGCGGGCCACCGCGGTGAACATCCCGTTCGGCGGCGCGCCGCTGTGGCGCGAGCTGGCCATGCGGGCGAACCGCGAGCCGCCCGACCGGCGCCCGATCGTCGTCACCGAGGACCCGCGCCTGACGCAGGCCGTTGCCCGGGGACCGGCGAAGGTGCTCAGGCCGGGGCGCTTTGTCGCCTCCGCCCGCGCGGGCATGCGCCGGCGCGACGAGATGGTCGCCGGCGAGCCGGACGAGAAGTTCACCGGCCTGACCGACGGCGAGGTCGACTTCTGGGTGCAGTACTTCGAGGACGAGTAGCCCTCCGGCAGACGCGAAAGAGCGATGCTCAACAGGATCCTGCGCTACGCGGTCGTGCTCGCCGTCACCGCGTTCTTCGCGGTGATGTGGGGCGCCCTGCTCAGGCGCCACCTGGGCATGCCCCCGGCGGAGGCCGTGCAGCCCGACTACGACGCCCTGCTCGCCCCGGGCCAGGACGAACGCTCGACCTCGTGGGGCATCTACTTCGGCGCCACGCGGCTCGGCAGCTCGACCACGACCTTCCGCCGCCAGGACGACGGGACGATCTCGATCCGCACCGACTCCGAGATCCGGCTCACGCCCGCCGCCCGCTACCTGATCGGCGTGGTGGGCACGCTCGACGTCACGTTCCGCGCGGGCGTCTCGCCCCTGCGGGGCCTGACCTACTTCGCGGCCGAGTCGCAACTGCTCGACACCACGCTCCAGGGCACCGTGCGCGGCGATGAGATACTGGTCACCGGCCGCACGGGCGAGCGGCGCGTGCGCACGACGCTGCCCTTCGACCAGGGCAACCTGGTCGGCCAGGCGCTCGGCCCGATGACCGCCCTGCCCGACCTGAGCGCGGCCAGGGCCGGGCTGACGTGGAGCTTCGACATGGTCAACCCGGTGGCCGGCTCGCTCCAGCGCGTGATCGGGACGGTGGACCGCGTGCGCGAGCTGGAGATCGACGGGCGCGAGGTGCGAGTGCTCCAACTGAGCTTCGCCACGGGGGGCAACCGCTGGTCCTCGTGGGCCACCGAGGGAGGCGAGGTGCTGGTGCAGGGCACGCCGTTCGGCCTGGAGCTGCGGCGCGAGGACCTGCCGCCCGAGGTCCTGGAGGAGCTGACGCTCCCCACCGGCGAAGCCGCGCCGGCATCCTGAGCCCCGCCCGGGCCGGCGCATGATGGCGCGCCGTCCGTGTCCACCCAGCCACAGGAGCGCGCCATGGCCCCCATACCCGTCGCACTCCAGCTCTACACCGTGCGCGAGCTGCTCTCGCAGGACTACGGGGGCACGTTGGAGCGCGTGAAGCAGATCGGCAACGGGATCCTCGACTGGCCGCCCGTCCGCGAGGCGTCCCAGCAAGCCGGCGTCGAGGTCTACTGCGTGGAGCAGGACGCCTGCCCCGGCGACCCGATCGACAGTGCCCGGACGAGCCTGGAGTTCATGCGGGAGCTGACGGGCTGAACCGCTCCGTGCTGCCGGGCGGGCCGCATTCGGCGCAGCGAATGTGGAGGAACGCCTCGGGGTTCTTGCTCTTGCGCTCGTGCGGCAGGCAGACGACCTCGCGCACGTGGATGCCCATCCCCGCCAGCTCGCCGCTCACCTGCTCGACCACGCCGGCGAAGTCGACCGGCTCGACGCGGCCCCGGCGCACCAGTTCCGGCGGGGCCTCGTACTGGGGCTTGAGCAGCGAGAGGATCTCACCCCCGGCCTTCGCCTGCTTCAGCGCGTTCGGCAGGATGCGCCGCTGGGGCGTCCAGGCCACGTCGATCGCCACCAGGTCGACCGGCTCGGGCAGCTCGACGTGCATCGCGTTCGTGCGCTCCATCACGACGACGCGCTCGTCCTGGCGCAGCTTCCAGGCGAGCACGCCGTAGCCCGTGTCCACGGAGTAGACGCGCGAGGCGCCCTCCAGGAGCAGGCAGTCGGTGAACCCGCCGACGTGGCAGCCGAAGTCGGCCGCGGCCACGCCCTCCAGGTCGAGCCCGAGATGGTCGACGGCGAACTTGAGCTTCTCCCCGCCGCGGCTCACGTAGCGGTCGCCGTCCGCGATGGCGCCCCTCCCCCCTACTTCGTGCGCTCGACCATGTAGCGGCACAGGTCGCCGAAGAACCCCTTGTCGCGCACGGGCAGCCGCTCGACCGTCTCGAGCGCCTGCTCGACGAGCCGGTCGGCGTCGGCGCGGGCCCGCTCGGGCGCCCCCAGCTCGCGGTAGAGCTCGCGGGCGCGGGCGACGTCCTCCTCGGCCGTCTCCTCGCGGGGCGTGGACATGATCCGCGCCAGCTCGTGGCGCTGCTCGGGATCGGCCGCCGCCAGCGCATGGGCGTAGAGTATGCTCGGCTTGCCCTCGCGCACGTCGTTGCCGGTCGTGCCGCCGCGCCCCTTGCCGGCGGTCAGGTCGATCAGGTCGTCCCGGATCTGGAAGGCCGGGCCCATCTCGCCGGCCAGCTCGCGCAGCAGCGCCACCGTCGCCTCGTCCGCCCCGGCGATCAGCGCGCCGCCGACCATGCCGAGCGCCAGGTAGCGCCCGGTCTTGAGCGTGACCAGCTCCATGTACTCCGCCACGGTCAGGTCGGGCTTGCCCCGCCAGTTGATGTCGAGCGCCTGGCCCCGGCAGGTCGTCGCGAAGGCGTCGGTGAAGGCATCCGTGAGCCGCGTCACGGTCTGCGCCTCGCCCGGCGTTCGCAGGATCGCGCGGTAGGCGACGCCGAGCATGTAGTCGCCGACGTTCACCGCGTTCGCGACCCCATAGCGGGCCCAGACCGTCTCCCGGTCGCGCCGCACCGTGTCGCCGTCCTCCAGATCGTCGTGCACCAGCAGCATGTTGTGGAGGATCTCGACGGCGGCGGCGAAGGGCAGCGCGTCTTCCGACCGCCCGCCGAGGCGCTCGCAGGTCAGCAGGCAGATGGCCGGGCGCAGGCGCTTGCCGCCGGTTTCCAGGTGGTGCCAGATCGCCCCGCAGAGGAAGGGCACGCCCCGCCGGGGGAGCAGTTCCGCCAGGACGGGGTCGATGCGACGGCCGGCCTCGGCCAGCTCCTCGCCGAGCGCCCGCAGGCCGTCGCCCTCGCCCATGGCCGTCTCCATTGCTGTTTTCACAGGTCGAACGCTTCCTTCAGGGCGAGGGCGACCCCGTGGGCGTCGCTGGTGGCGGTCACGCGCCGGGCGACGCCCTTGACGCGTTCGGGCGCGTCGCCCATGGCGAACGAGAGCCCGGCGGCGGCGAGCATGGGGATGTCGTTCACGTCGTCGCCGATGGCCACCACCTCGCCGGCCTGCATGTCCCACCAGTCCAGCAGCCACTCCAGCGCGTGCCACTTGGTGGCGGCGGGGTCGTGCACCTCCAGCGCGCTCAGGGCCCCGTAGCGCAGGCGGTGGAGGGCGGCCACGATGCCCTGCTCGCCGATGCCCCGCGCCACGCCGGCCTCCGCCCGCAGGATGCTCTCCTTGTCGGCCAGGGCGTAGACGGCGAGCGGCGGCTCCTCGTCGCCGGGGAACCGACCGTGGTACCACTCCATCTGCGCGGAGCGCTCCTCGGCGCTGTAGGGCAACTGCTCGACCAGCTCGCGGTCGAGCCGCGAGACCTTCAGGTCGCACTCCTCCAGCGGCCGGTCGTAGAGAAGCAGCGGCGCCAGCCCGCCGTCCCTGAACAGCTCGCAGGCCAGCCGGGCGGACTCCAGCGCCAGCGGCGCGATGTGGAGCGTGCGCCCGTCGTCGGCCCGCTTCACCAGCGCCCCGCCCGCGCAGACGGCGACCGGGTGGGCGTGTTCGAGCTCCCGAAGAACCGGCAGCGCGCTGCGCCACCGCCGCCCCGTGCAGAGCACCGTGTGGACGCCCATCTGCGTTAGCTGCTCCAGCACGGACTTCAGCTCGGGCCTCACCCGCTGGTCGCTGTCCAGCACCGTGCCGTCGGCGTCCAGCGCCACCAGCCTGTAGGGCACGTCGGGTCGCTCGCGCACGGTTCTCGCCTCGCGGACAGAGCCAGGGGGCACCGCATTCACGGTACATCATCGCGGCCGGGCGCGCAAGCAGCCCGCCGGGCGCGCTCGCGTTGACAGTTCGCCGAGGCGGGGGGTAACATGGGTGCGGAGAGGTGTCCGAGCGGTCGAAGGAGCGCGGTTGGAAACCGCGTGCTCGGGTATCAACCCGGGCCGAGGGTTCGAATCCCTCCCTCTCCGCCACCCCCTCCACGCGCGCCCCGGGCGGCGGCCGTCAGGCCAGCCAGCCGCGCAGCGCATCGAGCGATTGCTCGATCACCGGCTCGAAGCCGCCGGCCTCGGCGATCGCCTCGGCCGAGTACTCCAGCGTCACCCGCCCCCGGAAGCCGGCCTCGCGGAGCGTCAGCAGGTGCTCGCGGACATCTTTGGAGCCGCGAGAGACGATGCGATGGTCGCGCCCTTCGACCACGTCGTGGAGGTGCACCATCCGCACGCGGCCCACGAACTGCGCGGGCGGCCGGCCGGCCTGGCCGTGCCGCTCGACGCTGAGCAGGTAGTGCCCCGTATCCCAGCAGAGCCCCAGGCCCGTGCCGGCCACGGCCTGGAGCAGCTCGCGGAAGGTGTCGCCGATGCGGATGATCCGTTCGTCGGGCGCCGGGGGAACCTGGTGCTCGAGGGCGGGCTCGACGCGGGGGAACCGCTCGCCGGCGGCCCGCGCGAGCGCCGCCGCGAAGCGCTGCGAGCGCTCCAGCAGCCGGGCGCGAAGGGGCGCCGGGCGGGCGCCTTGCTGGTAGGACGCCTCGGCCGGGTGCAGCACGAGCCCGCAGGGGCCGTCGACGGTCTGCGCGGCGAGCGCGGCGGCCCTCAGCACCGACTCGAGCGCCGCCTCGGGCTCCGCGCTCTCGCCGAAGTGCGCCGGGTTCTCCTGCCCGCCGAGGTAGGGATGGATGGTCGCGCCCAGGTTCCACTGCCGGCAGCCGGCGGCCTCGCGGCGCAGCAGGGCCTGCTCAGCCGGGCGCCGGCAGCTTCCCACGCCGAACTCGACGTAGGCGAGCCCGCTGCCCCGCAGCAGGCCGTAGAGCTCCCCGCCGGGGGCGGGCAGCTCGCCGCGGCGCACCTGCTCGCGCCAGCCGAGCTGGAGCTTGAAGCCGACGGGGAAGGGGAGTTCGTCCACCGCTCGGAGGCCCCATCTATAGAAACGGTGGCAGAACGGAGGCGGGGCGGCACGCAACGTGCCGCCCCGCGGGTGATCGGGCGTTCAGCACTGAGCCTACTGGACCGGGTCGTAGTCGCTCCACCAATCGCCCGCCGGCACGTTCAACTCCAGCGTGCCGTAGTCGACCGTGTCCCAGGACAGGATTTCCGTGTGCGGCCCGGGCCAGTAGGCGTTCATGTTCGGCGTGGCTGCCATGGTATGGAAGTTCACGTGGTTTCCCAGGTCGCAATCGGCCCGTTCGTCGTCGCCGTAGATGCCGTCTTCATCATGGTCGTCGTCGGCGTAGACGTCCGCATCGACGGTGATCTGGTCCACGCCTTCGGCGATCTCCAGGTTCGGGGTCGCACCGCTGCCACGGGCCATGCGCACGAAACCGACGTGGCCGTCGTAGAAGAGCAGGACGGCGCCGTAGCCGTGGTTGGCGAGGTCCGCCGCGTCGAAGTCGCCCCCCAGCACCTCCCTGAGGCGAGCCAGGTCCGGCCCGTCGCCGTAGACCACGCGGCTGCTGAGGGAGTTGGCGGGCACGCGCGGGTCGATCAGGTAGTCGCAGTCATTGGCCTCGCTGATCTCGCTCTCGATGCGCCACTCGTCGGTGTCGGGGTCGCCGTCGTAGTTGATGATTCTGCCGGTGTAGCTCGGGTCGGCGGAATCGGCCGGCGCTTCAAACATGGTGAAGAATGCCTCGTTCTCGGTGGCCGGACACAGGAAGATCTCCTGCGTGTCCGCGTAAGCCGGCGAGAGCATGGAGATCGACAGCGACGAGTCATAGGCGGTGTAATTTTCGCCACCGTAGGTAACGGCATTGACCTGCGACCAGCTCGTCATCCTGCCCCGGTTGTCATTGCGGTACATCGCCAGGTAGAGGCCCGTCTGTCTCTGGTTGTTGATGCACGACGCCTTCTGCGCCTCGCGGCGCGCGCGGTTGAGGGCCGGCATCAGCAGCGCCGCCAGGATGGCAATGATGGCGATGACGACAAGCAACTCGATCAGTGTGAACGCCCGTTTCATCCTGAACCTCCGATCGGTAGGAGATGATGATTCCCAGCCTGTGCTCGGCCTTCAATATGTACTATAAGGGACCCTGCCCCGATGTCAAGGGCAAAAGGGCCCTGATGGGCCGAGAGCGGCTCTGAGTCACCAGGGGCGGTCTTTCTGCCTCTCGGGGCCAGCGCTTTCAGGTGGGGCCCGGCCGCGCGGGGGCGGCGTCGCGGCGAGGCGCGCCGGCCGGCGGCGGCGCTGGGAAGAAGCTGGGAGCCGGATCCGCGGCGGGGCCGTTCTGCTTGGCGCCCCGACGCCCCCGTGCTATAATACAGGGGCCGCCCGGAGGCGCTCCGGCTCCCGGCGCTGGCGTCTGCCCGACGGCGCCGGCCGCCCCTCTGCATCGCCCGCTCACCCACGGAGACGCGATAGATGTCCACTCCTCCGCCGCCGTCCGAGCCCCCGTCCGAGAAGCGCAAGGGCGGGCGGGGCGGCGAGCCCGAGCCGGAGGGCCGTCGCCGCCTGCGCCTGCCCGTCGGGTACCTGCTGGCGGCGCTCGTGCTGATCCTGCTCGTGCGCTGGGCCTCCCAGAGCGCGCGCTACGAGGAGATCAGCTACGGCCGCTTCCGCCATCTGCTCGCCGAGGGCAGGGTCAGCAGCGCCGTCATCGTGGGCGACAAGGTCCGGGGCGAGCTGAAGGAGAAAGGCCCGAAGGGCTTCGTGGCCACCCGCATTCCCCAGGACGAGGCGCTGCCCGAGCTGCTCCAGGAGAAGCTCGGCGAGAACTGGGACGTGGAGGCCCCGTGGTGGGAGAGCCCGCTGCTGATATGGGTCCTGCCGATCGCCCTGCTGGTCATCTTCTGGCGGCTGATGATGGGGCGGGCCGGCGCGGCGCGGGGCGTGATGGAGTTCGGCCAGAGCCGCGCCGTCGTCGTGGCGCAGAGGGAAGTCGGGGTCACCTTCCACGACGTGGCCGGCATCGAGGAGTGCAAGCAGGAGTTGCGCGAGGTCGTCGAGTTCCTCGAAAACCCGTCCAAGTTCACCCGCCTGGGCGGCCGCATCCCCAAGGGCGTGCTCCTGGTCGGCCTGCCGGGCACGGGCAAGACGCTGCTGGCCAAGGCGGTGGCCGGC
>CAYSWA010000043.1:0-19620 GCA_964434535.1 uncultured candidatus Brocadiaceae bacterium | reverse complement strand
CGGGCGCATCGGCGCCCCCTTCGGCCCCGACTACCCCCACAGCGCAAATGCCTTGCCGCGTTTGGGGCTTGACGCGGGCGCGGGGAACGTCTATACTCGGGGTCTGGCGGGCGGTTTCGCCCAGCGCACCAGAGAGACGAGCATGACGCAGCGCGCCCTCAGCCTACGGCTACTGGTCCTGGCCCTACTACGGGGCCGGGGACGGGGGTCGTCCGGCTGAGTGCGGCGCTGATTCGCAGTTTCGCAGGCCCGCACCGGGCGACCGGGCGGGCCTTTTTCATTGCCCGCCGGCCCCGGCCCCGAACCGAGCACGAAGAACCGCCGCCACCATCGAACCGACAAGGACAGGACGATGACACCGACCAGAGCCGTGCCCAAGTATGCGCCGCCCGAGCCGATAGAGATCCCCGACCGCCAGTGGCCGTCCCGCACCGTCACCACCGCGCCCACGTGGTGCTCGGTGGACCTGCGCGACGGCAACCAGGCGCTGCCCGACCCGATGAGCCCGGCGCAGAAGCTCGAGTACTTCGCGCTGCTTTGCCGGATCGGCTTCAAGCACATCGAGGTATCGTTCCCCTCGGCGAGCCAGGACGACTTCGACTTCGTGCGCCGCCTCATCGAGGGCGGCCACGTGCCGGACGACGTCTACATCATGGTCCTCTCGGTCTGCCGGGCCGACCGGATCGAGCGCACGATGGAGTCGCTGCGAGGCATCCCGCGCGGGATCGTGCACCTCTACCTGGCCACCTCGCCGCTCCACACCGAGCAGGTGCTCCACAAGGGCCGCGAGGAGTGGCTCGAGATGGCCACCGCCTCGGTGCGGCAGGTGCGCCGGTTCGCCGAGGACGAGATGCCCGAGAGCGACGTGCGCTTCGAGTTCTCCCCCGAGGAGTTCACCGACAGCGACCTGGAGTTCGTCCTCGAGGGCTGCACCGCCGTCTACGATGCCTGGGGCCGGGCGACGGCCGAGGAGCCGATGATCCTGAACCTGCCGGCGACCGTCGAGCGGCGCCCGCCGAACCACTACGCCGACATGATCGAGTGGTTCTGCCGCCGCTTCCCCGCGCGCGAGAGGGTGAGCATCTCGGTCCACTCCCACAACGATCAGGGCATGGCCGTCGCCGCCTCCGAGCTGGCGCTGACGGCGGGGGCGGACCGCGTCGAGGGCACGCTCTTCGGCCACGGGGAGCGGACCGGCAACGTCGACATCGTCACGCTCGCCAACAACCTCGCCTCGCGGGGCGTCGAGACCGGGCTCGACTTCTCGAACTTGCCCGCGATCGTGGCCGCCGTCGAGCGCCTCACCGGCATCCCCGTCTACCCGCGCCAGCCCTACGCGGGGGAATACGTCTTCAGCGCGTTCTCCGGCACGCACCAGGACGCGATCCGCAAGGGCATGCGCCAGCTCGACCAGGCCGCCGAGCGGTTCGGCGTCGGGTGGAAGGTGCCCTACCTGCACGTCGACCCGGCCGACCTGGGGCGCACCTACAAGCGGCTGATCCGCATCAACACGCAGTCGGGCAAGGGCGGCGCCGCCTGGGCGCTGGAGCAGGACTACGGCCTGCACCTGCCCAGGGCGATGCATGGCGAGCTCGGCGCCGCCGTCCAGCGCTACGCCGACCGCCAGGGGCGCGAGATCTCCAGCGAGGAGGTCTACCGCGTCTTCGAGCGGGAGTTCCTCCGCCCGGACGGGCCGTACGAGCTGGTCGGCTACTGGCCCCGGCCCGACGAGGACGATCCGACCCGCATCCACGGTGAGGTCAAGGTCCGCGTCGGCGGCGAGGAGAAGTCCGTCACGGCCGACGGCAACGGGCCGGTCTCGGCATTCGTGCACGGCCTGGGCAAGCTCGGGCTGCCGCGCTTCAGCATCGAGGACTACGACGAGCAGGCCGTCGGCAAGGGCGAAGACGCCCGCGCGGTGGCCTACGTGCCGCTCCAGTTCGAGGACGGCTCGGTCCTCTACGGGGCCGGCATGGACACCAACATCGACCAGGCGGCCGTGCGCGCCATCGTCTCGGGCCTGAACCGCAGGGCCCGCGCCGGCGGGTGAGCGGCATCTTCGTGCCAGGCTAAACACGGAGGCACGGAGTTCACGGAGAACGGCCGCTCTGGGCGGCGGGTGGCATCTGTTGCCCCACTGTCCGCCGAAAGTCCGGGACAGTCCCCCGCGGGGCCTGCGGCCCCTTCGGGATACGGTCCCGGGTTTCGGCTCCGGTCCTTTGCGGTGCGCCAGTCGGGGCCACTGACGCCAGCGCTTCTCCAGGGGGGGTCCCGCTACCGCAGGGCGGCCGCGGCGGGTGCGAGGACGGCGGCGCGGCGGCGCGCGTGATCGGCCTCCGGGCCGCTCAGCCCGGCCGCGAGCGCGCGCCGGTAGGAATCGTAGGCGGCGCCGTACTGCCCCGTCTCGTCGTAGCAGACCGCCAGCATGTAGTGCGCCGTCGGGTTGTGCGGCATGCCCCGGACGGCGTTCTGGAGCGGCGGGATCGCCTCCCGGTAGCGCTCCATCCCGTAGCGGGCCGCGCCGAGGCCGTAGTAGCCCTTCGCCCCGCCGGGGAAGCCGTGGACGGCGGCCAGGAATCGCTGCTCCGCCTCCTCGTAGCGGCCCTGCTCGATGAGCACCAGGCCGAGCCCGACCGTGGCCGGCACGTAGCGGGGGTCCCGCTCCAGGGCCGCCTCGAAGGCCTCGCGGGCCTGGGGCCAGCTCTTTAGGTGGGCGAGCGCCTCGCCGCGCAGGCGGTGGAAGGGCGCCTGCTCGGGCCGGGCGTCGATCGCCTCATCGGCCGCCGCCAGCGCCCCGGCGGCGTCGCCCTGATCGAGAAGCTTCTTGCCCCGGTCGTGGTGCTCGAACGCCTCGTCCACCGCGCGCAGCCGCGCCAGCCGGCGGTCCCATCGCTCGGCGTAGCGCCCGTCGCCCTGGACCTTCTGGCTGAGTTCCTTCTCCTGGATGACGGTCTCGATCTCGCCCACCCGGTCCTCGGTCTGCGGGTGGGTGGAGAGGTACTGGTCCAGCACGCCGGGCTTGCGTTCGCTGAGCGAGGCGAGCAGCCGCTGCATGGCGATCGCCTGCTGCGGGTCCCAGCCGGCGAGCGCGGCGTAGTATGTGCCGACGCGGTCGGCCTGGCGCTCCTGCTCGCGGCTGTAGGAGAGGCCCAGGAGCGTGACGCTCAGCTGCCCCGCGCCGACGGCGAGCCGGCCCAGCAGCGTCTCGCCGGCCGCGTAGTCGGCCACGCCGAGCGCGATCCCTGCCACCAGGCTCTGCGTGAGCTGCCTGGCGCTGTGCCCGGCGGCGACGTGGGAGATCTCGTGTCCCATGACGGCGGCGAACTGCCCCTCGTTCTCCAGCCGCGCCAGGAAGCCGCGCGTGGCGTAGACGTGCGCGGGCGTGGCGAAGGCGTTCACCACCGAGCTGTTGAGCATCGTGAACTCCATCGGCATCTCGGGCCGATGCGAGCACTGGTGCAGGCGCATCACGATCGTGCCGAGGTAGCGGTTCAGCTCGGGGTCGTGGTACTCGCCGTCGTACATGAAGACGACGTTGGGGTGGGTGCGATGGCCGATGGTGATCTCCTGCTGCTCGCCGATCAGGGCGAGCTCCGGCATGCCGGTCACCGGGTTGGTGCGGCAGCCGAAGCCGGCCAGGCAGACGATCAGGCCGACGGCCGCGATCGCGCATCTGCGCCGCATCCCACGCACCGGTCACTCCACGAAGACGTAGTCGGGCCGCCCGGCGTCCGGGTCGACGTAGTCGAGGTGCTGCTCCAGTTGCTGGAGCGGCGGCTGGGGCGGGGGCTCGACCTCCACGATGTGGCGGCTGATGCGGCAGCCTCCCGCGCACCAGGCCATCAACGCCAGCAGGATGAGCGCCCTCGCCCGCATCGGCCCCCCTGTGAAGTCGGCAGCGATCAGGATACTGCATGGGGCCCGGCCGCACAAGGCTTCATCCGGGGCAGGTTTGACAGCGGGAGCCGGGCGGCTTATGATGGGAGGCCGGGGCGCGGCGGAGCCGGCCGAAGGCGCCCCAAATCGCTTAGTGGCAACGAGTTACGCCCTTCTTCGGCGAGTCGACCCGTGTCCGAACGCCGCCTGCGGCAGATCGTCGGCGACCTGACCGACGCCCAGCGCGAGGCCGTCACCCACGGCGAGGGTCCGCTGCTGGTCGTCGCCGGCGCCGGCAGCGGCAAGACGCGCGTGATCACCCGCCGCATCGCCTACCTGGTCGAGGACGGCGTCGCCCCCGACCGCCTGATCGCCCTGACCTTCACCAACAAGGCGGCCGACGAGATGCGCCGGCGGGTCGAGGCGCTGGTCGGGGCGGACGTCTACGTGAGCACGTTCCACAGCTACTGCGCCCGCCTGCTGCGCCGTGAGATCGGCCGGCTGGACCGGGAGCCCTCCTTCACCATCTACGACCGCGCCGACTCGCTGCGCATGGTGCGCCGCATCATCAAGGAGATGGACCTGGACCCGTCAAGCTTCGGCCCGGCGGCGATCCTGGACTTCATCGGCCTCAGCAAGGACCGCGTCGAGGGGCCGGCAGACGCCGCGCGGCGGGCCGTGGGCATGATCGAGCAGGCGTGGGCCGCCGTCTACGCGCGCTACGAAGAGCGGCTCGCCGAGTGCAACGCGCTCGACTTCGACGACCTGCTGCTGAAGACGCTGCAGCTCTTGCGCCGATGCCCCGACGTGCTCCAGCACTACCAGGACGCCTACCTGCACGTGCTGGTCGACGAATACCAGGACACGAACCTGCCCCAGCACCTGATCGCCCGCGCCCTCCAGGGCGGGCACCGCAACATCACCGCCGTGGGCGATCCCGACCAGATGATCTACTCCTGGCGCGGGGCGCGGCTGGAGAACCTGATGGAGTTCGAGGAGGACTTCCCCGGCGCCCGCGTGGTCACCCTGGAGCGCAACTACCGCTCCTCGGCGAACATCCTGCGCGCCGCCTCGGCCTGCATCCGCCACAACGTCTGGCGCCGGCCCAAGGATCTGTTCACCGAACGCGAGGACGGGACGGAGGTGCTCGTGGCCGAGTGCGCCGAGCCCTTCGCCGAGGGGCGCTGGGTGGCCGAGCGCGTGCAAGAGCTCCTCCACGAGGGGCTCGGTCCACGCGACGTCGCCGTCTTCTACCGCACCAAGAACCAGTCGCTCCCGCTGGAGGACGCCTTCGCCGGCGCCGCGCTGCCACACCAGACCGTCGATAGCGTCGGCTTCTTCGAGCGGCGTGCGATCAAGGACCTCCGCGCCTACCTCCAGGCACTGGTCAACCCCCGCGACGAGGAGAGCCTGCTGCGCATCATCAACACCCCCTCGCGGGGGATCGGCGCCAGGACCGTCGAGCGCCTCCAGGCGGCCGCCGCCGGGCGGGGCACGCCCCTGCTGGAGGCCGCCCGCGACGCCCGCGAGATCGGCTCGCTCGGCAGCCGCGCCAGGAAGGCCGTCGGCGCCTTCTACAAGCTCTACACCGAGCTGGCGGCGCTCCAGACCGATTCGGTGGCCGAGCTGGTGCGCAAGATCCTGGACCGCACGGCCTACCTGGAGCGCGAGCCGGCCGAGGAGCGCGCCGACACCGAGGAGATCCTCGACCTGCTCCTGGGCTACGCGCGCCAGTACGACGAGCGCACCGAGGGCGGCGGCCTGATCGGCTTCCTGGAGCAGGCGGCGCTGGTCAGCGACGTGGACGGCTGGAACGCCGAGGCCGGCGCCGTCCCCTTCATGACGCTCCACTCGGCCAAGGGGCTGGAGTTCGACGCCGTCTTCCTGATCGGCGTCGAGGAGGACCTGCTGCCCCACCGCCGCGCCGTCGAGGAGCAGACCCAGGGCAGCGAGCAGGCCGCCGTCGAGGAGGAGCGGCGGCTCTTCTACGTCGGCATGACACGCGCCCGACAGCGCCTGTTCATCACCCACGCCGCCCGCCGCACCACGCGCGGGCGCGAGGAGCCGGCCCTGCCGTCGCGGTTCCTGGACGAGCTGCCGGATGAGGGCGTCGAGCGGCTCACCCTCGCCCGCCGCCGGGCGGCCTGCGCCGAGGAGTTCGCCCGCGAGATGGACTACACGCTGAAGAAAAAGCGCGTCGCGCTGAAGGTGCTCGACGGGGGCAAGGACCGCCTGGCCAGGGGCGTCCGGGTCAGCCACCCCAGCTACGGCGAGGGCGAGATCCTCGCCAGCATGCCGATGGGCGGGCGGCACGTGGTGCAGGTGAACTTCTTCCGCCACGGGGTGATATCGCTGGTGCTCGCGCGCCAGGACGTGGGACGGGGGTAACCCGGCTTCGTCTCAGCGCAGCGCGGGCGCGCTGCGCAGCACCGAGGCCGAGAGCGCCAGGGCCGCCGCCAGGGCGCCCGCCGCCGACAGCGCCAGCCAATGCCCCAGCCGACCGACCGGCACGCGCCGCACCTGCTCGACCTCGCGTCGCTCCAGCCGGTCGATCCGGGCGAAGACCTCCCGCAGGGCGCCGGCATCCCGCGCGCGGAAGTAGCGCCCGCCGGTCAGCTCCGCCACCGCCCTGAGCGTTCCCTCGTCGAGGCGGTAGTCCTTCTGCACGATGCGCAGCCGCCCCGAGGGCATCCGCGCCGGCACCGGCGCCGGCCCCTCGCCGCCGACGCCGGCGGCATAGACGCGCACCCCCCGCAGCGCGGCGGCGGCCGCCGCCTCCTGCGGCGTCACCTCGCCCGCCGTGCTCTCCCCGTCGCTCAGCAGCACCAGCGCCCCACCGCGCTCCAGCCGGGCCGCACCGAGCGCGATGCCCTCGCCGAGCGCCGTCCGCCTGCCCAGCACCTCCGCCCGCACGTAGCCGAGCAGCGCCCGCGCGACCTCGCGGTCGAACGTGAGGGGACACTGCGTGACCGCCCGCGTGCCGAAGGCGACGATCGCCACGCGGTCGCCCTCCCGCCGGGCGATGAAAGCGTCGGCGAACCGCAGCGCGGCGTCCATGCGCGAGGCCGGCCGCCCGGCCAGCTCCATGTCGAGGGCGCGCATGCTCTCGGAGGTGTCGAGCACGAGCGCCAGGTCGCGAGCGAGCCGGGGGTCACGCGCGATGCGCGCCCCCCGGTGCGGCCCCGCCGCCGCGAGCGCCGCCAGGGCGGCGGCGAGCGCCACCAGCGCCGGGGGCAGAAAGAGCAAGTGGGCGCGCCGCGGCGGAGCCGGCGTCTGCGTGGGCAGCACCGCGCTCACGCGCCGTCGGACCCTCAGCCCCAGCAGCGGCAGCGCCGCCAGGGGCAGAAGCAGCAGCGCCAGCGGACTTTCGAAGCCCATGCGGTCATGCTCCGTCGGTCGGCACGGCCGGTCGGCGAGGGGCGATCACCCGGCGGGCGAGCTCGCCGTCGGCGCGGCGGCGCTCGGGCGCTATCCGCGCGGCGCCGTATTGGGCCGCCTCGGCCCGCAGGCAGAGCTCGCGCCACTGCTGCCCGCCCGGCACGGCCTCGGCCAGCTCGCGGGGCGTCAGCGCGTGGGCATGGGCGCTCGACGGTCCTTGCCTGGCGGCGAGCGCCGCGCGCGCGGCCCCCAGGAGGCGGCCGTAGAACTCGGCGTCGGAGAGTTCCTCTCCCGGGGGCGGCAGCTCCGGGCGGGCGGGGAGATGGCGGGCGCGTCGCCGGCGGCGTCGCAGCACGTAGTAGAGCCCGAAGCCGACGAACCCCACGGCGATCGCGCCCGCCAGCAGCCGCCGGGCCGAGGGCCGGGGCGCCGCCTCGGGCCACGGCATCGGACCGATCGGCCCGAGTATGTCGCCCTCCGGCTGCGGCCCTGCCGGCGCCGCGCCGAGCAGCGCCGGCCAGAGCGCGGCGATCACGAGAGCGGCCATGGCCGGGCGGATCACTGCCGTCCTCCTGCGTGCGGTCCGCCGCCAGTGTACGCCGCGCCGGCGCCGCCGTGCAATGCAGCGGGGCCTCGCCGCCGTTCTCCCTGGCTTCTGCGCCTCCGTGGTGGGCCGCCCGTTCGGCCTACTGCGGCTTGACCTCAGGCGGGCTGAGGCGGGGGCGGACTTCCTCCTCCGGCAGCGCCGTCTTGAGCACCTCGGCCTGCGTGCGCGTGGGCAGGCCGTGCAGCGCGATGAACCCGAGCGCCGCCCGGTGGTCGAACTCGTCCCCCGCCTCGTAGGTGGCCAGCGCCTTCCGATAGAGGGCGTAGTCGCTCTTGACCCCCGCCTTCGTCGCCTGGCCCTTGAACAGGCGCATCTTCGCCACGCCCGTGACCACCTGCTGGGTGCTGAGCACGTAGGCGGCGAGGTCCTGGTGGAACTTGCTGAACCAGAGGCCGTCGTAGATCAGGTCCGCGTAGTGGGTGCTGACGACCTCCTTGAACCGCAGCGCCGGCCGGGTCATCGTCATGCCCTCCACGGCGGCGTGGGCGGCGTGGAGCAGCACGCCGGCGGGGGCCTCGTAGATCTCGCGGCTCTTGATGCCGATCACGCGGTTCTCGATGTGGTCGATGCGCCCGATGCCGTGCCGGCCGGCCCGGTGGTTCAGCTCCTCGATCAGGGCGACGCCGTCCATGGCCCGGCCGTCGAGGGCGACCGGGACGCCTTTCTCGAGCTCGATCTCGACGTATTCCGGCTCGTCGGGTGCCTCGGCGGGGTCGCCCGTCCAGGCGTAGGCGTCGGCGGGCGGTTCGGCCCACGGGTCCTCCAGGGCGCCGCACTCGATGCTGCGGCCCCAGAGGTTCTCGTCGGTCGAGTAGGGGCTCTTCTTCGTGACGTCGATCTCGATGCCGTGGCGGGCGGCGTAGTCCATCTCCTCCTCGCGCGTCATGCCCCACTCGCGCGCCGGGGCGATGATCCGCATCTCGGGGGCGAGGGTCTGGATGGAGACGTCGAAGCGGACCTGGTCGTTGCCCTTCCCGGTGCAGCCGTGGGCGACGGCCTCGGCGCCCTCCTGGCGGGCGGTGTCGACCATGAGCTTGGCGATCAGGGGCCGCCCGAGCGCCGTGGCGAGCGGGTAGACGCCCTCATACAGCGCCCCGGCCCGGAGCGCCGGCCAGATGAAGTACTCCACGAAGATACCGCTCGCGTCGGTGACCAGCGCCTTGACCGCGCCGACCTCCAGCGCCCGGCGCCGGATCGTCTGGAGGTCCTCGTGCGTGCCGAGGTCGATCGTCAGCGTGATCACGTCCAGGCCGTACGTCTCCTGGATCCACCGGACGGCGACGGACGTATCGAGCCCGCCGGAGTAGGCCAGGATGACTCTGCCCTTCTCGCTCACCGGGATGGTCTCCTTCGCTGAGGTGGGCCGGCGGGGTCGGCTGGATGGTGCGCGGCGCAGAACGGTTATACCGGAGCCCGGCCGCAGTGTCAATCACGGGATTGCAGATTGTAGATTGGAGATTTGGACGGCAACGGCAACGCCAACGGCCACGGCAGAGCGGGAGCACCGTCACTTCATCCTTCTCTTCGCTGTTCTCCGTGTCCTCTGCGCTCTCTGCGTTGGGGGTCGTGCCGTTGCGCTTGCATCCAGCGCGGGGCTCGCGCAACATGGTGGCCCCCTGCCCGCACGGAGATCAGCATGGGACGCCTGCTCGACTACGTCAAGGCCCTCGGCCGCACGCCCGTGATGCCCCTGGTCGGCTACCCCGCCGCCGCCCTGACCGGCACGAGCATCAAGCTGAACGAGTTCAACTGGGGCGTCCACGCCTGGAGCCTCCAGACCCTCCATCGCCGCCTCCGCCCCGACGCCGTCTTCCTGCTGATGGACCTCGCCGTCGAGGCAAGCGGGATGGGCCTTCAGGTCCGCTTTCCGCTGCACGAGAGCCCGAGCGTCGAGATCCACCCCGTCCACACCATCGCGGACCTTGACCAGTTCAAGGCCGTCGACGTGCTGAAGGACGCCCGCGCGGCCGCCTTCATCCAGACCATGCGCGAGCTGCGTTCGCTGCTGGCGGAGGACGTGCTGCGCTGCGGCTACGTGACCGGGCCCTTCACGCTCGCCGGGCTGCTCTGCGGGGCGAACGACATCGCCATGAACGTGCTGCTGGAGCCGAAGCTGGTCTACCGGACGCTCGAGCTGGCCACCAGCGTGGTGACGCGCTACGCGCTCGCGCTGGAGCGGGCCGGGGCGCAGGCCGTGGTGATCCTCGACCCGACGGCGACGATCCTCGGCCCTAAGCAATACCCCGAGTTCGCCGGCCGGTTCGCTTCCATCGTCGCCTCCACGCTGCGGGAGGCGATGCCCGTCTACCACGCCTGCGGGGACACCAAGCACCTGCTGGGCGAGCTGGCCGAGCTCGCCGTCGATGGGCTGAGCCTGGGCAGCCCGGTGGACCTGCCGGCGGCGGCGGAGCGGCTGCCGGGGGAGATGGTGCTGATCGGCAACGTCAGCCCCGTCAACGTGCTGCTGAAGCTGGAGCCCGCGGGCGTGCGCGAGCACGTGCTGCGGCTGCGCGAGCGGATGGCCGGCCGCCCGAACTTCGTCCTCTCGACCGGCTGCGACGTGCCGGCCGACGTGCCGATGGCCAACCTCGAGGCCTTCATGGCGGCCGGCAGGGAGGGGACGTGACCGGCGCCGTGCTCAGGCTCGAAGAGGTCTCGTTGCGCCGCGGCGAGGCGGAGCGGTGACGCCGCCGCGGCGGCTACTCGGCGTGCCGCTCGATCCAGCTCCACCAGCGCTCCACGTCGCGGCCGAAGTCGCGGCCCGTCAGCTCCGCCAGCCGCTCGGCGGCGAGTTCGCTCATCGTGGTCGGCCCCTCGCGCCACCGCTTGCGCGTGGCGTGGCGCACGAACCGCAGCAGCGGGTGCTCGTAGGCCGGGCAGGCCGGGTCGAACCAGTAGTAGAGCTCCTCCCGGTCCAGGCGCGTGCGGTCGGCCACGAGGGCGGCCAGCACAAGCAGGTCCGCCCGCGAGCGGCCCTCGCCCATCGCCCCCACCGCCGCCGCGCGCACGCCGGCGTCGGCCGATGTGTCGACGACGAGCCGCCGCACGGCCGTCGAGCCGTCCTCGCCGGCGGCCTTCAGCGCCTCCTCGGCGGCGGCCCGGGCCGTGGCCGGCTGCGGGCTGGCGACCAGGGCGGCGAGCCACGCCCGCTCGTCGGGCGCGCCCGACTGCTCAAGCCGCCGGGCGAGCCAGTCTTCGTAGCTCTCGCCGGCGTCGGCCCCGGTGACGGCCCGCAGAACGCGCGCCCAGGCCCGCCCGTACGAATCCTCCTCGCTGCGCTGACGCCACCGCAGCAGGCAGTAGTCGGCCAGCTCGCCCGGCGTGCCGGCGCAGTCGCCGGCCAGGCCGATCATGGACGCCTCGCGCTTGCCCCCGAGCGGTCCGAGCAGCGGCCAGGGGGACGGGTCGATCTCGACGTGCAGGGAGGCCATCACGACGCTGAGCCGCCGCCGCCCGTCGCCGATGTCCAGCAGGTGCAGGTCGCGCTCGCTCAGCGCCCAGGCGTGCCGCTCGTAGGCCGGCAGCCCGCGCAGCAGGCCCGGCCGGTGCCGCTCCAGCATGCGCAGCACGCGCATGGCCTCCTGCACCGCCATGGCCCGATGGGTGGCGAGGAACTCGTGCTGCACGGCGGCCCAGACGGCCAGGTCTTCCGCGGTTACCACTTCTGCGCCGTCGGGGGGCAGCTGCTCGGGCTCGGGCACCTCGACCTCCGCCAGGCGGATGGTGATCGGCACGACCGCCTCGGCCAGCTCCCAGATGAACCGGCGCCGCTGCTCGGGGCCGTAGGCCGGTTCAGCGAGGAGTTCGTCGGCGCGGGACAATAGCGGCGCCAGTGCGGCGGCTTCCTGTCCGGTCAGGCTCGCCGCCTCGGCACAGGCGGTCAGCTCGGCCAGGACGGTGCGCACGGCGGCCAGTTCCTCGCGCGCGCTGTCGTCGGCGGCCCGGGCCGGGATCTCGTCCGCGTCGGCGAGCCGGGCCACCGTCTCTGCGACCACCTTCGCCGCCCGCTCGGCCAGGTCGTAGTCGAGGCGGTCCGCCGTGTCGGTCGGCTGGTGGTAATCGCCGTACCAGCCGGAGCTGAAGAAGAGGCAGGGGGCGCCGGAGGGCTCGAGGGCGACGTGGTCGCCGACCGGCCCGACCAGGTCCGTGCCGACCGGCAGCACGCGGAGTCCGGCCGTGCGGCCCGCCTCCTCGACCGCCCGCCGCAGCGCCGGCCGCCCCTCGGTGCCGGCGGCGAAGAGCGTCTCCTCCAGCACGTCCATCAGCCGCCGGCCCACGATGTCCACGTTCACCACGGCGGCGAGACGGTCGGGGGCGAACTGCTGCCGGGCGGCGAAGGAGAGCGCGCCGAGCAGCATCATCTCCTCGCAGTCGAAGGCCGCGAAGCAGACGGTGCGGCGAGGGCGCGCATCTCTCAACGCGAGCTGCTCCGCCGTCTCCAGCAGCACCGCCACGCCGGAGGCGTTGTCGGCCGCGCCGGGCAGCACGGCGCCGTCCTCGTCGCGGCCCAGATGGTCGTAGTGGGCGCTGAGCAGCACCACCTGGTCAGCCAGCGCGGGGTCGGAGCCGGGCAGGACGCCGACCAGGTTCGTGCCGGTAAGGAAGGGCTGCTCGTAGCCGTCGTAGCCCGGCCAGGGCTTCAGGCCGTAGGCGCGGAACCGCGCGGCGATGTAGCGGCGGGCGATGCGCGAGCCGCGCGTGCGGGGCTTGCGCCCCTTCAGGGCGGGCTGGGCCAGGAAACGCACGTGCGACGCCAGCTCCGGCGCACTGGCGCGGGGGCTCAGCTCCTCCGGCGGCATCTGCACGCAGCCGGCCGCCAGCGCGGCCAGGCACAGCAGCGCCGTGGCCGGAGCAAGAGGAGGCCGGCGGGGGTGCCGGTGCACGGGCACTTCAGGCGTCCTCAGCGGGATAGTCGATGAGCGAGACGACCCGGCGCTCGCCGAGCCTGTCCCGCCCGTGCAGGTAGCTCAGCTCGATCAGGAAGGCGCAGGCGACGACCTGGCCGCCGAGCTCCTCGACCAGCTCGCAGCAGGCGCGCACCGTGCCGCCGGTGGCGAGCAGGTCGTCCAGCACCAGCACCCGGTCGCCCGGCTTGATGGCGTCGCGGTGGACCGAGAGGGTGTCGGTGCCGTACTCCAGCTCGTAGGTGCGCTCTACGGTCTCGGCGGGGAGCTTGCCGGGCTTGCGCACGGGGATGAAGCCGGCTCCGAGCCGCGCGGCGACCGCGCCGCCGAAGATGAAGCCGCGCGCCTCGGCGGCGAGGACGGCGTCGACCTGCTCGGCGGCGAAGGGCTCGGCCAGGGCCTCGGTGGCGGCGCGCAGGGCGGCCCCGTCGCGGCACAGGGGGGTGATGTCACGAAAGACGATGCCGACGGTGGGGAAGTCGGGGATGCTGCGGATATGGTCCTCAAGGCGCATCGCTCGCCGTCCTTTCTAACCGTAGCCGGCCTCACTGAGGGCCTGCTTGAGCTTCTGGAGGGCCTCTTTCTCGATCTGGCGGACGCGCTCGCGGCTCAGCCCGACCGCCTCGCCGATCTCGCGCAGGGTCTTCGGGCCGTCCTGCTCCAGCCCGAAGCGCAGCGCCAGGATGCGCCCCTCCCGCTCGTCGATCCTCTCCAGCAGGTCCGAGAGCGTCTCCAGCTCCAGCTCCTCGAAGACGCTCTCGTCGGGCTGCTCGGCCTCGGGGTTGCGCAGGATCGCCGAGAGGGTCACCTCGCCGGCGTCCTGCGTGAGCCGGGCGCGGTCGATGCTGGTGGTGTCGGTGTTGAGGACGCGCTGGACGAGGCGGGCGCGGGTCTGGCTCAGGTCCAGGCGGTCGGCCACCTCGCCCATGGTGGGTGGGCGGCCCAGCTCGGCGCGCAGGGAGGCCTGGGCGCGCTTCGCCTTCGCCACGGTCTCGATCATGTGGGTAGGGATGCGGATGGTGCGTGCGCTGGAGTTCAGCGCGCGCCGGATGGCCTTGCGGATCCACCAGGTGGCGTAGGTGCTGAAGCGGAAGCCGCGCTCGGGGTCGAACCGCTCGACGGCGTGGAGCAGGCCGATGTTGCCCTCTTCGATCAGGTCGATCAGGTCGAGCCCGCGCCCGGCGTACTCCTTGGCGATGCTCGCCACCAGGCGCAGGTTGCACTGGACCATGCGGTCCTTCGCCTCGGCGTCGCCCCGGGCGATGCGGCGGGCGAGCTGCTGCTCCTGCTCCTTGCTCAGGAGGGGGAACCGCCCGATCTCCTCCAGGTACTGGGCGAGCGCCGGGTCAGCCCTTCCGCGCCGCATGCTGCCCCCCCTGGGAAGTGGCCCGGGTCTGGGGGCCGGGCTACGCCGGCTCCTCGTCCCCTTCTTCGCCTTCCTCGGCCTCCGGTTCGGCGCCGGCGAACTCGGAGGCGTCCAGGGCCTCCTCGACCGGCTCGGTCGGCTCGGGGCCGCCGGCCACTTTATTGGCCAGGTGCTCCAGGTCGATGTCGGTGGAGGACTCCTCGTCGAGGAGCTCTTCTTCGGGCTCGACGTGCGAGGTCTCCTGCTTGAGCGGCGGCTCTTCCTCGCCCGGGCCGGCGGGGTCGGGCTCCAGGGCCGCCTCGGCTTCGGCGGCGGGTTCCGGCGCTTCGGGCTCGGGCTCCTCCTGGGCCGGCTCCGGCTCGGCTTCCTGCTCAGCGGCCGGCTCGGGCCGGGGGATGTTGAGGCTGGCGGTGGCCGTCTCGGGCTCGGCCGGCTCCTCCTCAGGTTGGCGATCGAACTGGGGGGCCTGTTCCATCGCGTCCTCGACGACCTGCTCGGGGTTCTCGGCCTCCTCGAGCTGATCGCTGCGGATGACGATGCGCGGGGCCTGTTCCTCCTCGTCGACGGGGCCCTCGGTGCGCAGGCTCAGCCCGATCTTGCGCCCCTCGGGGTCGACGCGGATCACGCGCACGTCGAGCACGTCGCCCACGTCGACGATCTCCTCGGGGGAGGGGATCTTCTGCTCGCTCAGCTCGCTGACGTGGAGCAGCCCTTCGAGGCCCTCTTCCAGCTCGACGAAGGCGCCGAAGTTGGTCAGCTTGGTCACGCGGCCGCGCACCAGGTCGCCCGACTGGTAGCGGGAGGGGATCTCCTGCTCCCACGGGTCGGGTTCGAGCTGCTTGAGCCCGAGGGCGACGCGGCGCTTCTGGGGGTCGACCTCCAGGACGACCGTCTTGATCGTGTCGCCCTTCTGCACCACTTCGGAGGGGTGGGAGACCTTGCGTGTCCACGACATGTCGCTCACGTGCAGCAGCCCGTCGATGCCCTCCTCGATCTCGACGAAGGCGCCGTAGCTGGTCAGGTTCCGCACCCGGCCGACCACCTCGGTGCCGGACGGGTAGTTCTCCTGGACCATCTCCCAGGGGTTCTGCTCGGTCTGCTTTATGCCGAGGCTGATCTCTTCCTTCTCCTTGTTGATGCCGAGGACGACCACGTCGACGATGTCGCCGATGGCGACGACCTCGCTGGGGTGGTTGATGCGGCGGGTCCACGACATCTCGCTGATGTGCACCAGGCCCTCGACTCCCTCTTCGAGCTTGACGAAGGCGCCGTAGCTCATCAGGTTCACCACTTCGCCGCTGGCCTCGGAGCCGACGGGGTATTTCTCCTCGATGTTCTCCCACGGGCTCGGCGTCTTCTGCTTCAAGCCGAGGGCGACTTTCTCTTTGTCGACGTCGACGTTGAGGATCATCACCTCGATCATGTCGTCGATGGCGAGCATCTCGCTGGGATGGCTGATGCGGCCCCAGCTCATGTCGGTGATGTGGAGCAGCCCGTCGATGCCGCCCAGGTCCACGAAGGCGCCGAAGTCGACGATGTTCTTGACCTTGCCGGGGCGGATCTGGCCCTTCTCCAGGTCGTCCAGCAGGCGCACCTTCATGATGTCGCGCTGGCCCTCGATGAGCTGGCGGCGCGAGACGACGATGTTGCGCCGGTCCTCGTCGATCTTCAGGATCTGGCAGGTCAGGTCGTGGCCGATGAAATCCGCGATCTCGCCCGGGCGGCGCACGTCGACCTGGCTGGCCGGCAAAAAGACCGGCACGCCGATGTCCACCAGCAGGCCGCCCTTGATCTTGCGCATGACGGTGCCGGTGACCACGCCGCCTTCCTGGTGATGGGTGACAACGCGTTCCCAGTTGCGGATCCGGTCGGCCTTGCGCTTGGAGAGCTGCACCAGCCCGGAGTCGTCCTCCACGGCCTCCAGCAGCACCTCCACCGTCTGGCCCACCTCGGCCTGGCGCCCCTCCCACTCGTGCAGGGGCACCGCGCCTTCGCTCTTGTAGCCCACGTCGACCATGACCTCGTCGCTGCCGACGCTGATCACGCGGCCTTCGAGGATGGTGTTGACGTGGTAGTCCTTGACGGACTCGTCCAGGTCCTTCTCCAGCTCCTCGCCGCTCAGGCCCTCCAGGGCGGCCTGGACCTCGCGCTCGACGGCCTCGGTGTCGATCTCGTACTCAGAGATGATGTCGCGTCTCTTCATCGTTCACCCGTTGATGCTCGAAAAAAGGAAGTCTCGCGCTGCACGGCCGGGCGGGCGCGTCGGGCGGCCCGACGGTGCCGGGCCGCGCCCCGTCCACTCACTGCCTCTCTCTATCTTCATGCGACCTCGCCGGTCGCTCGTTCGCCTATGCGGCCCGCCGCGGCCAGGCGGCGCCGCAGGAAGCCCCGCAGCGCCCCTACCTGGGCACGCATGGCCGCCGTCAGCTCGCCGGCGTCCCTGCCGTCGGGGCGGATCGGCTCTCCGTAGGCGACGGCCGCCCTGGCCGGCCTGGGCAGCGCCCGCGAGCGCGGCCAGCACCGGAAAGCGCCCTCGATGCAGACCGGCAGCAGCGGCACGCCGCATCGGATGGCGATGGAGGCCACGCCGGGCTTGAACGTGCCCAGCGAGCCGTCCCGCGTGCGCGTTCCCTCCGGGAAGACCAGCAGCGCCTCGCCGTCGCGCAGCAGGCGGATCGTCGCCTTCAGCGCGCTGGCGTCCACGGCGCCGCGGCTGACCGGATGCGCCTTCAGGCCCCGGATCAGCGGCCCGAATCCCGGCACGGCGAACAGGCTGCTGCGCGCCAGGTAGCAGATGGGGCGCGGCAACGCTATCCCCACCAGCACCGGGTCCAGGTAGCTCTGGTGATTGGCCGCGATCAGCAGCCCACCGCCGAGCAGCTCCGCCGACGGCGTATTGTAGTGCCGCACGCCGGTCAACGCCACGGCCGGGACGGCCACGGTCAACTGGATAAGGCGACAGAAGCCCTTCTGGATGACCGATGCGGCCATCGCACACCCGCCCGCGCTCTGAGCAGCCTACTGCCGGCCGGGCAGCGGGCGGCGGCGTTCTACCTCGGCCATCATCACCTCCACCACCTGGTCGGCCGACAAGTTCGTACTGTCAATGAAAACCATGTCCTCCTGCCGGCGCAGGGCGCCGACGGGACGTGAGCGGTCCTGCTTGTCGCGCTCCTCGACCTGGCGGAGCACCTCATCGAGCGGCGCCGGGCGGCCGGCGGCCTCCAGGTCCCTGCGGCGTCGCTCGGCGCGCTCGCGCACCGAGGCGTCGAGGTAGAACTTCACCTCGGCCTCCGGGAAGACCTCCGTGCCCTGGTCGCGTCCTTCGGCCACCAGGTCGTGGCGCCGCGCGAACTCCCGCTGCATGCCGCGCATCACCCGCCGCACGGCCGGCTCGTCGGCCACGCGGCGCACGTTGCGCGTCACCTCGGGCGTGCGGATCTCGCCGGTCACGTCCCGCCCGTCGCAGAAGGCGCGCAGCTCCTCGCCGTCGGGGCGCAGCTCCAGCTCGGCGCGGCGGGCCATCCGGGCCAGCTCCTGCGGGTCGTTCATGTCCGCCCCGCGCTGGAGCGCCTTCCACGTCAGCGCCCGGTACATGGCCCCGGTATCGAGGTACCGAAAACCGAGCCGGCGGGCCAGGCGGCGCGCCACGGTGCTCTTGCCGGCGGCGGCGGGGCCGTCCACTGTAATGATCAAGGCACGGTCTCCCCGTCCGGTTCGGAGCCCAGGCACGCGCGGAACGGCCGGCCCGTGGCCTCGCGCACGGGGAGCGCCCTCTGCGCAGTGCACCCCACTATATCAAAGGAGGGGCGGATGCGCAACCGGCGCAGCCGGGCCGGCGACCGCGGGTTGGGCGGCGAGGTCAAAGGCCGAGGACGACGAGGGCGCAACGCCGCCGGCGCTCCTCTACCCCCTCTCGCCGCCGTTGGAGGCGACGCGGTGGAGCTGGGCGCGGATGTGGTCGAGGGCCTCCCCCGGCTCGTCGGTCACGACCATCAGCTCGGCGTCCTTGGGGGCGATGTAGCCGCGCGGCAGTATCTCCTCGCGCAGCCACCGGCGCACGGGCCCCCAGTACTCGGAGCCGAACAGGACGACGCCGAAGTGCTCGTTGCGCTCGGTCTGCACCAGGGTGAGGGCCTCGAACAGCTCGTCCATGGTCCCGAACCCCCCGGGGAAGAGGACGAACCCGATGGAGTACTTCAGGAACATGACCTTGCGCACGAAGAAGTAGTGGAAGTTCAGGAACAGGTCCAGGTAGTCGTTCGGGCGCTGCTCGTGGGGCAGGTCGATGTTGAGCCCGACCGAGAGGCCGCCGCCCTCCTGGGCGCCGCGGTTGGCCGCCTCCATGATGCCCGGCCCGCCGCCGGTGACCACGGCGAAGTCGTTCTCCGCGAAGAGCCGCGCCGTGCGCCGGGCCTCCTCGTAGTAGGGGTCGGAGCGGCTGGCGCGGGCGCCGCCGAAGATCGAGACCGCCGGGCCGAGCTTCGAGAGGGTCTCGAAGCCCTCCACGAACTCGCTCATGATGCGGAAGACGCGCCAGGTGTCGGTGGCGGTGAACTCGCGCGTCTGGCGCGAGGCGTCGAGCAGCTCGAAGTCGTCCTGGATGCTCGTGCGGGCCATCGGGTGCCGCCCGCCGCGACGGGGGCCGGGGCTGCGGGGCTTCTCGTCCATCGGAGTGCCTCTGCGTGCAGTGAGCGAAGGCGAACGACCGCTCGTCGATTCTACGGACCCTTCGGCCCGAGTTCAACCGGCGCGCCCCGCCCGCCGCGCCGCGCCGGGAAAACGGTGTTTCGTTTGACACGGGGGCGGCTTGCGCTATAACCAGATGTGGAACGTCCGGGGGAACCGGCCCACCGGATGTTGACCATCCAGACGGGAGGTGCGTATGAGCGACGAAGGCCTGGAGACATTCGAAGTGTCCGACGTCCCGGAGCCCGAACCGGAGCCGGCGCCCCGAGCAGAGAGGAGAGGAGCAACTGTGGCCGAGAGAAGGTACCTGTGCATCACCATCGTCGACCACAACGCCATCTTGGAGGACACCGGCGAGGAGTCCTACATCAACCTGCGCATCCCGGTCGCCCTCGCCGAGGCGGGCCTGCGCATGGTGCCCGAGGGCAAGCTCGGGAGCCTTGACCCCGCCCTCATCGTCGAGATGATCGAAGAGGGCGCCACGGGCGAGCTGATCAACATCAACGAGCGCAACAAGACGCTGAGCGTCCGAATCGAGTAGGCGCCGCACCGCCGACAGGACGTGAATCGCTGCGAGGCGGGCCCCGAAGGTCCGCCTCGTGACTTGGCGCAAGGGGGGAGCCGCCCGTGGCGAAGCCCGCTCCCAACTTCGTCCTGATCCTCATCGACGACCTCGGCTGGCGGGACCTCGGCTGCTACGGCAGCCAGTTCTACCAGACGCCGAACCTGGACCGCCTCGCCGCCGAGGGCATGCGCTTCACCGACGCCTACGCCGCCTGCCCCGTCTGCTCGCCGACCCG
>CAYSWA010000042.1:0-19763 GCA_964434535.1 uncultured candidatus Brocadiaceae bacterium | reverse complement strand
CCTGGGCATGGTCCCCGACGACCACCCGCAGGCCTGGGAGGGGTAGCGGTGGCGTGGGACGTAGCGCCGGCGGTCTGCCGGCGGCGTGCGCGCGGGCGTCTTGCTCGATTGTCCGCCGAAACTCCGGGACAGTCCCCTGCGGGGCCTGCGGCCCCTTCGGGATACAGTCCCGGTTTTCGGCTCCCTCGGCGCTGGCGCGCCTCGGATGACAGGCTCCATGCTTCCGGCTCCGCCTGCCGCGAAGCCTACCGTCTCACCGTGCGGATGATGTGCTCGCGGACGGCCTCGGCGTCGTTGGGCAACACCTCGCAGCGGGTCGGCAGGCCCATCAGGGCGTCGATGCGCGGGTGGCGCGCGGCGCCCTCGCCGACGGCGCGGCGGACGGCCTCGGGGAACTTGGCCGGGTGCGCCGTCGCCACGCAGAGCAGCGGGCCGTCCCCCTCGTGCAGCCGTTCGCCGACCGCCACCCCGACCGCCGTGTGGGGGTCGAGCAGGTAGTCGTGCTCGCGCCAGTAGCGGGCGATGGCGCCGAGGCACTGCTCGACGGTGCCGACGCCGGCGGCGAAGTCGGGGGCGACCCGTCCGTCGGGGCCGGGCTCCACGTCGAGGGCGGCCTCCTGCCGGAACGCTTCCATCAGCGCTCGCAGCCGGGCCGGGTCCTCGCCGAGGCGGTAGTAGAGGTAGCGCTCGAAGTTGCTCGCCACCTGGATGTCCATTGCCGGGGAGAGGGTCCGGTGCACCTCGCCGCGCCCGTAGCGTCCGGTGTTGAAGAAGCGGGCCAGGATGTCGTTCTCGTTGGTGGCGAGGATGAGCCGGCGGATCGGCGCGCCCATCTTCATGGCGTACCAGGCGGCGAGGATGTCGCCGAAGTTGCCGGTGGGGACGGCGACGCTGAGCGCCTCGGCGCCGCTGGCTTCCTGCACGTCGAAGGCGCCCTTGAAGTAGTAGACGATCTGGGCCGTCACGCGCGCCCAGTTGATCGAGTTGACCGCCCCCAGCGAGTAGCGGGACTTGAACTCCAGGTCGCCTGCGAGCGCCTTCAGGATGCGCTGGCAGTCGTCGAAGCTGCCCTCGACGGCGATGTTGTGGACGTTCTCGTCCAGCACCGTCGTCATCTGGCGCTCCTGGATCGGCGAGACGCGCCCGCGCGGGTGCATCATGAAGATCTCGATCCGCTCGCGCCCCCGGCAGCCGTAGATCGCCGCGCTGCCCGTGTCGCCGCTGGTCGCCCCGAGGACGTTCAGCTCGTCCCCGGTGCGGGCCAGGATGTAGGCGAACAGGTTGCCCAGGAACTGGAGCGCCACGTCTTTGAAGGCGAGCGTCGGCCCGTGCCACAGCTCCAGCACGTGGACGGGGCCGACGCGGACGGTGCGGGCGACCGGCCCGCCGAACGCCTCGCCGTAGCTCTCGTCCACCAGGGCGCGCAGGTCATCCGGCGGCACGTCGGTCGCGAAGAGCGCCATGACCGCGGCGGCGAGCCGGCCATAGTCGAGCCCGCGCCATGCCTCCAGCCGGCCGGAGGCGTCGGGGATCGCCTCGGGGATCAGCAGCCCCCCGTCGTCGGCCAGGCCCATCAGCACGGCCTGCTGGAAGGGGACCGGCTCGACGCCGCCGCGTGTGGAGACGTAGTTCATGGACTTCGCGGTGCCTCTGAGGGGGCAGCATGGCCCGTGCGCAGCTCGTGCGCGCGCGAGCGATTATGGCAGAACGCGGCCCCCGCCGCAACCTGTCCGTCCGGTTTGACACGCGCGTCTCCCTTTCCGCCCGGCCGAATCGCGGCAGTCGGCCCCTCAGTATCGCAGATGAGTCAACGGGCCCGCGGATTGACCTCGCCCAGGGCATGGGGTAACATGGCGGAAGCGCATCCTGTCCCCCCCCTGCAAGCCACGAGGCGAGCGTTGCGCATCGGATTGGAGAGGCGGCTGGCGAGGGCGGCGTGCCTGTTGCTCGCGGCGGCAGCTCTGGCGGGCTGCGGGCTGTTCGAGACGCCGCCGCCGGAGGAGCCCGGCCCTGCCTGGACGGCGCAGCAGGTGCGCAGCTACGCGCAGGCGGAGAGCCTGCTGCGCTCGCCCGATCCCGAGACGCGCCTCCAGGCCGCAGTGGCGTTGCTCTCGATGGACTATCCGCCCGCCCTGAGCTCTGCCCTGAAGAGCATGCGGGAGGCCGAGGACCCGGCCGTGCGCGTCAGCCTGATCAAGGCCGCCGGGTTCCGGGCCGACGACCGCTGCTTCGAGGCCGTGCTGGAGGCGGTCCGCGACCCTGAGCCGGCCGTGCGCCAGGCGGCAGGTGAGGCGCTGAGCAAGTTCACCACGCCCGAGCAGGTGGACGCCATGGTCGGGCTGGTCCGCGACCGGGGCACGACGGCCGCCCAGCGCAGGCTGATCTTCCAGGCGCTCGGCGGGGGCGTGGCCGTGCGGGCCGTGCCGGTGCTGTTGGCCGGGCTCGAGCACGAGGACCCCGAGACGCGCACGGCGGCCTACAGCGCCCTGCGGCGCATCTCCGGGCGCCAGTTGCCCATGGACCCCGCGCAGTGGCGGGCGTGGTACGAGACCGCGGCCAACCTGAGCCGCGAGGAGCTGCTCGAGCAGCACCTGGCCGCCACCGAACACCAACTGGCCGAGCGGAGCAGCGAGCTCAGCGAGCTGGAGAACCAGCAGCGGGAGCTGATGCGGCTGGTGCGCTCCGCTGAGTCCGAGACCCCGCAGATGCTCGTCGAAGCGCTCTCCAGCCGCTACGCCCCCGTGCGACAGTACGGCTCGGCCCGTCTGGCGGCGCTCGACCGCTCCGCCCTGAACGGGCTGCAACTGGACAGGGAGCACTACGCGACCCTGAGGGCGGCCCTGGCCGACCAGTCGGACCTGGTGCGGCGCAACACGGCCCGCTTCGTGGCCATGATGGACAGCGAGCGCCGCGACGAGCTCGTGCTTCTGGCGCTGAGGGACGAGGACCCGCAGGTGCTGACCACGGCCATCGAGGCCGTGCGCACCGGCACCGGTCAGAAGGCGGTGGAGCGGCTGGGTGAGCTGCTGGCGCAGTCCCCCCACGCGCGGGTGCGCGAGGCCGCGGCCAACGCGCTGGGCAAGGTGGGCACGGAGCAGCAGACGGCCGTGCTCATGGCGGCGCTGAGCGACCCGGAGCAGAACGTCCGCTGGTTCGCCGTGGAGGGGCTGCGCAAGCTCGGGGCCACGGGCGCCGTGCCGCAGATATCGGCCCTGCTCGCTGAGGACCCCAGCGCCCGCGTGCGCGAGATAGCCGCCAGCAGCCTCGGCGAGCTGGCCATGCCCGCCGCCGTGCCCGCCCTGCGGGAAGCGCTCGACGACGAGAGCGAGCGCGTGCGCCACAAGGCCGTCGCCGCCCTGCTGGCCCTGGCCACCGACGACTATCAGCGCATGATGGTGATCGCCGCCAGCCTGAAGGAGCACGGCCTGCTGGACGCCGCCGAAGGGGTGCTGACCCGCGCCGTCCAGACCGTAGGCCAGGGAACCGGGCTGGCCGGCCAGGCCGCCGAGGCACACCGCCGCCTGGGCGACGTGCGGATGGCCGCCGGCCGCTACCAGGCCGCCGCCACGGCTTACGCCAGGCACGAGGAGCTGACCGGCGGCTCGCCCGAGGTACGCAAGCTTCTGGTGACCTGCTGGGTGCGGGGCGGCGAGGCCGCGCGCGTGGCCGACGCCGTGGCCGGCTGGCTCGCCGGCGCGGGTGTCAAGGACGAGTTGCTCGGGCTGGCCCTGGACTCGGTGGAGGCGCTGATCGAGGCCGGCGAGCAGGACGAAGCGGCGGCCGTGCTCCAGCTCGTCGCCGAGAACGCCGCACAGGGCGGCTCAGCCGCCGTGATCAACCGCATCGAGGAGCTGCGGGCCCGGCTGGGGGAGTAGAAACGCCGGGCGCCCCGCGCAGGAGATAAAGCCGAGATGGCCGATAGCGACGAACCCCGCCCGCCCGAAGGCAAGCATTTCGTGATCGGCGCCGACCACGCCGGCCGCGAGCTGAAGGAGCGACTCAAGCAGCACCTGATCGAGGCGGGCAACCGCGTCGAGGACCGCAGCCCCCAGAGCGAGAAGAGCGACTACCCCCTGGTGGGCGAGGACATCGCCCGCCAGGTGGCCGGGCGCCAGGACGTCTACGGCCTGCTGGTCTGCGGCACCGGCATCGGCGTGGCCGTTGCGGCCAACAAGGTGCGCGGCGTGCGCGCCGCCCTCCTCTACAACAAAGAGGCCGCCCGCTACGCCCGCCAGCACAACAACGCCAACGTCCTGGTCTTCGGCGGACGGACCATGGACTACGAGGAGGCCCGCCGCTGCCTCGACGCGTTCTTCGAAGAGCAATACGAGGGCGGGCGTCACGAGCGCCGCAACCGGCAGATCGCCGCCATCGAGGAGCGCACTCACCCGGGGGAAGGGGCTTGATAGCGGGCTCCCTCAAACGCGCCGCGCTGCGGGCATGCCTGCTGGCGGCCGTGGCCGTCGGCGCCGGCGGATGTCCCGCGCTCCAGCCTTCTGCCCCGCCGCCGGCGAGTGCGGGGGCAAGGCCCGACGCCGCGCCGCCGAAGCCGCCCCAGTACTTCGTCTACGAGGTGCGCCGGGGCGACACGCTCTTCACGCTGGGGCAGCGCTTCGGCGTGGACTGGCGCCAGATCGCCGAGGCGAACGCCATCGCGAGCCCCCACGAGCTGAAGGTCGGCCGGCCACTGGTCATCCCGCGCAGGGACGGCGTCGAGGTGCCCGATCTGGGCAGCGGCCCGGCCCAACCGGCCGGCCCCGCGCCCCGCCGGCCCGTCAGCGCGGCGGACCTGCATCGTGGGGATTCCTCCTCGGCCCTCTGGTGGCCCACGCGGGGCCGTCTGGCGCGCAGGTACGGCGCCGAGGTCCGCGGCCTCGCCGAGCCGGGCATCGGCATAGCCACGCTGCCGGGCACGGAGGTCTGCGCCGTGGCGGACGGCACCGTGGTGACGGCCATGCGGAGCGGCCCCTCGGCCGGCGCGGCGTGGGGCAGCGTCGTGGCCGTCGCCCACGCCGGGGGACGGGTGAGCTGGTATGCGCACCTGGAGACGGTCCTTGTCGCCGCCGGCGAGCGCGTCCGGCGAGGCCAACCCATCGGCACGGCGGGGCAGGTGGAGCTGGCCTTCCGGCTCTACAAGGACGAGCGCCCGATCGACCCGCTGCCTCACTTGCCGTAAGCCGTTCCTGTGCCGAGGGATATTCCCGTTGCGATTCCCGCCCTCCGGCGGATAAGATACCGGCATGAGCGCGCGTTCGGACGAGTGAACCCCCAACCCGCCCACCACCCCATGGCCTCCCTCGAAAATCACGCCGGCCGCCGGCGCAGCATACTGGTGGTGACCGACACGCCGGAGGACCTCCACGCCCTCCAGGGCCAGCTCGGCGAGGCCGGCTACGCGTTGGCCCAGACCGGGAGCACCGAAGAGGCCGTCGAGCGGATCGACGACGAGCCCCCGGACCTGGTGCTGCTCGACGTGGACGTGAGCCAGACCGACGGCACCGCCTTCTGCCGCCGCCTCCACTCACGCTCCGAGACCGAAGCCATCCCCGTGATCGCCATCGCCGAGGACCGCGACACCGGCCAGGACGAGACCATGCTCGACATCGGGGCCGACGGCGTCATCGTGCGCCCCTTCGAGGCGGCCGAGCTCCTCACCCGCGTGCGCACGCTGGTGCGCCTGAAGGACCTCCACGACCGCGTCGCCGAGCAGAACCGCCAGCTCCTGGAGGTCAACGCCCAGCTCGACCAGCTCAACCAGGAACTGGTCGCCCGCAACCGCGAGCTGGAGCAGGGCATGGCCATGGCCCACCGCCTCCAGCTCGCCCTGCTGCCCCAGCAGTACCCGCGACTGAAGAACATCGCCTTCTCCCACAAGTACACCTCGGCCGAGGCGATCGGCGGCGACTTCTTCCACATCGACGGGCTCGACGAAGAGCGGGCGCTGATCTTCATCTCCGACGTCAGCGGCCACGGAACCCACGCCGCCCTGGTGGCGAGCGTCGTCAAGACCGTCATCGACTACATCGACCCGGCCGACAAGACCCCGACCCAGGTGCTGACGGACTTCAACTCGCGCTTCCGCAGCGTGCTCGGCCCCATGACGCCGCAGATCTACGCCACCGGCGTGCTGATGCTCGTCGACGGCGCGCAGCGGCGCGTGCAGGTCGCCTCCGCCGGGCACCCCTCGCCGCTGCACGTCGACAAGCGGGAGATGACGGCCGAGCCGATCCTGCACCTGGACGAGTGCGGCCCGGCCATCGGCTTCCTCAGCGACCCCGACTACCCGACCGTCGAGCGCGAGCTGGGGGTGGGGGACATAGTGCTCGGCTTCACCGACGGGATCTACGAGGTCCTCAACGAGCGGGAGGAGATGTTCGGGCTGGCGCGGCTTCAGAAGCTGGTGGCCGACAACGCCCACCTGGTCCCGCGCGACCTGATCCAGCGGGTCATCACCGAGAGCGAGGAGTTCATGGGCACCCACCGCCGCCCGGACGACATCTGCCTCGTCTCCTTCGAAGTCCTCTGAGCCGCCGCCGGCCCCTACGCCCCCCGCCCCACCACCGCCCGGGCGAAGTCCCCGTAGGCCGCCCGCGCCTCCGAGGCCGGCGCCAGCTCGACGGCCGCCTCCCCGAACAGGGGCGTGTCCGCCTCCCGCAGCCGCTCCAGCGCCATCAGGCAGTAGTCGGGGTCAACGTCCACGCCTATGCTGTGCCGCCCGGCCTTCAGCGCGGCCGCCAGCGTCGTGCCCGTCCCGCAGAAAGGATCCAGCACCACGTCGCCCACGAAAGAGAACATGCGGACCAGCCTGTATGCCAACTCCAGGGAGAACGGGGCGGGATGGTCGCGGGTCGAGGCGCCGGAGAGCCGCCAGAACTGGCGGAACCACTTCTGGAAGTCCTTCTTCGAGATCCGGCTCAGCTCGCGCTGCTCCTCGGTCGGCTTGCGGTAGCCGCCGGGCTTGCGCTGCATGAGGATGAACTCGATGTCGTTCTTGATGATCGCGTTCGGCTCGTAGGGCTTGCCCAGGAAGGTAGAGTTGCCCTGCACCTCGTAAGACGCGTTGGCGATCTTGTGCCAGATGATGGGGTTCAGGTTGTCGAACCCGATGCGCCGGCACTGCACGGCGATGTCCGCGTGCAGCGGTACCACGACGTGTCGCCCGTGGCGACGACGCGAGAGGCAGACGTCGCCGACCACGCAGACCAGCCGGCCACCCGGAACGAGCGCCCGGAAGCAGTGCCGCCAGACCGCCTCAAGGGCGCCGAGGAACTCCTCGTAGTCCTCCACGTGCCCCATCTGGCCTTCAACCTCATTGTAGCGCTTCAGCGTCCAGTACGGAGGGGACGTGACGACGAGGTGGATCGACTCCTCCGCCAGGAAGCCGAGCTGGCGGGCGTCCCCCTGAACGACGAGGTGCGATGTGGGCGATGGGCGCTGCATGGCTCTCACGCGCTGATGTCAGCCGCCACGTGTGCCGTCAGGGCGGCGGCGAAACGTCGGAAGGTGAGCTCCTCGGACGGTTCAGCGCGGGTTCACGCCTCGGCCTGCCGGGTCTGCCAGAAGTGGGCGGTGGCCCGGCGCAGCGGCGCGGTCAGGTCATCGGGGATCATGTGGCGCCTCGCCGACGGGATACTTCGGGACCTCCGGCGGTCAGGTTAGCAGCCGGGACCGCTCAGCGCAACGGCGCGGCGCACCGATATTCGACACGGCGGGCGCGGGGGGGTAGGATATGGACTTTGCCGTGGGCCACAGAACGCTATGGGAGTCCACCGATGAAGATCAAGATCAGGCGCAGCACGCTGAAGAAGCGCCGCCTCTGCGGCTTCATGGCCAGCCGCCGCCGAAAACGCCACGCCCGGCGCAGCGCCCGCAAGTAGGCCGCCGGGGGCCTTGCGAGAGCTTCAGTCGCTGACTACTGGTCCCTGACACTTGATTCTGGGAGTGTGGCATGGCCCTCCGGGCCAGAGGCCCTCGGGGCCGGTGGCCATCCTGGCCATGACTCACGGGCTGGAAGCCCGCGCCAGCGAACCACGGCCCATAATCTCAAGTGTCAGGGACCACTACATTGCCCGGTACGAGCCCTGTTCATGCTCCGTGCGCTGCGCAGGAGGGGCCCGCCGTGGGCGGCTGCGCTTGTGAGAAGGGAGGGCGACCTTGACTATCAACCAGGATGCGCAGTGGCACGCCCTAAAGGTCGAGCAGGTGCTGTCCCGGCTTGAGTCGAGCTCGGACGGTCTAAGCCGGCAGGAAGTCGACCGGCGGTTGGAGCGGCACGGCGAGAATGCGCTGAGCGGCGAGGAGGGTATCAGCCCGGTTCGGCTGCTTCTGCGGCAGGTCCACAATCCGCTCATTTACCTGCTGTGCGGGGCGGCCGTCGTCTCGGTAGTGGCCGGGCACATGGTGGATGCCGGGGTCATCATGGGTGTGGTGGTGCTCAACACGCTGCTGGGTTTCGTGCAGGAGTGGCGGGCCGAAGGCGCGCTGGCTGCGCTGCGGGAGATGTCGACGCCGCGGGCGCAGGCCCTGCGTGGTGGAACGCCCGATATGGTAGACGCCCGCACCATCGTGCCGGGAGACGTGCTGGTGCTGGAGAGCGGCGACCGCGTGGCGGCCGACGCCAGGGTGCTGCGGGCCCAGGAACTGCACGTTGACGAGTCCGCATTGACCGGGGAATCCCAACCGGTGGCCAAGGGGCCAGGCGCCGTGGAGCCGGACACGCCGGTGGCGGACCGCTGCAATATGGTCTGGATGTCGACGAACGTCACCGACGGCAGGGGCCGGGCCGTCGTGGTGAGCACGGGGATGGACACCGAGATGGGCCACATCGCCGGGGACGTGGAGGCCACCCGACGTGAGAAGACCCCCCTCCAGAAACGCATGCACAAGCTGGGGGTGTACCTGGGCATACTGGGTGTCGCGCTGGCCGGCCTGGTGTTTGTGGCCGGGCTGCTGGCCGGTTACGAAGTGCTCGAGATGCTGTTGTTCTCGGTGGCCGCCGCCGTCTCGGCCATCCCGGAGGGGCTGCCCGCCGTGATAAGCGTCACCCTGGCGCTGGGAGTGCGTCGCATGGCCGACCGCCATGCCATCGTGCGGCGCCTGCCCGCCGTCGAGACGCTCGGCTCCGTAACGGCCATATGCTCGGACAAGACCGGCACGATCACGCGGAACCAGATGACTGTGCGGCGGTTGTGGGCCGGGGGCGAGTTCTACGAGGCCACGGGCGAGGGATACGATCCGGAAGGCGCAATCCGCTCCGATGAGGGCGGACCACTGGAGGGCCTGCCCGACGACCTGAGCACGCTCTTGCGGATCGGCGTGCTGGCCAGCAACGCCACGCTGAAGGAACAGGACGGCGTCTGGAGCGTGCAGGGCAGCCCGAGCGAGGGCGCCCTGCTGGCCGTGGCGCGCAAGGCGGGGCTGGACACCGGCTGCCTGATCGAGAAGGCCGAGCGCATCCACGAGATTCCCTTCTCCAGCGGCCGCCAGTACATGGCTACGCTCCATCTGGAGGAGCACCGCGAAGGTCGCGTCCTGCTGGTCAAAGGCGCACCGGACCGCCTTCTTGACCACTGCTCCCACATTCAACTGGGCGGACGGCGGGTGGAGATGGACCAGGAGCAGCGCGAGCAGGTGCGACGGGTGGCAGGCCAGTTCGCCGAGCAGGCTATGCGGGTGATGGCCGGGGCGTGGCGCGAAGTGGAGCAAGACAAAGACCACGTGGAAGAGCAAGACGCCGAATACGGGCTGACCCTGGCGGGCCTCTGGGCAATGCTCGACCCGCCAAGGGCAGAAAGCGCCGACGCGGTGTCCGAGGCGAAGAGGGCCGGGATACGGCCCATCATGATAACCGGCGACCATGCCGCCACGGCGCTGGCCATCGCCCGACAGGTGGGCATCGCGGAAGACGGCAGGGCTCTGTCCGCAGACGACGTGGAGGGGATGGAACCGCACGAGCTGGCCGAGGCGGCCATGCGTGACGGTGTCTTCGCGCGGGTCGCGCCGGCCCACAAGCTCAAGATCATGGAGTCGCTCAGGGAGCAGGGCCAGGTGGTGGCCATGACGGGCGACGGCGTAAACGACGCCCCCGCCCTCAAAGGAGCCGACATCGGCGTGGCCATGGGACAGAGCGGCACCGAGGTGGCCAGGGAAGCGGCCGACATGGTGCTGACCGACGACAACTTCGCCACGATCGTTCGCGCCATCGAAGAAGGGCGCGTCATCTTCAGCAACCTGCAACGTGTGGTCTTCTTCCTGCTTTCAACAAACGTGGGCGAGATCCTGACCTTGATCGGCGCGCTGGCCGTCGGCCTGGACCTGCCGCTGAGCGCCGTCATGATACTGTGGGTGAACCTGGTGACGGACGGAGCCTGCACCGTTCCCCTGGGAGTGGAACCGCGACACGGCGACGTGTTGGACCAGCCGCCGCGCGACCCACGCGCGCCCATCCTGGACTGGCCGCTCGCACGCCGCATCGGTATCCTCACCCTGGTCATGGCGGCCGGCACACTCGCCCTGTTCTGGTATCAGTCGGCGACCGGCTCACTGGAACACGCCCGCACGGTGGCCTTCACCACCATGGCGGCGTTCCAGTGGTTCCAGGCATTCAACGCCCGTTCCCGCTACCAATCAGTCTTCAAGATAGGATTCGCGCGCAACCCGTGGGTGATGGTGGGGCTGGGCGCAGCCGTGCTTCTCCAGTTCCTTGTCGTCCACACCGGTCCGGGCCAGTTGCTGTTCGGCACAGTCCCCCTGAGCGCCTTCGACTGGCTCCTGATACTGCTCGTCTCCAGCTCCATCTGGCTGGTGGATGAGCTCATGAAGCGGCTGGGCGTGCACGGACGCCCGCGAAGGCGCAGTGGCAGGGCGCGTGGCTGACCCGGCGCGGCAGAACGCGTGCCGACCACGTCCGACGCGAGGTGCCCCCCAAGGGCTGAGCTGTCCAAGCAGCGCCGGACGGCAGAGGCGGCAAGAGGGTGGCGCAGCGCGGCCGAGCCCGGTTCTTCAGCCGGCTGTAAGGTTGCCCCCCAGGCGGCGCTCCCGTAGCATGTTAGCAGTCACTTAAGGGATGCGGCGCATGGACGATCCACAGGAGGCTGCCCGAATCTTCAAGGCTCTTTCTTCGCAGACCAGGGTGCGCATCCTCCGGATGCTCAAGCAGCGGGCGCTGTGCGTCGGGGCGCTGGCCGCGCGGCTGGACATCACCTCCGCCGCCGTCAGCCAGCACCTGCGCATCCTGCGCGACGCCGACCTGGTGGTGCCTGACAAGCGCGGCTACTACGTGCACTACCTGCTGAACAGCGAGACCCTGGAGCAGTGGCGCCAGGTCGCCGACGACCTGCTGACGGCGGACGGGCAGTAGGTCATCGCGGGCCGCGGAGACGGCGCCGGTCTCCTTCCCGCAGGGCTTCTTCGGAGTGCAACGTGCGCATCGGTTCGTTCGAGTTCAGCCTGCGGGAGCTGGCCGGGTCGATGGGCGACTTCGGCACGCTGCTGCCGCTGGCCATCGGCTACATCACGGTCTGCAGGATGGACCCGTCCGGCCTCCTGGTCATGATGGGCCTGGTCAACATCGTTACCGGCCTGATTTACCGCCTTCCCATGCCGGTCGAACCGATGAAGGTGCTCGCGGTCATGGCTATTGCGCAGGCGTGGACTCCGGAGAAGGTCTACGCCTCGGCGTTCGTGATGGGCCTGGTGTGGCTGCTGATGGGCGCCACCGGGGCGATGACGCACGTGGCGCGGTGGACGCCGAAGACGGTGGTGCGCGGCATCCAGCTCTCGCTCGGCGTGCTGCTGGCCGTCAAGGGGCTGGAGATGCTGGCCGGGTGGTGGGCGCTGGGAGCGGCTTCCGTGCTGATCGTGCTGGTCCTTCGCGAGAACCGCTACGCCCCGGCGGCGGTCGTGTTGGTGGCCCTCGGCATAGCCATCATGGCCTTTCGCGGTCAACTTGGGTCCGTAACGGGGTTGTCCTTCACTTTGCCGCGGCTGACGACGTTCGATCCGCGCCTGGTCTGGCCGGTCCTGCGCGACGGCGGCCTGGCGCAGATACCTCTGACGGCCACGAACGCCGTCATCGCCACGTCCGTGCTGATCTCGCAGCACTGGCCCGAGCGCCGCGTCACCGAGCGGCAGCTCTCCCTCAACATGGGCGTGATGAACCTCGTTGTCCCTTTCTTCGGGGGCATGCCGCTGTGCCACGGCGCGGGCGGGCTGGCCGGGCAGCACTACTTCGGCGCGCGCACCGGCGGCACGAACATCATCGAGGGCGCCATCGAGATCGGCCTGGGCCTCGCGCTGGGCGGCAGCATCGCCGCGCTCTTCGCCGCCTTTCCCACGGCCATCGTGGGGGCCATGATGCTGATGGTGGGGGTGGAGCTCTTCAAGTTCGCCCGGGAGCTGCGGCTGGACAGGAGCCTGATGGCGGTGGCGGCGACGGTGGCCGGGTCGCTGGCGCTGAACATGGCCGTGGGCTTCGCCGCCGGGATGGCCGTCCACTACCTCGTCCTCGGCCGACCGGGGGATACCGATGCACCCGACTGACGAGGACCTGATGGCGGAGGTGGCCGGCGGCGACATGGACGCCTTCGGCGAACTCGTGCGGCGCCACCAGGACGCGGCCTGGCGCATCGCCTACCACTTCGTCGGCGACCGGGGGGAGGCGGAAGACCTGGCCCAGGAGTCCTTGCTGAGGATCCTCGACGCCGCGCCGGGCTACCGCCCCTCGGCGCGGTTCACCACCTACCTCTACCGGGTCATCGCCAACCTCTGCATCGACCACCACCGCAAGAGGCGCCCGCGTTACACCGGCGAGATGCCGCCGCAGGAGAGCCGCGCGGACGGTCCGCAGGAGCGTCTGACGGTTCAGGAACGCGACCGCGCGATAGAGGGGGCGCTGGACCGTCTCCCGGCGCGGCAGCGCATGGCGGTGGTGCTGTGCTACTTCGAGGACCTGCCCCTGGCCGAGATCGCCGAGGCCATGGACACCACCTACAAGGCCGTCGAACGCCTGCTGGCCCGCGCGCGGAAGTCCCTCGCGCCCCATCTCGAAGGCTTCTTCGGGCAATAGACTCCGGGCCCGGTCAGGATCGCCGTAAGCCCTTTCTCAGAAGATCAGAAGTCCGACCAGACCCGAGCCTGCGATTACGGCGATGGGGTGAATCTTCCCCTCGAATGCCGTGAGAATCAGGAACGCGCCGATCGCGATCGCCAACTCGGGCAGGCCGGTCACCACAGCCCGACCGTAAGACCATGTTGCGAAGAAAAGCAGACTCAATACGCCCGCCCGCAAACCGCGGCGCAACCGCACGAAGTGCCCGTGCAGAAGCTGATGGTCCTGCGATAGCCGGTCGCGGAGGTACAACAAGACCGTAAGGATCACGATGGCCGGCATGACGACGACGGTAGTGGCAAGAAGAGCGCCATCCAGACCGGCCACTCGATAACCTACGAAGGTAGCTGCATTGATGGCAATCGGGCCGGGCGTCATCTGTGCAATGGCCAGGATCCTGGTCATCTCATCCATGGAGAGCATCTGGTGAGACTCCACCAGTTCTCGCTGGATCAGCGGCACGGTTACGAGGCCGCCCCCGTAGGCCCCGATGCCTATGATGGCCAAGCTTGCTGTCAGTAACCACAACTTCTGCATGTCGTCCTTGCCCCTTCGTTGACCGATGGGCCTGCCGCCGGGCGGCCAGGATGCAGCCGGCTATGACGAGCAGGCGCAGTTCAATCCGCCGCCGTTCTCCCGGCCAGCCGGACGGCCTCTTTCAGTCCTCGTTTCCCTTCCGCCTTCAGCCAGCGCCCAGGGGAATCACTGTTGTCGGCCATGCGGGCGATGGCCGCGATGGCCCGCAAGTAGAAGTCACGCTGGTCCACGGACCCGACCAACACGAAGGCGGCGTGTATGTCAGGCGATTCCTGGGAGAAACGGATGCCCGCTCGCGAACGAGCGATCAGCATTTCAAAGGCCCCTCCGCCGGGCAGCACAACGTGGGGCAGCGCGAGCCATTCGTTCAACACGGTGCTGCTCTTGGACTCTCGCTCTTTGAGCGCCGAGGCCAGCGTCGTGGCGTCGGCATGGAGCCTTGGCGCAAGTTCCTCGGCGGCCAGGTCGAGAAACTCGTCCACACTCATCGACTCGCTCGAGTCCAGGACGGGGCATTCCTCAAGGAGGGTATCGAAACGAGCCCACATCGCCTCATCGGATCTGCCCAAGACTTCCTTCAGGTCTGCCTCAAACGAGCCGGTTACGAACTCGGGGGCCGTGATGCCCTCGATCAGTTCCAGGAGGTCCAGTTCCGCCTCGGCCTCGTCTGTGCGCCGCGCCATGCGCTTGCGCATGATCAGGTAGCCCAACACGGCGGCGGCAGCCACTGCCCACACGGGATGCAGTCCCATCGCCAGGATGAACAGCCCCAGCCCACAAACAGCCGCATTATGCCAGTGACGCCGCAGGCCCCGCACAAACGCCAAAGCGGCGAATGCGATCTGGCCGGCCACCGCTATCGCGCATCCCTTCAGGAATGCCGCAACGACGGGATGTTCGAAGTGCGGGGCGGCCAGACGGGCGAGCAGCAGGATGACCACGACCGATGGGCACATTGTGCCCACGGCCGCTGCTGCGCCACCGGGAAGGCCGCGCATGCGGCGGCCCTCCAGGAAGGCCAGATTCACGGCGACGGCACCGGGGACGGCAGTCGCCGCGCACAGCGTGTCGAAGAACTCCCGCTCGGTCAGCCACCTTCGTTTCAGCACAAGTTCATGCCTCAACACGGCCGCCATGGCGAAGCCGCCGCCGAAAGTCGTGAGGCCGACGCGGAAGAACGTCCAGAACAGACTGAGGCATGAGACGCCGTGTCTCTCCGACGCATCCTGGCTGGCTCCGTTCACTGCCCCTCCTCGTCCTCCACGGAAAGGCACCTGTCCTTCATCCGCTCCAGCACGGCAAGCGCGTCACGTTCGAACAAGCGGGGCCCGAGCAGTCCGATGTCCGCTTGCCCACCTCCGCACTCCAGGGCCTCGTCATACATGGCCCGTGCCAGGCGCCGAACCATTGCGTGCACGGTGCACCGCCCTTGAGACTGCAAGAGCCGACAGACCATGCGCTCCTCATCGGTCCTGGCCTCGCTGGCATCGTGCAGATTCAAGAATGCATGGCGATTCAACGTTTCTGTTCTCCGTCTCATCGGAGCGCTGAGGCCCAGGATGCGGCCGCGCCGACAGGCCCTCCAGGCAGTCAGGTCCGCCGCAGAGGGAGGGACGCACCGCCACATTCGTTCCCTGCGCCAATGTAGAGGACGGCGAACGCCCTGTCAAAGATTGCCTCCGCCTCCGGTTGGCACCCCACCGCGACAACCGAACGCACGTCGCGCGAGACTGCGGAGCTATTGCAGGACCATGTCCGTAGCGAGGCCGAGCGAGAAGTCGGAGGGCAAGGAGGCTGGCACAGAACGCCCGCAGGCGTGGCCAGAGGCCACGCCTGAGGACGTTGTGTGTCAACGACGCGGGGCCATCCGGCTTCGCAGCCGGCCGCAGTAGGTCCGGGTTCTGCAATAGCTCCTAAGGCAAGGCTCGCACACCACAGTGGAAGACCCTCTGGGGAATGCAGTCCGGACCGGGGGAAGATGGGCGCGAGTTCGTTACACCCGGTAGAAGGAGAAGGGCAATGCGCTGCACGACGGCACAGCGAAGGTTGGAGGCATACCTGGCCGGGGAGCTCGGCGGAGGGGAACATGCCCGCGTGGAGAAGCATCTGGCCGCCTGTGCCGAGTGCGCGCCGGCGCTGGAGCGCGCCCGGCGACTGCACGAGAGGCTCGGCCAGAAGGCGACCCCGCCACTCCCCGCAGGCTTCCACGCCCGGCTGATGGCGCGCGCCAGGGGGCGCGCGGAGCAGCGGCGTCGGAGCGAGCGGATCCTGCGCCCCTTCGGCGGGGCGCCCGCCATGGCGGCCGGGCTGCGAGCGGCCGTGGCGGCCGCCGTGATCGTGGCCTTCGGCATCGGGGCGCTGATAGGCCGGGACATGTGGCGCGGACAGGAGCCCCCGGAGCCGCAGCCGGCTCAGGTTGCAGAGGCCGATCCCGTCCGCCTCTACAGGATGGATTACCTGGCCGACGCGCCGGACGGTTCGCTGGCCGACGCGTATGTGAGCCTCGTCTCGGCCGGAGGGGGAGAATGACCATGTGGCGAAAAGCACGCCCGATCGTGCTGGCCGTCTCGGTAGCGTTGAACGCGGCCCTGCTTTCCACGTGGGCGGCGCACGCGATCCCGGCTCACCTGATCGGGGAGCCCGCCGCCGAGGAGGCAACTCAACCGGAGATCTGGTGCCCCCTGCACCGCGAGCTGGCAGTGACGACGGAGCAGTGGCGCGAGATAGAGCCGCGGCTCGTGGAGTTCCACCGGAAGGCGCAGGAGAACTGCCAGGGCCTTGAGGGCCTGCGGGATGAACTGCTGGAACTGCTGGCGGCCCCGCAGCCCGACATGGATGCCATACGGGCCAAGCAGGAACAGATACTGGAGGGCCACGAGCGGATGCAGGAGCTGGTGCTGGGCCGCTTGCTGGACGAGAAGAAGGCGTTGACCCCCGAGCAGCAGGCAAGGCTGTTTTCCATGATCCGCGAGCGAATGGGCTGTCCCGGGCCGGGTCGCATGACGGGCCTCTCGGGCCCGGGGGCCGGGCGGCGCGGGTCCGCGAAGCCCGGAAGGGAGTCGAGCCCGTGAGACTCAGGCTGACCGCCCTATCCCTGGCCGGCCTTGCCTTGCTGACCGGCTGCGCAGGCGTCGACCCGTGGGGCGTGTTCGAGCGCGTGCCCCCTTCGCGCTCGGAGCCTTTCGAGGGCGAGATCGCCGGCGCCCGTGGCGAGGACGCGCCCGATGGGCCGGCCCCGGACCTGTCCGGACGTACGCTCCTGCTGGCCGAGTGCATCCGCATCGCCCTGGAGCACAACCCGCAGACCGCCGCCGCGTGGCAGGCGGCGCGCGCGGCGGCCGCGCGCGCCGGCCGGGCCAGGGCCGAGTACCTGCCCGCGGTCGGGTTCAGCGCCGGCGCTGCGCGCGGGGACGCGGCGGAACTCGACGGCAAGGCCGACACGGGAACCCAGAACCGCTACGAGGGCCTCTTCGGCGCGCGCTGGCTGCTGTTCGACGGCGGCGGGCGGGAGGCCCGGGTGGAGGGCGCAGAGGCCGAACTGCTGGCCGCCACCTTCCGCCACAGCGCCGTCTTGCAGGACCTGGCCCTCTCCGTGGCCGAGAACTACTACAACCTCCTGGCCGCCCGCAGCTTCGAAGAAGTCGCCGCTGAGACGGTTCGGCAGCGCCGGTATCAGCTCGAACTCGCCCGGGCTCGGCACAAGGTCGGCGTCGTCGCGAAATCAGACGTGCTGAAGGCGGAAACCGAGAAGGCGGACGCCGACCTGGCCCTGGTCCGCGACCAGAATGCCGTCCACGTGGCCAGGGGGGAACTGGCCCGGGCGATGGGCCTGCGCGCCAACGCGGACTTCCAGGTCGCCGACGTTCCCGAAGAGTCCTATGCGCGCGCGCTGGAGGACGTTGACGCGCTGCTCGCGGAGGCGGCGCAAAGCCGCCCCGAGCTGAAGGCCGCGCTCGCCGAGGTCCAGGCGCAGCGCGCCGCCGTGCGGCTGGCGCAGTCCCGCTACTGGCCCGCCCTGGGGCTCGACACGTCCTTCGGCTGGCTGGGGCGCCACCTGCTGCCCGATCAGCGACAGTGGGTCCTCGGCGTGTCGGCGGACCTGCCGTTGTTCACGGGTTTCGATCGGCCGTACCACGTTCAGGGCGCCGAAGCGGACCTGGCCCGGGCTGTGGCCGAAAGGCAGGACGCGCTGCGCGGTGTCGAACTGGAGGTCTGGACGGCCTACTGGCAGGTCATCGAGGCCAGCCAGGCCGTCGAGGCGGCCCGCCGGCTGGTAGCCAGCGCCCAGGAGAGCGCCCGCGTGGCCGAGGGCGAGTACAGGAACGGCACCGGGGCGATTGTCGACCTGATCGTGGCGCAGACGGCGAGCACGGCCGCGCGCAACGGGCTGATCCAGGCCCGGCTGGACTGGCACACGGCGATGGCGCGCTTCGAGCGGGCGGCCGGGAGGTCCCTGGCGCAGATGCGCCCGGTTGCAGTGGACAATGAGGCAGGACCGTCACAATGAGAAACAAACGGACAGTCGTGATCGCCGCCATCGTTCTGTGCGTGATCGCCGGCATGGCGCTCTGGATCGCCGGGGGGAAGCAGTCGGCCGTAGCGGCGTCCTCACAGCAAGGCCAACAGAAGAAGGCCCCGCTGGTCGAAGTGGCGCCGGTGCGGCGTGCCTCCATCGCGCGGACGCTCGAACTGACGGGCGAGGTGGTGGCCAACGACGCCGTCGTGATCGCGGCCACGAAGGAAGGGCCGATCACCTACTGCCCCTGGCGCGAGGGGGACGAGGTCGGGGCCGGCGAGAAGCTGGTCGAGATCGACCGCGAGGTGCACCGGGCGGAGGTCCAGGCGGCGCGCGCGGCGCTGGCGGTGGCCCAGGCGCGGCTGGCCGATCTGAAAGCCGGCGCCCGCCCCGAGGAGGTCGACAAGGCGGAGGCGAACGTCAACAGGTGGCAGGCGACCCTCGCAGAGGCCCGCCGGACCCACCAGCGGCAGACGGAGCTGATCGCGCAGGACTTCACCTCGCAGCAGAGCGTGGACCAGGCGCGGGAGAAGATGGAAGTTGCCGAAGCCGAGCTGGCCGCCGCAGAGGAGACGCTGCGCATGCTCCGGGCCGGTCCAACGGCCACCGAGATCGCCGTGCAGGAGGCCGCGGTGAAGGAGGCGTCGGCAAGGCTCGCCCTGGCCGAAGCGCATCTGGCCGAATGCGTCATCGCGGCCCCGTTCGACGGCAAGGTCACCCGCGTGCACGTGCGCCCCGGCGACCTGGCCGTGCCGCGAAGCCCCCTGATCGAGATGTACGCGCCCGCCTCCATCGTGGTGCGGTTCAGCGTGCCGGAGGGGTCCGCCGCCGCCCTGCGCCCGGGCCTCGGCCTGGAGGCCACGTTCGACGCCCTCCCCGGGCGGCCGTTCCCGGCAGAGGTGGTGCGCGTCTACCCGCAGCTCGACCCGGTCATGCGCACGCGGACAGCCGAGGCGGCGCTCAGAGGTGACATTGAGCTGATGCCCCACCAGTTCGCCCGGCTGGCGCTGCAACTGGAATCAGTTCAGGACGCGACGGTAGTTCCTGCCGAGGCCGTTCTTGAGGCGCCTGACGGGGGCAGGGTTGTCTTTGTCATCGAAAGCGGCAAGGCGGTGCGGCGCAAGGTTCAACTCGGTATTGAACGGAAGCAGGGCGTGCAGGCGCTCAGCGGCGTGGAGCCCGGCGAGCAGGTCGTGGTGAGCGGCGGCCAGCAACTGCGGGACGGGGCGCCGGTGCGCGTGGCCGGCGCCGCGCAAGGCCCGGGGGGCGGCCGATGAGGATAACGGGGCACTCCGTCGGGCGGCGCCTGGCCACCGGCGCCATCGTCCTGGCCCTGGTGGTGCTGGGGCTCTATGGCCTGTGGCGGCTGCCGGTGGACTTCCTGCCGGACATCACCTACCCGCTCGTGAAGGTACAGATCGAGTGGCCCGGCGCCACGCCCGATGAGGTGGATAAGGATATCGCCGATCCCGTCGAACGCCTGATGGCCACGGTGGATAACCTGGATTATCTGGACTCGACATCCCGAACCGGGCTCTACGCACTCAACGTCAACTTTGATTACGGTACCGATACCGATGTGGCCTTCCAGGACGTGCTGGC
>CAYSWA010000041.1:0-19867 GCA_964434535.1 uncultured candidatus Brocadiaceae bacterium | reverse complement strand
GTCGCTGTCCCCGTCCTGCGTCAGGTTGCCGGCATCATCGTAGGTCAGGGTCGTGTTCGGGCTGGTGCGCGCGGTGAGTTCGTTTACGCTATTGTGCGTGCGCGTGTCGGTCACGCCGTCGATCACCGTGCTGTCCCAGTTCCCGAGCCAGTCGAGCGTCCAGGTCTGGCTGCGGTCCGGGCTCACAATCTCGTCCTTGCTGGCGTTGAGCGAGCCCCGCTCGAAGCCCGTGAGCCGGTAGACCGCGTCGTAGCCGTAGAGCTCGTCGCCGGTGCTGGTGAAGACCAGGTCCTCCTGGTAGCGCTTGTTGCCGGCGCGATCGTAGGCATGGCCCCAGCCGGCGAGGAGCGTGCCGGTCGAGTCCTTCCAGCGATGGTTCTTCGGACGCCCGAAGGCGTCGTAGCCGTAGCCGGAGAGGTTCTGCCCGCTGTCGTCCAGGTAGGTCAGGTAGGCGCCGCTGGCGTAGGTGCGCGTCTGGAGCAGGTGCCCCTTCCACGTGTCGGCGACCCGGTCGGCGGCGCCGTCGTTGACGGCCGTCGCGCGGCCAAGATCGTCGTGCGAATACGTCAGCGCCAGCCCGCTCGGGTAGGTCATTCCTTTCAGCCGCCCGCTCAGGTCGTACTCGTAGGTCACCGTCCGGTCGGTCATTGTACCATACTTCTGGGCTTCTTCGACCTTCAAATCCCCGTCGGCCTCGCGCGTGTAGGTCCAACTGACCGTCGAGTTATCATCCCCGTCGGAGGGATCGTTGTTGTCGGTCACCGACGTCGGTCGGCCGAGCGCGACTTCCTCACCATCCCGCACTTTCACAGCTCCGGCCGCCTCCCGCCGGGCGAGTGCGCCGATCCGTCCAACTGGTACGTGCGCGTGGTGCAGGCCGACAACCACCTGGCCTACTCCAGCCCGATCTGTGTGGGGTAGGCCGGCGGCTTGCGGGGGCGGGGCGGCCTGCGTAGAATGCCCGCGGGCGCTCACCTGCCTGACCACCCGCCCGGGAGGACGCGATCCGTGCTGCGCATCCTGGCCCTCGAGCCCTACTACGGCGGCTCCCACAAGGCGTTCCTCGACGGCTACCGTGCCCAGAGCCGCCACCGCGTCGAGCCGCTGACCATGCCCGCGCATAAGTGGAAGTGGCGGATGCGCGGCGCCGCCCTCGCCATGCATCGCCGCATCCGGCAGGGGGGGCGCGCCTTCGACGTCCTGCTGGTCAGCGACTACCTGGACCTCGCCGCCCTGGTGGCGCTACGGCCGCCACTGCCCGAGGCGGCCCGCGTCGCCTACTTCCACGAGAACCAGTTCACCTACCCCGTGCCGACCGAAGAGGAGCGCGACTACCAGTTCGGCTTCACCAACGTGACCACCTGCCTGGCCGCCGACCGCGTGCTGTTCAACTCGCGCCACAACATGGAGAGCTTCCTCCAGCGGTTCGAGGAGTTGCTCGGGCTGATGCCGGACGAGGTGCCGGCCTGGGCGCCGGCGGCGATCCGCGAGCGGGCGGAGGTGGTGCCGGTCGGCGTCGACCTGGCCTCGGTCGATGAACTGCGCGGGTCCGCAGCGCCGCGCGCCGGCCCGCTGACCGTGCTCTGGAACCACCGGTGGGAGTACGACAAGGGCGCCGACGCGTTCTTCCGCATCATGGCCGAGCTGGCCGGGGAGGGGCGTGAGTTCGAGCTGGTCGTGACCGGCCAGCAGTTCCGCCGGGCGCCGGCCGTCTTCGCCGAGGCGCGCGAGCGGCTCGCCGGCCGCGTGCGGCAGTTCGGCTACGTCGAGTCGCGCGAGGACTACCTGCGGCTGCTGCTGGACAGCGACGTGGTGGTCTCGACCGCCCGGCACGAGTTCTTCGGCATCGCGGCCGTGGAGGCCCTCTACGCCGGCTGCGCGGCGCTGCTGCCCCACGGGCTCAGCTACCCCGAGCTGATCGCGCCGCAGCACCACGGCGCCTGCCTCTACGAGGGCGAGGCCGACCTGAAGGCGCGCCTGGCACGCTGGATGGAGCGGCCCGGTGAGGCGCGGGCGCTCGACCTGCGCGAGGACGTGCGCCGCTTCGGATGGGACCGCGTGGCGCCCCGGCTCGACGCCGCCGTCGAGCGCGCCTGCGAGGAGGCCGCGCGTGCCTGAGTTCCTCAACCCGGGCTTCCTCTACGCGCTGCCGGCGGCGCTGCTCCCCGTGGTGATCCACCTGCTGAACCGGCGGCGTTACCGGCGCGTGCCCTGGGCGGCGATGGACTACCTTGTGCGGGCGGAGCAGGTCAGCCGCCGCCGCATCCGGTGGCAGAACCTGCTGCTGCTGGCTCTGCGCACGGCGGCGGTCGTGCTGCTGGTGATCTTGTTCGCCCGGCCCGTCGTCTCCGGGCTGCTGCCGGGGGAGGCCGCCGCGCCGGGCGGGCGGGTCGTGCTCCTGCTGGACGACTCGGCGAGCATGGCCGAGACGGCCGGAGGGCGCAGCGCGCTGGAGCGCGCGCGGGACTACGCGCTGGCCGCAGCCGAATCCCTCGCCGGGCGCGAAGCGGCCCTCGTCGTGCATCTTGCCAGCGGAGACGAGCCGATCTTCGAGGCCGCGCCCGTCGGGCGCGACGACCTGGCGCGACTGCGACAGAGCCTCGCCGCGATCGAGCCGACGGCTGGAGCGCTGGAGCCCGGGCGCCGGCTGCCTGAGCTCGCCGCGCGATCGCGGGGCGGTGAGCTTCGCTTCTACCTGGCGACCGACCTGCGAGCCGCCGACTGGGGGGACGCCGAACTGGAGGCCGAGGCGAGCCGGGGTCTGGAAGCCCTCCAGGAGCGCGGCCCGGTCGTCGTGGTCGACGTCGGCCGCGAGCCGGGGGCCAACCTCGGCGTGACCGGCCTGCTCGGCCTGGACCGGCCGGTCTACGCGCGGGAGCGGACGACGCTCCGCCTGATCGTGCGCAATGACGGCGCGGCCCCGAGCACCCCGACCACCGCCGGCGTGCGACTGCACGGACCGGCCTCGGGGCCCCTGGCGCCGATCGCCGTGCCGGCGGTGCCGGCGGGCGGGAGCCGGACGGTGCCGTTCGAGGTGACGCCGGCCCGGCCCGGAGCTTATGCCGTCTCGGTCGCGCTCCGGAGCGGCGACGCCTTCCCGGCCGACGACCGACGGCAGGCCGCCTTCGACGTGCGCGAGGGATTGCCCGTGCTCGTTGTCGAGGGCCGGGGCGGCGCGCAGGACGGGGCGGCCTACTTCCTGCGCCGGGCCCTCCAGCCCGGTCAGGCGGGAGGACCCGGTCCCGACGTGCGGCTGCGCAGCGCCGCCGCCGGCCCGCCCGGCGACCTGCCGCGCTACGCCGCCGTCTTCCTCTGCGAGGTGGCGCGGCCGGGGCGGTGGGCCGGTCCGCTCGCCGACTACGTCCGCGAGGGCGGCCGGCTGGTGGCCTTCGCGGGGGGGCAGTTCGAGCCCGACCGGTGGAACGCGGCCGAGGGGCTCCTGCCCGCCCGGCTGGCGGGGCTCGTCCGGGCGCCCGAGGGCGCGACGTTCCGCCTGGCCGAGCTCGACTTCGCCCACCCGTTGCTGGCGCCGTTGGAGGGGTGGGAGGCGCTTTTCGGCGCCGCGCGGGTCGATGCCTTCCTGCGGGCCGAGCCGCTCGACGGGGCGCGGGTGCTGGCGCGGTTCGACGACCCGGCGGATTCCCCGGCCATCGTGGCGGCCGAGCGCGGCGCGGGCGAGGTCGTGCTGATCTGCACCAGCGCCGACGAGCAGTGGACCGACTGGCCCCGCTCGGAGGTGGCGCGGGTCAGCTACCTGGCCCTGGTGCAGTGGCTCGCCGAGCAGGGGCATCCCGCCGCGCCCCCCTCGCAGAACGTGGCGGGCATCGCCGCGCTGGAGCCGCCGGCAGGCTCCGCGCCGGGCCTGGTGCTGGTGGCGGCCGTGGAGGGCGGCGAGCGGCCGCGCGGTTCGCTGACCCCGCCGGCGCGCCCCTTCGCGCCCGGCGTATGGGCGTGGCGCCCGGCGGCGGGCGGCGAGGCGGCGGCGTTCGTGGCGGTCAACCCGGCGCCGCAGGAGCGGCTGGCGGCCCGGGCCGACACCGCGCTCTTCGCCCGAGCCCGGCTGCGCGCCGGTTCCCTGCGCGTCGCCCGCTACGGGGAGGGCGAGGCGGAGGCGGGCCTCACCGCCGCGCCCCCGCAGCGGCGCCTCTGGGCGGCGCTCGCCGGCCTGATCGCCCTCGTGCTGGCGGCCGAGAGCGGGCTGGCCTTCCTGTTCGGCAGGCCGGGGAGGTCCGCGCGATGAACGGACCGGCCGAGCGGGCGCTGATGCGGGTCGATTGGTCCGCGACGAGCGGGGCCGCCATCGCCCTGCTCATGCTGGCTGCGCTGGCCGCCGGCGTGGTCTGGCTCTACCGTCGCGAGCGCGTCTCCGGCGCCGGTTGGCTCAGGTGGGCGGCCTGCGGGCTGCGGTGCCTCTGCCTCGTCGTGCTCGGCGCGATCCTGCTCCAGCCGTCCGTGGCGCGGGACCTGGAGCGCTTCCTGCCCTCGCGCGTGGTCGTGCTGGCCGACCGCTCGGCGAGCATGGCCGTGCCGGACGCCGCGGAGGCCGTCTCTCGCCACGAAGCGGCGCGGCGCCTGCTGTCCGGGGAGGGGGGCCTCCTGGCGGCGCTGGTGCGGACGCATGAGGTCGACCTCATCGCCTTCGACGGCCGCGCCGGGCACGTGGCCACGTTCGCCCGCGCGGCCGAGGGCGTGCCCGAGCCGCCGGAGCTGCCTTCGTGGGAGCCGGCGGGCGAGGCGACCGACCTGGCCGGGGCGCTCAGGGCGGCCCTGGAGCGGCCCGGCCCGCCGGGCCAGCTCGCCGGCGTCGTGCTGCTGAGCGACGGGCGGCAGGCCGAGGGGGGAGACGTGGCGGAGCAGATGGCTCGCGCGGCCGAGCGGGGCGTCCCGGTGCATGCGATCGCGATCGGCTCGGAGCAGGCGCCGCCGAACGTGGGCGTGACGGAGCTGCGTTCGAGCGGCTTCGCGCCGAAGGACCTGCCGCTGCGGATGACGGCGATCGTCCGCGCCGAGGGCTACGAGGGACGCGATGCGACGCTCTTCCTGCGTGCCCTCGATCCGGCTACGGGGGAGGCCCGCGATGTGGAGCGGCGCACGCTCTGCCTGCCCGCCGGCGGTCGCGAGCTGTCCGTAGACCTGACGCACGTGCCGCCCCGCACCGGTTCGCTTCGCTACGAGGCGCGGGTCGAGCCGCTGGCCGGCGAGTACCGCGTCGAGGACAACGCGGCCGCGCGGGAGGTCACGGTCGCCGAGCGCGGGCTTCGCGTGCTGCTGTTGGCCGGCGGGCCGTCGCTCGAATACCATTTCGTGAGCTCTTTGCTTGATCGGTCGGCCGGGTTCGAGGTGGAGGCGCGACCGGGGCCGGAGGCCGGCGCGCCGCCGGAGGATCTGGCCCGGTTCGAGGTCGTGGTGCTGATGGATCCGCCGCCCGCCGCGCTGGCGGGCGCGTGGGGCGAGCGGCTGCTCGACGCGGTGGAGTCCGACGCGCTCGGGCTCGCCTTCGTCGCCGGGCCGGCGCACACGCCCGAGCTGCTCAGCGACGGGCGGCTGGCGGCCTTCGCCGGCGCGCTGCCCGTCGTGCCGGACGCCTCCCGCGTGCTGGCGCTCGTCGGGGGCGGCGGTTTCTTCACGCGGCCCTGCGCCGTCTCGCTCGGGGCCGACGGCGCGGGCCATCCCGTCACCGACCCGCAGTCCCGGCCGGACGCCGCTGAGCAGTGGGCGGCCATGCCGCCCCTCTACTGGGCGTTGCCGACCGAGCAGACGAAGCGCGGCGCGGCAGAGCTCCTGCGCTGCAACGACCCGGCCTCCGCCGTGGACACGGTCCTGGCGGCCACCCACCCCTACGGGCAGGGGCGCGTCTTCTACTGCGGGACGCCCGAGACGTGGCGGTGGCGGCGGGCGGGCATCGAGCGCTACGAGCGGTTCTGGCTGGCGGGCGTGCGTCACTGCGCCGCCGGTCGGGTCGGCCGGCCGCCCGGCCCCGTGCGCATCACGCTGGAGAAGGAGGTCTACGGCCCGGGCGAGGCGGTCGGGGTGAGGGCGCACGTGGCGGACGCGGCGCTCCGCCCCCCGCCCGGCGAGCCACTCCGCCTGGCCGTCGAGCGCGAGGGCCAGGCGGCCGGCGCCGTGGACGTGGCGCCCGAGCCCGCCCGGCGCGGCGCCTATGGCGGCACGGTGCAGGTGGAGGGGCCGGGCCGCTACGAGCTGTCCTACGCGGCGCCCGACGGCACGACGGCGTCGGCGCATTTCGCGGTGCGGCGGGCGGAGGTCGAGTTCGCCGACCTGCGGGCCGACCCGGCCCTGTTGCGGCGGATGGTCGACCGGACGGGGGGTCGCTACTGGCTTGCGCAGGAGGCAGGCGAGCTATCGGCGTCGCTGGCGGACCTGAGCCGGACGGTGGTCGAGCCGGGCCCCCTGCGCCCCCTGTGGGACACCCCCCTGCTGCTGGCGGTGCTGGGCGGCGCGCTGACGGCCGAGTGGCTGCTGCGCAAGCGGATGGGGCTGCTCTGAGCGCCGGCCGCCTCACATGGTCTCTTCTTCGTCCTCCGGGTAGACGGGCCGCTGGGGCTGGGAGGCGTACTTGCGGATGATGCGGGCCAGGCGGACGCGGTCGCGGCGGTTGACCGACTGCTCGATGACGATCATCCCGGCCACGAAGGCGAGCGGGAGGTAGCAGCGCGCCTCGGCCCAGAGCCCTGCCACGCCGGCCACGACGGCTGCCGCGCAGATCAGCGCCCCGATCACCATCCCCGCGACCCAGCCGCGTCCGGCGCGGGACGCCAGGGATACGTAAGCCTCGATCAGCTTCCTCTCCTTCGGCGTGAAGTGCATATGCCGGTCCCCCGTCCCGAGGATAGAGACGGCGCGCGTGATGGCGCCACGCCCATGCTACGCACCGCCGCCCGCCGAAATCAACCTTCGCTCCGCGGCAAAGCCTGCTCCAGCAGCAGGTCGTAGAGGGCCGTGCCCTTAGGCGCGGCCAGGAGCAGCTCGCCCTCCGCCAGCGGGTAGCAGAGCATCCAGGCCGCCGGCGGCTCCATCTGCCAGCCGGAGCCGAGGAAGCGCTGGCCTGCCGCCTCGTCGGCCACGTCGCCCCAGGCCCTGAGCGCGCGCACCACCCCGGCTTCGGTCGGTTTCTCCAGCCCCAGGTAGCGGCGGGCCAGGGGGCAGCTCACTTGCCCGGCGCGGACCTGGACCGTCTCCCCCCGGCGCGCCCGGCCGAGCAGGGCGCAGTGCGTGGCCCGGCCGCCGGCGACGGGGAAGTCCGGATGCGGCTCGGCGCGGAAGGAGACCGCGAGCACGTTCGCTCCCGTTCGGGCCGGGTGTCGGGCGGATGCTGTGCCCGCGGGCGAAGGGCTACTGCTCGGACTCCGCCTGCTCCCCTTCGACCAACGCGAAGAGCGCCTCGCGGACGATCCCGGCGGTCTCGTCGCCCTGCTGGAGGGGGCGGCGCTCCATGGCGAGGCGGCGGTAGCCCATCAGGTTGCCCGGATAGCGGGGCAGGAGCTGGAAGTTCAGGTGGTTGACGGGTCCGTCGCACATGCTCAGCAGGTAGACCTTCTCGGCCCCGAGCGCCTGCTTGATGGCCTTGACGGCGGCGACGCACATCTCGAAGATCGTGCCGGCTTCCTCTTCGGAGAGGTCGGACATGTCGTCGCGGTGCGGCTTGTAGACCACGATGGTGTGGCCCTCGACGCGGGGGTACATGTCGAGCACCACGCGGAACAGGTCGTCCTCGTAGATGACGTGCTGCTCGCCGAAGACCTCCTGGGTCTCCAGGTCCCGGCATAGGTAGCAGACGCCCTGGCGCCGCAGGTTCTCGATCCGGCCCAGGATCTCGCCCCGCTCGCGGCGCCAGCCTTCCAGTGAGCCGCCCTCGGCCCTGCCCGTGCTGTCGAGTGCACTCATCTTGCCATGCTCTCCGTTCTTCTTCCCCCGGCCCGGCGGCGCCGCCCTATCCGAGGGTAGACTCTATGTCATCCCGCCCCGCCGCGCAAGTGCTCGGGGGCAGGCGGCGCGCACGGGCGGGGGTCGTCGGGGTAGCGCACGCATAGGAGCGTGAGGGCGTGGGCGCGGGCGGTCGGGCCGGCGGCCCGGCGGTCGCGCGCCTGGAGGGCGGCGGCGAACCCCTCCGCCGTCATCTTGCCCAGGCCGACCCTCAGCAGCGTGCCGGCGATGATGCGGACCATGTTATAGAGGAATCCCTCGCCCTCGACGAGGTAGTGCAGCTCCTCGCCCTTCTCGACCAGTTCGCTGCGCAGGAGGCGGCGCACGTTGCTGGCCGCCTGGGTGTGCTCGCTGGCGAAGCTGGTGAAGTCGTGCTGGCCGACGAGCATCGCCGCGCACTCGCGCATGGCGGCGACGTCGAGCGGGCGCCAGACGCGCAGCACCCGCCCCTCGCGCAGGGGGTGGCGCACGGCGCTGCGCAGGATGCGGTAGCGGTAGAGCTTCGAGGCGGCCGAGAAGCGGGCGTCGAAGCCCGGCGGGGCCGCCCGGCAGTCGAGCACGGCCACGTCGAGCGGCAGCCAGTGATTCAGGGCCTTCAGCAGCTCGGCCTCGCCCAGGCGCGTGTTGGTCTCGAAGTGGGCGACCTGCCCTTCGGCGTGGACGCCCGAGTCGGTGCGGCTGGCGCCGGTGAGGCGCGCTCGCTCGCCGGTGGCCTTCTCGACGGCGGCTTCGAGGACGCCCTGGACGGTGCGGCCCTCGGTCTGGAGCTGCCAGCCCAGGAAGCGGGCGCCGTCGTATTCGAGCGTGAGCATGACCCTGCGCATGGGAGGCGAATCTACGGGAAGGGGGCGGGGCGGTCAAGCCGGCGGCGCTGATTGCGCCGGCGAGCGGCGCTGCCTATAATGCGGGCCTTCTCCCGACGGCCGAGGTCCGCCCCATGCGCTGGTCCGCCACGCTGATCCCCACGCTCAAGGAGGCGCCCTCCGACGCCGTGGCCGCCAGCCACCGGCTGATGCTGCGGGCGGGGATGATCCGCCAGGTGGGCAGCGGCCTCTATACCTACCTGCCGCTCGGCCTGCGCGCGCTGCGGAAGCTGACCGCCGTCGTGCGTGAGGAGATGGAGCGCGCCGGGGCGGTGGAGGTGCTCATGCCCGGCCTCTGGCCCCAGGAGCTGATGGACCGCGCCGGCCGCACCGAGGCGTTCGCCGAGGACCTGTTCCGCTGCACCGATCGCCATGGGCGGCCCCACGTGCTGGCCCCGACCCACGAGGAGGTGGTCACCGCGCTCGTGCGCGACGAGGTGAAGAGCTACCGCCGGCTGCCCATCATCATCTACCAGATACAGACCAAGTTCCGCGACGAGCCGCGCCCGCGCTTCGGCGTGGTGCGCGCCCGCGAGTTCGTGATGAAGGACGCCTACAGCTTCAGCATGGACGAGGCGGGGCTGGAGGAGTGCTACGAGCGGATCTGCGCGGCCTACCGGCGCATCCTGGGGCGCTGCGGGCTCGACTACGTGAGGGCCGAGGCCGACCCCGGCGCGATGGGCGGCGGGGAGTCGCACGAGTTCATCGTGCCGGCCTCGGTCGGGACGGCGCGGTTCGTGCGCTGTCCGGCGTGCGGCTACGCGGCGAACGTGGAGGTGGCGGCCGGCGCGGCGCCGCCGGCGCCGGAGGCGCCGCAAGCCGAGCCGGAGCTGCGCGAGGTCGAGACCCCCGGCCGGACCACCATCGAGCAGGTGAGCCGGTTCCTCCACGCGGCGCCGCAGCGCATGATCAAGACGCTGATCTACGTGGCCGACGGCCGTCCCGCGGCGGCGCTCGTGCGGGGCGACCACGAGCTGAGCGAGGCGAAGCTGCGCCGCGCGCTCGGGGCCGGGTCGGCGGAGGCGGCCGACGCCGAGACGGTCGAGCGCGTCACCGGCGCCCCCGTCGGCTTCGCCGGGCCGGTCGGGCTGGAGGGTGTGGAGGTGGTCGTGGACCCGGCCGTGGCCGCCATCGCCGACGCGGTGGCCGGCGCGAACCGCGCCGGCGCCCACGTGGTGGGCGTCGTGCCGGGCCGGGACTTCGCCCTGGAGCGGGTGGAGGACATCCGCAGCGTCGCCCCCGGCGACCGGTGTGCCCGCTGCGGCGGCGCGCTGGAGTGGGGCGAGGGCATCGAGGTGGGGCACGTATTCCGCCTCGGCACGAAGTACAGCAAGGCGTTCGGCGCGCGTTACCTCGGCCCGGACGGCGGGGAGGCGCCCTACGTGATGGGCTGCTACGGGCTCGGGGTGAGCCGGGCGGTGGCGGCCGTCGTCGAGGCCGGCGCCGACGAGCGGGGCATCGTCTGGCCCCCCGAGGTGGCGCCGTATGAGGCCCTGGTGATGCCGCTGGACATGAGCGAGCCACAGGTGACCGAGGCGGCCGAAGAGGCATACCGCGCGCTGGGTGAGGCCGGGCTGGAGGCGCTGCTCGACGACCGGGACGAGCGCCCCGGCGTCAAGTTCAACGACGCCGACCTGATCGGCGTGCCCGTGCGCGTGGTGCTCGGCAAGGGCTACCTGCGCAGCGGCCGGCTGGAGGTGCAGGTGCGCCGCGACGACTCGCGGGAGGAGGTCGCGCCCGGCGATCTGTCGGCGGCGGTGCGCCGCGCGCTCGCATCCCCGGCCTGAACGGAGGGTCAGAGATGGGCGAGCCCGGCGAGCCGGAGCCGGTGAAGCTGATATGCGGCGTGCTCGCGGCGCGGGCGCAGTGGCTGGAGGCCGCGCGGGAGCGGGCCGAGGCGGCGTGGGGCCCGGTCGATCTGGAGAGCGAGGTCTGGTCCTTCGACTTCACCGACTACTACGAGGCACAGATGGGCGGCGCGCTGCTGAGGGTCATCTACGCCTTCAAGGGCCTCGTCGACCCGGGCGAGCTGGCGCAGATCAAGCTCCAGAGCAACTGCATCGAGGCCGGGCTGGCGGCCGAGCTGCCGGACGCGCCCGTGCGACCGGTGAACCTGGACCCCGGATACGTAGCGCCGGGCAAGCTGGTGCTGGCCACCACGAAGGACTTCGCCCACCGGGTCTACCTGGGGCGCGGCATCTACGCCGAGTCCACGCTGCGCTGGCGGGGCGGGGCGTTCGAGCCCTGGCCGTGGACGTATCCGGACTACGCCACGCCGCGCTACCGGGACTTCTTCGCCCGCGTGCGCGCGTGCTATAAGGAGCAGTTGAGCTCAAGTGAGGCCTGAGCGACGGGGCAGCGCTGCCCCAGGAGGAGGCGGACCGCATGGAACGGACCCTGGTGTTCCTGAAGCCCGATGCCGTGCGGCGCGGGCTGGTGGGCGAGATCATCCGGCGCTTCGAACGGAAGGGCTTCTCGATAGTGGGGCTGAAGATGCTCCGGCTCTCGGAGGAGTTCGTGCGGCGCCACTACGCCGCCCACGAGGGCAAGGAGTTCTACGAGCCGCTGGTGCGCTACACCATGAGCGGGCCCGTGGTGGCGGCGGCGCTGGAGGGCAAGAACGCCGTGGCCGTGGTGCGGCGGATGATGGGGGAGACGTTCGGCTCCGACTCCCCGCCCGGCACCATCCGGGGCGACCTGGCGCTGAGCAACCGCTTCAACCTGATCCACGGCAGCGACAGCCCGCAGGCGGCCCGCCGCGAGATCGACGCGTTCTTCGACGAGGCGGAACTGGTAGAATGCCCCCCGGAGGCCACGCGCTGGATATACGATCAGAGCGGGCCGGAGCCCGTCTGAACACGCCAAGGGAGGTGAGGCATGAGCGCACGCAGAAGTGACGGGAACGGGCAGGACCGCCGGCCGGCCATGCCGCGCCGATGGTGGACGGGGGCGATGGCGCTGGCGGCGCTGGCGCTCTGCGGGGCCGGCTGCGCCTCGGATGGCGAGGACCTGCGCACCCCGCAGGTCGCCGCCGTGGTGCCCTATGCGTCGGGCCGGGCCGAGGCGCTCGTGGAGGGCTTCGGCCGGCAATGGGCCACGCTGGAGGCCACCTGCCACGTCGCCATCTCCGATCCGGACATCCGCTCCCCCCGCCACCAGTTGCTTTTGCAGAACGGCAAGCTCCAGTTCAAGAAGCCGGGCATGGTCAGGCTGGAGGCGCCGGCGGGGATGGTGCCGGGCCTGCACATCGTGGGCAACGGGAGCACGTACTCCGTGAAGTTCGAGCGGCTCAACGACGAGTACGCGGGCCAGTACGGCGGCTCGCTGAGTCGGGCGCCGGGCCGCGTGCACGTGCTGCCCTACGACATCGCGCTGGCGCTCGACCCGGCCTGGCTGCTGGCCGGGCGGGCCGTCACGGTGAGGCATTCGGAGGCCTACACGGTGCTGGACGCCCTCCAGCGGGCCGAGGACCCGGTGCCGGCGATCTACGTGGAGGGCTCGATCCTGGTCAGCCGGCGCGCCGAGCGCATCTTCTCCATCGAGACCTACAACCGCGACGGCGGCATCCGCTCCCGCATCCGCCAGTTGCAGGTCAGCACGCTGCCCGACGTCGGCGAGCGGGCGGTCATGGTCCCCACCCGCTTCACCATCGAGTACCCCCAGCAGCAGACCTCGATCATGGTGGCGCTGACGGACGTGAAGGTCAACGAGAAGATTCCCGACAGCGCCTTCCGGCTCGGCCAGTGAGCTACTGCGGCGGCTGCTAAGGCCCGCCGAGGTCGGGGATCCAGCCGAGCTTGTAGGCCAGCGCCGCCAGCAGCAGCACGGCCAGCAAGGCGATCAGCGTCGCCCACAGCCCCTTGTGCCCGCCGTGTGGCCGCAGGGAGGCGCCCCCGTGGAAGCGGCGGTAGGTCGCCGCGCAGTCCCGCCCGCAGAAGCGGCCCCAGTCGGTCAGGAACGAGCAGTCGCGGCACACGGGCTTGTGACACTGGTAGCAGCGCGCGGCGGCGGGGCGCTGGTGGCATAGGACGCACTTGCCCAGCTCGGGCGTCATCCTGTCGGGGGCCTCAGAGGATGTAGCGGGTCAGGTCCTCGTCCTTGACCAGTTCGGCGAGCCGGGCGTCCACGTAGTCGCGGTCGATCACCAGGCGGTCGGTCTCCATCTCCGGCGCTTCGAAGCTGACCTCCTCCAGCAGCTTCTCCATCACGGTGTGCAGCCTCCGGGCGCCGATGCTGCGGGTGCGGCGGTTGATCTGCTCGGCGAACTCGGCGACCCGCTCGACGGCCTCGTCGGTGAACTCGACCCCCACCCCCTCGGTGGCGAGCAGCTCGCGGTACTGGCGGGTGAGGGCGGTGCGTGGCTCGCGCAGGATGCGCACGAAGTCGTCCCGGGTCAGGTCCCGCAGCTCCACGCGGATGGGGAAGCGGCCCTGGAGCTCGGGGATCAGGTCGCCGGGCTTGGCCACGTTGAAGGCGCCGGCGGCGATGAACAGGATGTGGTCGGTGCGCACCATGCCGTAGCGGGTCGGCACGGTGCAACCCTCGACGATCGGCAGCAGGTCGCGCTGGACGCCCTCGCGGCTCACGTCGGGGCCGTAGGTCTCCTTGCGGCCGCTGGCGACCTTGTCCAGCTCGTCGACGAAGATGATGCCGTGGTTCTCGGCGCGCCAGCAGGCGCGGCGGGCCACCTCCTGGCGGTCCACCAGCTTCTCGCTCTCCTGGCGCACGAGCACCTCCCGCGCCTCGGCCACGCTCATGCGGCGCCGCTCGCTGCGGGCGGGGAGCATCTCCTCCAGGAAGCCCTGCATGTCGATGCCCATCTCCTCGCCGCCGACGGCCATGCCCTGCATCACGACCGGCTTCTCGGTCACCTCGACCTCGACGGGGCGCTCGTCCAGCTTCCCTTCGCGCAGCAGCCCGCGCAGCCGCTCGCGGGCCCTCTCGCGCTGTTCGCGGCGGTCGGGGTCCTCAGGGACGGCGGCGGGCGGCTCGTAGAGCGCGTCGAGCAGGCGCTCCTCGGCGTTCGCCTCGGCCCGGGGGCGCACGTCCTCCCAGCTTTCCTGGCGGACCATGTTCACCGCCAGGTCCACCAGCTCCCGCACCATGCTCTCCACGTCGCGCCCGTGGTAGCCGACCTCGGTGTAGTGGCTCGCCTCGACCTTGATGAACGGGGCGTTGGCGAGCCCGGCGAGCCGGCGGGCGATCTCGGTCTTGCCCACCCCGGTGGGGCCGATCATGATGATGTTCTTGGGCAGCACGTCCTGGCGCAGCTCCTCCGAGAGCTGCTGGCGGCGCCAGCGGTTGCGCAGGGCCACGGCCACGGCCCGCTTCGCCTCGTCCTGGCCCACGATGTACTGGTCGAGCCGGTGGACGATGGCCCGCGGGGTCAGCGCCTTCATGGCAGCGTCTCGATGCGGATCCGGTTGTTGGTGTAAACGCATATCTCGGCCGCGATCTCCAGTGAGTTGCGCACCACTTCCTCCGCCGACAGCTCGCCATGGCGGGTCAGCGCCCGCGCGGCCGCCGTGGCCACCGCCCCGCCGGAGCCGACGCCGATCACCCCGTCGTCCGGCTCGATCACCTCGCCGTTGCCGGTGATCAGCAGGCTGTGGTCCCGGTCCACGGCGACCAGCAGGCTCTGGAGGGGCCGCAGCGTGCGGTCCGTGCGCCACTCCTTGACCAGCTCGTGGGCGCTGCGCAGCAGGTTGCCCTGGTAGGTCTCCAGCTTGTCGCCGAAGCGGTCCAGCAGGGCGAACGCATCGCCCGCCGCCCCGGCGAAGCCGACGATGACCTGGTCCTGGTGGAGGCGGCGGATCTTGGTCGCGCCGGCCTTCACCACCGTCTCGTTGAGCGTCACCTGCCCGTCGCCGCCCACGGCGACACGGTCCCCCGTGCGGACCGACAGGATGGTGGTGCTGCGCCAGACGGCGCCGGCATTGGCTGCCGTGTCCATGGCTCCCCCCGTTGCTGGTGCCGGGCGCTATTATGCGCCCGCCCCGGCGCCTTTGCAAGCAGGGCCGCGCAACGAACGGAAGCGGAGAACGGCTGGGCCAGCTACGACGAGACGATAGCCCCAGAGAGGCGGCCCGCTCGGGACCGTTATGCCGCCCCTTTCCGGGGCTCGATTGTTGGGGCGCCCGGAGGGCTGCCGGGTGCCGAGGGCCGACCCCGGACTCGCGCGTGATGCCGCACTAAGGAGGGGGTGCAGGCGCCGGCCTACACGGCGACGGCGACGGTGGATGCCGAGGGCGGCCTGGTCGTGGACGCCCAGGTGCTGGCCGAGCCGGTCGAGCGGAAGGCGGCCGAGCAGACGGTGGAGCGGATTCGGGAGGCCTACGCGGGCGGCAGGCAGTGGCTACGCTCGCCAGTGAGTCGAGCCCGGGAGGCGAACAAGATAAGCCCCCGCAGAGCAGACAGGGCGGGCCGCACGCCTACATCCAGGCGGCGGTCTCGTCGGCCTCTTCGACGAACGGATTCGCCTCGTAGGTGATCAGCGCCGACCAGCCGTCCTTCTCGGTGGCGGGGATGAACTTCACGTCGAGTATCTTCGCCCCGCTCAGCTTGCCCAGGCGCCGGTTGACCAGATCGACCAGCGTCTGCTGGCTCTCGGCGGCGACGCTGAGCACGCGCGTGGGATGGCGATTGCGCCCCTGGCTCAGGTGGGCGAGCTGCTGGATGATGCCCTGGATCAGGTAGAGGCGGTTGAGGTACTTCTCGCGGATCTCGTGGACCAGCGGCGAGAAGGAGTAGGGGTCGAAGAGCGACTCCAGGTCTTCTTCGTGGGTGAGCAGTTCGTCGACCAGCTCCTTGCGAAGCCGGGCCTGGACCTTCGAGAGCCTTCTGGCGAGCTGGCCGGCATTGGACTTCATCGCGGCGGCACCTGCTTGGCGGGGGGCCGTCAGCCTTTCAGAGAGCCATTATAGGCGCTGCGTTCGGCCATGTCAACGATTCGGGCTTTCGGCCTCATCCGCGCCGGTTACCGAGTCGAGGTAGGCGCCGAGCGTGGTGAACTCGATGCCCCCGAGCCGCTCCACCATGTCCAGCACCAGGGCGAGCCGGGCCGCGCCGCGCGCCTGGCCGCCGGGCAGGGGCCGTCCCTCGGCCGATACGAGCAGGTGCCACGGATGGAGGGCGAGCTGAAAGAGGCCGCCGGGGCTCGCCTCGCGGGCCTGGCCGGCCAGCTCCACGTAATCGCGCGCCGGACGCCTGCCCTCGAACAGTTGCCACAGGTAGCCGCTGATGCGCCGTCCCTCCCGATCGGTGCCATAGCAGAGCGGCAGCTCGTAGAGCTGCGGCGCGTCCGGCAGGGGATAGGGCCGCACCGGTCCTTCGCCGGGGCAGGGGCGCGCCAAACTGGCGTCGTAGGCGTAGCCCAGCTCGACGAGCGTCTGCGTCAGGGCGGGGGTGAGGCGGCAGTAGGGGGCGCGGAACCCGCGAGGGCGGCCGCCGAAAGCGCCGACGAAGGCGGCCTCCGCCTGCTGGAGGGCGGCCCGGACCTCGCCGAGGTCCAGTGGCGTGCCCGAGACCTCCCCGGCGAAGTCCTCGTGGCGGTGGCCGTGGCCGGCGTGCTCCCAGGCTTCACCTTTGAGGCGCTCGAGCAGTGCGGGCCGGCGTCGTGTCAGCTCCGAAAGCGTGCGCCCTTCCCAGAAGAGCGTGGCGGGCAGGCGGCGGGCGGCGAGGGTCTCGGCCAGGGCGTCCAGCCCGGCGAAGCAGGCCTCGAAGCGGGCCTGCTCGGCCCCTGCGCTCACGGCGGCGGGGCGGCCAGGGACGGCACGGTTGGCGTCGGGGTCCACGTCGACCGTCACGGCCACGCGCAGCGGGGCCCGGTCCTGGGCGTCGTCCACGGTCGCACCTCCCCCTTTCGCGCTGGCGGCGGAGGCTCCCCCGGCGGCGGAGTGTAAGCGTTCCGCGCCGGCCCGTCAAAGACACGGCGCGATTTGACAACGTTGCGAAGCGGGACCTACAATCGTCCCTTTCCCGACAATCCCCCTGCGGCAGTGCATACATGGCCGATAAGGTCGTCATCGTCGAGTCGAACGCGAAGGCCCGCACCATTGCCCGCTACCTGGGCAAGGGCTACACGGTGAAGGCCTGCCGGGGGCACGTGCGCGACCTGCCGCCCAGGGAGTTCGGCGTCGACGTGGAGAACGACTTCGAGCCGACCTACCGCACGCTGCCGGGCAGCCGCAAGATCGTCGGCCAGCTCCGCAAGGCGGCCGCCGGGGCCGAGGCCGTCTACCTGGCGCCCGACCCCGACCGCGAGGGCGAGGCGATCGCCTGGCACCTGAGCCACCTGCTCGACGTGCCGCAGGAGAAGCTCCACCGCGTCACCTTCAACGAGATCACCCGCGACGCCGTGCGTGCGGCGTTCGAGCGGCCGCGCCGGATCGACCGCAACCTGGTCGACGCCCAGCAGGCGCGGCGCATCCTGGACCGGATCGTCGGCTACGAGCTGAGCCCCCTGATCAGCCGCAAGGTGGTGCGGGGCCTCAGCGCCGGGCGGGTGCAGAGCGTGGCCCTGCGCCTGATCGTGGAGCGCCAGCGCGAGCGCGACGCCTTCGAGTCCGAGGAATACTGGCAGATCGCCGCCGTCCTCTCCCGCCCCGGCGAGGAGGCGACCTTCGAGGCCGAGCTGAAGGCGGTGGACGGCGACGAGGTCAGCATCGGCACCGAGCAGGAGGCCGCCCGGCTGGTCGAGCGGCTGAGGGGCGAGACCTACCGCGTCGCCTCCGTCACCGAGAAGACGAGCCGCTCGAAGGCGCCCCCGCCGTTCATCACCAGCACCATGCAGCAGGCGGCAAGCAGCCGGCTGCGCTTCAGTGCGGCGCAGACGATGCGGCTGGCCCAGCAGCTCTACGAGGGCGTCGACGTGGGGCCGGAGGCGGTCGGGCTGATCACCTACATGCGCACCGACTCCACGCGCGTGGCGAAGCCGGCGCTCGAGGCCTGCCGCGAGCTGATCGGCGAGCGCTACGGCGAGCCCTACCTGCCGAAGAAGCCGAACGTGTTCCGCAGCCCCAGGGGCGCCCAGGCCGCGCACGAGGCGATCCGGCCGACCGACGTATCGCGCCGCCCGGAACAGCTGCGGGAGCACCTCTCCGAGCGCCAGCTCAAGCTCTACACGCTGATCTACGATCGCTTCGTCGCCAGCCAGATGACGCCGGCCCGCTACGAGGTGAGCGAGGCGCGGATCCAGGCCGGCCCGGGCGAGTTCAGCGCGCGCGGACGGCGACTGGTCTTCGACGGCTACCTGCGCGTGGCCGGCCACGACGAGTCGAAGGACCAGCTCCTGCCCGAGCTCGCCGAGGGCGAGGAGCTCGCCCTGCGCGAACTCGTCCCGTCCCAGCACTTCACCCAGCCCCCGCCGCGCTATACGGAGGCCACGCTGGTGCGCGAGCTGGAGAAGCAGGGCATCGGCCGCCCGAGCACCTACGCGCCGACGATCTCCACGCTGCTTCAGCGCAACTACGTGCGCCGCGTGCGCCGCGCCTTCGAACCGACCGAGCTCGGCACGGTCGTCTGCGGCCTGCTGGTGGAGCACTTCCCGCGCGAGATGGACGTCTCCTTCACCAGCCACATGGAGGAGGAGCTGGACGAGATCGAAGAGGGCGAGCGCGAGTGGCGCAGCACGCTGGAGAAGTTCTACGAGCAGTTCAGCCGCGACCTGGAGCAGGCGCGCCGGAACATGGAGAGCGTCTCCGGCATCGAGCCGGAGGAGCCGGTCGCGTGCCCCGAGTGCGGCAAGCCGATGGTGATCCGCTACAGCCGCAAGGGGGATAAGTTCCTCGGCTGCTCCGGATTCCCCGAGTGCAAGGGGAGCACGCCCCTGAGCAAGCCCGGCGAGGAGCCGGAGGAGACGGAGTTCAAGTGCGAGAAGTGCGGCTCGCCGATGCTGCGCCGCACGGGGCGCCGGGGGCGCGAGTACCTGGCCTGCTCCGCCTTCCCCGCGTGCCGCAACATCATGGGGCTCGACCGCGAGGACAAGCCCGTCAAGCTCGAGCCGCGCCGGTCCACCGGCTTCTCCTGCCCGCGCTGCGGGGCCGACATGCACGTGGCCGGTGAGGAGCAGGCAGAGGCCGATGCCGAGGAGCTGACCTGCGGGCGATGCCGCAGCAAGGCGCCCCTGCTCACCGTCCAGGAGGCGCTGGAGCGGACCGAGATCCCCGAGGACGAGCCGCTCGCGCTCTGCCCGGAGTGCGAGGCGCCGATGGCCCTCAAGCGCAGCCGCAAGGGGCTGTTCCTCGGCTGCACTCGCTACCCGGAGTGCACGGGGACGGCGTCACTGCCCAAGAAGTCCCTGCCCGCCCCCCAGCCCACGCACGAGCGGTGCGAGAAGTGCGGGCGGCCGCTGGTGGTGCGCTGGGGGCAGTACGGCAGGTTCCTGGCGTGCAGCGGCTTCCCGCGCTGCCGCAACCTCTGGAAGCTCCCGGCGAAGGGGCGCAAGTGCCCCGCCGAGGGCTGCGAGGGCCGCCTGATCAAGAAGACCTCCTCCGAAGGCGAGCAGTACCTGGGGTGCACCCGCTATCCGCAGTGCCAGTGCACCGCCCCCGTCCCCGGCGCAAAGAAGAAGGAGGAGGGGGCGGGATAGGGACGCGGGCCCCACAGCACCTCGCCGGAGGGCTGCCTGTGCCGTTAGCCCCTGGAAGGGGCGCGCCGCCCGTGGCCCCGGGCGCCGCGCGACGCACGAGCAACGAACAACGAGCAACGAGCCCCCGCCGCCTCAGAACCGCACGCTGAAGCCCGAGAACCCGCCCGTCGCCTCGCCCCAGTCCACCTCGACCGAATCGACCAGCGCCATGCGCGGCCCCCGGTGGCACCAGCTCACCATCTGCCGGACCTGATCGCGCGGCCCCTCGAAGACGGCCTCCACCTTGCCGTCCGGGCGGTTGCGCACCCAGCCCCTCAGGCCCCGCTCGCGGGCCTTCTCGCGGGTGGTGCCGCGGAACCAGACCCCCTGCACCCGCCCGCTGATGACCACCCTCGCCCTCGCCTGCTCGTCCGCCATCTGCCGCCCCCGTGCGCTCTGCCCCTTTACTTGCCCGCCCGCCCCCCCTACCATC
>CAYSWA010000040.1:0-20923 GCA_964434535.1 uncultured candidatus Brocadiaceae bacterium | reverse complement strand
GAGCAAGAGCGAGGAGAGAGGGAGGACGCCATGCGAGGGACGCCGATCGGGATAGCGATGCTCAACGACGAGCGCGAGCACGTCTGGCGCGAGAACAATCCCGCCAACCGCAAGGTCGTGGGCCACTGGGCCAGGATCATCCGCGAGCGCCTCAGGAACGTCGACGGCTCGGCCCCCGAGGTCGTCGTCGGAAGCAAGATCATCACCGGAGTGCGCGCCGCCCAGCAGGTCGGCGAGGAGCTGCGCCGCGCCGGCTGCCGCTCGGTGGTGATGGCCTACAACGTCTGGAACTTCCCGTTCCTGGTCTGGCCGTTCCTGAACTCGCTCGGCGGCGACGTGCCGGTGCTGAGCCTCTCGAACAACAACGGCGAGTTCCCCGGCAACGTCGGCCTGCTCGCCACCGACGGCGCCCTGCGCCAGGCCGGCGTGCGCACGCACCGCATCACCGGCGAGGCCGGCGAGCCGGCCGTGCAGGAGCAGCTCCTCGACTGGCTCCGCGCCGCCCAGGCCCTCACCACCATCCGCAACGAGGTCTTCGGCCTCTACGGCGGCCACTCGATGGGGATGGAGACCGGCTACTGGCACCTGACGCCGATGCTGAAGTGCCTGGGGGTGACCTGCCGCCAGGTCGACCAGCTCTGGCTGCTGAAGGTGATGGAGGAGGAGGTCGACGGGGCCGAGGTCGAGCGGGGCCACGCCTGGCTGGAGCAGATGCTCGGCGGGCGCATCCTCTACGACGGCAAGATGCTCACGCCCGAGACGCTGAAGACGCAACTGCGCCTCTACTGCGCCCTGAACCTGGTCAACGAGGAGAAGGGCTTCGACTTCTGCGGCCTGAAGGGCCAGCGCGAGCTGACCGAGCACGTCTGCCTCGGCGACGTGCCCGAGATGATGATGAACGACCCCTACGACTGGAACGGCCCGAAGGAATCGGTCGTCTGCTCGACCGAAGCGGACGCGAACGCGGCGGTGACGATGCAGCTGCTGAAGTACGTCACCGGCGGGCTGCCGGCGCTGTTCATGGACGTGCGGCTCTACCACCCCGACCGCGACCTCTGGGACTGGTGCAACAGCGGGAACCACGCGAGCTGGTACGCGGCGCAGAGCTTCGAGGCGGCCGAGAACTTCGCCCGCATCACGCTCCACCCGGCGCTGGAGTACTACTTCAAGGCCGGCGGGGCCTCGGTCGAGTTCGACGCCGCCCCGGGGCCGATGACCTTCTGCCGCGTCGGCCTCTGGGATGAGAAGCCCTACATGGTCATCATCCCCGGCGAAGCGGTGGAGCTGAGCGAGGAGGAGAGCCGCGCGCTGGCCGAGCAGACCAACCCGACGTGGCCGCACCTCTGGGCGCGGCTGGAGTGCACATTCGATGAGTTCCTCAGCGTCTTCCCCTGCAACCACGTGCAGGGCGTGCCGGGCGAGCGGGTGCGGGCGCTGACGATGCTCTGCGAGATGGCGGGCATCCAGCCCGTGGTGCTGGGGCGCGAGCGCCCGGCCCCCATCTGGGAGCAGGTCCGCTGAGGACGGCGGGCGTGCTTACATGCCGTGGGAGCAAGCAAAAAAGGGTTGACAGCGATCTCGGTTCGAGTATACTGTATAGGTGCCAAGACAAGAGAAGAATGCTCCCCGCCGTTGCGCGTTCTCAGTGAGATGTAAGTCGCAACGGCGGTATCACGTACGCAGGGGAGTTGCCGCGTGCCCAAGAAAGTGGCCGTCATCATCGATGGTGGGTTTCTTCTCAAGGAATTCGGCCGGTTTCGTAACATAACGGCCAGGCAGAGGATAGAACTTTCCCATATCCGTGCGGTGGCGGACGCTGCGGTGCAGGGCGGGGAGGAGGAGTTGTTCCGGGTCTACTACTACCACTGCCCTCCCTATGCCGGTCAGCAGCAGGAACCTTTCACCGCAACGGTAGTAGACTTCGCGAGAACCCCTGTGGCCAGCTGGCAGACCGCCCTTCAACAGGACATACGTTTGGCTCCGAACTTCGCCTACCGACGAGGGGTGATCCGCTGGCGCGGGTGGACTTGCTCGCCGCGCAATGTGGCGCCCGAAACAAAGGCAAAGGACCTGAGATGGAGACCGAACCTCAGCCAGAAGCAAGTCGACATCAAGATCGGGCTGGACATTGCCTGGCTCGCAAGCAAGGGCATTGCGGACATAATCGCGATCGTCTCTGGGGACACCGATTTCGTCCCCGCAATGAAGTTCGCCCGCCGGGAAGGCGTTCAGGTGCGCCTAATCACGTTCAAGCAGCGGGCCGGCGGCCCCCACCACAACTTGGTGGAGCACAGTGACTTCGTCACGACAGTAGATCTGGAGCAAGTGGCGCGCACTATACCCTGAACAAAGCGACCGCCGCCAGCGCCTGCGCTTTGGCCGGCCGGGCGGCGGTGGAGCTGAGCGAGGAGGAGAGCCGCGCGCTGGCCGAGCAGACCAACCCGACGTGGCCGCACCTCTGGGCGCGGCTGGAGTGCACATTCGATGAGTTCCTCAGCGTCTTCCCCTGCAACCACGTGCAGGGCGTGCCGGGCGAGCGGGTGCGGGCGCTGACGATGCTCTGCGAGATGGCGGGCATCCAGCCCGTGGTGCTGGGGCGCGAGCGCCCGGCCCCCATCTGGGAGCAGGTCCGCTGACGGCCCTCACCGCAGAGCCCGCAGAGAACGCCGAGAGAAGGCTGAAGGCGGAAGGATGAAGGCTGAAGGAACGGCCGGCCCTCGCTCTCGGTCCCGTTCTCGACCTCGGCCGTTGAGCGCCCCCGCACGGAGGGCGCCGAAGGCGCGGAGAACGGCGAGGGATAGAGCGGGAAGCTCCAGCCGCACACTGGCCACTCACCACTGACCACCGCCGTCAGCCCGTCCATCCTGCATTCGCCGGCCGGCCGTCGTGCTCGTGGTGCCGTCGTGGTTGCCTCTGCCGTCCTCCGTGGCCTCCGTGTCTGCGTGGTAAGGTCCGCGTCGCGTTGCGCGCTCGGGGGCGCAGGGATTAGCATGGCCGGCCATGGCCGCCCACCGTCCCACAGCCCGCATCGACGCCCACGGCATGAGGTGGCTCGCCGTGCGCGGGTTCGCCCAGGCGCTCCCCCGCCTCGAGCTGGAGCGCGCCCGCCATCCCGACCGGCTCGGGCCCGACGAGCTGGTCAAGGACAACACCGTCCGCACCGTCCTGCGCATGCCCGATCCGCTCGCGCCCGACGGGCCGGGCCTGTTCGTGAAGCGCTACAAGTTCCGCGACCTCTATGATCGCCTGCGCTACGTCGTCGCGCCGACCAAGCCCGAGCAGGAGTGGCGCGTCTGCCGCGCGCTCCAGGCCGCCGGCATCCCGACCTGCGACGTGCTCGCCATCGGCGTGCGGCGCCGGCGGCTGATGCCGCGCGAGGGCTTCCTGGTCAGCCGCGAGGTGAGCGGGGCGGTGGTGCTCGGCGAGCTGCTGCGCGAGCCGGGGCTGGTTCCCCGGTTCGCCGAACCGGCCTTCCGCCGCGAGCTGATCGAGGAGGCGTCCGGGCTGAGCGCCGCGCTCGCCGACGGCGGCTTCACCCATACCGACTACCACGCGGGCAACCTGCTGGTGCGCCCGGACGAGCCGGCCGGCCGGCGCCTCTACGTGACGGACCTGCACGCCATCCGCCTGCGCCGGCCCCGGCGGCGCGGCGTGGCGCGGATGCTGGGGATGCTGGCCTACTCCACCGACCGGGCCGGCGCGGAGCACGACGACCAGGCGCTGTTCCTACGCCAGTTCCTGCGCCGGAGGCAGGCCGAGGACGCCCGCGACGAGCGGACCGTGGCCGAATGGGCCCGCCGCGTCAAGCGGGCCGAGGCCCGGCTGCGGCGGCGCCACATGCGCAGCCGCACGCGCCGCTGCCTGACCGAGAGCAGCCTGTTCACGCGCGGGCGGGCGGAGGGCCTGCTCGTGCACCGGCGGCGCGACTTCGCGCTCGAGGGCGCCCTCCAGGCGGTCCGCCGCCACCGCACCGCCGTGGCCGGCGACGCCGGGGCGGCCGAGGTGATCAAGTTAGACGCCTCCTCCCGCACGGTGGTGAGCCTGGCCGAGCTGCCCGCCGTGCCGCCGCCGGGCGACGACGGCCAGCCGGCCGGCGACGAGGAGCTGCGCCCCGGGCGCGTCTGCGTCAAGCAGTGGCGGCGCGATCGGTGGCGGGACCGGCTGAAGGACCTCTTCCGGCCGCGGAGCAGGGCACGGGCGGCCTACGTGGCCCATCGCGGGGCGCACGTGCGCGGCATCCCCGCCGCCCGACCGCTCGCGCTGCTGGAGGCGACGTCCGTGCTCGGCGGGCGGCCCGACTGGGTGGTCATGGAGGCGCTCGAGACCGACGGGCCGCTCGATGAGCAGGACTTCGGCGCGCTGGGGGACACCGCCCGTCGCGCGCTCGGGCGCGCCGTGGCCGACCTGCTCGACCGGCTGGCCCGCGCCGAGGTCTACCACGCCGACACCAAGCCGGGCAACTTCCTGGTGCGGCGCGAGGGCGAGGGCTTCCGGCTCTACCTGGTGGACCTGGACAGGATGCGCTTCGACGCGCGGATGACGCGCGGCCGATGGGTCAAGAGCCTGGCGCGGCTCAACTCGGGGCTCGGGCGGGGGGTGAGCCTGCTGGACAGGATGCGCGTGCTGCGCCGCTGCGGGCGTGGCCGCTGGCGCCGCGCCGAGCGCCTGGCCATCGCGCGGGACGTCTACGCCCTCTCGCTGACCCGCCGCCCGGCCTGGCTGCGCGCTGACCACGCCGGCACGACGAGCACCACGGGCGGCGAGGCTGAGTCGGCCGGCGAGGCGGAGCCAACGTAAGATGTTTCTCGCCAAGGACTTAGACGCCTCATTCCGCGTCCCTTCCCTTCTTGACTTCCTGCCCGCCGTCGCCTATAATGCGCTGTGCGCAACACGGCACCACGACCGGCGGCTGTCGCGCGCTCGGGGGCGAGATTCGGCCGATCGAGACACCGATCCCCGCGTGGCCTGCCCGCATCCGTCCGCCAGGTTCTCATATCCGCTCACCGGTCTCACGCGTGAGTCACCTGCGATACCGACACGAGGGCTGCGATTGCGCCGCCGTCGGGCGGCCCCGAGTTCGTGGCCGACGCCGTTAGCCAGGGGAAAGAGATGGGAGAGGTACTGCTGCTGGTCGGCCTCCAGTGGGGCGACGAGGGCAAGGGCAAGGTCATCGACGCCCTCGCCGCCCGCTACGAGGTGGTGATGCGCTTCCAGGGCGGGGCGAACGCCGGGCACACGGTGCTGATCGGCGACGAGAAGTTCGTCCTCCACCTGGTGCCGACGGGCATCCTGCGCCCCGACGCGCTCTCGGTGATCGGCAACGGCGTGGTGGTGGACCCGGCGGCGCTGGTCGAGGAGATCACGCACCTGAAGGAGCGGGGCGTCGAGGTCGGCGAGAACCTGGCCCTCAGCGACCGCGCGCACGTCGTGATGCCCCACCACAAGCTGCTGGACGGGGCGCGGGAGTCGGCGCGCGGCGACGAACGGATCGGCACCACGGGGCGCGGCATCGGCCCGTGCTACGCCGACAAGGCCACGCGCTGCGGCATCCGCTTCGTGGAGATGATGGACGCCGACCGGTTCCGCAAGCGCCTTGGCGCCCTGCTCGGCATGTATAACCCGATCCTGGAGAAGGTCTACGGGATCGAGCCGCTCGACGCCGAGGCGGTCTACGAGGAGTATTCGGCCTACGCCGACGAGCTGCGCCCCTACGTGCGGGACACGGTGCCCCTGCTGCACGAGGCCATGGCCGCCGGCAAGAACGTGCTGCTGGAGGGCGCGCAGGGCAGTCTGCTGGACGTGGACTTCGGCACCTATCCGTTCGTGACCAGCAGCCAGGTGCTGGCGGGCGCCTCGGCCGGCACGGGCATCCCGCCCACGCGCATCGACCGGGTCATCGGGCTGGCGAAGGCGTACTGCTCGCGCGTGGGCACGGGGCCGTTCCCCACCGAGCAGGAAGGCGAGGTCGGCGAGACGATCCGGCGCACCATCGAGGCCCACGGCGGGCTGGAGTACGGGGCCTCGACCGGCCGGATGCGCCGCTGCGGCTGGCTGGACGGCGTGGCGCTGCGCCACACGGCGCGCCTGGCCGGCGCGGGCAGCATCGCCGTGAGCGTGCTGGACGTGCTCGGGGCATTCGAGACGATCAAGGTCTGCACCGCTTACCGGGTGAACGGGCGGCGCGTGGAGGCGTTCCCGGCCGACGCGGCGGTGCTGGAGCAGGCGGAGCCGGTCTACGAGGAGCTGGAGGGCTGGCAGTGCGACATCTCCGAGGCGAACTGCTGGGAAGAGCTGCCGCGCCAGGCGCAGGACTATCTGCGGCGTATGGAGGAGCTGGCGGGCGCGCCGGTCGAGTTCATCTCGATCGGTCCCGAGCGGTCGCAGTTGATCGAGCGCAGGGCCGATGAGTGAGGCTGGCGACAAGCTCCCCCGGCACGTGGCCATTATCATGGACGGCAACGGGCGCTGGGCCCGGCGCCGCGGCCTGCCCCGCAACGAGGGGCACCTGGCCGGCGCCGAGAGTGCGCGCACGATGGCCCGCTGCTGCGCCGAGGTGGGCATCCCCTACTTGACCCTCTACGCCTTCAGCACGGAGAACTGGACCCGTCCCCGCGCCGAGGTGCGCTTCCTGATGTCGCAGTTGCGCAAGTTCCTGCGCGAGCGGCGCGAGGAGTTCGTCCAGAACGGCATCCGCCTGCGGGCGATCGGCGCCGTGGAGGAGCTGCCCGCCGCCGTGCAGCGCGAGCTGCGGGCCACCGAGGAGGCCACGCGCGCGTGCACGGAGGCCACGCTCGTGGTGGCGCTGAACTACGGCGGCCGGCGCGAGATAGCCGAGGCCGCCCGCCGCATCGCCCGCAAGGCCGCCGCCGGCGAGATCGACCCCGAGGAGGTGGACGAGCAGCTCTTCGCCGCCCACCTCTACACCGCCGACCTGCCCGACCCCGACCTGCTGATCCGCACCGGCGGCGAGATGCGCGTGAGCAACTTCCTGCTCTATCAGATATCCTACGCCGAGCTCTACGTGACCGAGACGCTCTGGCCGGACTTCGGCGAGGAGGAGCTGCGCCGGGCGCTGGCCGAGTTCGCCCGCCGCGAGCGCCGCTTCGGCGCGCTGCGCGAGGCAAGCAGCGAGGCCGTCAACCGGGATTGAGATGGACGAGGCGCCGACATTGAGGCAGGAGGCCGGCGAGGCCCCCGAGGCGGCCCAGGCCGCCCCCTTGCCGATGCCCTTGAGGGTGGGCGTGGGACTGGGCGCCGCGGCGGCGGTGGTCGCGCTGCTGGCGCTCGACACGATCTGGCCCCGCGGCTGGGTCTACGCCTCGGCCGGGGCGCTGGTCGTGGCGGCGGCGACGGCGGAGTTCGTCAGGCTCGGGGCGAAGGCGGGGCTCGCCGCGCGCGCGGCGCCCGTTGTCGCCGGCGCGGTGGCCCTGTTCCTGGCGCAGTGGGCCGGCTGGGCGTTTCCCGCCGGGCCGCTCGACCCCTGGGCGTCGGCCGTGGCCGTGCTCGCCGCAGCCGCCGCGCTCACGCTGACCGCCCGCGTGCTGGCCGGCCGGATCGAGGGCGCCACGGAGGCGCTGGCGCTGACGGCCGGGGCGCTGCTCTACGTGCCGCTGCTGATGGGCTTCCTGACCGGCGTGCGGCTCAGGTGGGGCGTGGCCGGGCTTTTCAGCGTGCTGCTCATCTGCAAAGGCGGCGCCGCCGGGGCCTACTTCTTCGGCAAGGGGCTGGGCCGGCTGCGGCTGGCGCCGGCGGTGAGCCCGAACAAGACGCTGGAGGGCGCCGTCGGGCAGATCGTCGTCTCACTGGCCGCCGCTTGCGCGCTGAGCCGCACGCCCTGGGCGCTGATGGGCGCCGGGCCGGCGCTGGCCTTCGGCGCCGTGGTCGGGCTGGCGGCGATGCTCGGCGACCTGGCCGCCTCGCTGCTGAAGCGGCGGGCGGGCGCGAAGGACTCCGGTCGGCTGCTGCCCGGCTCGGGGGGAATGCTGGACCTGATGGACGACGTGCTGTTCGCGGCGCCGGCGGGCTACGCGGCCCTGCTCCTTTTGGCGGCCCCGGTCGGGTGAGGCGAGGGCACGATGCAGCGCACGATACAGATCGGCGACCAGGACGAGGTGGTCAGGCTCTGCGGCCCGCGGGACAGCCACCTGAGGCGGCTGCGGCGGGCCTTCGAGGTCGACGTGGTCGCCCGCGGCGAACAGGTGCGCATCGAGGGCCCGCAGCAGAACGTGCGCCGCTGCGAGGCGGCCCTGCTGGCGATGGAGGCCGAGATGAACCGCGGTGAGCCGATCACCGACGAGACGGTCGAGCGCGTGGTGGAGGAGCAGTTCCGCGCGCCGGCCGACGGTGAGGCGGCCGGCGCGCGCCCCGAGCAGGGCGATGTGCCATGGCCCGGGGCGGCGCCGCGCACGCCCGGCCAGGCGGCCTACGTGCGCGCCATGTTCGGCAGCGACATCACCTTCTGCATCGGGCCGGCCGGCACGGGCAAGACCTACCTGGCCGTGGCCGTGGCCCTGCACTACCTGAAGAAGGGCACGCTGGAGCGCATCATCCTGTGCCGCCCGGCCGTCGAGGCCGGCGAGAGCCTCGGCTTCCTGCCGGGCGACATCTACGCCAAGGTCAACCCCTACCTGAGGCCCCTCTACGACGCCCTGCACGACCTGATGGACGTGCGCCGCGTGCGCCGCTACATCGAGAGCGACGTCATCGAGATACTGCCCCTGGCCTTCGTGCGCGGCCGCACGCTGGACAACGCCTTCATCATCCTGGACGAGGCGCAGAACTGCACCACCGGCCAGATGAAGACGTTCCTGACCCGGCTCGGCACCAACGCCCGGCTGGTCGTGACCGGCGACATCACCCAGACCGACCTGCCCCCGGGCGAGAAGAGCGGGCTGGTCGACGCCCAGGAGCGCCTGCGCGACGTGCCCGGCATCCGCCTGGTCTGGCTCACCGAGAAGGACATCGTGCGCCACCGCCTGGTGCGGCTCATCCTGGGCGCCTACGAGCAGGAAGTGCCCGCCCCGCCCGGTCAGGAAACCCGCCGGGAGGGAACCCCCGATGCGTAGCGACAAAGCGACGAACGGCTCCGCGCGTGCCAGGCGCCGCAACAACGTCCCCCGCCCCGGTCGGGAAGGCAGCGGCCGGCTCACGCTGAGGGGCCTGCTCGGCCTGCTCGCCTTCGCGGGGGTGGCCTACGCCGTCATGTCGCTGGGCGAGCCGCCGCTGGGGGTGCGCCTGGGCGAGCCGGCCCCCCGCACCTACACGGCGCGTGCGCGTTTCTCTCGCGTGAACCTGGACGCCAGCCGCGCCGCCGAGCAGCACGCCCGGCTCACCGAGCCGACCGTCTGGCAACGCAGGCCCGAGCAGTGGCAGGCCGGCGTGCGCGACCTGATGCGCGCCGTCGAGGAGGGCCCCGACTCCATCGTCTGGGGGCGGCTGCCCGAGGACATCGAGCGGGAGGCGTTCCTGGAGCTGCTCCCCGCCCTTCAGCAGCGGGCCGACCGGATCGAGGAGGCGCTGGGGCGGCTCGGCGAGCTTCCCTTGGCCCGCCCGGCCGGCCTGGAGCATTCGCTGGTGGAAGAGAAGCAGACCACGGAGATCAGGCTCGCCGGCCCCGAGGGCGAGTCCCGCACCGCCTCGCTGGCGCAGATGGTGCCGCTGGAGGGCGGCGCGCCGGAGTTCCGCGAGGCGCTTGCCGGTCCGCTGGAGGGCCTGGACCCGGCCGAGGCGGCGCTGGCCCGCCGGGCCATGGCGGCGGTGCTGGAGCCGGCCGTCACGCTCGACGTGGAGCGGAGCATGGAGAGCGCCGACCGGGCGGCGGCCGCCGCCCCGAAGGTCGTCGAGTTCGTCAACGAGGGGCGCGTGCTGCTGAGCGCCGGCACGGAGGTGCGCAGGCAACACATCCTGGACCTGCGCAGCGAGCGTGAGCGGTATCGGCAGAGCGCCGAGGGCCGCATGGTCCGCCTTCAGCGCGCGGGGGGATTGGCGGTGCTGCTGCTGCTGGTCACTGCGGGGGCGGCGGCCTACGCGCGGCGCTACCGGCCGGAGCTGCTGGCGCGGCGCACGCAACTGCTGCCGTTCGTGGCGGTGACGCTGGCGCTGGTCGGCGTGGCGCGGCTCTGCATTGTGCACGGGGTCACGCCGCTCTGGGTGCCGGTTCCACTGGCGGTGATGGTGATGTGCCTGGTCTTCGACCAGCGGGTCGGCGCGGCGGCCGGCATCTTCCTGACGCTGCTGGTTCGGCTGGCGTGCCCGGGGGCGAACGCGGAGTTCTTCGTCCTGTTCGTGGGCGCGGCCGTGGCGGCGCTGCTCAGCGGGCAGGTGCGCACCCGGAGCACGCTGATCAAGGCCGGGGTGGTGACCGGCGCGGCGCAGTTCTGCGCGGTCTGGGGCTTCGGGCTGATGATGACGTTGGAGGAGTTGACGGTGCCGCTCCAGTTCTGGCAGTCGCCGCTTCTGGCCGGCTCGCTGGTGGGCGTGGCCAACGGCGTGCTGAGCGGCTTCGTGGTCAGCGGCGTCCTGCCCGCCATCGAGCGGCTCTTCGGGGTGACCACCGACATCCGGCTGCTGGAGTGGAGCGACCCGAACCAGCCGCTCTTGCAGCGCCTGCTGCTGGACGCGCCCGGCTCCTACCACCACAGCATGGTGGTGGGCAGCCTCGCCGCCGACGCCGCCGAGGCGATCGGCGCCAACGCCCTGCTGGCGCGGGTCAGCGCCTACTTCCACGACGTAGGCAAGCTGAAGAAGCCGCAGTACTTCGCCGAGAACCTCCCCTCCGAGGCCGAGAACCCCCACGACGACCTCTCCCCGACCATGAGCAGCCTTATCATCACCGCTCACCCCAAGGACGGCGCCGAGATGGCCGAGCGATACGGCGTGCCCAGCGCCGTGCGCGACGTCATCCTCCAGTCCCACGGATGCAGCGTGGTGCGCTACTTCTGGGACAAGGCCCAGCAGAAGAACGGCGAGCGCGACGAGCTGGAGGAACACGACTTCCGCTACCGCCTGCCCAAGCCCGCCGGCAAGGAGGCGGCGATCGTGATGCTCTGCGATGCGGCCGAAAGCGCCGCCCGCTCGATCGGCTCGCCCTCGATCGGGCAGTTGCAGAACCTGGTGCGCAGCATCATCATGGACAGGCTCAATGACGGCCAGCTCGACGAATCGGCCCTGACCATCACCGACCTGAAGAAGCTGGAGGACGCCCTGGTGCGGGGCCTCGCCGCCGTCTACCACAAGCGGGTCAGCTACCCCGGCCAGGAGGAGACCACGACCGTGCGCCCCGGCGAGGGGCGGCGGGCCGACTCCGAGGAACGGAAAAGCGATGCGGGTGGAGATCTGCAGCCGGCAGAGCGCCCTTGAGTGCCCCGCGGGCGAGCTGCGCCGGCTGGTCGAATGCGCCCTCCGCCAGGAGGGCCGGGACGGCGAGGTGAGCCTGGCCCTGGTCGGCGAGGAGGAGATGGCCGCGCTGAACCGGCGCTTCCTGGGGCGCGAGGGGGCCACCGACGTGCTGGCCTTCCCCTACGGGCGCTCGGATCACCATGTCGCCGGCGAGGTCGTGGTCAACGCCGAGATGGCCGTGCGCGAGGCCGCCGACCGGCCGCATGACGCAGCGGACGAGCTGATGCTCTACGTCGCGCACGGCGTGCTGCACCTGCTGGGCTACGACGACCACGAGCCCGAGCGGCGGCGGCGCATGCGCGAGCGCGAGCGGCAGGCGCTGGAGGCGGTGGGCCGCGCCGCCGAGTTCTGACCACTTCGCGGAGGCACCGGTCTTGTTAGGAGGCGCCGAGCTTCCGCCCCTCTGGGCGGCGATCTTCATCGCCGCGCTCCTCGAGTCCGCCCTGCGTTACGCCTCGCTGGCCAGGCTCCAGGACCGCCTGGACGGCCCCGCGGCGAAGGATCGCTACGCCGGCTACCTGGAGGAGTCCCGCGCGCTCTCGGGCCTCTGCACGCTGGTGCGGATCCTGGCCGCCGTCGCCATGGTCAGCCTCATCGTGCTGCGGGCGCGGGCCTCGGGCGGCGCGGTCGTGCCGGCCATGGCCGCCGCCGTGGGGCTGCTGGTGCTGGCGGAGTGGCCCGCCCGCCTGATCGGGCGCAAGTGGTCCGACGCGGTGCTGCGCCTCGCCCTGCCGCCCCTCTACTGGGCGGCCTGGCCCCTGCGGACCGTGACGCCGGCGGCCCGCCGGGCCAACGGGGCGCAGGAGGAGCCCGAGCCCGAGGTGGTGGAGGCGGCCAAGGAGGAGATACGCGTCGCCATCCAGGACGGCGCCGTCGAGGGCGCCCTCGAGGCCGGAGAGAAGGAGATGATCGAGGGGATCATGAAGTTCCGCAACGTGGACGTGGCAGAGATCATGACCCCCCGGATGGACATGGAGTGCCTGGAGGAGGGCCTGACGGCGGCCGAGGCCGCCCGCGAGCTGGCCCGCCTGCACCACAGCCGCGTGCCCGTCTACCGCGAGACGCTCGACCGGATCGTCGGCATCGTCTACGTGAAGGACCTGCTCGCCGCGCTCGGGCGCGAGGGCGGCGAAGAGGTGCCCCTGAAGGACGTGATGCGCGAGCCCCTCTTCGTGCCCGAGACCAAGGCCGTCGGCGCCCTGCTCCAGCAGTTTCAGGACGAGCACGTCCAGATCGCCGTCGTGCTCGACGAGTACGGCGGCGTGATCGGCCTGCTGACCGTCGAGGACATCATGGAGGAGATCGTCGGCGAGATCCAGGACGAGTACGACGTGGAGGACCACGAGAGCCGCATCCGGCGGCGCTCCTCCGGCGGGCTCGACGTCGACGCGCGGGTGCGCATCGACGAGGTCTCGGAGCTGCTCGAGGTGGAGATCCCCGAGGACGAAGACTACGACACCGTCGGCGGCTACGTGACCGCCCGGATGGCCCGCGTGCCGGCGCCCGGCGAGGAGTTCGAAAGCGACGGGCTGCTGGTGCGCGTGCTGCAGAGCGACGAGCGCCGCGTGCGCCGCGTCTTCCTCAAGCGCAAGGAGCCGCCTCGTCCGTGAGGCGCGGGCCGCCGTGGCCACTTACCACCACACCGAAGGCATCTGCCTGCGCCGGGTCGACTACAGCAACACCAGCCAGGTCGCCAGCTTCCTCACCCCCGACGCGGGGCGCCTCTCGGTGATGGCCAAGGGCGTGACGCGCGCCCCGAAGAAGGGCATCCGCACCGGCTTCGACCTGCTCGGCCGCTACGAGATCGTCTACACGCTGCGCCGCCCCGGCTCGCTGCAGAACCTGACCTACCGCTGGCTGCGCGAGGACTTCCGCGGGATGCAGCGTGCGGTGGAGCGGATACTGTGCGGCTACTACGCCGCCGAGCTCGCCCTGAACTTCACCGTCGAGGGCGACCCCTGCCCCCGCCTCTACGCCCTGATGCTGGAGGGCCTGGCCAGCTTCGCCGCCGGCCGCCGGCTCGGGGGCACGGTGGTGGCGCTGGAGCTCGGCGCGCTGCGCGAGCACGGCTCCTGCCCCGAGTTCGGCCGGTGCGTGGAGTGCGGCGGGCACCTGCCGCAGAGGGGAGCGATCGCCTTCAGCGCCCGGGCCGGCGGGCCGCTCTGCCCGCGCTGCGAGGAGGGCGCCGCCGCAGGGCTTGCCGGGCGCGTCACCAGCGTCTCGGGCGGCGTCCTGCGTGAGCTTGCCGCCCTGGCCGGCGCGGGCGGCGCTCTGCCCGCGCTGCCCGCGCACCGGGCCCTGGCGATCAGCGCCCTGCTGCGCTTCCACATGCGCGAGCTGCTCGGCCGGGAGCTGCGGATGTGGAAGTACCTGGGCCGGCGCGAGCTGAGCCGCTCGCTCAGGCGCGTTCGCCGCCGCGCCGGGCTCCGCTGAGGGCCTCCTCGGCGGCCGGCTCGTCGGCGAAGTAGAAGCCGCACCGCCCGTCCACGTCCGCCAGGTCGCGCTCGTCCACCGGGAAGCCCGTGCAGGCGCGCGGGCGGGCCAGGCCATAGATGCGGCAGCGGTCCCGCCCTTCGAGCAGGGGGCAGCGCACGGCCAGCCGGCAGCAGCGCCCGCAACGCAGGCACTCCCCCCGGCGCCTCTGCCGCTGCCTGCGCACGTAACCGGGGCGCAGGAGGGTCAGGTAGAGCCGCCGGAACTTGCCCCTCAGTTGCTGCATTCGGCTCGCCATGGCGCGCGCCGGCCGCTACGGGCCGCCCTCCCCTTCCGGGGCACCGGGCAGCGTCCGGCCGAAGTCGCCTGTCTCGTCGCGCACGCGCCGGTAGTGGGCCAGGGCTTCCTGCTCGGTCCGGGCGTCGGCCGCCAGGCGGGGCGGGTCCGCGAAGGAGACGCGCGCCACCCGCGTCGGCCCGGGCAAGAAGGGGCGGTGCTCGCGGGCGTGGTCGCAGGCGGTCACCGCGTAGTCGAAGTCCTCGTCGGCGAGCTCGGCGACGTGCCTGGACCGCTGGGCGGAGATGTCGACGCCGGCCTCCGCCATGACGCGCACGGCGCGGGGCTCCAGGCCGCGGGGTGCGATGCCCGCCGAGCGCGCCTCGATCCGGTCGCCCTTCATGTGGCGGGCCCAGCCCTCGGTCATCTGGCTGCGGCAGGAGTTCCCCGTGCAGAGGAAGAGGACCCTTGTCTTCTCGGATTCGGCCACGGCTACCCCCAGGCACGCCTGTGCCAGACTGCCTGCGATGGTAGGGCGTTGCGCGCCGGCAGTCAAGGCGCGTCGCCCGGTTGCCCGGGGCGGATGGGAGGGGTTAGAATGAGCGGCGACACCTCGCGGTTGGCACGGAGGACAGGGCGATGTGCCTGGAACGATGGGTCCGGCTGATCGCTGGCATGAGCGAAGGGGACTGACCGATGGGGGAGATGCTGGCGCAAAGGCTTTCCGGCGACCTCTGCGTGGTCGGCGGCGGCATGGCCGGCCTGGCGGCGGCGGTGACGGCCGCCCGGCAGGGCGCGCGCGTGGTGATGGTGCACGACCGGCCCGTGCTGGGCGGGAACGCCTCGGGCGAGATCCGCGTCCACATCACCGGGGCCGACGTCCACGGCCGCCGCCCCTACTGCCGCGAGACCGGCATCCTGGAGGAGGTCCGCCTGGAGAACTCCTTCCGCAACCCGGCGCGCACGTATCCGGTCTGGGACCTGGTGCTCTACGAGTTCGCCACCCGCGAGCCGAACCTGGAGCTGCTGCTCAACGCCACCTGCGTCGGCGCGCGCATGGACGGCCCGCGCATCAAGGCGGCGCTCGTCGAGCAGCCGGTCCAGTGGCGCCGCTACCAGGTGGAGGCGACGACGTTCATCGACTGCTCCGGCGACGGCCGGCTCGCCCTGGAGGCCGGCGCCGACTACCGCCGCGGGCGCGAGGCGCGCCGCGAATACGGCGAGTGCGCCGCGCCCGAGCAGACCGACGAGTGCGCCATGGGCTCCTCGATCCTCTACCAGACGGTCGACGTGGGCCGGCCGGTGGAGTTCACCCCGCCGCCGTGGGCGCACGACTTCAAGGAGGCCGGCCTGCCGCCGGGCCGCCGCCCGCGCCACGGCGAGATGGCCGGGTATTGGTGGGTGGAGCTCGGCGGCGAGCGCCACCCCACACACGCCGGCCCGGCGCTGCATCGCGAGCTGCTCGCCCTCGCGCTCGGCGTCTTCGACTACGTGAAGAACTCCGGGGAGTATCCCGAGGCCGAGACGCTCGCGCTCGCCTGGATCGGCCAGCTCCCCGGGCGGCGCAGCGGGCTGCGGTTCCTCGGGGACCACGTCCTGCGTCAGCAGGACGTGCAGGAGCCGCCGGGCTTCGCCGACCGCGTCGCCTACGGCGGCTGGTCGATGGACCGCCACCCGCCGGCGGGCTTCTTCTCGCCCGAGCCCCCGGCCGACTTCCTGCGCGTGCCAGACATCTACTCGATCCCGCTCGGCAGCCTCTACTCCCGCAACATCGAGAACCTCTACCTGGCCGGCCGCTGCCACAGCGCTACCTTCACCGCCCACGGCTCCACCCGCGTGACGGGCACCTGCATGTCGATGGGCCAGGCGGCCGGCATGGCGGCGGCCGTGGGGCGGGAGCGCGGCGCCGACCCCCGCGCCGTGCGCGAGCGGCACGTGGGCGAGGTGCAGCAGCGGCTGCTCAAGGAGGACTGCTTCCTGATCGGCATGCGGAATGAAGATTCCGCCGACCTGGCCCTCGACGCCGCCGTCGCCGCCTCGAGCTCCGCCTCGGAGCAGTCCGGCCCCGAGCAGGCGACCAACGGCGTCTCCCGCCCGCGCGGCGAGGCGATGAACATGTGGGCCAGCGCCCCCGGGCGCGTGGCGGGCGAGTGGATCGAGCTGGCCTGGGACGGCCCGCGCGCGGTGAGCGAGGTGCGGCTGACCTTCGACACCGACCTGGAGCCGGAGTTCTCCTTCTCGATCTCCCCCTACCGGGAGCCCGGCGTGCTGGCCCCGGTGGCCGAGACGGTCGCCGATTACCGCATCGAGGTGCCGGACGGCGCCGGCTGGCGGGCGCTCGCGCGGGTCGAGGGCAACTACCAGCGCCACCGCGTCCATCGCTTCGCCCCCGTGCGCGCCGAGCGACTGCGGGTCGCCTTCGAGCGGACGCACGGGGCCGGGCAGGTGCGCCTCTACGAGCTGCGCGCCTGCTGAGCGGCGAGCGGGGGGGCGAGGCGGGGCGCTTCTCTGCCTCGGTGGGGGCCTTGCCGGTTGTCCGCCGAAATTCGGGATACAGTCCCCGGTTTCGGCTCCGGCCGGCGAAGCGGGGGGATGACTCAGCCGATCAGGGTATTGACACGGGGGCGGGCAGCGGCGATAATGGAGGTGTGAAGGTTGTGGGAACTTGGTGGTAGCAGGCACGGAGTCTTACAACCCAGGTGTCCGCAGCCCTCGGGCGTCTTGGCGGCGCCAGGCGCGGCTTTGGGCAGGGAGGTGCAGAAAAGATGCCGCTGTTCGAATATGAAGCGATGAACGCCGAGGGGAAGGCCATCGTCGACCAGGTGGAGGCCCGCAACCAGGACGAGGCGATCGGCAAGGTGCGGGAGATGAACCTCTTCCCCACGCGGGTCACGGCGGCGAAGAGCGCCGGGCCGAAGGCTGCCGCCGCCGGCGGGCGGCGCGTGCGCAAGAAGTCGTTCGTCATCGGCGGGGTCAAGAGCAAGCAGCTCACGCTGTTCACCCGCCAGCTCTCCACCCTGACCGACGCCGGCATCCCGGTGGTGCAGGCGCTGAACATCCTGGAGAACCAGATGCGGCCGGGGGCGCTGAAGAACATCGTCGGCTCGGTCGCCGACGAGGTGGAGAGCGGCTCGTCGCTCTCCGAGGGCATGGCCAAGTACCCCAAGGCATTCGACGAGCTCTACTGCAACATGGTCAAGGCGGGGGAGACCGGCGGTATGCTGGACACCGTCCTTCAGCGCCTGGCCGAGTTCCGCGAGAAGGCGGCGCGCCTGAGGCGCCGCGTCATCGGCGCCATGATCTACCCCGTGGCCGTCATCTCCATCGCCACGCTGATCATCGCCGGGCTGATCAAGTGGATCATCCCCTCGTTCATCCAGATGTTCGAGGAGCTGGAGGTGACGCTGCCGGGCCCGACGCGCATGCTGCTGAATATCACGAACTTCTGCCAGAACTACTGGTACCTGATCCCGGTCTTCCCCGTGGGCCTGTATGTCATGTACAGGGTCTTCGTGGCCACCCGGATCGGGCGCACCATCGTGGACTGGCTGAAGTTCCGCATCCCGCTGTTCGGCAACATCGTCAACAAGTCCGCGGTGGCGCGCTTCACCCGCACCTTCGGCACCCTGATCGGCAGCGGCGTGCCGATCCTGGAGGCGCTGAATATCTCGCGCGACACCTCCGGCAACCGCGTGCTGGCCAACGCCATCCAGCGCGTGCACGACAGCGTGCGCGAGGGCGAGCCGATCGCCGCCCCGCTGGGCCAGAGCAACGTCTGCGACGACATCGTGGTCAACATGATCGACGTGGGCGAAGAGACCGGTAACCTGGACGCGATGCTGCTGAAGATCGCCGACACCTATGACGACGAGGTCGACATCGCCGTCGAGGGCCTGACCCGGCTGATGGAGCCGATCATGGTCGTGGTGCTCGGCGGCATCATCGGCTTCGTGGTCATCTCCCTGTTCATGCCCCTGATCAAGCTGATGGGTTCGCTCTCCTGAGCAGCCACAGGCCGGCCCAGGCCCGCACCATCCGCGCGGGATGGCCCGGCGGCCGGAAAGGAGCCAGACCGATGAACGCGTCCGCACGAGGCCATTCCCGCCGGGCCTTCACGCTGGTGGAGCTGCTGGTGGTCATCGGCATCATCGCCCTGCTCGCCGCCATGATGACGCCGGCCCTGATGGCCGCCCTGCGCAAGGCCCACGAGGCCCGCACCCGCAGCATCATCCACCAGATCGAGGCCGCCGCCCAGATGTTCTCCAACGACTACGGGGACTTCCCGCCCGATAAGTGGGTGGACCTGGGGCCAGTGTTTGACGTGTGGCGCCTCTGGTGCGTCGACGGCTCTCATTATTTCCTGGGCCCGCAAGCAGGCGCGCCCTGTCCCGACCACCCGACCTCCGCGCTTGACGACACTCTGCGCTTGCCGCTGTTCCAAGAGGATGACGAGACAGAGCCCGGCTACGTGAGTGATGACACGCATCCCAGCACGATCAACGAAGGCATCGAAGTGCTGATGGCGTGCCTGAGCACGCAGACTGGCGGCCCCTACCTCGACCCTCCGGCCGACATGCTGCGGAATGTCGACCGCGTCGATGGTGGCGGCAATCTCCAGGGGGATCATGACGGGTACGATTCCGCCGAGCCGCTACGTCCTGTCGAGACGGCGACCAACACCTACTTCGGGCGAAGCATCGACGTTGACGAGGACGACGACGTCGACGCGATACCGCTGTTCGAACTCGTCGACTACTGGGGCAACCCGCTCGTCTACATCCACAGCCGCAGCTACCGGGACAACGACGGCTTCCACGAGGAAGACCCGACGACCACCGACGACGACTGGTACGAGAACGCCGACGGCGAGTACGACCCGCTCGATATCGACCCCGACGAGGCCGAGTACGTCCAGTATGCCGCCGCCGACGGCACCCGCATGCTGCTCTACGCCCGCGATCCCACGGGCATGACCACGGCCAACTACCCGAAGCTGAACTCCTTCCAGCTCTTCAGCATCGGCGCCGACGGCGTGGAGAACCTCAGCTACGGCAAGACCGACCATCCCGACTGGCCTTCGGACTACTCCGTGTACTACATGATGGCGCCGTGGGACGAGCGCGAGATCAACCCCGCCGACGAGCGCACCTGGCAGAACCCGAACAACTTCCTGACCAACTGGGAGGAGTAGGCCGTGCACGCGGCCGTCCCAGAGCGCGCCCCGCGCCGGCGATCCGGCTTCACCCTGCTCGAGATGCTCGTGGTGATCGCCATCGCCGCCATCCTGACCACCATGACCGTGCTCTCGATGGCCGGCATGGCCCGCCGGGCCAGCCGCGAGGGCGCCGTCGAGGAGGTGATCAACATCCTGCGCCAGGCCCGCATCTCGGCCGTGGACACGGGGCGCGGCTCGCTCGTGCGCCTGAACCCCGCCCAGAACAACCTCTACGGCATCGCCACCACCATCGAGGCCGCCTGGCACTTCGAGCAGATCCGCACCGACAACACTACCCCCGGCGCCCGGAACATGCCCGGCCGCCCCATGGACGACGACCTGGACCTGGACGACGACCCCAACTCGAACCCGCCTACTATCGCCCCCGGCGCCGTCGGCCTCTGCCTGGAGTTCGACCACAACCTCGGGCAGTTCGTCGACTGCGGCAACTTCCCCGTCTACGACCAGACCGACGGTATCCGCATCGAGGCATACGTCCGCCCCGAGGGCGCGACGAGCGTCGACCAGATACTGCCCGTCATTGCCAAGTACGCCTACGACTACGCTCCCTCCGACGCGGCCGGCTACGCGCTCGGACTCATCTGCACCGACGCCGGCGGGGCGGGCCGCTACGCCCCCTTCGCCCGCCTCTACATCGCCGGCGGCGGGGGCATGGCCCAGATGATCGACCTCGGCACCTACGACACGACCAACGGCACCGGCACCACCTGGGCCGGCGGCCAGTGGCACCACCTGGCGCTCGAGTTCGACGGCTTCGAGGCGCGCCTCTTCGTCGACGGCATCATGGTGGACCTGGACAGCTACCAGCTCGGCGAGACCGGCGATCCCTACGTGCCGACCGACGTGCAGTTCAACCCCGGCTCGCGCATCCGCCGGCCGCGCGACTGGCCGCTTCAGGTCGGGCGCTTCGTGCACGACGCCGACGAGGACCCGCTGGATCTCACCCACGAACTGGTGCCCCACTACTTCACCGGCCGCATCGACGAGCCGATGCTGCTCTCGCTGGCCGGCGGCCAGCGCGTCAACCTGCCCGACCAGGTCGCCATGGCCGCCTCCGAGCAGGTGGTGCACCTGGACAGCCAGGGCCAGCTCGACCTGACCTACCACGCCGGGCCCGTCTACGTCGCCCTCGGCGACCCCTACCAGAGCGCCACGCTCGCCAGCGACATGGACGACGACCCGCTGACCAACTTCCTGATCCTGCGGGAGAGGAGCCCCTTCCCGCCCGACGGCGGACTGCTGATGATCGAGACGATCGAGACGGGCCAGCCGCCGTACGAGGTGATCTCCTACACCACAGCCTCCGACACGGCGGTGTTCGGCGTGGACCGGCAGGCCTTCTGGACCCCAACGGTGAAGCACTACGTCGGCGACCGGGTCCTCTTCGCCCGCGTGGCCCGCATCGACCACAACGGACTGGTCAGCCGCCAGCAATGACAGGAACGACATTTACCACGAAGGCACAGGAAAGTGAGCCGGGGATAACGTCAACGGATACGACGTTCACCACGAAGGGCACGAAGGAGCACGAAGGGGACGGCATGACGGCCGACGACAAAGGCAGGGAAGCGATGGGAAAGG
>CAYSWA010000039.1:0-20940 GCA_964434535.1 uncultured candidatus Brocadiaceae bacterium | reverse complement strand
GCCCCCGGCGTGATCGAGACCGAGATGACGGCCGAGCTGGCGCGCGAGGAGATCGCGGACCTGATCCCGATGGGTCGGCTCGGCACGGCCGAGGAGGTGGCCTCGGTCATCCGCTTCCTCTGCGCCGAAGAGGCGATGTATGTCCACGGGCAGGTCATAGGGGTCAACGGCGGGCTGGCCATGTAGCGGCCCCGGCGGCAAGGCTATGGAACACTACGACCAGATCGTTGTGGGCAGCGGAGTGAGCGGGCTGACCGCCGCCCTGCTGCTGGGGCTGCGGGGCAACCGGGTGCTGCTGCTGGAGAAGGCGCCCCGCCCGGGCGGCTCGATCGCCCGCTTCCGCCGGCGGGGGGTGCCCTTCGACGTCGGTTTCCACTTCACCGGCGGCTTCGACGAGCGCGGCGGGGGCATGCTGCACGACATGCTCTCGGTGCTCGGCCTGCGCGAGCGCATCCGGCCGATCTTCCTGCCCGAGGAGCGCTACCACGAGATAGCCTTCCCTTCGCGGGGCGAGGTGCACGAGATCCCGAAGGGGCTGGCCCGCTACCGGGAGAAGCTGAAGCGCGACTTCCCGGCGGAGCGGGACGGCATCGACGCCTACTTCGCCAGGTTCCTCCACGTCTGCCGCCAGACGACCTCGATGGACATCACCCGCCTGAGCGAGTCGCCGTCGATGCTGCCGGAGGACTTCATCACGCTCCAGCAGGTGCTGGACGAGCTGATCGGCGACAGGCTCTTGCAGGCGCTGCTGAGCGTGTTCTGCATGTGCCACGGGTCGCGCCCCTGCGAGGTCTCCTTTGCCAGCCACTGCCGCGTGGCCTACGGGCTCTACGAGCCGACGGCGCGGGTCGAAGGCGGCGGCGAGGCATTGGTGGAGGCATTCACCGGCGCCCTGGCGGGGCTGGACGTCGAGGTGCGATGCGGCGCCACCATCGCCGAGATGCCCGGCATCGTCGGGCGCACCGCGTCGCGATTCGTGCTCTCGGACGGGGAAGAGGTCGGCGCCGACGCCTGCGTCTTGACGATCCATCCGCTGGAGATCCTGCGCGCGCTGCCCGCCGAGCACCTGACGCCGGCCTTTCGGCATCGCGTGGAGGACCTGGAGCCGACCTTCGGCTTCTTCGCGATCTTCGGCGTCCTCAACGGCGAGCCGGTCGACGACCCGCGCGCCGGCTCGATCTTCTCCATCTTTCCCGACGCGGACCTGAACCGCGTGCTGACCCCCGATTGGGAGGGCGAGCAGCCGCTGGTGCTGATCTTCGGGCGCGAGCGGGCGAACGGGCGCCCCGTGGCGACGGTGACGGCGCTGGAGGTCTCGTTCTTCGAGAGGGTGGCCCGGTGGCGGGACACGCGCGTGGGGCGGCGCGGCGAGTCCTACCGGGCCTACAAGCAGCACCGCGCGGAGCGGATGCTCGGGCGGCTGGAGCAGTACTTCCCCGCCTTCCGCACGGACCTGGAGCTGCTGGAGTCGGCCTCGTTGCTGACCTTCCGCGACTACCTGAACGCCCCCCTCGGCGCCGCCTACGGCATCAAGCAGAAGGCGGGACAACTGAACCTGATCGGCCGGCTGCCCATCGCGAACCTCTACGCCGCCGGCCAGTGCGCGATGCTGCCGGGCGTGCTCGGGGCCATGGTCTCGAGCTTCTTCGTCTGCAGGCTCATCATCGGCAAGAGGGACTTCCAGGCGCTGATCGAAGGCAGGCTGTGTCACTGAGACGAGTCGTTATCACCGGCATGGGCCTCGTCACGCCGCTGGGCTACGGCCTCGGCGAGTTCATGAGCGGGCTGCTGGCCGGCCGCTCGGGCGTGCGGCGCATGGACGAATGGCCCGACGGCGTGGGCCTTCGCAGCCGCGTGGGGGCGCCGCTGGAGCTGCGCGACGAGGAGGCGATCCCCCGCCGCAGCCGGCGCACGATGAGCCCCATGAGCATCTACGCGGCCCAGGCGGCCGACCAGGCGCTCGCCGACGCCGGCCTGAGCGCCGAAGAGGTCCGCGCCGACCCCCGCGTCGGCTGCATCGTCGGCCATACCACCGGCAGCCCCCGGACGATCACGGCCACCTACGAGCTGCTCGTCTCGGAGCGGGACTTCGGCCTGCTCAGCGCCTCCGAGTTCTTCCAGTGCCTTTCGCATTCGGCCGCGCTGAACGTGGCCGGCTACCTCGGCCTCGCCGGGACGGTGATGGCCACCTCGGCGGCCTGCGCCTCGGGCCTTCAGGCGGTGGGGGCCGGCGCCGACCTGATCCGCCTCGGCCGTCAGGACGTGATGCTCTGCGGCGGCGCCGAGGAGCTGCACTACACCGTGACCGGCTCCTTCGACATAATGATGGCCACCTCCAGCGCCTACAACGACCGGCCGCAGATGACCCCCCGCCCCTTCGACCGCGACCGGGACGGGCTGGTCTGCGGCGAGGGCGCCGGCATCCTGGTGCTGGAGCAATACGCGCGCGCCGCCCGCCGGAGGGCCACGATCCACGGCGAGGTGCTCGGCTACGATACCTGCTGCAGCGGCGCGCACGTGAGCCAGTCCGAGCGCGACGCCATGGTCCAGTGCATGGGCACGGCACTGGAGCGGGCCGGGCTCGGGCCGGACGCGATCGACTACGTCAGCGCCCACGCCACCGCCACCGTGCAGGGCGACGCCGCCGAGGCGCAGGCCATCGCCGAGCTGTTCGGCGAGCGTCCGCCGGTCAGCAGCCTGAAGGGCTACATCGGCCACACGCTCGGGGCGTCCGGGGCGATCGAGCTGGCGGCGACGCTGGCGATGATGCGCCGGGGCCTGATCGTGCCGACCCGGAACCTGGCCGAGCCGGCCCCCGACTGCCGGGGCATCCGGCATGTGACCGAAGTGATCGAGCGGCCGATCCGGCGGTTCATCAAGAACAGCTTCGCCTTCGGCGGCATCAACGCCGCGCTCGTCTGCGCTGCCGTGTAGGCGCCGCGGGCGGCCACTCGCCACGGCCGGCGGGACACCACCCACGCGCAATGCGCCTTGACAGGCGTCCCGACGCTGGTACAATGAGACGTTCGCCCCTTTGTAGACCATGCCCCCGTGCCGGACGAAACCCCACCCATGGTGACGGACGCCGAGATCGTCGACGTGGTCAACGAGGTGTTCGTGACCGAGTTCGAGGTCCCGCCCGAGAAGGTCGTGCCCGAGGCGCACATCTTCGCTGACCTGGGCTTCGACAGCCTCGACGTGGTCGACCTCATTGTGGCCATCCAGAAGCGCTTCCCCGTCCGCGTGCGCGAGGACGAGCGGATCCAGGCCGTCCGCACGCTCCAGGACCTCTACGACTACCTCGCCCGGCTCAGGAGCGAGCAGGAAGCGGGCCGGTAGGCGCCGCAGGTAGCCGGTGCCGGGGGCAAGGAGGAGAGCGAGCCGCGATGGCAGGCGGCGTGCCGTAGGGCGGCACTTGTGGTACGCGCAGTCAACCGGCCGACGCACTGCGGCGCCATCGTCTGCCTCCGTTCGCTGCGGCCGGAGGCGGCTCCGGCGGGCTAACGCGACAAGTGGTCCCTGACACTTGAGGTTATGGGCCGCGGTTCGGTGGCCCGGGCTTCCAGCCCGTGAATCATGGCCCGGAGGGCCATGCCACACTCCCAGAATCAAGTGTCACGAAGCACAAGGAAGGCTTCACCATTCTCCGAGAGCAGCACACGTTGTGGGCGCCGGAAGGAACGCTCGGCCTGGAGCCGGCGGTCGTGCTCCTGCAGAACATGGCCTTCTGGCCCCTCGTCGTCCTGGCCTCCGCCCTGTATATCCCCGCCGCGTCCGTGTTTGTGACCGTCAGCGGTCTGCTCGGTTCCCGGCGCGCCACGATGCGGCGCCTGCGGCGTGCGATCAGTTGGTACGGCTGGGTGGTGCTGCGCTGCGCGTGGCCGTTCGTGCGGATAGCCTACCGCGACCTGGCCCCGCAGGAGCGCGACCCGCCCTACATCTTCGTGTGCAACCACCGCTCGGCGTCCGACCCGTTCCTGATGGCGTGCCTGCCGTTCGAGTGCATCCAGATTGCGAACGTCTGGCCGCTGAGGCTGCCTCTCCTGGGCCTGATCGCGGGCCTGGCCGGGTATGTCAGCGTCAACGAGATGCCGCTCGATGAGTTCTACGAGGAGGCAGAGCGCCTGCTCGGCCGGGGGGTCTGCCTGATCTCGTTCCCGGAGGGCACGCGCTCGGGCAGCCGCCGGATGGGGCCGTTCGGCAGCTCGGTATTCCGGCTGGCGCTGCGCTGCCGGGCCGTGATCGTGCCCGTGGCAATAGCGGGCAACGAGGCCATCCCGCACAAGGGCTCGCTCGTGCTGCATCCGGGGCGCATCCGGGTGGAGAAGCTGCCGGCCCTGCGCTGGGAGCAGTACCGCGAGATGAACCCCTACCAGTTGAAGAGTTGCGTGCAGGAGCGGCTCCAGGCGCACCTGGACCGGATCGAGGGCGAGGCGCCATGACTTACGCCGAGCACCAGGAGCTTGCCTTCGCGGCGCCGGCCGAGGTGCGGCGCGTGCAGGGGACGCTCCTGCGCGAGCACCTGGCGCACTGCGCGGCGAACTCTCCCTACTACCGCGAAGTGCTCGCCGAGGTCGGCGTCGAGCCGGAGACCTTCGTCCTGGAGGACCTGGCCTCGCTGCCCCTGACCGGCAAGGAGGAGCTGGGCCGGCGCAACGACGAGTTCCTGGCCGTGCCGATGCGCGAGGTGGTCGACGTGGTGCTCTCCTCGGGCACGACCGGCCCACCGACGCGGATAGCCTACAGCGAGGCCGACCTGGAGCGGCTGGCCTACAACGAGCGGCAGTCCTTCCTGTCGGCCGGCCTGACCGCCGACGACGTGGTGCTGCTGACCTGCACGATGGACCGCTGCTTCGTGGCCGGGCTGGCCTACTTCCTCGGCGTGCGCGCGGTGGGGGCGGCCGCGATACGCAGCGGGCACGGCACGATGGACGGCCACCGGGCCCTGATCCGCCGGATGCGTCCGACGGTCATCGTCGGCGTGCCGTCCTTCCTGGTCAAGCTCGGCGAGCACGTTGCGGCGGCGGGCCTCGGGCCCGACGCGCTGTCGGTGGGGCGCCTCCTCTGCATCGGTGAGCCGGTCCGGGACGCCGATCTGGCCCCGCTGCCGGCGGCCCGGGCCCTGAGGGAGCTGTGGGGCGCCGACGTGCACTCCACCTACGCCTCCTCGGAGACGGTGACCACGTTCTGCGAGTGCACGGCCCGCCGGGGCGGCCACCTGCTGCCGGAGCTCGGCATCGTAGAGGTGGTTGACGAGGCCGGGCGCCCGGTCGCGCCGGGCGAGATGGGCGAGGTGGTGGTCACCCCGCTCGGCGTGGAGGGCATGCCGCTGATCCGGTTCCGCACGGACGATCTGAGCTTCCTGATGACGGAGCCGTGTTCCTGCGGCAGGACTTCGCCGCGCCTCGGCCCGATCCTGGCGCGCAAGAAGCAGATGATGAAGTACAAGGGCACCACCCTCTATCCCCAGTCGATCGCCTCGGCCCTGGCGAGGATCCCGGCCATCGTCGAGCACTTCGTCGAGGTGCGCGGGGGCGAGGCGCTCGCGGACAGGGTGACGGTGCACGTGGCGGTCAGCGACGGGGAGTGGGACGCCGGGCGGATCGCCGAGCGGCTATCGGCCCATCTGCGCGTTCGGCCGGAAGTGGTCGTCGAGCCGGTTTCGGTCGTGCGCGAGCAGGTCTTCTCGCCGCAGTACCGCAAACCGATGCGCTTCGTGGATCGGAGGGAATCGTGAGCTGTAGCTGCCCTGACCCGGCCAGCGGTTTCGCCTTCCCGCCCGAGGAGGTCGCGGCGGCCGTGGAGCGGCGCGGCCTGCTGTCGGTCGAGATCGAGTTCTCGCTGACCTGCAACTTCCGCTGCCCCTACTGCTACCACGCCGGCGTGGACGAGCCGGCCGACATGACCGCGCGGGAAGCGGAGGACGTGCTCCTCCAGGCGAAGGAGCTCGGCGCGCGGAAGGTCATCATCCTCGGCGGCGAGCCGATGCTGTATCCCGAGATCCGGGAGAGGGTCGCGTTCATCCGGGGCGAGGGGATGGCCGTCGAGCTGTTCACCAACGGCACCGGCATGACCTCGGAGAACGCGCGCTTCATGTTCCAGCGCGACGTGGCGGTCGCGCTGAAGATGAACACGTTCGACCGCGACCTCCAGAACAAGCTCGCCGGCCGCGAGGACGCCTACTCCATCATCCAGGCCGCGCTGGCGAACCTGCGCGCGGCCGGCTACCCGGCGCCGGGCAAGCGCCTGGCGGTGAGCACGATCATCTGCGAGCAGAACATCGAGGAGCTTCCGGCACTGTGGCGCTGGCTGCGCCGGGAGGGCATCGAGCCCTACGTCGAGATGATCACGCCCCAGGGCCGCGCCGTGGGCAGCGAGTGGCTGAACGCCTCCTCGGAGCGCCAGCACCGCCTGCTGGAGGAGCTGGCCCGCATCGACAGGGACGAGTTCGGCCTGCACTGGGAGCCCCAGCCGCCCCTGGCGGGCAATAGCTGCCTGCGCCACCGGTTCTCGTGCCTGATCACCTCAAGCGGCACGGTGATGCCCTGCGTCGGCGTCACCATCCCGCTGGGCAACGTGCGGCAGCAGCCCCTCAGGGAGATCCTGGCCGCCAGCGAGGTGCTGGAGAACCTGCGCGACTTCCCCGACCACATCAAGGAGCCGTGCGCCTCGTGCGAGAAGGCCGGCGGCTGCTACGGATGCCGCGGCGCCGCCTACCAGCTCACCGGCGACTACCTGGCGGCCGACCCGCTCTGCTGGCGCAATGCGGGGGCCGCGATCGAGCGCCTGCCCGCCGACGCCGCCCGCTACATGCCCCACCGCCCGCCGATGCTGCTGGTGGAGAAGCTGCTATCGGCCGGCGAGCGTTGCGCGCGGGTGCGCGCCACGGTGCCCGAGGACGGCCTGCTTGTCGGCCGGGACGGCCTGCTGGAGGAGGCGGCGCACGTGGAGATGGTGGCGCAGTCGGCGGCGGCGCTCAACGGTTTCCACCCGGGCTCGCGCGACGGCAACGGGCACGGCATGCTGCTCGGGGCCAGGGGCTTCGAGGTGCTCGCCCCCGCCCGGGCCGGCGACGTGCTGGAGATCAGCGTGCGCAAGGTCGCCCGCTTCGGCGAGTTCGGCCTGGTGGCCGGCACCGTCTATCGCGGCGGCCGTGAGATCGCCCGGGGCGAGGTGACCGTCTGGCAAAGCAGCGGGGAGGGCGAGAATCCATGAGGAGCCTGCCCTGCATCGCGGCGCTGATCGCCTGGTGCGCGCTGGCGGCCCTCGCCGGCGAGGCCCCGCCGGAGCGGGGCACCGAGGTGATCGAGCGCCTGGAAGAGAAGCTCGGCGAGGTGCGCACCGTCCAGGCCCGCTTCGTGCAGGAGAAGCGGCTCGCCATGTTCAAGCACAAGATGATCGTCAAGGGCCGCCTGGCGGTCGAGAACCCCGGCCGGATCGCCTGGCACGTCGAGGAACCCGTGCGCTGCTCGATGGTCATCATCGGCCCCGAACTGGCGCAGTGGGACGAGGACACCGACGAGGTGCAGAGGCTGCGCCTGGACAAGAACCTCTCCTTCAAGAACGCCTTCCAGCAGTTGACCACCTGGTTCAGCGGCGACTACGCCGAGCTGCGGGGCCGCTACGAGGTGACCGTCGAGCAGGCCGACCCCTACGTGCTGCGGTTCGTGCCCCCGGAAGACTCGCCGATGCGAGAGGTCATCGGGAGCGTCCGCGTCGCCTTCCGCCAGGACGAGCGCTACATCGAGGAGCTGACGATCCGCGAGAGCAGCGGCGACGTGACCGAAATCCGCTTCCTGGACACCACGTTGAACGAGCCGGTCCCCGAGGACGTCTGGGAGGTGCGGCCGGGTGACTGAAGGGCGGTTCGAAGCCTGCTTCCGGGGGCTCTGCCGTCACCCCCTGGCCATCGGCGCGGGCCTGGCGCTCATCGCCGCGCTCGCCGCCCTGGGGCTGGGGTTCGCGCGGTTCGACGGGGGGCTGGAGATCATGCTGCCCGAGGGCAGCACGGCGCGGCGCACGGTCAGGTTCCTGCACGAGGCCGACTTCGCCGACAAGGTGGCCATCAGCGTCGCCGCCCCGGAAGGCTCCGAGGGCACCGCCGCGCTGACCGCCCGGATGGAGGAGCTCGCCGCCGAGCTCCGCGCCTCGCCCATGGTCCGGCGGGTCGTCAGCTTCCCGGGCGGCGAGGCCATGATGGGGGAGCTGACTTTCATCCTTGATCACGCGCCCCAGCTCATCGGCTCCCTCGACGCCGAGGAGCTCCGGGAGCGCATCTCGCCCGAGGAGGTCCGCCGGCGCGTCCGGGAGTGCTACGTGCGGTTGCTGCGGCCGGAGGGCTCGTTCGTGCAGGAGGTGCTGCGGCGCGACCCGCTCGGCCTGAGCGCCGGCCTGCTGGAGCGCCTGAGCCGCCTGCCCGAGGCGTTCGGCTACCGGTTGACGGCCGAGCACGGCCACCTGGTCCACCCCGACGGCCGGCACGGCCTGCTGCTGACAGAGACGAACGTGCCGGTCACCGACGGCCTCGGCGCCCGGCGGCTGGTGGACATGCTCCGTGATGCCTGCGCGGGCCTGCCGGCGGGATACACGGCGCAGATCGTCTGCGGGCACCTCCACACCGTCAGCAACGAGAGGCTGCTGCGCTCGGACATCCTGCTGACGCTCAGCGCGGCCTCGATCGGCTTCCTGGTTCTGTTCCTGGGCATCTTCCGCGACGTGCGGGCGGCCATCATCTTCCTGATCCCGGCCATCGCCATCCTGGTCTCGATGAGCGTGACGCGGCTGATCATCGGCCAGCTCTCCTACCTGATCGCCGGCTTCGCCGCCGTGATGGCCGGCATCGCCGTGGACTACGGCATCCACGTCTACGTGGCCGTGCGGCGGCGGCCCGACCCCTACCGCGCCGTGCGCGGCATCATCAAGCCCGTCACCATGGGCGGGCTGACCACGCTGTGCGTCTTCGTGGCCTTCTTCCTCTCGGCGATCCCCGGCTACAGGCAGCTCGCCATCCTGGCCATCATCAGCATCGTGCTCTCCATCATCAGCGCCGTCGTGCTGCTGCCTTCGCTGGTGCGGCGGGCCGGGCCGGCGAATGGAGCCGTGGGCACATCCGCGCCGAAGGGCTCGCGCCGGTGGGCGCTCGTCTTCCTGGCCTCGCTGGTGGCGGCGGCGGCGTTCACGCCGTGGCTGAGGGTCGACACGGGGCTGGCAAACCTGGACGGCACGGAGCCGGAGGTCCTGGAGGCCGAGGAGCGCTTCCGCGAGCTCTGGGGCGGGGGCAGCGCGGCCAGGGCCATCGCCGTGGCCGAGGGCGAGTCCTACGGGGAGGCCGCCCGCCGCAGCGACGCCCTCCACGGCCGCCTGGCCGACGCGCTCGATGGGGAGTCGGTCATCAGCCTCGCCTCGATCTGGCCCTCGGGCGCCACGCGCGCGCAGAACCTGGCCCGCTGGCGCGGGTTCTGGACGGCCGAGCGCCGCCGCCTCGTCCGGGAGCGCGTAACCGAGGCCGCCTCCGAGTACGGCTTCTCCGACGACGCGTTCGCCCCGTTCTTCCGCATACTGGAGGCAGACCTGCCCGTGCGGGACCGCCCGGAGGGCAGCGCCGTCTTCGCGCAGATCGAGGACCGCTTCGTCAAGCAGCACGAGGGCGGCTACTGGTTCATGTCGTTCTTTCCCGACGCGCCGACGCCCGTCGAGGCCGCCACGGCGGCCGCCGCCGGGGTGCCCGGCGCCTTCATCGTCTCGCGCCAGGCCCTCGCCGCCACGCTCGCCCGCTCGGTCGGCGACGAGGTGGTGCGCATCTCGGGGACGGCCCTTGTGCTGATCCTGCTGGTGACCTTCACGCTGATGCGCAGCCTGCGCATGGCGGCGGCGGCACTGGTGCCGGCCGCCACGGGCGCACTGTGGCTCTTCGCCGCGATGGTCTGGACGGGCCTCGCGATCAACATCGCCAACATGATGGCCGGCATCGTCGTGGTGGGGCTCTGCATCGACTACGGCATCTTCATGGCCCATGGCTGGGCGCAGGGGCGATCCGTCCTGGCCCCGACGCGGCAGGCGGTGACCCTCTCGGCCGCCACGACGCTGATGGGCGCCGGGGTGCTGATCTTCGCCAGCCACCCGGCGCTGTTCGCCATCGGGCTGACGCTGGTGGTCGGCGTCTTCTCCGGCTACCTGGCGGCGATCCTCGCCGTGCCCGGCGTCTGCTCGCTGCTGAAGGTGCCCGCGGGCGAAGGAGTCACGCCATGAGAAGCGCGCGCCCCGTCGCCCTGCTGCTCGTCGTGGCCCTCTGCGGCTGCTACAGCGCCCCGTTCGAGCGCCCGCAGATGGTGCCGATCGGCGACGTGACGCCTGCCGAGGTGAGGGACGGCTTCGCCGCCCGGCTGCCCGAGCGCTACGAGACCGAGGACACGCTGATCTTCCGCTTCCTCTGGCGCAAGATCGCCGTGCTCGGCTACACGCGGGTAGACCGGGCGGAGCGGCGCTTCGAAGCGCTCTGCCTGAACCACATCGGCGTCCCGCTGTTCAGCATCGGCGGGGACGCCGAGGGCAACTACCTGCGCCGGGCCATGCCCGAGTTCGCCGAGCGTGAGGAGCTCACCGAGCGCGTCGCCGCCGACATACGCCGCATCGCCTTCGACCTGGTGCCCCCCCCGGGGGCCGAAGCGCAGGTGCTGAAGGACCGGGTCATCTTCCGGCAGAGCCGTCCGGACGGCGCCATGGAATACGTCTTCGGCGGCCCCGGCCTGCTGCTGCTGAAGAAGCGCTTCATCGCCGGAGGGCGGCGGCGCTGGGAAGTCGCCTTCTACGAGTACGCCGGCCCGGACGGCTACGTCCACCCCGGCGGCATCGTCCTGCACAACCGCGAGGGCCGCTACCGGCTGATCGTGCGCACGCGGGACGTGACGTTCGACGTCGAGCCCTTCAGCGACGAGGCGCCCGCGCAGTGAGCACGATCCGGCGGCAACTCAGAGAGGCCCTCACGATCGAGTGCGGCGCGGAGGGCGAGGGGAGCTTCGCCGGCGAGTTCACCCTCGCGGCGGACTTCGCCGGCTTCCAGGGCCACTTCCCCGGCGGGGCCGTCCTGCCGGGGGTCTGCATGCTGACGGTGGCGCTGCTGGCGGGCGGTGAGGCGCTCGGGCGGCCGCTGCGGATGACGGGGCTGAAGTTCGCCAGGTTCTTCTCGCCCGTCGCGCCCGGGGACTGCGTGCAGGTGCAGGGCAGCGTGGCGGGGGGCGATCCTCCGCTCCGGCTCGAAGCCCGGCTCTGCTGCGGTGACCGGAAGGTGGCGCAGGCCGTCCTGTTCGTCGAGCCTTCGGACATTGCCAGGGGGGATTGAGCAGATGCCTTCGGTGCCGAGGCGCAGGCGCGGCGACTACTTCGCGCGGGAGCCGGGCGCGCCGCAGCCGGTGACGGTCCGCCTGAGGCGGCACGTCGCCTTCAGCGAGGTCGACGCGATGGCCGTGCTCTGGCATGGGCGCTACGCCGGCTACTTCGAGCAGGCCAACGAGGCGCTCGGCCGGCGCTGCGGGATGAGCTACGCCGAGTTCCGCGAGGCCGGGCTCCGCGCGCCGGTGGTGCAGTTCCACGTCGACTACTTCGCCTCGGTCTTCCTCGGCGAGCAGGTCACCATCGTCGGGCGCATGGTATGGAACGAAGGCGCCCGCATGGACATCGAGTACGAGATCCGCAAGGAGGACGGCACGCTCGCGGCCTCGGGCTACACCGTGCAGATGTTCGTCACCGACGGGGGCGTGCCCCTGGTGGCCTCGCCTCCGCTGCTGGAGCGCTGCCGGGAGAGCTGGCGGAGCGGGGAGTTCGGGGAGGGCACGTGAACCCGCTCATCACCCACGCCGACATGTTGAGCCCCTACGGCGACGGGACGGCGGCCTGCTATGAGGGGCTGCTGGCCGGTCGCTCGGCCATCCGCGCGACGGACGGCTTCAACGCGGCCCGGTTCGTCAGCGACCAGGCCGCGCTCGTGCCGGAACTCGCCCCCGACGGCCGCAGCCGCCTGATGGGCATGCTCGGGCCGCTGCTGCGGCGGATGGCGCCGGCCGTGCCCACCGACGCGGCCGTGCTGCTGGCCACGACCACGGGCGAGGTGGAGCTGCTCGACGGCGGCGCCGACGCAGAGGCGAGCCGCCCGGCGAAGCTGCTGCCCGTCGTGCGCGAGCTGACCGGCGCGCAGGGACCGGCAGCCGTCGTCTCGGCGGCCTGCATCTCCTCGGCGGCGGCCCTGGCGCGGGCCGGCGAGATGATGCGCGCCGGCCGCATCGAGGCGGCGCTGGTCGTCGGCTGCGATGCCGTCAGCGAGCTCGTCTTCTCCGGCTTCTCCACGCTCATGGCGCTCTCGCCCCGGCCGGCCCGGCCGTTCGACCGCGACCGGGACGGCCTGACGCTCGGCGAAGGGGTGGCGGGCGTCGTGCTGATCAGCCCCGAGCGGGCCCGGCGCGAGGGGCGGCCCGCGCTTGCGCGGCTGCTGGGCTGGGGGCTCTCGGCCGACGCCAACCACATGACCGGCCCGTCCCGCGACGGCGGCGGGCTGGCGCTGGCCATCCGGGCCGCGCTCCGCTCGGCGGGCCTGGCGCCCGGCCGGATCGGCTCGATCTGCGCGCACGGCACGGGCACCGTCTACAACGACGCCATGGAGATGAAGGCGTTGCGGCGCGTCTTCGGCGAGGCGCGCCTGCCCGTCTACTCGGTCAAGGGCGGCACGGGCCACACGATGGGCACGGCGGGGCTGCTGGAGGCGCTCGTGGCGGCGCACGCGCTCGCCGAAGGCGTCGCCCCGCCGACGGTCGGGCTCGAGGCGCCGGACGACGATGCCGCGGGATGGGTCAGCCTCGGACCGCGCGAGCTGCCGCCGGACGCGCCGGCGCTTTCGGTCAACGCGGGGTTCGGCGGGGTCAACAGCGCCGTGATCATCGCAGGCGCCGGGGAGGTCACCGATGGGGCGTGAGACAGCCATCCCCCGCGAGCCGCGCCGCTTTGCGTTACACTGCATGATCCGCATCCGCGCTTCGGGGAGGACCGCATGGACGCCGTGATCGCCGCCGCTGCATGGATACTGCCCGAGGGCTGCGGCGCCTGGGGCGCCGGCGGCGGCCCGTCCGCCGCCGGCAGCGGTGAGCTGCTGTCGGGTGGCGAGCTGGTGGCGGGGCCTGTGCCGAACCTGGGGCGGTTCCCGCAGGCGACCAGGGACGCCTGCGCGGCGTGCGGGCTGGCCCTGAGGGCCGGCGAGGTCGGCGAGGCCCGGCCGGTCGGCATCGTCGCCGCCGGCTTCGACGGCACGCTCGCGGCCAACCGCGAGTACCTGCGCGACTACGTGGAGAACGGGCGCGTCACGGGGCGCGGCAACCTGTTCATCTACACCACGCCGGTCAGCGCGATCGCCGAGGCGTCGATCCTGTTCGGTCTGCAGGGGCCGCTGCTCTGGCTCGAGGCGGCGGAGACCCCGGCCGCCGAGCTGCTCGAGGCCGCCGGCGAGATGGCCGCCTCGGGGCAGGCCGCCGCGATGATCGCCCTCTGGCAGGACGAGGCGGCGACGTTGGCCGCCCTGGTGGCGGGAAACGAGGAGCCGCCGGGAGCGCCCCTGGCCGAAGTCCTTCGAGATGCCCGCCGCTGGCAGGACCCGTCCGAGGGAGCGCGCGACTTCCGAGAGGAGGGGCGCCCGTGAGGCTGAAGCTCATATACCCCTCCTGGCCGAAGCTGAGGAACCAGCCGGAGTTCCACCTCCCCCCGCACGGGCCGGTCTGTTTCGCCGCCGCTCTGCCGGACGAGGTGGAGGTATCGTTCTGCGATGAGAACGTGCAGGAGGTGACCTACGAGGACGACGTCGACCTGGTCGCCGTCTCCTGCATGCTGACCTGCCAGATGCCGCGCGGCTGGCAGATAGCCGACGCCTACCGCTCGATGGGCAAGCCCGTCATCTTCGGCGGCATCGGCACGATGCTCCACGCCGAGCAGACGCGGCTCCACGCCGATAGCGTCTTCGTGGGCGAGGCCGAGGGGCGGATGGAGCAGGTCTGCCGCGACGCCGAGGCGGGTCGCCTCCGGGAGGTCTACGACTTCTTCCGCGATTTCCCGCCGACGGACTCGATCGGCCCGGCGCGGCGTGACATCATCGACCACGACCTCTACAACTTCCGCGGCGTGCAGATGGTCGACCTGGTCCACGCCTCGCGCGGGTGCCGCTTCAACTGCTTCCCCTGCTGCACGCCCTACCTGGGCGGGCGCTCGTTCCGTCCGCGCCCCATCGAGAAGGTGGTCGAGGAAGTCGCCGCCATCGAGAACAACCGCCTCTTCTTCGTCGACAACTCCCTGGCCCAGGACGACCAGTGGGAGAAGGACCTCTTCCGCGCCCTCGTCCCGCTGAAGAAGAAGTGGATATCCCACCCGATCAAGGACGATGACGAGATCCTGGACCTGGCCGCCGAGGCCGGCTGCTGGTACGTCTACCAGGCCATCGTCAACACCTCCGAGGTGATCGCCCGCCGCGTCCGGCGCCTCAAGGAGCGCGGCATCGGCGTCGAGGGCACCGTCATCCTCGGCACTGACGAGCACGACGAGGACGGGATCAAGCGGCTGGTCGACTTCGTGCTGGAGCTGGAGCTGGACCTGGCGGAGTTCACCATCCTGACCCCCTTCCCCGGCACGCCGATCCGCCGCCAGCTCGAAGCACAGGGCCGGATCCTGCACAACGACTGGATCCGCTACACCTGCGACGAGACCGTCTTCCAGCCGGCCCACCTCAGCCCCGACCGGCTCAACGAGCTCTACCAGTACGCCTGGGACGCCTTCTACGCCGAGTGCAGCATCGAGCTGAAGATGGCGAAGCTCTACGTGAGCGTCATCCAGAAGGAGAAGGCCGACGGCACCTATCGGCAAGTGCGGCTGCGCGGCAACAAGAAGAAATGGGGGCGGGGCGAGCAATGAAGGTGCTGCTGGTATCGGCGAACACGGCCACCACGCCCTACCCGGTCTACCCGCTGGGGATGAGCATGGTGGCGGCGGCGGCCGAGGAGGCCGGCCACGAGGTGGCCTGCTTCGACTTCCTCCAGAGCGGCCGCTCGCTCTCGGCCCTCGAAGAGTGCCTCCGCCGCACCGAGCCCGACGTGGTCGGCATATCCATCCGCAACATCGACAACGTCAACATGGTCAGCGAGCAGCGTTACCTGGACTCGGTGCGCCGGGTCGTCGAGTGCGTGCGCGCCACCTGCGGGGCGCTGGTCGCGCTCGGCGGCAGCGCCTTCTCTATCCTGCCCGAGCGGGTGCTGGCGGCCGTGGGGGGGGGCTACGGGTTCGTCGGCGAGGGCGAGCAGATCTTCGTGCATTTCCTGCACGAGGCCGAGCAGGGCCGCCTGCCCCCTGCGGGATCGATCCTGCGCAGCGAAACGTGGATGGAGGGCGGGGCGATCCCGTCCCCCCGCTACAACGCCGAAATCCTGGCGCATTACCTGGAGAGCGGAAGCATCGCCTCCGTGCAGACCAAGCGCGGCTGCCCGCTGGAGTGCGTCTACTGCTCCTACCCCGCCCTGGAGGGGCGCCACGTCCGGCCGCGCGAGCCGGACCGGGTCGTCGATGACGTCCAGACGCTGATCGAGGGGCACGGGGCGCGCTTCATCTTCTTCACCGACGCGGTCTTCAACGACGGACGCGGCGCCTGGCGGCGGGTGCTGCGCCGGATGCGCGCACGCAACGTCCGCGTCCCCTGGTCGGCCTTCCTCAATCCCTCGGGCGTCACGGCCGAGGACGTCGCCCTCATGAAGGCCACCGGCCTGAAGGCGGCCGAGATCGGCACCGACGCCGCCTGCGACGCCACGCTGCGCGGCCAGCGCAAGCCCTTCACCTGGCGCGAGGTCGTCGCCACCAATCGGCTGTTCACCGAGGCCGGCGTCTCGACGGCCCACTACGTCATGTTCGGCGGGCCGGGCGAGACGGGCGCCACCGTCCGCGAGGGCATCGCCAACGTCGCCGCGCTACAGTGCTGCGCCGTCTTCGTGTTCCTGGGCATCCGCATCCTGCCCGACACCGCCCTGCACCGCATCGCCGTCGAGGAAGGCGTCATCAGCGGGGACCTGGACTTGCTCGATCCGGTCTACTACGTCTCGCCGGCGGTCGAGGCGCACTGGCTGCGCCGGACGCTGGCCGAGGCATTCGCGCCGCTGCGCCACGTCGTGTTCCCGGCGGACGCGCTCGACGAGACGCTCCAGACGCTCCACAGGCTCGGCCACACCGGCACGCTCTGGGAGCTGATCGCCCCTCTGCCGAGCCCCGGCTCGACGGCCTCAGAACAACCATGACATCCGCCCCGGACATCCAGGCCCGCACCTGGTGCGTGATCCCGGCCTACAACAACGCGGCCACCGTCCGCCACGTCGCCGCAGGCTGCCGCGAGCAACTGGACAACGTGCTGGTCGTCGACGACGGCAGCGAGGACGCCGACCTGAGGGAGCTTCTGGCCGACCTGGACGTGCGCGTCGTGCGCCACCCCCGCAACCGGGGCAAGGGCGCGGCGTTGACGACGGCGCTGGAGCACCTCAGCCGGGTCGGGGCGCGGTTCATGATCACGATCGACGCCGACGGGCAACACTTCCCGGCCGACATCGCGCGGTTGTTGCCCGCGCTGGACCAGGACGCCGTCATCATCGGCGCGCGGGAAGAGGTGGTCGGCCAGATGCCGGCCCGCAGCCGCTTCGGGCGCAGGTTCTCCAACCTGTGGGTGCTCGCCGAGACCGCCGAGGCGCTCAGCGACACGCAGAGCGGCTTCCGGGCCTATCCCGTCGCTCACCTGCGGGAGCTGCCCCTGCGCTGCCGGCGCTACGACTGGGAGGTGGAGGTGCTCGCCCGCGCCGCCTGGGCCGGGCTGGAGCTGCGCTCCGTGCCGGTGCGCGTGCGCTACCCGGCGGCGGCGCAGCGCCACAGCAGCTTCCGGCCGGTGGTGGACAACGCGCGCATCGCGCTGACCCACGCCCGGCTGATCGGGCGCAAGCTGCTGCCCTGGCCGGCCAGGCGGCTGGTGGCGCGTCCCTGCTCCACGATGGAGCTGCTCAGGCGCCCGCGGAAGCTGCTCGGGCGGCTGCTGCGCGAGAACTCGACGCCGGCGGGGCTCGCCCTCTCGGCCGGGGTCGGCATGTTCCTCGGCGCGCTGCCGTTGATAGGGCTCCACATCGTGACTATACTCTACGCGACCGTGCGCCTGAGGCTGAACAAGTTCATGGCGCTCTCGATCCAGAACCTCTGTATGCCGCCCTTCGTGCCCGGCACCTGCATCGCCGTCGGCTACTTCCTGCGGCATCGGCGTGCCATCACGACGGCCTCCCTGCGGCACCTGGCCCAGCACCCCCTGGAGCGGGCCTGGGAGTGGGGGCTCGGCTCGCTGATCGTGGCGCCGCTGCTGGCGCTCATCAGCGCGCTGCTGGTCTACGTGCTGGCGAGCTGGGTGCAGCGGCGGGCGCGCGGCTCGCGTGCAGATTGGCGATCTAAGGAAAGGACGGCGGATCTTGAGCAAAGACCTTGAGGAACTGAAGCGGGAGCTCAAGGAGCGGCTCGTGGAGAGCCTCTCGCTGGAGGATGTCGACCCGGAGGACATCGACGACGATGCGCCCCTGTTCGGCGAGGGGCTCGGCCTGGACTCCCTGGACGGCGTCGAGCTGGTCGTGATGCTCCAGCGCCACTACGGGCTGGACGTGCGGGAGATGCAGAAGGGCAGGGAGATCTTCCAGTCGGTCAACACGCTGGCCGACTACGTCAGCAACAACGCCGGGAAGTGACCGCTGGCCTTGACCTGCCCAGATGCCATGCCGATCACGGGGCTCGGGGTCGTCTGCGCCGCCGGCGGGGACGCGGCGCAGACGCTGGCGACCTTCGCCGGGGCCGCCCCCCGGCCCGCGCCGGCCACGCGGCTTTCCACCACGCTCACCTGCCCGGTCTTCCAGGTCGCCGACGTGCCGTCCGCTGAGCCGCCGGCCGCCTCGCGCACCTTCCGCCTGGCCCTGGCCGCCGCCCGGCAGGCCCTCGCCTCTGCCGGCCAGCCGCACCTGGAGCCCGGCCTGCGCATCGGCGTCGCCATCGGCACCACCGTGGCGAGCCAGCTCAACGACCTGGAGTTCTACCGCGCCTATCGCCAGACGCACCGTCCCCCGCTCGGGCCCGTGCGCGCCTTCCTGGACGGCAACCTGGCCGCCGGCCTGGCCCGCCGGCTGGGGCTGCGCGGGCCGCGCCTGACCGTGGTCAACGCCTGCTCATCGGGGGCCGACGCCATCGGCGCCGCCCTGGCCTGGCTGCGCGCCGGGCTCTGCGACGCCGCGCTCGCCGGCGGCGCCGACGAGCTGAACCGCGTCCCGCTCTGCGGCTTCCACTCCCTGGGCATCATGAGCGACTCGCCCTGCGCCCCGTTCGACCGGGACCGCGCGGGGCTGAACCTCGGGGAGGGGGCGGGGGCGCTGCTGATCGAGACGCCCGATTGCGCCCGGCGGCGGGGCGCCTCGGCCGAACTGGCGCTCGCCGGCTACGGCGCCGGCTGCGACGCCCATCACCTCACCGCCCCCCACCCCGAGGGCGTGGGGCTGGAGCTGGCGCTGCGCGACGCCCTCGCCTCGGCCGGCGCCGAGCCCGCCGAGGTGGCGTTCGTCAACGCGCACGGCACGGCCACGCCCGACAACGACCGCGTGGAGGGCCGGGTCCTGGGGCGCCTGTTCGGCCCGGACGTAATCGTCTCGGCCACCAAGGGCTACACGGGGCACACGCTCGGCGGGGCGGGCGCCGTGGAGGCCGTCTTCGCCGCGCTGGCCCTGCGGGAGGGCTGGGTGCCGGCCTCCGCCGGCTTCGAGACGCCCGACCCCGAGATCCCCGTCCGCCCGGTGCGCCGGCGCACGGCGGTGGACGGCGCAGTGGCCGTCTCGACCTCGCTCGCCTTCGGCGGCAACAACGCCGCGCTCGTGCTCAGGAGGTGCGGCCCGTGAGCGCGCGCATCGACGGCATCGGCATCGTCTGCGCCGCCGGACGCGGGCTCGACGCACTGGAGCGGGCCGTTCGGGAGGGCGGGAGCCGGCCGACCCTGCGCCCCGTGCCCGGCAGGGAGGAGCCGATGAAGGTCCTTTGCGTGCCCGACGAGTGCCTGCAGGGCGGGCACGCGAAGGGCATGCGCCGGGCCGACCGGCCGAGCAGGATGGCCGTGGCGGCCGCCTGGGACGCCTGGCGCGACGCCGGCCCGCCCGAGGTCGACCCCGCGCGCACGGGCCTGGTGGTGGCCACCGCGCTCGGGCCGCACGTGCGCACCTTCGCCTTCCTGGACGGCATCCTGGACTTCGGTGACGAGGCCGTCTCGCCCACGGCCTTCTCCCATTCGGTCCACAACGCGGCGGCCTCCTACGTGGCAAGCGCGCTGAAGATACACGGCCCCGTGCTGACGCTGACCGACTTCCGCGTCGCCTTCCAGCAGGCGCTCACCATGGCCGACTGCTGGCTGGCGGCGGGGCGCTGCGAGCGCGTGCTGGTCGGCGCCGTGGAGGAGCTCGGCGACGTGATGCTCCACGTCTGGGACCGGATGATCGGGGCCGGGCCGCCCGAGGCCGTCCCGGGGGAGGGGGCGGTCTTCTTCGTCCTCTCCACCCCGGGCTCGGACGGCGGGCGCGGCGTCGTGATCGAGACCGACGGCCTGTGGGAGGCCGGCGCGGCGCAGCCCGCGCCGTCGGCCGCCGCCGCGGCCTGCGGCAGCATGCTGACGGGCAGCGCCTTCCACTGCGCGGCGAGCGCCCTCTCGCTGCGCGGCGAGCCTGGGGGCGGACCGCGCACGCTCCGCCCCCAGGCGGTATCATGTGCCCCGCCGGGAGCGCACGCCGACTGCCGGCACACGACCTTGCGCCAACGGGGAGGCGACCAGAGATGACCGACGAGGATCGGCTGGCCGAGATAGAGTCCTTCCTGGTCCGCGAACTCGCCACCGTGCTGGCGACCGACGAAGAGTCGATCACCCCGCAGACTCCGCTCGCCTCGCTCGGGGTCGATTCCATCCGCTTCGTGGAGATACTGATCGCCGTCGAGAAGGAGTACGGCGTCCGGCTGATCGAGGCGGGGCTGACGCGTGAGGACCTCCGGGACGTGGCCTCCCTCGCGCGGCGCATCCTGGCCGCACGCGCCGAGTAGGCGCCGCCGCTTCCCCCATCGTCACCGTGGGCCCGGATGGACATATCGCTGCCATACTCCCGCAGGAAGCGCTACCTGACCGGTATCGACTGGGTGGTCAACGCCTTCGACCACATCACCCGGCGCCGCACGGGCCACGGCAACGAGTCGCAGGTCATCCTGGTGCTCGGCGGCGAGCCCGACGTAGGCGCGCTGAAGGAGCTGCTGCGGCGGATCCTGCGGGGCAACCCGGTGCTCGGCGGCCGCGTCAGCCGCGACTGGACGCTCTGCCCGCACTGGGCGATGGGGCCGCCGCCGGCCGACGATGCGCCCCTGAGCGTCGAGCGGCTACCCGACGCGCCGGCCGACGTGCTGGAGGCTTTCCGGCGCCACCTGCACCGGCCGTTCCCCACGCGGCGGGACCACCTGCACTTCCACCTGGTGCGCTGCGGGGGCGGGCGCTCCTACCTGGGGATGCGCTTCGACCATCGCCTGCTCGACGCCTACGGGGCCGAGATGTTCATGGAGCTGCTCCAGCGCGTCCACACCGGCACGGCGGACGAGGTGCTCTCGCGCGTCGAGCTGACCGAGCCGGCGCACCTGGACCGGTGGGCGCGCCGCTTCGCCGGCGGGCGGGGCATCAACCGCCTGCTGATGCGCCTCACGCGCGAGGGCGTCGCCACGTTCCCCGCGCCGCGCGGCGGCCCACCGCACCCGACGCGGTTCAACGTGGTGAGCTTCTCGCCGGCGCAGACGTCCGCCGTCCTGACCTCGGCGCAGGAGGAGTCCGGCTACCTGATGGTGCTGCCGGCG
>CAYSWA010000038.1:0-21824 GCA_964434535.1 uncultured candidatus Brocadiaceae bacterium | reverse complement strand
CCCGCCCTTGACGCGCCGCCGCGCTTGCTGTGCAATCGCACGTCGCTCAGGGCCGATCAGCCACCCGTCGGGAGACCGGACGATGGAACCCGCACTGCATTCGTGGAGCTTCCGCAGGAAGTTCGAGGAAGACGAGGGCTTCGACATCTTCGCGGCGCTGGACATGACCGCCGCGATGGGCTTCGACGCCATCGAGATCATGTCCGGCCAGGCCGGCGCGCCCGGGGGCGACTTCGGCGCCGACGAGCTGCCCTTCCTGGAGAGCGTGATGCGCCACGCCGAGGACGCCGGCGTGCGCGTGCTCTCGCTGGCCACCTACAACGACTTCGCCTACGTGCGCGACGAAGACTGGCGGCTGGCCAACATCGACTACGTCAAAAGGTGGCTCGCCATCGCCGGCGAGCTCGGCGTGGCGAACATCCGCATGCTCACCGGCTACTACGTGGAGGGCGAAGACCGCGAGCGGCTCGAACAGCTCACCCTCGACGGCATCCGCCAGTGCGTCCCGATCGCCGAGCGCCACGGGGTGAACATGGCCCTGGAGAACCACAACTCGATCTTCTTCACGGCCGACGAGATCATCCGGCTGATCCGGGAGATCGGCTCCCGGCGGCTGACCACCTGCCCCGACCCGAGCAACTGGTGCCGGGGCTTCCTGAGCGGCGAGGCGCCGCCCGAGCAGCGCGAGGCCGTCTTCGAGGGCGCGGCGAAGCTCGCCTCGCTCGCCACGCAGTCGCACCTGAAGGTCAGGGGCGTCACCGAGGACGGCAGGCTGACCGGCTGGGGCGACGACCTGGACCGCCTGGTGCGCATCTATCGCGACGCGGGCTACGACGGCGCGCTCACCTTCGAGTCGGTGGCCGAGGGCGACCTGCTGGCCCCGCTGCCCCGGGCACGCCGCATCGTGCAGGACGCCATCGACCGCGTCACCGGACCGGGAGGACGAACGTGACAAGCGAGGAAAGAAGGCCCGTGCGGGCCGGCCTGATCGGCTGCGGCGACATCAGCCCGTCCCACCTGAGGACCTACGCCGCATGCGGCATCGAGCTGGCGGCGCTCTGCGACGTGGACCGCGGCCGGGCCGAGGGGCGGCGCGAGGAGTTCGCCGCGCCCGACACGCCCGTCTTCACCGACCACCGGGAGCTGCTGGAGCTGCCCGGCGTCGACTTCGTGACCGTCGCCACGCCCGTGGCCTACCACGTGCCGATCACCGTGGACGCCCTGCGGGCCGGCAAGCACGTCGCCTGCGAGAAACCGAGCGCGCTGAGTGTCGAGGAGAACGAGCGGGTCGTCGAGGAGGCCCGCAGGGCGGACAGGAAGGTCATCTTCTTCAGCTCGCGCATGCGCTGGGGCATGGCGAGCGTGGCCCGCGACTACATCGAGGCCGGCAAGCTCGGCGAGGTCTACCGCGTCGACGTGCAGTATTACCGCCGTCGCGGCCGTCCGGGCCTCGATTGCGTGGTCGACGCGCACTGGTTCCTGGACAGCGATCTGGCCGGCGCCGGCATCGTCATGGACATGGGCCAGTACTTCATGGACATGGTGCTGAACCTGACCGGCTGGCCGCAGCTCACCTCGGCTTCGGCCGTGACCTTCCGCGGGCACGAGCACGACCTGCCCCCGGGGGTGAAGTTCGACGTCGAGGAGCACTGCGCCTTCCTGGCGCGCACCGCCGGTGCGCTCTGCTACACGTTCGACCTGGCCTGGGTCGCCCACCATCCGGGCAAGCGCTGCGTGACCATCCTCGGCACCGAGGGCGGCATCCGCATGGGCGACGGCGAGCCGTTCGCCTTCTACCACAACGAGGGCGGGCCGTTCCGCTGGATGAACACCACCACCGCGTGGCAGGACAAGACGGGGGGCAACGAGCACGTCTACCGCGACTTCGTCCGCGCCGTACGGGGGGACGATCCCGGCGTGGGCACCACCCCCGAGCAGGCGCTCGCGCTGACCGAGCTGACGCAGATGGTGCTGCGCTCGGCGCGGGAGGGGCGCGAGCTGACGCGCGCGGAGCTGCGCCCCGAGTGAGGGCGAGCTGAGCTTTCCGGGCGGGCCCGCTTGCGGTAAGGTACGGCGGCGCGGGTCTGTGCAGACCCTGGGAAGCCGCCGCCTGTGGAGGACGAACGCGTGAACGGCCCCCGACTTGCCCGTGCGCTCGTTGCCTGTGGCCTGCTGCCGCTGCTTCCGCTGGCGACTGCGCCCGCGGCGCCGGCCCCGCAGAAGGGCTCCCCGGCCGAGCAGATCCGCCCGCCGGTGGAGCTGATCGACCTCTCGCAGTTCTCCGGCGAGCCGCCGCGCTTCGAGCACGTCTGTGCGGTCGCGCCGGACGTGCTGGCGCTCACGATCCGCGCCCGCCGGATCATCCCCGGCAGCTTCGTGCGCTACGAGCCGCGCCCGGGCGACGAGCTGCGCCCCCGCCAGGGCAAGGGCAGCGCCCGCGAGCTCCACCGCGACGGCCGGATGGTCGGCCTCGTCGTGGGCGAGGAGCCGGAGTGGCTCAACACCCCGCGTTCGATCACCGGCGTGCCCCTCCAGGCCGCCTACGCGGACGAGCCGGACACGTTCGTCGTCTCCTCGCCGGACGACCCGGCCTACGCGGGCGGCCTGCCGCCGCTCGCCGTCCACCGCAAGAGCAAGGCCACCGATGAGGCGCCGCAGCTCGACTTCCCCCAGGAGCACCACGTCTACCTGGAGCTGCCCCACCCCCTGGTCGAGGGCAAGAGCTACCAGGTCCGCGCCGACCGGCTCAACCTGGACCGCACGGTCATCGCCTACCGCCACGAGCCGTCGCAGGTGCGCAGCGAGGCCGTCCACGCGACGCAGGTCGGCTTCCGCCCCGATGACCCGTCCAAGGTCGCCTTCCTCTCGCTCTGGATGGGCACGGGCGGCGCCTGCGATGCCTACGAGGAGGGGGCGCCGTTCCGGCTGATCGACGAGTCCACCGGCGAGGCAGTCTTCAGCGGGGCCGCGCGGCTGCGCAAGCCGGCCTCCCAGCCATCGCCCGGCTACCAGGCGAAGGGGCGGAACTTCAACCTGGCCGACGTCTACGAGCTCGACTTCTCGGCCTTCGACGCGCCCGGTCGCTACCGCGTCTGCGTCGAAGGCATCGGGTGCAGCTACCCCTTCCCCATCGCGGAGAACGCCTGGGAGGATGCCTTCAAGGTCGCCGCGCGCGGCTTCTACCACCAGCGCAGCGGCATCGCGCTGGAGGAGCCCTACACGGACTGGACGCGCCCGCGCGGCTTCCACCCCGACGACGGGAAGGTGGTCTACGACACCACGTTCCGCCGCATCGAGTCCGGCGGCCAGGGCGACACGTTCCGCCAGCTCGTCGCCCACCGCACCGACGAGGTGGTGCCCGACGCCTGGGGCGGCTACTTCGACGCGGGCGACTGGGACCGCCGCGTCGGCCACCTGCGGGCCACGCGGGCGAAGCTGGAGCTGCTGGAGCTCTTCCCCGACTACTTCGCCCGGCTCGACCTGAACATCCCCGAGTCCGGCGACCAGGTGCCCGACCTGATGGACGAGGCGCTCTGGAACATCGACTGCTATCGCCGCATGCAGACGCCCGAGGGCGGCATCCGCGGCGGCATCGAGTCAGAGAGCCACCCCGCCCCGGGCGAGACGAGCTGGACCGACACGCTGCCGCTGATGGCCTTCGCCCCCGACCACGAGTCGAGCTGGCTCTACGGCGGCGTCGCCGCGCGCGCCGCGCACTGGTTCGAGACGCACGGCATGGCCGGGCGCGCCGCCCCCTACCGCCAGAGCGCCGTCGGCGCCATGGAGTGGGCCGAGCGGGAGTTCCGCAGGCGACACCCCGACGGCGAGCTCTCCTGGCGCGCGAAAGACGGGCGCAACCTGGCCGCGCTGGAACTCTACCGCCTGACCGGCGAGCGCCGGTGGCACGAGCTGTTCCTGAGCACCTGCGGCTTCGCCGAAGAGCCGGCCATCTTCCACTGGGGACATCACGTGCAGCGGGACGCGGCGTTCATCTACGCGCGGCTCGCGGGCGAGCTGGCCGAGCCGCGGATCAAGGCGAACGCGCGCGCCGCCCTCATCGCCGACGCCGAGGAGGAGCTGGCCTTCGGCCGCCAGACCGGCTTCGGCTGGGTGCTGAGCAACGCCGGCCAGCCGATCGGGCTCGGCTCGCTCTCGGCGCCGCAGCCCGAGCGACTGCTGCGTGCCCATGCCCTCACCGGCGAGCGGCGCTACCTGGCCGGCGCCGTGCTGGCCGGCCAGTACAGCGCCGGGGCCAACCCGCTGAACATGGCCCTGACCAGCGGCGTCGGCATCCGGACCGTCGAGAACCTGCTGGTCGTGGACGCGCGCAGGACGGGCCGCAAGGCGCCCCCGGGCATAACGCCTTACGGGACGATGGACCTGGAGTTCTGGCCGCCGCCGGACTGGGTCACGCGCTGGAAGCTGATCCCCTACCGCAACGTGACCCCGCCGATCGAGGAGTGGCCCGTGGCCGAGGCGTACTGGGACATCTACTCCTGGCCGCTGATGTGCGAGTACACCGTGCACCAGAGCATGCCGCCGACCACCTACGCGTGGGGCTACCTGGCGGCGCGACAATGCGTGAAGGAGAGCCGAAGATGACGGGCAGCCCAGCGAACGCGATCATCCTGTCGGGCGTGCTGATCCTGCTGGCCGTCGGCTGGCGAGCGCCGGCGGCCGCCGGCCAGACCTGGTCCTGGCAGAAGCCGCACGCCACCGTCGTAGAGACGGGCGACCTGGAGTGGGCGCCCGAGCCGTTCATCTTCCGGGCGGGCGAGACGGTCCGCTACATCGACTTCGAGGGCGGCGACGACGCGCGCGACGGCCTCTCGAAGCAGACGGCGTGGAAGCACCATCCCTGGGACACGGAGGCGACGGGCAGCGCCGCCGCGCACGGGGGCCCGACCACCTACGTCTTCAAGCGCGGCGTCATCTACCGGGGCGCGCTCGTGGCCGACGAGAGCGGCGAGCCGGGCGAGCCGATCCGCCTGACCAGCGAGCCCGCCTGGGGCGAGGGCGAGGCGGCGATCTACGGCTCCGAGACGGTCACCGGCTGGACGAAGGGCGCCGACCATCCCGACGTCCCCGCAAGTGAGCTGGTCTGGCGGGCGGACCTCGACTTCGCCCCGCGCTGCGTCTGGATGGCCGGCCCGCACGGCGAGATCACGCGCCTTAAGCTGGCCCGCACGCCGAACTGGAAGGTGACCGACCCGGACGACGTGATGAGCCAGTGGTGGCAGTGGGAGAACCCCGAGTGGTGGAAGCGCACGGTCCACAAGGCCACCGTCGGCGGCAAGAAGATGCACCTTGGCGTCGACAGGCAGCACATCACCAGGCCGGCCGGCCACTACGAGGGCGGACTGGTCTGGACCGAGTTCGGCATCATGATGGGCTCGCCGTTCGCCTCGAAGATCGAGGACTACGACCCCGAGCAGAACGCCGTCGCCTTCCAGGGCGTCTGGTACGGCGACAGCGGCGAGATCATCCGGGGCAACCGCTACTACCTGGAGGACAGGCCCCACTACCTGGACGGGCCGGGCGAGTTCTGGTTCGACAGGCAGGAAGGCGGCGGGCGGCTCTACGTGCGCCTGCCGGGCGACGTCGAGCCGGACACGGTGAAGGTCGAAGCGGCCAGGCACCTGAACCTGATCGACGCCGGCGACCTGAGCCACGTAACGGTCAGCGGGCTCACCTTCCGCTTCACCAACGTCTTCTGGGACCTGACTGCCCGGACCTTTGTCCATCCCGACGTGGAGTGCGCCGTCATCCGCATGGTCGGCAGCGGCGAGGACATCGAGGTCAGCAACTGCACCTTCGAGCACGTGCAGATGCCCGTGCGCATCAAGGTGGGCAGCGACACGGGCCGCATCGAGGACGTGCGCATCGCCGACAACCGCATCTCGCACGCCGACCATGGGGCCATCGCCGTGAGCGACAGCTCGCGCTGGGGCAAGCACGACCCGCCGATCGGCGTGCTGGGCCGAGTGGCGGTGCTGCGCAACAAGCTGGACCACGTCGGCTTCCGCGTCATCCGCAGCGAGCACGGCGTGGCGATCAGCGTCGGGCGCGCGAAGGCGGCTGAGATCGCCGGCAACGTGGTGGAGCGCTGCGCCGCGCAGGGCATCAACGTCACCGGCGGCAAGGGCTCGGGCGCCCGGTGGGACGCCCCCTTCACGCGCTTCCTCATCCACCACAACAAGGTGGTCGATTCGCTTCTGAAGAGCAACGACTGGGGCGGGATCGAGACCTGGCAGGGCGGCCCGTTCTACGTCTACGACAACGTCAGCGGCAATCCCGGCGGCTACATGAACTGGCGCTACAACGCCGAGCGGCCGGGCAGCGCGCGGTTCGGCTTCGCCTACTACCTGGACGGGTCGTTCAAGAACTACCACTTCAACAACATCGCCTGGGGCAACAACAACGATCCCGCCAGCAAGTACTGCAACACCTCGGCCTTCCAGGAGATCATCAGCTACCAGAACACCATCTTCAACAACACCGTCTACCGCTTCTCCAAGGGCTCGCGGCGCCAGGCCCCCCAGGCCGGGCGCGACAAGTTCCTCGGCGAGATCTGGCAGGACATCTCCGGCTGGGTCTTCTGGCACGCCCAGCCGACCGAGGAAGAGGCCGACCCCAACGTCTACCAGATCAGCGAGAAGGAGGGCGAGTTCGCCTACGAGACGAACGCCTACTCCCGGAACGTCTTCCACGACGTCGCTGGCAGGGTCGGCGTCTTCGAGTCCACCGGCGTGACCCGGCCCGAACTGGAGCAGATGCGCGGGGCGCTGCGTGCACGCGACGCCATGGCGAGCGACGTGGGGGTGATGGCCGCCGAGCCGCCCCTGCGCGACGCGGCGGGGCACGACTTCCGCCCGGCGCCCGGCTCCGCCGCCGAGGGCCGGGGCGTCAAGGCCTTCGTGCCCTGGAGCCTCTACGCCACGGTCGGCGAGTGGAACTTCACCCGCAACAACGCCGACCCGTCCGTCGTCATCGACGAGCACTGGTACATGACCCCCTATCACGTCGCGCGGGAGGAATACTACACGCGGCCGACCTATCCCCTCAGGGGCGTCAACGTCGGTGCCGCAGACTACGTGAACGGCCCGCTGGAGGACTGGACCCAGGGCGCGCTCGCCCTCGACGGCGAGGGGCAGTACCTGGTGCTGGAGGACGCGACGCTCGATGAGCCCTTCCGCCTGGAGGCCGGCAAGAAGCCCGAGGGCGCATGGGCCGAGGTGACCCTCCCCTCTCACGCCGTCCCCGGAGAGCCGTTCGACGTGGAGGTCACGCTCAGCGAGCCCGTCCCCGACCAGCAGGTCGCCGTGCACCTGCACTGGATCAAGCCCACGGCCTTCGGCGGCTTCAACGCCTGGGGCGGCCTGCCGAAGCCGACCGGCTCGGTCGGACCGCACCGCTTCACCTTCACCCCCGAGGCCAGGCCCGACCTCGCCTCGTTCAGCGTCCTGGTCTACCTGAGCCCGACCGGCGAGTTCGCCGACCGCACGCTGGAGGCCCGCATCGCGCTGCCGAAGGGCGAGCCCGGTGTCGAACCTGAAGAGCGGACCGTCAGCATCGGCGAGGGCGAGGGGGCGACGCTCTGGGTCACCGTCGAGGGAGAGCGGCTGAAGAGCCCGGAGATCTACACCTCCGACCTGCTGCTGGAGGCTTGCTTCCGGGCCGAGCCCGGCCGGGGCGGCGTCCTCATCGAGAAGATGGCCGATGCCGGCTACTCGCTGACGGTCGGGGAGGGCGGTGCGGCCGTCTTCGCCGTGAAGGGCGCGGATGCCGCGGCAACGCTCGAGGGCCGCGCCTCGCTGAACGATGGCGAGTGGCATCACCTGATCGCCGAGGCCGACCGCGAGGCGGGCACGCTCGCGCTCTACGTGGACGGCCGGCTCGATGCGCAGGGCGCGGGGATCGGGCACGAGGTCTCGCTCGCCAACGAGGCCGACCTCCACGTGGGCGGCACGCCGCAGGGCCGCTGGCTGGCGGGCGCGCTTGAGTTCCTCCGCGTGGCCCAGGGTACTCTGCAGGACGCGCGCACGGACATCGAGGAGCTCTACGAGTGGCAGTTCAACGGCCCGTTCCTGCGGGACTTCACCGGCCGCGCCCGCCGGTTCGGCCAGACGGCCGCCGGCGCCATTGATCACGCGTACGCCCGATGAGCGCTCAGGAGCCGGACACGTCTACCTTCTCAAGGAGGGCTGTGCTGTGCACTTCGACGCCAGCGACGTGCCGTTCAGCCGATACGGGGCCTACATGGCCCTCAACGTCCTGCCCCCGCACTGGGACCTGCCCGGCCTGACGCTGCGGACCATGCACGGGGTCCTCGCCTCGCGCGAGGTCTTCCAGGTCCGCCTCGTGCGCGAGGGCGCCGAGCTGCCCGCCGAGGTCACCGCCACGGCGACGCTGCTCCGGCTCGAGGCCGACGGCGCCCGGGCGGAGTTCTGCTTCGCCGAGCCGGACCTGATCCGCGTGCGGGGGCACGGGGCCGCGCTGCGGCTCTCCTCCATCCGCGGGCACGACCACTACGCCTTCCCCGCCGGCGGCGGCGCCTGGCACGTGAACTGCCCCGCCAACCACACCCAGTACCTGCTGCTGCCGCTGCGGGGCGGGCTGGCCATGGACACCGTCCACCGCCCCCGCACACAGGACAAGCGCAAGCCCCGGCGCGCCGTGCGCCGGCCGCGCGTTATCGCCGAGTTCACCCCCGACGAGTCCGGCGAGTTCGAGGGCGCCGTCCACGAGTTCCTCACCACCGCCCGCAAGCTCGACCTGACGCCGAGCTTCGACGAATGCCTCGGCGAGGTCGAGCGCGAGTGGCACGCCTGGCTGCGCACCACGCCGGCCCTGCCGCAGCGCTACGAGGCGGCCGCCGAGCTGGCCATGTACGTGAACTGGACCTCCGTGGTCGCCCCGTCGGGCAACATCCTGCGCCCGACCATGCTCATGAGCAAGAACTGGATGACCAAGTGCTGGAGCTGGGACCACTGCTTCAACGCCATGGCCCTCAGCTACCGCAACCCCGACCTGGCCTGGGACCAGTTCATGGCGCCCTTCGACCACCAGGACGAGCACGGCGTGCTGCCCGACGGGCTGAGCGCGCCGGGGCTGACCTGGAACTTCTGCAAGCCGCCGGTCCACGGCTGGGCGCTCTCGAAACTGGCCAGGAGGCGGGGCCTCCTCACCGAGAAGCGCGCCCGCCAGGCCTACCGCGTGCTGCGGCGCTGGACCGAGTGGTGGATGGGCCCGCGCGACGGCGACGGCGACGGGCTGGCCGAGTACCACAACGGCAACGACTCCGGCTGGGACAACGCGACCGTCTTCGACGGCGGCTATCCCGTGGCCGGCGCCGACCTCGCCGCCTACCTCGTGCTCCAGATGGACGTGCTCGGCGACCTGGCCCGGCGCCTGGGGCGCCAGACGGCCGCCGCCCGCTGGCGCCGGCGCGCCGACGCCCTCCGCAAGCGCATGCTGGAGGAGCTCTGGAACGGGGAGCAGTTCGTCTCGCCGCGCGCGTTCACCGGCGAGGTCTTCCCCGAGGGCGACTCGCTGATCAACTTCCTGCCGATCGTGATGGGCAAGCGGCTGCCGAAGGTGGCGCGCGCGAAGCTGGCCGAGGCGCTGCGGCCCGGCGGGCGGTTCGTCACCGACTACGGCCCGGCCACCGAGAGCCCGCAGAGCCCGCTCTACGTGCCGGACGGCTACTGGCGGGGGCCGATCTGGGGGCCGGAGGCGGTGATCATCGCCGACGGCCTCGCCCGGGCGGGCTTCGGCGGCCAGGCGCGCGAGATCGCCCGGCGCTACTGCGATATGTGCGTGGCCGGCGGCTTCGCCGAGAACTACGACGCCACCACCGGCGAGCCGCTGCGGGACAAGGCATATACCTGGGGCTCGAGCGCCTACCTGGTGCTCGCCCACGAGTTCCTGCGCGGCTGAGGAGCCGGGCGAGGCGGCCACAGGCAGAGCCGGACGCGACGCCCGCACGCTGCCGCCAGGGCCTGCCCTGAGCTTGCCGAGGGGATGCCGCCGCTGCCCCGCCGCTGCCCCGCCGCGTGCTCGGCCGTTCGGCAAGAACCGATCCACCTGGTGCGCTACGGGACAACTGAATGACGTTGCGCGCCGGTCCGGGACGTTGCATCGCGGGGCCCGCACGTATATCATGACCTGAGCGGCAGGGGCGCCGCAGGGGCCTTTCCGCGCGCTGTCCTCACCCCGCCGGCGGCGGACCTCCACCACACCGAAGGCAAACCATGGATCACCTGAGCGAACTCGAAAACCGCAGCATCTACGTCATCCGCGAGTCCTACCACCAGTTCGACAACCTCGCTGCGCTCTGGTCGGTCGGCAAGGATTCCACCACGCTGATCTGGCTCTGCATGAAGGCTTTCTTCGGGCGGGTGCCCTTCCCGGCCGTCTACATCGACACCAGCTTCCACTTCCCGCAGATGTATGCGTTCCGCGACTACTGCGTCGAGAAGTGGGGGCTGGACCTGATCGTGGCGCGCAACGACCAGGCCCTGGCCGAGGGGATGGGCCCCGAGAGCAAGCTGGCCTGCTGCACGGCCCTGAAGACCCGGGCGCTGAAGGACTGCATCGCCGAGTACGGCTTCGACGCCCTGCTGCTCGGCATCCGCCGCGACGAGCACGGCATCCGGGCCAAGGAGCGCTACTTCAGCCCCCGCGACCGCTCCTTCCAGTGGGACTACGAGAATCAGCCCCCCGAGCTGTGGGACCAGTACAGCGCCCGCGCCGACGAGGAGACCCACATCCGCGTCCATCCCCTGCTGCACTGGCGCGAGATCGACATCTGGCGCTACATCCAGCGCGAGGGGCTCGAGGTGGTGCCCCTGTATTTCGCCCGCGACGGAGAGCGCTACCGCAGCCTCGGCTGCCAGAGCTGCTGCGTCTCCGTGCCGTCGCAGGCCGCCACGGTCGATGAGATCATCGCCGAGGTCCAGACCTCCCACGTGGCCGAGCGCGCCGGCCGCGCGCAGGACAAGGAAGACGCCTACACGATGCAGAAGCTGCGCTCGCTCGGCTACATGTGAGCGCCCCCAAGCACGAGGAACCCGGATGGACCCCGAGAGCCTGGCATTCGTGATGGTCGGCCACATCGACCACGGCAAATCGACCCTGATCGGCCGGCTCATGTGCGACACCGACTCCCTGCCCGAGGGCAAGCTGGAGGAGGTCGAGGCCGCCGCCCGCGCCGAGGGCAAGGAGCTGGAGATCGGCTTCATCATGGACCACCTCCATGAGGAACGCGAGCGCGGCATCACCATCGACACCGCCCAGACCTTCTTCTCCAGCCCCACCCGCGACTACGTCATCATCGACGCGCCCGGCCACAAGGAGTTCATCAAGAACATGATCACCGGCGCCTCGCAGGCCGAGGCCGCCCTGCTGCTGTGCAGCGTCGCCGAGGGCGTGCAGGAGCAGACCAGGCGCCACGCCTACGTGGTGCGCCTGCTCGGGCTGGACCAGCTCATCGTCGCCTACAACAAGATGGACCTGGTCGACTACGCCGAGGAGCGCTTCGAGCAGGTCAAGGCCGACATGGGGCAGTTCCTCGTGCGGATCGGCATCACGCCGACTGTCGAGATACCGATCAGCGCGCGCGTCGGCGACAACGTGGCCCACCGCTCCGAGCGGATGCCCTGGCACGACGGGCCGACGATCCTGGAGGCGCTCGACTTGTTTCAGAAGATCCCCGCGCCGCTGGAGAAGCCGCTACGCTTCCCCGTCCAGGACGTCTACGAGTTCGCCGGGCCGGAGGCGGAGCGCATCGTCGCCGGGCGGGTCGAGAGCGGCCGGCTGCGGGCCGGAGACGAGCTGCACTTCATGCCGTGCGACCACGTGCGCAAGGTCGCGGCCATCAAGCTCTACGGCGAGGACGACCCCGCCGAGGCCGAGGCCGGCCGCTGCGTCGGCCTGTTGCTGGAGGGCAACGGGCTGGAGCGCGGCCAGGTCGGCTTCCCGCCCGACGACCGGCCCCACCTGAGCCGGCGGTTCGGGGCCAGCGTCTTCTGGCTCTCCCCGCGGCCGCTGGAGCTCGACGCACAGGCCGGGCTCACCTTCAAGTGCGCCACCCAGGAGGTGCCCTGCCGCATCGCCGCCATCCGCGAGCGGATCGACTCCAGCACGCTGGAGCACCTGCCGCATGAGGAGGGCCGGCTGGAGGAGACCGAGGTCGGCGAGCTGAGCATCGAGACCGAGCGGCCGGTCGTGATCGAGTCCTTCTATGCCGTGCAGGAGCTGGGCCGCTTCGTGCTGGTCAGCGGCCGGGACGTGGTCGCAGGCGGCATCGTCACCCATCCGCAGCACTGAGGCGCAAGCCGGGGGCAACTGAGCATGAGATTCCGCTTCGGCAGGTCCAGGCGCATCGTCGGCATCGGGCTCGACGGGTTCCCCTACTCGCTGGCCGAGGAGCTGATGTACGAGGGCGTGATGCCGAACCTCCATCGGCTCGCCGAGCGGGGCGCCATGAGCCGCATCAAGAGCGTCTTCCCTACCGTCAGCGGGGTGGCGTGGTCGGCCTTCCAGACGGGCAGGAACCCCGGCGAGTTCGGCGTCTTCGGCTTCGTGGACCTGGAGCGCGACTTCGAGCTCTGCATCCCCGACTACACCGACCTGAAGCAGGAGACCCTCTGGCAGCGCCTCAGCGACGCCGGCAAGCGCTTCGCCGCGCTCAGCGTGCCGATGACCTACCCCGCCCCGCAGGTGAACGGCTTCCTGGTGAGCGGCTTCCTCGCCCCGCAGCTCGACGAGCGGGCCGTCAGCTCCGAGGCCGTCTTGCAGCAACTCGGGGACCTGGACTACGAGATCGACATCGACCCCACCATCGCCGCCGAGGCCCCCGAGCGCTTCCGCCAGGACCTTCAGCGCGTCAGCGAGGCCCGCCAGAAGACGATCCTCTCCCTGCTCGGCCAGGAGGAGGAATGGGACCTGTTCTTCGCGCACGTGATGGACACCGACCGGCTCCACCACTTCATGTGGCCCACCGGCGAAGGCGGCAGTGCCGAGGGCTTCTTCTACGACTTCTACCGCAAGCTCGACGAGTTCCTCGGCGAAGTGGTCGACGCGATCGGCGGGGAGCAGAACCTGCTGATCTGCAGCGACCACGGCTTCTGCGAGCTGAAGTGGGAAGTGCAGCTCAACCGGTGGCTGAAGAACCAGGGCTACCTGGACTACGAAAACGCGCCCCAGAAGGGCTACAAGGCCATCAAGGACGGCTCGCGGGCCGTCTCGCTCGTGCCGGGGCGCGTCTACATCCTCCACGAGTCCCGGTGGGACCGCGGGGTGGTGACCGACAAGGAATACGAGCCGCTGCGCCGCGAGATCATGGACAAGCTGCGGGCGATCACGCACCCCGAGACGGGCGAGGTCGTCTGCCGCCAGGTCATGAAGCGCGAGGAGGTCTTCAGCGGGCCCTACGCCGAGCAGGGCCCCGACATCATCATCGACCCCTGCGACGGCTACGACCTGAAGGCCAAGCTCGGCGCGGGCCACATGTTCGAGAAGGGCCCGCGCACCGGCATGCACACCTACGGGGACGCGATGCTGCTGACCGGCTCGAACCTGCGCAGCATCTCTAAGGCGGAGGACATCGCCGAGGTCGGCGCCCGCGTGGCGAAGTACGTCCTGTGAACATCATTCGTCGCCCTCGCCCATTGCCGTCAAGCCTCGCGCAGAGCGCGCCGAGGCCCGCCGGCGGCTTGACGGACCGGCTCGGGCGGCACTACAATACGCCTTCCGGGCCGGGCTCCCTGCCGGCCAGACCCCGAGCTTTGGGCGAACGCGACATGGTGAAGCTGACCGACAGCGCCGGGGGCGTGCGCCTGCCCGTGCTGGTGGAGCCGGGCGCCGGGCGCGACCGCCTCTACGGCGAGCACGACGGCCGGCTGAAGCTCTCGGTGACCGCCCCGCCCGAACGCGGCAAGGCCAACCGGGCCGTCTGCGCGCTGCTCGCCTCCCGGCTCGGGCTCAGCAAGTCGCAGGTCCACGTCCTCTCCGGCCACCGGTCCAGGCGCAAGGAGGTGCTCATCGAGCGCGTCTCCCGCGACGCGCTCGAAGCGATTATCTCCTGACCCGCCGCCGTGACGGACGATTCCGCGCGCCGGGCCGTGCGACCGCTCGCCCAACCCCGAAGGAACGCAAACCGTGCTGAACAAAGTGCCGACCAGGGTCTCGTTCGTGGAGCTGGAGCACGGGATGCTGCGGCTCTGGCAGCAGCAGCGCACCTTCGAGGCCCTGCGCGAGAAGAACGCCGGGGGGCCGCGCTGGTCCTTCCTGGACGGCCCCATCACCGCCAACAACCCGATGAAGGTCCACCACGCCTGGGGCCGCACCTACAAGGACTGCTACCAGCGCTTCCACGCCATGCGCGGGGAGCGACTGCGCTACCAGAACGGCTTCGACTGCCAGGGCCTCTGGGTCGAGGTCGAGGTGGAGCGCGACCTCGGCTTCACCAGCAAGCGCGACATCGAGCAGTTCGGCCTCGCCCGGTTCGTCGAGGCATGCAAGGAGCGCGTGCGCCGCTTCAGCGCCATCCAGACCGAGCAGTCGATCCGGCTCGGCTACTGGATGGACTGGGGCAACTCCTACTACACGATGTCGGATGAGAACAACTACACCATCTGGCGGTTCCTCAAGAAGTGCCACCAGCGCGGGCTCATCTACAAGGGGCGCGACAGCATGCCCTGGTGCGCCCGCTGCGGCACGGGCATCAGCCAGCACGAGATGCACGAGGGCTACCGGGAGGTCACCGACCAGGCCGTCTACGTCCGCCTGCCCCTGCGCGGGCGCCAGGGGGAGTACCTGCTGGTCTGGACGACCACGCCCTGGACCCTCTCCTCGAACGTTGCCTGCGCCGTCCACCCGGAGCTGACCTACGCCCGCGTCGAGCAGGACGGCGGGGCCTACTACCTGGTCGAGGACGCCGTCGAGGTCATGAAGGAGCGGGGCGATTGCCGCGTGCTCGCCACACTCCCGGGCGCCGAGATGGAGGGCTGGGCCTACGACGGCCCGTTCGACGAGCTGCCGGCCGCCGCCGAGGCCGCCGCCGCCCACCGCGTGGTCACCTGGGAGCTGGTCAGCAGCGGCGAGGGGACGGGCATCGTGCACGTGGCGCCGGGCTGCGGCAAGGAGGACTTCGACCTGGGCCAGCAGATCGGCCTGCCCGTGGTGGCGCCGATCGACGAGAGCGGCGTCTTCCTGGAGGGCTTCGGGTTCCTCACGGGCAAGAGCGCCTTCGAGGTGGCCGATCCGATCTTCGTCAGCCTCCGCCAGAAGGGCTACTACTACAAGAAGGAGCCCTACACGCACAGCTACCCCCACTGCTGGCGCTGCAAGGAGCCGCTGCTTTTCCGCAACGTGCGGGAGTGGTTCATCGAGATGTCGTGGCGGGACGAGATCAAGGAGGTGGTCCGGCAGATCGAGTGGATCCCCGCGTGGGGGCTGGAGCGGGAGCTGGACTGGCTGGAGAACATGCGCGACTGGATGATCTCCAAGAAGCGCTACTGGGGGCTGGCGCTGCCGATCTTCGCGTGCGAGTGCGGCTGGTTCGAGGTGGTCGGCTCGCGCGAGGAGCTGCGGGAGCGGGCCGTCGAGGGCTGGGAGGAGTTCGACGGCCACTCCCCGCATCGCCCGTGGGTCGACGCGGTGAAGATCGCCTGCGGCGAGTGCGGCCGGCCGGCCGCGCGCATCCCCGACGTGGGCAACCCGTGGTTAGACGCCGGCATCGTGCCCTACTCGACGGTGCGCTACAACACCGACCGGGACTACTGGTTGCGGTGGATCCCGGCCGACCTGGTCACCGAGTGCTTCCCCGGCCAGTTCCGCAACTGGTTCTATGCGCTGCTGGCGATGAGCACGATGATGGAGGGTATCCCCCCCTTCAAGACGCTGCTGGGCCACGCGCTGGTGCAGGACGAGCACGGGGAGGAGATGCACAAGTCGGCCGGCAACGCCATCGAGTTCGACGAGGCGGCCGAGCGGATGGGCTGCGACGTGATGCGCTGGGTCTTCTGCCGCCAGAACCCGGTCAACAACCTGCGCTTCGGCTGGCACCTCGGCGACGAGACGCGCCGCATCGTCTTCAGCACGCTCTGGAACGTCTACGCGTTCTTCTGCAACTACGCCCGCCTGGACGGCTTCGAGCCCGGCGGCGAGGCCGTCCCCTACGCGGAACGCCAGGACATCGACCGCTGGCTCTTGAGCGACCTTCAGCTCCTGGTGCGCGCCGCCAACGAGCGGCTGGAGAGCTACGACGTCGCCTCGCTGATCCACCGGGCCGAGAAGTTCACCGACGACCTCTCCAACTGGTACGTGCGGCGCAACCGCCGGCGCTTCTGGCGCGCCAGGGGCCAGGACGACCGCGACAAGCTCGCCGCCTACCAGACGCTCCACGAGGCGCTGGTCACGCTCTGCCGGGTGGTGGCGCCGATCATCCCGTTCCTGACCGAGGCCATGTACCAGAACCTGGTGGCCGAGCAGGACCCCGACGCGCCGCCCAGCGTGCACCTGTGCGACTACCCCGTGCCGAAGGAGGACCTGATCGACGAGGAGCTGAGCCGGCAGATGGAGGTGGTCACCTCCGCCGTCTCGGCCGTGCTCGGGCTGCGCATGTCCGAGCAGCTCCGCGTCCGTCAGCCGCTCAGGGAGCTGACGGCCGTGACAACCGACGCCGAGACGGCCGCCGCCCTGAAGCGCTTCAAGGACCAGGTCCTGGAGGAGCTGAACGTCAAGCGGCTCACCCTCCGCCAGAGCGCCGAGGGGATCGAGCGCTACCGGATCGTGCCGAACATGGCCGCCCTCGGGCCGAAGCACAAGTCCGAGGCCGGCAAGGTGGCCGAGGCGATCGGATCGATGGAGCCCGCGACGGTGGCCAAGGCCCTCAAGGCCGGCCGCGCGCTCGGCGTCACCGTCGGCGGCATGGAGGTGCGCGTCGAGCCCGGCGAGGTGGAAGTGCGGCGCGAGACGCCGGAGAACCTGGCCGTGACCGAGGCCGGCGAGCTGATGCTGATCCTTGACAGCGAGATCACGCCCGAGCTGCGTGGCGAGGGCTGGGCGCGCGACACCGTGCGCCACGTCCAGCAGTACCGCAAGGAGCTGGACCTGAACATCGAGGACCGCATCCGCCTGCGCTACGCCGCGGAGTGCGACGCGCTCGCCGAGGCGATCGAGCAGTGGCGGGACTACGTGATGGGCGAGACGCTCTCGGTCGAGATGAAGCCGGGCCTCGACGAAGGGCCGACTAAGGAAGTGCAGATCGACGGCGCCGCCCTGCACCTGCAGGTGAAGAAGGCGAGCTGACAGGGCGGTTGCCGGTTATCGGTTGCTCGGTTGTCGGTGTTTGGGTTCTCGCCGTTGAGATCTGCGTGCATCCGCGTCCATCTGCGGTTCCCGCCGTTGCCGTTCAGTCCGCCGGCTTGAAGTCGAGCGCGGCGCTGTTGATGCAGTAGCGCAGGCCGGTCGGCGGCGGGCCGTCCTCGAAGACGTGCCCCAGGTGCCCCCCGCAGCGGCTGCAGAGCACCTCGGTGCGCGTCATCAGGAAGCTGCGGTCGGCGGCCCTCGTCACGTTCGCCTCCTGCACCGCACGCCAGTAGCTCGGCCAGCCGGTGCCCGAGTCGAACTTGTGCTCGGAGCTGAACAGCTCCTGCCCGCAGCCGGCGCAGACGTAGGCCCCCCGCTCGTGGTGGCCGTGGTACTCCCCGCTGAAGGCCGCCTCCGTGCCTTTCTCGCGCAGTACGTGGTACTGCTGCCCCGTCAGCTCCTCGCGCCACTGCTCTTCGGTCTTCGACACCTTCGTGCTCATCTGTTCGCCCCCTTCTGCCGCGGCATGGGCGCCGGTGCACGCCGCCGCGCGGGTACGCACCCTCGCCGTCGGCGGAGGGTGTGGGAGGATGGAAGACGCTGATTGCTCGGCTTCCACCTTGTTAGTGCATGTAGCCCGCGCGAAGTTCAATCCTTACGACCGGGTCTCGCGCGGACAGGAGCGGCGCGGCGGGATCGCCCCCGTCTCAGACCAGCGCGCGGTAGACGGCGAGCACCTTCTGGGCGAGGCGGCGCCAGGTGTAACGCTCCTCGACCTTGCGGCGGCCCCGCTCGCCCATGGCTGCCGCCTCGGCCGGGTTGTCCAGCAGCCACGCGATCTTCTCCGCGATCTCGCCCGCCTCGTGGCTCGCGATCAGGCCGTCGCGGCCCTCCTCGATGACGCTGCGCACGGCCGGCGCCGTGCCGCCGACCACCGGCTTGCCCAGGCTCCACGCCTCCGCGTAGACGATGCCGAAGCTCTCCTGCGTCGAGGGCACGCAGAGCAAGTCGCAGGCGGCCAGCGCCGAGGTCTTCGTGCGCACGTCGACCGCGCCGAGGCTGTGGATGCGGGGGTCGCGCCCGAACAGGTGCAGCCACGCCCGCGGGATGCGCCACTGCGGGCCCGCGAAGACGAAGTGCGTCTGCGGCCGGCGCCGCCAGAGCAGCGGCGCCGCGCGCAGGACGGCCGCCCAGCCCTTGTACCACTCGTGCCGGCCCAGGAAGAGCACGCACGGCCCGTCGATCCCGTGCCGCGCGCGGAATGCGGCCGCGTCGTAGTCGGCCGAGAGGACCGGCGCGACGCCGAGCACGTGCATCCGCTCCGGCCGCACGCCCTTCGCCGCCGCGAGGTGCTCCTTCTCGTAGTCGGTGAGCGTGAAGACGGCGTCCGCCTCGCGGTAGGCCCTGTCGAAGCCGGGATACCGGTCGCTGTCGTGCCGCGGATGGTGGAAGGGAGTGATGGCGAACGGCGCTCCGATCCGGCGGGCGTGCGCCAGGGCGGCGAGCGCGTGGTAGGCCTTCCCGCCGCGCCCGACGTGGATGACGTCCGGCCGGCCGGCCTCGCGGGCGATGGCCGGCAGCATCAGCGCGGCCACGCGCCGCTCGCAGAGGTCGCGGCGGGCGTAGTAGCGCAGCACGTGCGGCCACATCCGGCGCCGCGTCTCCCGGTCGAAGGCGATCTGGGTGACCGGGATGCCCTCGAACTCGTACTCGCGCCGGCGGCGGCACGTGACCGTGGTGGTGAAGTTGCACCAGCGCGAGCGCCGCCGCAGCAGGCTGAGGACGCGCACCCGCTGCCCCAGCCCGACCAGCTCGCGCCCGATCCGGTGCACCACCTCCAGCGCCCCCGCGATCTCGGGCCGGTAGCAGTGCTGCACGTTGAGTATCTCCAGCGGCATGGGCGGCATTATACGGAGTGCGGAGTGCGGAGTGCAGATTGCGGATCGGGCGACGGAACGGCGGTTGACAGGCCCCCGGCACGGCGGATAGCGTGGCGAGCCCACCCGCAGGCAGAGGAGGCGCGCTTTGAAGACCGAGGTGGCGATCGACGGCACGAGGTTCCTCATCAACGGCCGGCCCACCTACGAGGGGCGCACCTGGCGCGAGCGGCCCATCGAGGGGCTGCTGCTCAACTCGCGGATGGTCCAGGCCGTCTTCGACGACGAGAACCCCGAGACGCGCAAGCTCTGGGCCTACCCCGACACGGGCGAGTGGGAGCCCGACCGCAACACCGACGAGTTCTGCGCCGCCCTGCCGACCTACCGCGCCCACGGCCTGCTCGCCGTCACCGTCGGCCTCCAGGGCGGGGGCTCCAACTACCGGCCCGAGGTCTACGGCAGCTACCTCAACACCGCCTACCGCCCGGACGGCTCGCTGAAGGAGCCCTACTTCGACCGCCTGCTGCGCATCCTGCGGGCGGCCGACGAGGTCGGCATGGTCGTGATCGTCAACTACTTCTACGTGCGCCAGGCGCCGCGCATCCCCGACGACGAGGTGATCTTCGACATCGCCCGCCGCGTGAGCCGATGGCTGCTCGAGACGGGCCACCGCAACGTGCTGGTGGACGTGGCGAACGAGTCGGCCGACTGGTGGAAGCGCGCCATCTTCACCCCCGCCCACGTCCACCGCCTCATCGAGGCGGCGCAGTCGGAGACACTCGACGGGCGCCGGCTGCTGGTCGGCTCCAGCAGCGGCGGGGGGATGGAGCAGTACGCCAGGGGCCAGTGGCTCGCCATGGAGGACTTCAGCATGCCCCACGGCAACGGGCGCACGCCGCCGGAGCTGCGCGAGAAGATCCGCCGCCTGCGCGCCGAGCCCGAATACCGCGAGCGCCCCCGCCCGGTCTGCGTCAACGAGGACAGCGTCTTCGTGGAGAACCTGGAGGCCGCCGCCGAGGAAGGCGCCTCGTGGGGCTTCTACTGCCAGGGCTACGGCAGCGACTACCGCGACCGCATGGACTGGACCGCCCACGACCGCGAGGAGAGCTACGAGGAGCTGAGCGGCTACCAGACGCTGCCGGTCAACTGGGGCATCAACACGCCGATCAAGCGGGCCTTCTTCCAGAAGGTCAAGGAGATCACCGGCGGCCCCTGAGGGAGCGGCGATGGGCAAGAGCTACCGGATAGCCTGCGTGCCGGGCGACGGGATCGGCCCGGAGATCGTGCCCGAGGGGGTGAAGGTCCTCCGCGCGGCGGCGGCCGATCAGTTCACGCTCCAGTTCGAGACCTTCCCGTGGGGGGCCGGCCACTACCTGGAGACCGGCCGCTTCATGCCCGCAGGCGGCCTGGAGACGCTGCGCGGCTTCGACGCCGTCTACTTCGGCGCGGTCGGGCTGCCCGAGGTGGACGACCGGCTCCCCTTCCGCGAGTACACCTACCTGGTGCGCCGCGAGTTCGACCAGTACGTCAACTACCGCCCCGTCCGCGTGCTGCGCTCCGTGCTTCTGCCCAAACTGCTTTCGGGAGAGATTCGTGCGCCGCAAGGGAGCGAGTGAGATGCCGGGAATGGAAGATCGGACAATCAGCGAAGTTACTCGGCGGGACATTGCCGACGCGCTGGTCATGAACAACATTAACTGGGCTGGACGCTTCGGGGAGAACGAGTTTTTGAGTCGGCTTTACAATCTCAGGGAAATGCGCTCGACGGACGGCCGCTTCTCCGATGCAGCGGGTGACATCTGGCAACACCGTGTTCGCAACCCGAATGACTGGGATGATGACTGGGTGTTCTATGACACGAGGTTCCAGCTCCTCCAGGCACCGGACGAGGAATTCCTCCGGTTCCTCTGCGAGATGGTGCATCCTCTCGTGCAGCCGGATGCCGACGAGGTGCAACGTATCCTTGAGATCGTGAACCCGCACCTGGCCCGTGATGGGTGGGAGATACGAGAACAGACAAGGGTATCGGGGCGGCCGGTGTTCGCAGCGGCTCGTGCGATTGATGCAGGCCTTACAACACCGGAAGCGACGGGTGTCATTGCAGCAAGCACGGGAACTGACTACGTCAGACGACAGATCACCCGCATGCAGACTGCCTTGGCTGGTGACCCTGATGCTGCCATAGGAACTGCGAAAGAGTTCGTTGAGACCGTCTGTAAGACCATCCTTGGCGAACGGGCTGTGGAATACGACGCCAATCAGGACATGCCCAGGCTGGTCAAACAGACTCTTGCAGTAATCCCAAAGGTCCCGAAGGGCATAGCCGAGGAGAAAAAAACCGCCGATGCTGTGACGCGCCTCCTTTCCGGTCTCCATACACTTGTTTCAGGGCTGGTTGAGCTGAGGAACCTTCACGGAACCGGCCACGGCAGGGAAGCCGAGACAAAGGGCCTTGCGTTAAGGCACGCTCGGCTGGCTGTTAGCGCGGCCACTGCCCTTGCAGTCTTCCTATGGGAGACGCACGAGGAGATGGGGTGATGGCGGAACTCATTAACATCTACTGTGACGAGAGCTGCCACCTGGAGAACGACGGAATCCCGGTGATGGTTCTGGGCGCTGTCTGGTGCCGCG
>CAYSWA010000037.1:19579-22455 GCA_964434535.1 uncultured candidatus Brocadiaceae bacterium | reverse complement strand
CCCCAGATTGCGCAGGTGGACGCAGATTGCGGCGAACGGCGGAGACCCACAGAGCAGGAGCAAGAGCGCGAGGCAACGGCCGAGAGCGAGAGCGAGGGTGGCCTCATCACCGTCCTTCGTCGTTCTTCGTGGTCCTTCGTGGGCTTCGTGGTGAACGGCGTTGCCGTGGCCGTGAGAATCCGCGTTCATCTGCGTTTATCTGCGGTTCCACCGCCGTAGCCCTGTTGACAGCCTGTTGACAATGCATTATCATTAGAGCGTCCGCCCTTCAATCGCCGAGGTGGTGCCATGAGAAGATACGTCCTGTCGGCCGTCCTGCTCTGCGCGCTGGCGCCGGCGGCGCTGGGGGCCACGCCCTCGCCCGCCGAGGGGAAGCTGAGCGTCTTCGTCGCCGTGCCCCCGCAGGCCCTCTTCGCCGAGCGCGTCGGCGGCGAGCACGTGGCGGTGCGGGTGCTGGTCGGGGCGGGGCAGGACCCGCACGTCTTCGAGCCGACGCCGAAGCAGGTGGTCGAGCTGAGCCGCGCGGACCTCTACCTGCGCGTCGGCGTCCCCCTGGAGCGCCGGCTCGTGCCCAGGATCGAGCGGACCGGCGTGAAGGTGATCGACACGATCGCCGGGATCGAGCGCCGCATGATGGAGGAGGAGCACGGGCACCATCATGAGCACGCGCATCACGAGGCCGAGCACGGGCACGGGCACCACGACGACGGGCACGAGGACGAGGAGGAGGACGACGAGCTGGCCGACCCGCACGTCTGGCTCTCGCCGCCGCTGATCGCGGTGCAGGCGCGCAACATGGCCGAGGCGTTCATCGCGGCCGACCCGGCGCACGAGGCCGACTACCGCCGCAACCTCGATACCTTCCTCGAGGAGCTGGACGCCGTCCACGAGCAGATCCGCCAGATGCTGGCGCCCTACCGGGGCGAGTCCTTCTACGTCTTCCATCCGGCCTTCGGCTACTTCGCCGACGCCTACGGGCTGGAGCAGCGGGCGGTGGAGGTGGCGGGCAAGAGCCCGACGGCGAAGCAGCTGGCCGGGCTGATCGCGCGGGCCCGCGCGGAGGGCGTGCGGGTGATCTTCGTGCAGCCGCAGTTCGACCCGCGCGCCGCCGCATCCGTCGCCGCCGCCATCGACGGGGCCGTCGTGGCGCTGGACCCGCTGGCCAGGGACGTGCTGGGGAACCTGCGGGAGATGGCCGACAAGATCGAGCAGGCCCTTAAGGGTTGAAACCGCGCCCGGGAGCCGCGCCATGCCGTCCGAGCCCGTGGTCGAGATCAGCGGAGTCTCGTTCGCCTACGACGGGGCGACGGTGCTGGAGGAGGTGGATCTGTCGGTCGGCGAGCGGGAGTTGGTCTGCCTGCTGGGGCCGAACGGCGGGGGCAAGTCGACGCTGCTGAAGCTGATCCTGGGGCTGCTGCGTCCGGGGCGGGGGACGGTGCGGGTCTTCGGCCGCCGGCCGGCGCAGGCGCGCCGCCGCGTCGGCTACATGCCGCAGTATGCGCGCCACGACCCGCGCTTCCCCGTCACGGTGATGGACGTGGTGCTGATGGGCCGGCTGGAGCGGCACCTGGGCGGCCCTTACCGCAGGGCGGACAGGGAGGCGGCGCGGGTGGCGCTGGAGGAGGTGGGCCTGGCGGAGCTCGGGGCTCGCCAGTTCCAGGCCCTCTCCGGCGGGCAGCGCCAGCGGGTGCTGATCGCTCGCGCGCTTGCCTGCGAGCCGGACCTGCTGCTGCTGGACGAGCCGACGGCGCACGTGGACGTGGCCGTCGAGAGCAGGTTCTACGAGATCCTCCAGGGCCTCAACGAGCGCATGACGATCATGATGGCCACCCACGACCTGGGGTTCGTCTCGGACGTGGTGGAGACGGTCGTCTGCGTGAACCGGCGCGTCAACGTGCACCGCACCAGCCAGATCACCGGCGAGATCATGCAGGAGCTCTACGGGGGCGAGGTTCGGGCGGTGCACCACAACCACTACCCCGTCGGCGGCGCTGAGGGGGAAGGGTGATGGACTTTTTGCGCGGGCTGGCCGACCCCCGGCTCTCCTTCCTGCGCTACGCGGCGCTGGCGGGGCTGCTCTCCAGCGTCTCGTTCGGCATGGTGGGCACGTTCGTGGTGGCGCGGCGGATCGCGTTCCTGGCCGGGGCCATCGCGCACTCGGTGCTCGGGGGCATCGGGGTGGCGCTCTACCTTCAGAAGGCCGTGGGGCTGGAGTGGTGCGAGCCGATGTACGGGGCCGTGGCGGCGGCGCTCGCCTCGGCGCTGACCATCGGGCTGGTCAGCATGTACGCCCAGGAGCGCGAGGACAGCATCATCGGCGCCATCTGGGCGGTGGGGATGGCGGTGGGGCTGCTCTTTATCGCCAAGACGCCCGGCTACGTGGACCCGATGAGCTACCTGTTCGGCAACATCCTGCTCTTGACGGGGCGGGACCTCTGGACGGTGCTGGTGCTGGACGCCGTAGCGGTGGCGCTCTGCGCGGTCTTCTACAACAAGCTGCTGGCGGTCTGTTTCGACGAGGAGTTCGCGCTGGTGCGGGGGGTGCGGGTGCAGTTCTACTACCTGCTGCTTCTGTGCCTGACGGCGCTGACGGTGGTGCTCTTGATCCCGGTGGTGGGGATCGTGCTGGTGATCGCGCTTCTGATCGTGCCGGCGGCGATTGCGGGACAGGTGGCGCGGCGGCTCTGGCAGATGATGGCGCTCTCGGTGCTGCTCTGCGCGCTGTTCACGGGCGCGGGGCTGGCGGTCAGCTACGAGTACGAGCTGCTGACCGGCCCGACGGTGATCGTGCTGGCGGGCCTGGTCTACCTGGCGGTCATGATCGGCGCCCGCGTGCGGCGCTCCCTCGCCGCGTAGGGGGCGCCCCTGCCTGCCCG
>CAYSWA010000037.1:8695-19479 GCA_964434535.1 uncultured candidatus Brocadiaceae bacterium | reverse complement strand
CCCCGGGACGGGCGCGACCCCTCCGGTGGTGGCTACCATGTTCTGGCAAAGAGACGGGCTGGGGCTTGAAACGGGCTACGGCGTTGGCGTAGATTCGGCAGACTCGGCCCGATCGGGCGCTCCGCTCGCGTGGGAGCCGCGCCGTGCCCGCACCTCGACCCCGTCCCTCTGCCCTGGCCGCCCTGGCGGCGGCGGCCCTCGCCGCCGGCTGCGTCGGCCTGTCGACGAAGCCGGCCGCCCCCACCGCCCCGAACCGAACCGAACCGGCGGCGCCGGTGGCGCTTGAGTTGGAGGCGGAGGACCTGCCCCCCCCGCTGCCCCCGGAGCCGCTGCCGCTGGCGCAGCGCAGCCCGCCGGCCGCCTGGGCGCAGCGCGTGCCCGACCGCCCGCCGGCGAGCGGCCGGCTCGACGTTCCGCTCGGGCGGCGGTGGCAGTACATCGTGATCCACCACAGCGACACGGCCTCCGGCAACGCGCGGATCTTCGACCGCTACGCGCGCAGCGAGCGCGGCTGGCTCGGGGTGGGCTACCACTTCGTGATCGGCAACGGGAACGGCAGCGGGGACGGCGAGGTGGAGGTGACCTTCCGCTGGGAGAGGCAGATCCACGGCGCCCACGCGGGAGTGAAGCGCTACAACGAGCACGGGATCGGCATCTGCCTGGTCGGCGACTTCGAGCGTGGCCACCCGACCGCGCGGCAGATGGCCTCGCTGGCGGCGCTGATCAACTACCTTCAGGAGCGCTGCCGCATCCCCAGCTCGCAGATCCTGCTGCACCGCCACCTGAAGAACACGCGCTGCCCGGGCGGGAACTTCCCGTTCTACGACATGACGGCCCTGCTCGACCACTGAACGGTTTGCGCCCGAGGGGCCTTTCGCATGGCATGGGGGCCGGCCAAGGCGTGGCACCTGCTGGCGATGATGCTGGGGATGCTCGCCGGGCGCCAGACGCGCAAGGTCCGCGCCCGGCACACGCACCTTCAGGAGATGCTCCAGCTCATCGTGCTGCCCTTCGAGGACGACTCGACGCTCGAGACCGAGCGGCTGGAGCGCTGCCCGAACGCGTTCGTCTTCTACGACCCGCGCACGGACCGGGTGGAGACGGTGCCGGTCTGCGCGTGGGGCCACCACAAGAACGCGGCGCTGCGGGCCGTCACCGACCACTACGCCGGCTCGACGGTGGAGGCGTAGGTCGCGCGCAATCCGGTGGAGGGCCACGCGCCGTCGTGGCCGACCCACGGGCCGCGAGACCCGAGACCGCTCCCCTCAGAACGGGACGTAGCCGTCCAGGCTGAAGGCAGGCTGCTCGGGCACATAGTCCATGTAGCGGGCGTCCTGGACGTAGCGGCCCTTCGGTCCGTCGGCGATGATGCAGCGGAGCGCCTCCAGCAGGTAATCGACCTCGTCGGCGGTGTTGTAGACGCCGAGGCTGGCGCGGACCATGCCCGGCACGGTGGCGTGGTCGCCGGCGGCGAGGCGGTCCACGATGCCGTCCATCTCCTCGCGCGAGACGCCGAGCAGCTCGCGCACGTAGGGCTGGGCGCAGAAGCAGCCGTTGCGCACGCCGATGCCCCACTCGTAGCCGAGCACGGCGGCGAGCTTCGCGTGGCTGAGCCCTTCCACGTTGAAGGGCACCACGGCGAGCCGGTCCTGCGCACCATCCGCCGGGACGGCCCCGTAGAGGGTGAGGCCCTCCAGGCGGCAGAGCCCCTCGACGAGCCGGCGGGCGAGGGCGCGCTCGTGGGCGGCGACCTGGTCCATGCCGACGTGCGCGAGCGTCTGCACGGCGGCGGCGAGGGCGACGACGCCGGTGACGTTCGGCGTGCCCGCCTCGTCCTTCTCGGGCGGCTCGGCCCAGTGGACGCGATCCATGGTGACGGCCTGGATGGTGCCGCCGCCGACCATGTCGGGCTCGCCTTCATCGAAGACGCGACGCGGGCCGACCAGCGCGCCGGAGCCGAAGGGGGCATACATCTTGTGCGCGCTGAAGGCGGCGAAGTCGACCCGCTCCGGGTCGTCGGGCGCGCCCATGCGGAAGAGGCGGCGGGGGACGAGCTGCGTGGCGTCGACGGCCATCAGCGCGCCGGCCTCGTGGGCGAGCCGGGCGATGCGCCGCATAGGCGGCACGGCGCCGGTCACGTTCGAGCCGGCGCTGACGGTGACCAGGCCGAGCCGCCCGGCGTGGCGGCGCACTTTGCGGCGCAGGTCGTCCATGTCGAGCTGGCCGTCGGGCCGCACGGCCACGTATTCCACGCGGCAGCCGAGGCGCCGCCAGGGGAGCATGTTCGAGTGGTGCTCCATGACGGTGGAGAGGACGACCCCGTCGCGGTTCGGGCAGAATCGCTGCGCCAGCTTGTTCAGCCCGTGCGTGGCGTTATGGACGAAGATGATGGCGTGATGGGCGAGGTCGGCGCCGACGAAGTCCGCCACGGCCCGGCGGCACTGCTCGTAGAGGTGGGTGGAGAGCAGGGACTTGAAGCCGCTGCCGCGGTGGACGCTCGCGTACCACTGCGAGAGCCGGGCCAGGCAGCCGATCACGGTGGTGAAGGGCGGGGTGGTGGCGGCGTTGTCGAGGTTGACGTAGGTCCGCTGGCGGCCGTCCAGCAGAGGGACCTGGCGGTCGAGGCCGGCCACGAAGTCGCGCACGTTGGCGATGGTGACCGCTGAGGCCTGCTGCTGGCAGGCCCGGCAAAGCTTCTCGATGTCATCCGAGGGCGGCATGGCCTCTGCCCCTATCCGGTCGGGCCCGCAGCGGTGCGGCGCTCAGCCGACCGCCGCCGTGGCGTACTTCTCGGCGATCTTGCGCTGAATGCCGTTCTTATAGAGGTTCCAGATGCAGACCGGCAGCGTCTTGACCTCGCCCGAGTCGGGGTCCTCATAGACGAAGGCGGACGGGCAGTTCTCCAGCCGGGCCGCCTCTATCGAGTCGAACTCCTCGAACGGGAGCACGACCATCAGCATGGCGCTGTGGATGTTCGTGTGCCTGCGCAGCAGGTGCTTGAGGCGCTTGCCGGCGACCATGCCGCCCAGGATGCGCGCGAGGGCGAAGAGGCGGTTGCCCTTGAGCACCCTGCGGGTGTCGAGCGAGCGGGCGGCGAGGCCGGCGAAGGCCCTCAGCACCATCCAGCGCCCGCGCCAGCGGTCCAGCCGCTTCGCGGGGTCCAGCCGGTCCAGCTTGCCCTGCATCGCTTTAATCCGCTCGACGGCCTCGGCGGCCACGTCGTCGAGCGGCCGCTTCAGGTAGCGGCTCATCGGCCAGTACTGGCTGCCGTCGCTCAAGAGGTAGGTGGCCGACTCGCAGTTGGGGTGCACGCCGCCGAACTTCAACGGCGCGGCGCCGAACAGCTCGGTCGGCTTGCGCAGGTACCCGGAGAGGCCGGCGGAGATGAACTCGACCCGCCCCTCGGGGAACGCCTCGTCGATGATCTGCTCGACGTCCTCGGTGGTGGTGGCGTGCAGGTCGGCGTCGAGCTGCCCCTCCTGCCACGTCTCGGTCAGCGGGATCATGTGGAGGCACTTCAGGTGGTCGCGGTTCTCGTGGCAGTAGTCGATCAGGTCGCGCATGTGCTCGTCGTTCACGCCGCGTGCGACGCAGCACATGATGGTGTTCTTGTGGGTGCTGTACCTGGCCAGGTTCTCCAGGGCGCGGATCTTTTTCTCGTAGGCGCCGGGGTTCTTGCGCAGCCGCTCGTAGATGTGGGGGTCGCGCCCGTCGAAGCCGATCAGCACGTGCACCTTCCGCTCGCAGATCCGGCGGCAGTATTCCTCGTCGGCAAGCTTGAGCCCGTTGGTGACGACGCGCACGTCCAGACCCCGCTCGCGGGCCATGTCGATGATCTCGAACAGGTCGTCGCGCACGGTCGGCTCGCCGCCGAAGAGCTGGATCAGCGGGCGGGGCTCCATCGCCGCCAGGGCGTCGAGGACCTTCTCGAAGTACTCGATCGGCGGGTTGAAGGTGAAGCCCATGCTCGGCGTGTTGTTGATGCAGATCGGGCAGTTCATGTTGCAGCGGTTGGTCACGTCCAGGAAGACCATGCGCGGGTGGTGGTTCCGCTTGCAGGTCTCGCAGCGGAGCGTGCAGGTCAGCGGCTCGGTGCCGTCGTACTGGCAGATGTCGCGCTTGCGCTGCCAGGTCTCGGCGTCCGTGCTCAGCAGCGCCTCGTTCGGCCCGCACTCGGGGCAGCTCTTCACCAGGTAGACGCGCCCGTCGCGCACGGCGTGCCCGGCGGGCACGCGCTTCTGACATCTGCTGCATACGGCGTAGTTCGTGCGGGCCATCGGGCCCCTCCTTGGACCTGCCGCCTGCGCCCGCTCGGGCGCGCCCACGCCGCTCAGCCCCGGGCGTCGTCCCCCATGATGTCCAACCCCGCCCACCCGGTTATGAAGTCCGCCAGGTCGTCCAGCTTGATGCGCAGGTGGACGCCGATCCAGCCCAGGTGGAACGTGCGGTCGCAGTCGAAGTACTGATGCCCCGGCGGCTTGTGCTCCGCGCCGAGGGCCAGGCGGACGAAGCCCTGGTCGTAGCGCGGCGGCCCTTCCATCCCGGGCTCCGGTTCACCCACCGCCCGTTGTTCCGCGCCCCATGCCAAAACGCCCCAGCTATCCAGGTGGCGAAACTTTAGGATGCCGGCGCGTCTGCCGCCGATCCCGATCAGCTTCCCGTCCACGTGGGCGTAGCCGAGCGGAAGCACGTTCCAGAAGTTCACGAACGCGGCAAGGTCCGGCCGCACATGGTCGGAGACCAGAACGCCCACGTCGAAGATGTCCAGCGCGTCGTTGCCGCGCCTGGCCATGTAGCTGCATCCGCCGCCCATCGCCGCGAGCGCCAGGATAAGCGCGACGGCCAATGCCCGTCCCGCCGGCTGTTGCCCTCGCTTCATGTTCACACCGCTCTCGCCAAAGAAGCAAGGAGATGGGGCGCGTCCTGCCTCAGTCGACCGGCCGCACGCGCGCGCGCCGGGCCGCTGGGCTTGCGAGAGCCGCCCCCCTTCCCGAGCCAGCCAGTATATGGCCGGGCGGGCGGTCCGTCAAGGCCGAGCTTGCCGACCGGGGCGGTCGGCTTCATGCCGCCGCCTCGGGGTGCGCGGGCGAGGGGGGGGGCAGCGCCTAACCTTCCTCCTTGCGGTAGGGGAAGGCCCACTTGCCCACGGCGAAGCCGTCGTCGCCCGCGATGTCCAGCGTCGTCCAGCCGAGCACGAAGTCGGCCATCTCCATGTAGCGGGCGTTCCAGACCAGGCCGATGAAGCCGACGTGGGGGAAGAAGTGGACGCACGAGGGCGTGTAGCCCGGGTTGGTCTTATGAGGGGCCACCACGGTGCCCAGGATGCCTGAGTAGCGCGTATACATGGTGTCGGGATCGTCCTTGTCGAACTCCTTTCCCCAGCCGATCTCCTCGTGGCCGATGCCCAGGCCCCAGCACTCGTTGAAGTGCCGGGTCACCCCGATCTGTCCCCCGCCCCAGCCCACGAAGTATCCGTCGATGTAGCTGTAGCCGACGGGGAACACGTCCAGGCTGTTCCAGTAAAGCCCGATGCAGGGCTTCGCGGTCACGGTCAAGCCCACGTCGACCACGTCCAGCGCGTCCTGGACGCGGTACTTGCCGTACTCCAGGCCCGCTGCGCAGCCCGAGCAGGCGACCAGGGCCAGCCCGAGCGCTGCGACGCAGGCGGCCCGTGCGGCGAGACGACGCGTTTCCATGCTCCTTGCCCCCGGCTGACGGTAGACGGACATTCAGACCGCACGGATGGTAGCCGCCCGCCGACCCCGAAATCAACGCTGCTGTTCCGGCGGGACCCTCCCGATCGCCCGACGTTGACAGGCCGGGGCGGGGGGAGTAGCATCTTAGTGCGTTAGGTTCCGGCACTCCGGCGGGGAGGGCGAGTTGGCCGTCAGGCGAGGAGCGCTGCCCAAGTACCGCCGCATTGTCAAGGACGTGGTCGCGGCGATCCGCGCCGGCGAGCTGCGCGCCGGCGAGCGCGTCCCCTCCGAGAACGAGCTGATACGCCGCTACGGGGTGAGCAACACCACGGCGCGCAAGGCCCTGCACGAGCTGGAGCGGGCCGGCTGGGCCCGCCGCGTCAAGGGCCGGGGCACCTTCGTGCGCCGCCGCGCCGTGGAGCGCAGCGCCGACCGCATCCTGAGCTTCACCCGCAACATGCTCCAGGAGGGCCGCCGCCCCTCTACCGAGGTGCTCGGGGCGAGCGTGCGCCGCCGGCCCCGCTCCCTTGCCATCCACGGGCGCACCTACACGCTAAAGGGGCCGATCTGCGTGCTGGAGCGGCTGCGCCGGGCCGACGGAGTGCCCATGATGAAGGAGACCCGCTGCATCTCGCTGCGCTTCTGCCCCGGCATATGCGACAGGGACCTGAGCGGCTCGCTCTACGACGTCTACGAGCGCGAATACGGCCTCCACCTGCTGGAGGTGCAGCAGATGCTCAGCGCCTCGGTGCTGGAGGGGCCGGAGCTGGAGTGGGCCGGCGCCGGGGAGCCGATCCCCGCCTTCGTCGTCGAGGGGGTCACCTTCTGCGGCAAGGAGATGATCCTGGAGATGGAGCACTCGATCTACCGCGGGGACATGTACCGGTTCCTGGTCGCCGCCACCCCGAACGCGCCCGGAGCAGACCGATGAGCGGCCCGCCCTACCCCGCCGAAGTGGTGGTCGGCTTCCACCCGACCATGTACACGATCCGCCGCGAGATGCCGGTCCCGTTCAACCTGACGCTCCCGCCCGCCTGCGTGCCGCAGGTCGCCGACGTGGTGGCCGCCGCGCGCCGGGCCGTCTACGCCGAATAGGAGCCACAGAGATGCCGCTGCTCAGCATGAAACCGATCCTGGAGGCGGCCCGCGACGGGGGCTACGCCGTCGGGGCGTTCAACGTGGTGGACTACAACTCGATGCGCGCCGTGGTGCGGGCGGCCGAGGAGCTCGACTCGCCGGTGATCATCCAGACCTCGGTCAAGACCGTAGTGCACTGGGGCCACCGGACGATGGTGGGCTGGGCTCGCCAGATCGCCGGCGACTCGCCCGTGCCGGCGGCGCTGCACCTGGACCACTGCCGGGAGGTCGAGTTCTGCGAGGATTGCATCCGGGAGGGCTGGACCTCGGTGATGATCGACGCCTCCGCCCTGCCCTACGAGGAGAACCTGGAGATGAGCCGCCGCGTGGTGGCCGCCGCCGCGCCCGTGGACGTGAGCGTCGAGGCCGAGCTCGGCCGCATCCGGGGCGTGGAGGAGGACGTCTCGGTCGACGAGACAGCGGCCGGCCTCGCCGACCCCGACCAGGCGGTCGAGTTCTGCCAGGCGCTCGGCCTGACGGCCTTCGCCCCGGCCGTCGGCACCGCCCACGGCGTCTACAAGGGCGAGCCCCAGGTGCGCTTCGACCTGCTGGAGGAGATCGCCACCCGCACCGGCCTGCCCATCGCCCTGCACGGGGGGACCGGCCTCTGCGACGAGGTCTTCCGCCGCTGCATCGCCCTCGGCGTGGCCAAGGTCAACATCTCGACCCAGCTCAAGTACGCCTTCCTGGACGGGCTTTGCGAGCACCACCGCGAGCATCGCGACTACAACCCGCTGAAGGCAATCGGGGCGCAGTTCGAGCGCGTCAAGCGGGAGATGGCCGCGAACATGGAGCTGTTCGGCTCGGCCGGCCGCGCCGGCGACGCCGGCCTCTAACCGGCTCAGGAGGACCACAATGCTGCGAGCGCTGATCTTCGACTGCGACGGCGTGCTGGCCGACACCGAACGCGACGGCCACCGCGTCGCCTTCAACCGCGCCTTCGCCCGCGAGGGCATCGACGCGGAGTGGGACGTGGAGCTCTACGGCGAGCTGCTCGCGGTCTCCGGCGGCAAGGAGCGCATGCGCCACTACTTCAACCTGGTCGGCTGGCCCCAGGCGGCCGAGGACCGGGACGCCTTCATCCGACAGCTGCACCGGCTCAAGACCGACATCTACATGGAGATGGTCGAGGAGGGGCAGCTCCCCGTGCGGCCCGGCGTGCGGCGGCTGGTGGACGAGGCGATCGAGGGCGGCCTCACGCTCGCCGTCTGCTCCACCTCGAACGAGCGGGCCGTCCACGCCGTCGTCGGGAACCTGCTCGGGCCCGAGCGCAAGGCGCACTTCGCCGCCATCCTGGCCGGCGACGTGGTCTCCAACAAGAAGCCTGACCCGGAGGTCTACCACCTGGCCGCCCGGCGGCTCGACCTGGCGCCGGCCGACTGCGTGGTGGTGGAGGACACGCGCAACGGCCTGATGGCGGCGAAGGCGGCCGGCATGTGGTGCCTGGTCACGATGAGCTACTACAGCCGCGGCGAGGACTTCGCCGAGGCGGACATGGTCGTCGAGCAGCTCGGCGACCCGCCCGAGGTGAAGGTGACGCTGGACGACCTGAGGCAACTGACCGCCGACCACTGACCACCGGAGAGGGTGCCGTGCGGCAGACCGTGCTGGCCTACGGCGAGACGCTCTGGGACCTGCTGCCCGACGGGCCGGTGCTCGGCGGGGCGCCGTTCAACTTCGTCTACCGGGTCAACTCGCTCGGCGACCGGGGCGTGATCGTCACCCGCCTGGGGCGCGACGAGCTCGGGCGCAAGGCGTTCGCCCGGATCGAGGAGCTCGGGATGGCGACCGAGTTCGTCCAGCGGGACGAGGAGGCGCCGACCGGGACGGTCGCGGTGGACCTGAGCGACCCCGACCGGCCGGACTTCACCATCCTGGCCGGCGTCGCCTACGACGAGATCGAGCCGACCGACGCCCTGATGGCGGCCGCCGCCGGGGCGGACTGCGTCTGCTTCGGCACGCTGATCCAGCGCGCCCCGCAGTCCCGCGCCACATTGCGCCAGGTGTTCGAGGCGGCGCCCGAGGCGCTGAAGCTGCTCGACATCAACCTGCGCCGCGACTGCTACTCGCGCGAGACCGTCAAGCAGTCGCTGCGCGAGGCCGACGTGCTGAAGCTGAACGACGAGGAGGCCCGCGAGCTCGGCCGCATGTTCGACGTGGGAGGCAAGGACATCCCGGCCTTCGCCGAGGCGATCATCCGCCGCCAGGGCCTCTCGCACTGCGTCGTGACCCTCGGGCGCCGGGGCGCCTACGCGGCCTCGGCCCGGGGGGAGCGCGTGCACGTGCCGGGATACCGCGTCGAGGTGGCCGACGCCTGCGGGGCGGGCGACGCCTTCACGGCCGGCTTCAGCCGCCGGCTGCTGCGCGGGCGCCCGCTGGAAGAGTGCTGCGAGCTCGGCTGCGCGCTCGGGGCCATGGTCGCCGCGCAGGTCGGCGCCACCGTGCCGATCGCCCCCGAGGAGGTCGAGGCATTCATGGCCCGCGAGCACGAGCGCACGGCGGAGCCGGCGCTGGGCGCATACACGGCCTGATCTCACTCGCAACCGCCGCATCCTCGGCTTAGAATAGGCCGCCGTTCGGGACACACCCGGGGAACTTCAGTGCGAGGTATAGCGATGCACGAGATAGGCGCAGCAGTGGTCGGCGCCGGCTTCATCGGGCCGGTGCACGTGGAGGCACTCAGGCGGCTCGGCGTCGCAGTGACCGGCATCCTGGGGGTGGACGAGGCGGAGTCGGAGTCCGCCGCCGCACAGCTCGGCCTGCCCCACGCCTACGCGAGCTTCGACGAGGTGCTCGCCGACGAGGCCGTCGACTCGGTGCACGTCGCCACCCCGAACCGCCTGCACTTCGAGATGGCCAGGCAGGCGCTCCAGGCCGGCAAGCACGTGCTGGTCGAGAAGCCCCTGGCGATGAACTCCGGGCAGTCAAGCGAGCTGGTCGAGCTGGCCGCCGGGCTGGAGCTGGCCGCCGCCGTCAACTACAACGTCCGCTTCTACCCGCTGAACCTGGAGGCGCGCGCCCTCGTCCAGCGCGGCGGCGCCGGCGAGGTCTACTCCGTCTGCGGCAGCTACGTGCAGGACTGGCTCCTCTACGAGACGGACTACAACTGGCGCGTGCTCGCCGAAGAAGGGGGCGAGCTGCGGGCCGTGGCCGACATCGGCACGCACTGGATGGACCTGGTCCACGCCGTCACCGGCCTCGAGGTGGAGGCGCTCTGCGCCGACCTGCGCACCATCCACCCCGTGCGCAAGCGCCCCAAGGGCGAGGTCGAGACCTTCAAGGGCAAACAGGAGAAGGCGCTCGAGACCGAGCCGATCGAGATCGCCACCGACGACTACGGCTGCATCATGTTCCACTTCAAGGGCGGGGCGACCGGCTGCCTCTGGGTCAGCCAGACCACGGCGGGGCGCAAGAACTGCCTGCGCTACGAGATCGCGGCCAGCAAGTGCGCCCTGGCCTGGAACAGCGAGGCGCCGAACACGCTCTGGATCGGCAACCGCGAAGGGCCCAACAGCGAGCTGCTGCGCGACCCGGCCCTGGTCAGCGACCCGGTGCGGCCCTACGTGAACTTCCCCGGCGGCCATAACGAGGGCTTCCCGGACACCTTCAAGCAGCACTTCCGGACCTTCTACGACTACATCCAGGCCGGCGACTTCTCGGCCGAGCCGGGCTTCGCCACCTTCGCCGACGGCCACCGCGAGATCGTGCTCTGCGAGGCCGTCCTCGAAAGCAACGCGAAGGGCGGCTGGGTGAACCTGTAGGCAACGGCGTTCACCACGAAGACCACGAAGGACGACACGAAGGAGACCAAGAACGGCAACGGACGACAGGGATGGGACGCCTCGTTCCCGGCCGTCAACTACAGAAGCCGCGGCGAACTCAACAAGAAGACCACTACGGCGTTCACCACGAAGACCACGAAGGACGACACGAAGGAGACCAAGAACGGCA
>CAYSWA010000037.1:0-8595 GCA_964434535.1 uncultured candidatus Brocadiaceae bacterium | reverse complement strand
ACGGACGACAGGGATGGGACGCCTCGTTCCCGCTTGCCGCAGGCCGTGTCGTCGTGGTCGGTTTCCGCCGTTCTTGGTGCGCTTCGTGTCGTCCTTCGCGATCTTCGTGGTAAGGACTTCCTGAGAGAGGGGAGGATCGGATGGAATCCTGGGAGCGGAAGCTGAGGATGGGCATGGTCGGCGGCGGGCAGGGCTCCTTCATCGGGGCCGTCCACCGCATCGCGGCGGCGATGGACGGGCAGATCGAGCTGGTCGCGGGCTGCTTCTCGCGCGACTACGAGAACACGAAGGCGACCGGCGAGCAGCTCTACCTCGACCCCGCCCGCCTCTACGAGAGCTACGAGCAGATGGCCGAGGCCGAGGCCGCCCTGCCCGAGGACGAGCGGATCGACTTCGTCTCCATCGTCACCCCCAACGTCTCGCACTTCCCCATCGCGCGCAAGTTCCTCGAATCGGGCATCCACGTCGTCTGCGACAAGCCGATGACCTACAAGCTGGAGGAGGCCGAGTTCCTGGTCAAGCTCGTCGAGCAGACCGGCCTTGTCTTCTGCCTGACGCACAACTACACGGGCAACTCGCTGGTGCGCGAGGCGCGCCGGATGTTCCTCTGCGGCGAGATGGGCCGGGTGCGCAAGGTCATCGTCGAGTACCTCCAGGAGTTCCTGATGTACCCCCACGAGAAGGAGGGCAGCAAGCAGGCGATCTGGCGCACCGACCCCGCCCAGTCCGGCATCGCCGGCACCATCGGCGACGTCGGCACCCACGCCTTCAACCTGCTGGAGTACGTGACCGGCCAGAAGGTCGCCGCCCTCTGCTGCGATAAGAGCACCTTCCTGCCCGACCGCGAGCTGGACGAGGACGCCAACATGCTGCTGCGCCTGGAGGGCGGCGGCAAGGGCATCCTCTCGTGCAGCCAGATCGCCACCGGCGAGGAGAACCACCTCTGGCTGCGCGTCTACGCCAGCGGCGGCGCCATCATCTGGGACCAGGAGAACCCGAACTACATGGCCGTCTACCGCTACGGCGAGCCGCGCCAGGTCTACACCCGCGGGCGCGACGAATACCTCAGCGACGAGGCCATGGAGGTCACGCGCGTCCCCTGGGGCCACCCCGAGGGCTACCTGGAGGCGTTCGCCAACATCTACCTCGACTTCGCCGAAGCGCTGCGGGCCTGCATCGACGGCGAGCCGATGGCGAGCGAGGACTACAAGTTCCCCACGGTCTACGACGGGCTGCGGGGGATGAAGTTCATCTACGCCGCCGTCGAGTCGGCCGAGCGCGAGTGCGCCTGGATGGAGCTCTGAGGCGCCGGGAGGGGTGTGCGGGACCGAGTCGGGCTCAGAACGAGTCGCTCAGGTCCTGAGCCGGCCGCTCCTCGGCGGCCTGCTTCTCGAATGTGCTGGTCTCGATCCGCTCCTGAAGCCGCTCGTGGTAGAGGTCGGCGTCCACGGGCAGCTCGACCCAGCGGTCGCCCTCCCAGGAGGAGAGCAGCATCGCGTTGGCCAGCTCCAGGCTCTTGATGCCCTCGAGGCCCGGCGCGAGCAGCTCGCTGCCCTCACGGACGGCCCGCACGAAGTCCTTCAGGATCTCGTTGTGCCCCGTGGCGGCGCGCCTGTCGTGCGGGACCTCGCAGCGCCACGTCTCGGGCTCGGCGAAGGACTCCGGGCAGGTGGCCAGGTGCTCGGTGACGGGCTGGCGGGTGCGCAGGAACGTGATGCCGCCGCCTTCGAGCGTGACCTTGCCCCGGTCGCCCATCACCTCCAGCCGGTTGGTGCCCGGCGCCTCGCCCGTGCTGGTGATGAAGGTGCCGACGGCGCCGCCGTCGTACTGCATGGTGGCGAAGACCTCGTCCTCGACCTCGATCCGGTGGTGCTTGCCGTAGTAGCAGGTGGCCCGCACGCGCGCCGGCAGGCCGAACATCCACTGCCAGAGGTCCAGGTTGTGGGGGCACTGGTTCATCAGCACGCCGCCGCCCTCCCCCGCCCAGGTGGCGCGCCAGCCGCCCGAGTCGTAGTAGGACTGCGTGCGATACCACGAGGTGATCGTCCACTCGATGCGCCGCAGCTCGCCCAGCTCGCCCTCGCAGATCAGCTCGCGCAGCTTGCGGTAGAGCGGCTCGGTCCGCTGCTGGAACATGATGCCGAAGAGGCGGCCCGAGGCCTCGGCCGCCTCGTTCATCTGCTGCACTTGCCGGGTGTAGACGCCGGCCGGCTTCTCGCTCATCACGTGCAGGCCGCGCTCGAAGGCGCTGATCGCCAGGGGCGGGTGGTCGTAGTGGGGCGTGGCGATGATGACCGCGTCGAGCCCCACCTCTTCCATCATCTCCTCCGCCGACTCGAAGCCGGCCAGGTCCGAGCCGAGCTCCCTGCGGGCCCATTCGAGCCGCTCGGGCCGGATGTCGCAGACCGCCCTCAGGGCGGCGCCGGGCACGTTGCCCTGCGTGATCTGGCGGGCATGGTGGCTGCCCATGCCGCCGACGCCGATGATGCCGAAGCGCAACTCGTCCATGGCTTGCTCCCGTTCCGGGGTTGGCGCAGAAGGACGCATTATGGCGGCCTGGGCGCAGAATGCAAGCGCGGGCGGGCCGTCGGATTCGCGCCCGCCCGTGGTCCTCGGCCAGGCGCTCCAGGTGGTGCTCCCGAGCGTAGAGGCCGGCGGCGGCCAGGAACCGGAGCATGGGCGGCGTGGGGACGGTGACGGTGTCGCCGCGCAGGTCGATCATGTTCGTGCTGGCCGGCATGGCGCCGCTCCGCTTCGGGTTGCCCGGTGCATGGCTCCGCTTATAATGCGGGCGCGGGGGACGGCAAGCGAGCCGTAAAGGAGGCAGAGCGTGACCGAACCGAAGGCGGTCGTGATCGGCTACGGATTCGCCGGCAGGTGCTTCCACAGCTACCTGATCGGCCTGGAGAGCGGCATTGCGCTGCACGGCGTCTCCTCGCGCAGCGCCGAGACGCGTCGGCGCATCGCCCGGGAACGCCGCGGCAAGGCATACGCCGGCCTGGAGGAGGTGCTCGCCGACCCCGAGGTCGACCTCGTCGTCCTCGCCACGCCCCACAGCACCCACGCCGAGCTCGCCGTGCGCGCCATGGACGCCGGCAAGCACGTGGTCACCGACAAGGTCATGTGCACCTCGCTCGCCGAGTGCGACCGCATGATCGAGGCCGCCGAGCGGAACGGCGTGCTGCTCACCGTCTTCCACAACCGCCGCTGGGACGGCGACTACCTGACGCTGCGCAGGCTGCTAAAGGAAGGCGAGCTGGGCGAGCTGCGCTGGCTCGAGATGGCCTGGCAGCGGCCGGGGCCGCCCGGGGGCTGGCGCGGGCGGCGCCGGATGGGCGGCGGGCGGTTCTTCGACCTCGGCGCCCACATGCTCGACCAGGCGCTCCAGGTCTTCCCCGGCCGCATCGAAACCGTCTACTGCCGCATGCACCACGACTACCCCGGCCACGACGTGGAGAGCCACGGGATGGCCGTCATCGGCTTCGAGGGCGGCCAGACCGCCCTCGTCGACGCCGGCGGCATGCACCACATCCCCAAGCCCCGCTTCCACGCGCTCGGCCGCGACGGCGCCTTCATCAAATGCGGCGTCGACCCCCAGGAGGCGGCGATGATCGCCGGCGACATCGACGCAGCCGTCGAGCCCGAGCAGAACTACGGCCGCCTGAGGCGCGGCGACGAGGAGCGGACCGTGCCGACGCTGCCGGGCCGGTGGCGCTGCTTCTACGAGAACGTGGCCGACGCGCTGGCCGGGCGGGCCGAGCCGGCGGTGAAGCTGCCCGAGATGCGCCGCCTGATGGCCGTCTACGAGGCGGCGTTCGAATCGGCCCGCGCCGAGCAGGTCGTCCACCCCGACATCCCCGCCCTCGCCGATTGACGGGTCGCGCCGGGCGGGCTATCCTGCGGGAGGACATACTCCGAGGAGAAGACCCGATGGGCGAGACGCTGACCAGACCGGCCGAGGCCGACATACCGCTGCTGCACGAGATGGACGTGATCGTGGTCGGGGGCGGGCCCGGCGGCATCGGCGCGGCCGTCGCCGCCGCCCGGCTCGGCGCCGGGACGCTGCTCTGCGAGCAGTACGGCTTCCCAGGCGGCATGGCGACCGCCGGGCTGGTCAACCCCTTCATGCCGAACCGCGTCGGCGGGCGCCCGCTGGACTCGGGCGTCTTCCAGGACTGGTGCCGCCTGATAGACCGGATGGGCGGGCTCGCCGCCGACGGGCGCACCTTCTGCCACGAGACGGCCAAGCTCGCCGCCGAACGGCTCTGCCTGGAGGCCGGCGTCGAGCTGCTCTACCACGTGCAGCTCGACCGCCCGCTGATGGACGGGCGCCGCATCGACAGCGTCCTGATGCTCGGCAAAGGCGGCCTCAGCGGCCACCGCGCGAAGGTCTACGTGGACGCCACGGGCGACGCCGACCTGGCCGCCCGCGCCGGCTGCGCCTTCGAGTTCGGCCGACCGGAAGATGGGCAGGCCCAGCCGATGACGCTCTCCTTCGACGTGGCCGGCGTCGACGTCGAGCGCATGCCCGACCGCCAGGCGATCAACGCCCTCTACGACCGGGCGCGCGCCGAGGGGCGCCTGCGCTGCCCCCGCCACGACGTGCTCTGGTTCCGCACGGTCGAGCCCGACCGCATCCACTTCAACACCACGCGCATCACCGAGCGGGACGCGACCGACACGCTGGCGCTCTCCGACGCCGAGGTCGAGGGACGCCGCCAGGTGGCCGACTACCTGGAGTTCCTGCGCCGCGACGTGCCGGGCTTCGAGCAGGCGCGCCTCCACGCGATCGGCGCCACGATCGGCGTGCGGGAATCGCGCCGCGTGCGGGGCCACGCTTACCTGACGCGCGAGGACTTCGAGAAAGCCTCCAAGTTCCCCGACGCGATCGCCCGCGTCAATTACCCCATCGACATCCACAGCCCGACCGGCGGCGGCACCGAGCACGCCCACCTGCCCGAGGGCGAATGGTACGAGATCCCTTACGGTTGCCTCGTGCCGGGCGACTGCGAGAACCTGCTGGTCGGCGGCCGGCCGATCAGCGTCGACCACGCCGTCCACTCGTCGATGCGCGTGATGCCGCCGGCCTGCACCGTGGGTCAGGCCTGCGGGACGGCGGCGGCCATGGCCGCCGAGCGGGGCTGCGCGCCGGCGGAGCTGGACGGGCGGGAGGTGCGCCGCTCGCTCATCCGGCAGGGGGTCTGGCTCGCCGAGGCGCCGCAGGGGGCGGAACTCGTCTGAGATCGGGTCCATTTCGGTCAGCGCACGAAGGCATCACCAAGCAGGCCCTCTGCCCCGTCATCGTCGCCCTGCGCAAGGAAGAGCAGGACGAGCAAGGCGAGGACTGAAGCCCGAACGCCGGCCGACTGCGCTTGACGGCGGCCCGGGCCTCTGGTGGAATGGTGGGCGATGCGATGGCCCCTTGCCCGCCATCCGGCGGGCGACCCATTCAGGTGGAGTTGCCATTGGCCTGTGACTTTTGATTCTACCGGTGGCCGTCTTAGTGTGGCATGGCCCTCCGGGCCATGATTCACGGGCTGGAAGCCCGTGCCACCGAACCGCGGCCCATAATCTCAAGTGTCAGGGACCACATGTCCATGCGTGTGCTCGTGACCGGCGGCGCCGGCCGGCTCGGTTCGGCCGTCTGCCGCGCGCTGGCCGAGGCCGGCCTCGACGCCCGGGCGGTCGACCGCACCTACAACCGCGACCTGCCCGTGCCGCTCGAGGTGGCCGACCTGCTGGAGCCGGTCGGCCTCTACCGCCTGCTCGAGGGCTGCGAGGCCGTCGTCCACCTCGCCAACCACCCGCATGCCCACGTCGGCCTGCCCGCGCAGCAGCTCTACGCCGAGAACGTGACGATGGACGCCAACGTCTTCCAGGCGGCCTGCGAGGTCGGCGTGCGGCGGCTCGTCTTCTCCAGTTCGGTGCAGGCCTTCGCCGGCAGCCGCACGCACGAGGACGACGGCGAGGACGAGCCGAGCTGCCTGCCCTACCTGCCCCTCGACGGCGACCTGCCCCCCTGCCCGGGCAACGCTTACGCGCTGAGCAAGGAGGCCGGCGAGGCGCAGATGCGCTACTACGCCCGGCTCCACGAGGAGCTCTCGTGCACGGCGGTGCGCTTCCCCTTCATCATGACCGACCGCTACCGCCGCTACTACCGCCGGCACGGGCGCAGCTTCCGCGGGCGCGTCTTCGGCAACCTCGACGAGGGCTTCTCCTACATCACCGACAACGACGCCGCCTCGCTCGTGCTCGCCGTGCTGGAGCGGCAGGGGCCGGGCTACCACCAGCTCTTCCCCGCCGCGCCGGACACCTACCTGCAGATGCCGATCCCCGAGATCGTCGAGCGGTTCTACCCGCACGTGCCCCTGCGCGTGCCGGCGCAGGAGATGGACTCGCTGGTGGACACAGCGGGCATCCGCGACACGCTCGGCTGGGAGCCGCGCGAGACGGGCATCTTCGCCCAGGGGTGAGTCGGGGCGCTACTGGCCTGTGACACTTGAGATTATGGGCCGCGGTTCGGTGGCACGGGCTTCCCACCGGGCCGGAGGGCCCTCTGGGCCAGAGGCCCGCCCGTGAATCATGGCCAGGATGGCCATGCCACACTCCCAGAATCAAGTGTCAGGGACCGCTACAGCGTCGTCTCACGTACCAGGCGCGTCATCGGGTTGGCCAGGTCGCGCGAGAGGCCGAGCTCGGCGGCGAGGCCGCGCCAGAGCCAGTCCCAGTGGCCGCCCGGGTAGTCGATCTCCGCTCCCCGGTAGAGCAGCACGTCCAGGTTCCAGGTGAAGACGTAGACCGTCCCCTCCCCCAGCCGGTGGCGGTAGAGCAGCGGCGTCTCGCCCGCCCGCACGAGCACCTGCGCCCCCTGCGCCGGCGCCACGCGCGTCAGCAACGCCTCCTCGTCCATCTCCAGCTCCCACGAGGCGGTCGCGGCGGGATCGAACGCCTCGTGGGCGGAGGCGATGCCGTCCAGCCGGGCGCACGGCTCCCGCTCGCCCGCCCCCTCGCAGCCGGACAGGCGGAGCAGCGCGGGCGATGCCCGCCACTTCAGGTAGGGGTCCTGGAGTGCGTCGGGGCGGCCGAGGGGCAGCAGCAGCGCGCCCCCGCCCTCGACGTAGCGCAACAGCAGGTCCGGCACCTCCGGGTGGTCGCGCGTGTACTGCGCCATGCCCACGATCGCCAGGCGGTACGGCGCCAGGCCCTCCGGGCCGATCACCTCCTCGCCGGCCGAGCTCATCAGCGCGTGCGCCAGGATGCCCTCGCGCGCGAGCGAGGTGAAGAGCGCGAACCCGGTCAGGTTCGAGCGATAGCGGTGCAGGCCCTGGAAGATGGGACAGGGAAAGAGGACCAGCGCCTCCGGCGGCGTGACCACGCGCGCCGCGCCTTCGACGCGGCCGGAGAACTCCCGGATCCGCCCGGCCACCGGGCGTGGCGTGCCGTCGTAGCGCACGATGCCCATCGTCTCGCCCGACTGCTGGTAAGACTTCTCACCCGCCGGCGTGTCGACCGTGTACTCGAAGCCCTGGAGGCGGGTGAAGGTCTTCGACTGCTCGTCGTCGCTCCAGCACCAGTAGTTCGAGCCGTGCGCGCCCGCGGCGCGAGCGAAGACGTTGTAGTGGTCGAGCAGGAGCGCCTGATCCTCCTCGGAGCGGACGCCGCGCTTCTGCTCGGCGATGTCGACGCCGTGGCAGATGATGATCGGCTTGCCCGAGCGCTCCATCCAGCGCACGAGCATCTGCACGTAGCCGGCGGCGTTGACGATCTCGACCGCGGGCTTCTCGGCCACGGGCTCTTTCATCCACTTCGGCGGCCCGTCGCCCATGTGGTAGCTGCGCAGGCCCTCCCAGTGGTAGCACTCGAGCCAGAGGGCGTCGGCGCTCATCATCTCGGGCACGACGGCGGTCAGGTGCCCGCTGGAGAAGCAGCAGCCCTCCATCGCCTCCACCATCAGGTGATCGGGCGTCACGGGCCGCAGCGCGGCGATGATGCGATCGGCCGAGCGACGGCAGAGCACCTGCTGCATGACGGCGAACTCGAAGGAGCGGGGATTCGCCTCGTTGAAGTAGGGCTCCATCTCGGTCGGCATGCGCACCTCGCCCCAGGCGTCCTCGCCGTCCTCCAGGGCGAGCAGCTCGCGGGCGCGGTCGAAATCGCCCCCGAAGCGGCGCTCCAGCCATTCGGCCCAGGCCTCGCGGACCGGCGGCGCGCTGAACCCATAGCGGAAGAACCGGCCCACGCCCGTGGCCCATCCGAGCACCTCGGGCCGGTCAGCGAAGGGCCGGCGCACGGCCGCCGCCGATTCGACCTGCATCCGCTCGGCATGGGGGTTGACCGCCGGATGCCAGAATCCCGCCTCGGGGTCGACGCCGTTGGCGGCGCACCAGGCATCGCGCCCGTAGCCGCGGAAGGCGAAGACGACGGCCCGAATGTCGGCCCGGCCCATCGCGTCGAAGACCGCCGAGAGCCGCCCGAACCGCTCGCAGACCGGCTCCAGCCCGTCGAAGAACGCGCCGGAGGGGATGAACAGGCCGATGGTGTTCAGCCCGAGCTCGCGCATCAGGGCGAAGTCGCGCTCGAGGAACCGCGCGTTGA
>CAYSWA010000036.1:0-22564 GCA_964434535.1 uncultured candidatus Brocadiaceae bacterium | reverse complement strand
AGGGCGGGCGCGCGCGGGCGCGAGAGCTTGTCGCCGCGGCCGCACCCTTCCCCGTCGGCCTTTGCGTCTACGTCGAACCCGTAATACTTGAGAACCACCAGCGCGTCGACCCCTTCCCAGTCGACATCGCCATCCTCGCGGAACGGCGTGATCATCGTGGGCCAGACGCCAGGAGCGATCAGGGTCTCGCCGGTCGTATCGGACCCCTGCGGATGCTTATCGGATGGCTGTGGCATGTTCTCGTCCGGTGAAGGTGTGGAAGCTGCGGTCGACGACACGTGCCCGGCGGGCCCCAGCTTAAACGTTCTCGCCCACCGCGTCCAGCAGCCTGCGGACCTCGCACTCCAGCTCCGCGATGCTGTGGCACGCGTGCCCGCCCTCTGCGGGGGGCCTGCGCAGCACCACGATACGGCATCCCGCCAGCCGCGCGGCGTGCAGCTTCTCCGGGGTGCCGCCGGCGCGGCCGCTGTCCTTGGTGACGAGCACGCCGATGTCGCGCTCGCGCAGGTGGGCGCGGTTCTGCTCGACCGAGAACGGACCCCGGGCGGCGATGCGGCGCTCCGGGGGGATGCGTGCACGCGCGCAAGCCTCCGTGGCCCCCCGGGTGGGAAGGACGCGGGCATAGAGCGTCCCCCCCCGCCGCTCCGCCTCCTCAACGTAGGGTGCCAGGTTGCGGGTGCCGACCGTCAGTAGGACGGGCCGCCCGTCGCCACAGGCCAACCGGGCGGCTTCCTCATGGGTGTCGGCGAAGGTTACGTCTTCGGCGGGCGCTACCGCGGTCTCGCGCAGCAAGCGCACGCAGAGCACCCCCGTCGCCTCGGACGCCGCCAGCGCGGTCCGCGACACCTCGGCGGCATAGGGATGGGTGGCGTCGACGATGAGGCGCACGTCCCCGCGGCGCACCAGCGCGGCCATCGCCTCGGGGCCGAGCCGGCCCGCGCGGCGCTCCAGGCGCTCGTGCTCCGGCAGGGACAGCGACAGGTCGGTCAGCGTGGAGACCAGCACGCGATGCCCCATGCCGAGCAACATGCGCGCGACCGGCCCGCTCTCGCTGGTTCCGCCCAGGAGCAGTATCACAGATCGTATCCCCTCGGCGTGAGCAACAGGCCGGCGACCTCCCGGGTGGAGCCGTCACCGATGATGACGGTGCTGCGCATGTTGATCTCCTCGCCCAGCACATCGCCGAGCGTCGTGATGGTGATGCGCTCGTCCTCGCGGCCTACCGAGGTGGCTATGCCGACCGGGGTAGTCTCCGCGCGGTGGCCCAGGAATATGTCCACGGCCCGGCGCAGGTTCTCGGTGCGGCGCTTGCTGCGAGGGTTGTAAAGCGCGCAGACCATGTCGGCGGCGACGATGGCCCGGAGCCTCCGTTCGATCTGCTCCCACGGCACCAGCAGGTCGCTGAGGCTGATGCAGGCGAAGTCGAGCATCAGGGGCGCCCCCAGCCGGGCGGCAGCGGTGCTGGCCGCCGTCACCCCGGGCACGACCTGGATGGGCACGCGGATGCCCTCCGCCTCGCGCATCTCCAGCGCCAGCCCGGCCATCCCGTAGATGCCGGGGTCGCCGGAGGAGACCAGGGCGACGACCGCCCCGTCCCGGGCTTTCTCGAGGGCACGGCGACAGCGTTCCACCTCACCGGTCATGCCGGTGGAGACGACATCCTTGCCGTCGGTCAGGTCGCTGACGAGCTCGAGGTAGGTGCTGTAGCCCACCACCACGGAGCTCTCCGCGATGGCCCGCTCGGCGCGGTGCGTGCGGTCCAGCGGGCCGCCCGGGCCTATTCCGACCACAAACAGCTTTCCCGCGCCAGCGCCACCGTCACCGGGCCGCGTATCGTCTTGGCCAGTATTAATCGCGTCCTCCTTCCCGCAAGCAGCGCCGCCGGTTCGGCGACGGCCGGCAGGCCCACTTTATCCTGCACGAACTGCGAATGGGCAAAAGATTTGCACGTCGACCGTATCTCGTCGGAAGCGATGAAGCGCAGCGGAACGCCGAGCATCTCCGCAGCGCGTCGCAACCCGGTCTCGTCGCGCTTGATATCGGCGCTCGCCAGAAGGCGCACCTCCGCCAGGCCAACTCCGGCACGACCCAGCGCCTCCCGGACGGCATCCACTATCACCTCGGCCTCCACCCCTCTGCGGCAGCCGACGCCCGCGATGATAGTCTTGCGGGCCTCGGTGGTCGTGGAGATGACGGGCTCGGCGCCGAGAGCGTTGGCCACCTCGACGGCCAGGCGGTTCGCTCCCCCCTCGTGCCCGCTCAGCAGGCTCACGGCATGCCGGCCGCCGACATCGACGACCACGACCGCGGGATCGTCCAGCTTGCTCTTGAGGTGCGGTGCGATTGCGCGCACGGCCACGCCGCAGGGAAGCATGTAGACGATGCCGCCGTAGCGCCCGAAGAGGCCCGGGGTGAGCTCCATGACGCTCTCAAAGGGTTCGGCCCCCTCTGCGGCTCCCGCCGAGCAGTGCACGTAGGCGTCGGCGTCCGGGAGGACCTGCCCCAGGCGCCGCAGCAGCACTGCCCCCTCGCGACTGAGCGTGACCAGCGCCACCTTCACTGCTCTTCTCCGTGGCGAAATCCATGCGAGAAGGCGCTGTCGTAGAGCTTCGAGGATGCCTCCGGCTCGGCCAGGGCCGGCCCGACCATGATGAGCGCCGAGCGGCTGATGCCGGCCTCCCGGGCCTGCCCGGCGATGGTGCCCAGCGTGCCCCGCAGCACCTGCTGGTCGGGCCAGGAGGCGTGATAGACGACAGCGGCCGGGCAGTCGACGCCATAGTGAGGTGCGAGCGTCTCGGCCACCTCCCCCACCTTCTGGGCGCTCAGGAAGATGCAGAGCGTGGCCCGGCTGGCGGCGAGTTTCTCCAGGCGCTGGTGCTCCGGCATGGGCGTGCGGCCGCGGGTGCGGGTCAGGATGATCGTCTGGGAGACCTCCGGCGCCGTCAGCTCGGTCTGAAGCGCCGCCGCGGCGGCCTGGAAGGAGCTGACGCCGGGGACGACCTCGAAGGGAATCCCGAGGCGCCGCAGCTCCCGCATCTGCTCCCCGATGGCGCCGTAGATGGACGGATCGCCCGAGTGCAGGCGCACCACCTCGGCGCCCCCCTCGTGGGCCTCCCGGCAGATGGCGATGATCTCGTCCAGGTCGAGCTCGGCCGAGTCGTGCCGCTGCGCCTCCTCCGGCAGGAGCCGCAGCACCTCGGGGCTCACCAGCGAACCGGCGTAGATGCAGCAGCCGCACTCCTCCAGCAGGCGGCGCGCGCGGACAGTCAGCAGCTCGGCGTCGCCCGGGCCGGCTCCGACGAAGTACACGGTCATGTCCCTAGCTCCTTCCTGGTTTGATCCAGCGCGACGTGCACGAGCATGATCGAGAGGTAGCCGGCCTTCTCGCCCTCGCCGCGCAGCCGGCGCACGTCGGTCTCCACCCTCTGGTCCTCCAGGCCCGCCCGGCAGACAAAGACGGCGTCCTCGGTGAGGCCGAGCTCACCGAGCACCTCGAGCACCCGCTGCAGCCGCTTCCCGATCTTCATCAGGACCACCGTGCCGGGCCGCCCCAAGGCGCGGCGCACGTCCGATAGGTCGTCCGCCGCGGGCACCACCGTCACGGTCTCCTTGCCTTCCCCCAGCGCGAACCCGGTCAGGGCGGCGGCGGCGTTCATGGCTGCGATGCCCGGGACCGTCTCGATGCGCGCCTCGGGCAGGATTTCCTTCAGCGCCTCGATGAGGTAGATGTAGGTCGAGTAGAGCAGTGGATCGCCGAGCGTCAGGAAGCAGGCGTCGTGGCCCTCGCGCAGCACTTCGGCGACCTCGCCGGCGGCCCTCCCCCACCAGATCTCAAGCTCCGAGCGGTCCTTGAGCATGGGGAAGACCAGCTCGCGGACCTCCGCCCCCGGCCCCACGTGTCTCTCGGCGATGCGCAGCGCCAGGCTCTCCGCCGCCGGGCGGGCCTTCGGCACGAAGAGGTATTCGCAGCGCGACAGCAGCGCCGCCCCCTTCACCGTGATGAGGTCCGGGTCCCCGGGGCCGACTCCGATTCCGTGCAGAACGCCCGCCTTCATCGCAGCAACTCCTCCTTCACAAACAGTACAACGGCCGGCCCGCAGAGCCGCTCCTGGGCAAGTTCGGCCGCGGATACCCCCCGCACGCTCTCCCCGGGCAGCGTCAGGTTCTCGCAGACGAAGCTGCGGTGCCCGGACGCCTCCCGCGCCAGCCGCGCGGCCCAGTCCCGGGCTTCCTCCGAACCCATCAGAACGGCGATCTTCTCCTCGGCGGCGAGCTCCGCGAGGTCGACCTCGGGCAGGGCGTGGTGCGCGCTCTCGATCCGCGCCTTCTCCCACGAGAGTCCCACGGCCGCGAAAGCGGCCTGCACCGAACTCACCCCTGGGATGATGCGGCACCGCTCCCGCCCCACGCGCCGGACGACGAGCCGGGCCAAGCTGTGCAGCCCCGGATCGCCGCTGACCAGCACGGCCACCCGGACGCCCTCCTCGGCCAGGTCCGCGACCCTGTCCAGGACATCCTCCAGCGGCGCCGTCACCTCCAGCGTTTCTCCCGCCAGCTCGCCGAAGAGGTCCAGCAGCCGCCGCGCACCCACCACCACCTCTGCGTCCCGGGCCGCACGCTCGGCGGCGGGGGTGACGTGGTCGGCCCCCCCCGGCCCGCAGCCGACAATGGTGACGTTCTTCTCCGCGCTCATCGCTCTTTCCCGCTAAAGGATGTCCTCGTCGGTGGCCAGCCACGGCCCCAGGTCGCCGGCCCGGCCAAGCACCTCGCCCTCCATGTTAACAAGCATCACAGCCGGGCTCAGTCCCCCGCCGGTGCGGACGGCTGCCGCGCCGCGGACCTTCTCCGACACGGCGTCGCCCAGCCTGCGCCGCTCCGGCCGGCCGAGAGCGGCGAACACTCCCTCGGTGGTATCGTGCTCCTCGGCCGAAACACCCGCCTCCCGGGCCACCGCCAGCACGATGGGCACGGCGCCGGGGGAGCGCGAGGAGTGGGTGTCCCAGTGCCCCTCGGCCAGCTTCGCGAGCTTGCCCGGATGGCCGACCAGCGCGCAGCGCTCGAAAGCCTTTTGCGCCGCCCGGTCGAGCATATACCCCCACTCGTTGCTCACCGGGATGACCTGCAGCTCGCCGAGCCCCAGGTGACGCCGGGCGGCGCGCTCTCCGACGTGGCCGGGCACCAGCACGGGCGCCCGCACGCCCGCCGCCGCGGCGACGTCAAGGGAGCAGGCCAGGGACTGCCGCAGCGCCGGGCAACTGAAGGGGCGCACGCGCCCGCTCGTGCCCAGGATGGAGATGCCTCCCACGATGCCCAGGCGGGGATTGAACGTCTTCTCGGCGAGCTCCTCACCGCCCGGCACCGACACCCGCAGGCGCACCCCGCGGTCGGTCAAGCAGCGCACGGCGGCCCGGATCATGCGCCGGGGCACGGGGTTGATGGCCGGCTCTCCGGGCTCCACCTGCAGGCCCGGCCGCGTCACCGTGCCCACGCCCTCGCCGGCCTCCAGCTCCACCGCGTCCGCCTTGCTCCACGAGACATCCACGACGATGAGCGCGCCGTCGGTGACGTCCGGGTCGTCGCCGGCGTCCTTGCGCACCGCCGCCTGCGCCCCGGCCTCCGTCGCGCGGGCGCAGGCCACGGGCAGAGCCACCTCCTCGCCGTCGGGCAAAACGACGCACACCTCCGCCGGCGGCGCCTGACCCGTCAGCACGCGCACGGCGGCTGCCGCCGCGGCGGCAGCGCAGGTGCCGGTGGTGTAGCCTGAGCGTAGCTCGGTCACGTCTCCTCCCCTTCCACCTGCTTCAGGATCAGCTCCGGCGGGATGAGCTCCACCAGGCGCATGCGTGCCTCGCGCACCGTCAGCGGCAGGCCCTCGATGGGGACCCCGTCCCGGTCCTTCATCTCGTGCAGCAGCCGCGAGATGTAGGGCAGCCGCAGGCTGGCCCGCTCGACCATCTCGCGGTCGGTGAATATCTCCTCGGAGGAGCCCTCGCGCACCACGCGCCCGCCGCTCAGGACGTAGATGCGGTCCGTGAAAAGGGGCAGCAGGTCGACCGAGTGCGTCGCCAGCACGACCGTGATGCCTTGCCGTTTGTTCAGGGTGTTCAGCAGCCGCAGCATCTCGTCCTCGCCGGCGGGGTCGAGGCCCGCCGTGGGCTCATCGAGCACAAGAATCGAGGGCCGCATCGCCAGCACGCCGGCCATGCAGACGCGCTTGCGCTCACCGAAGCTCAGGTGGTGGATGGCTCGCTCGCGCAGGTGCACCCCGCCCACAGCGCCGAGGGCGTCCGTCACGCGGTCCTGCACCTCGGCCTCTGCCAGGTCCAGGTTGCGAGGGCCGAAGGCCACGTCCTCGGCAACGGTGGGGGCGAAGAGCTGGGCATTCGGGTCCTGCAGGACCAGCCCCACGCGCTGGTATAGCTCCGCCGAGGGGAGTTTGTGCACGTCGCGCCCGTCCACCAGCACGCTGCCGCGCGTGGCGTCGAGCAGGTGCACCAGCAACTTCAGCAGCGTAGTCTTGCCGCCGCCGTTGGAAGCCAGGATGGCGACAAACTCCCCGGCCTCCGCCCGGAAGTCCACGCCGGTCAGAGCCTGCGTGCCCTCCTCGTAGGCGAAGGTGACGTTCCGCGCCTCCAGAGCTGGTGCGGCGTCCTGCGGCATCAGACCACGTATCCTTCCGTCAGAAGGTAGGCGCCGGCGATGAGGGCGGCGCCGCCGAGAATGGCGGCCAACCCTCGGAGCGAAAGCGGCTCCATGCGCCCCATGGGCAGTTCGCCCCGGTAGCCGCGCGCCCGCATGGCCTGGTGGGTGCGTTCGGCCTGGTCCAGCGACTGCGTCAGCACCCCGCCGGCCACCAGGCCCATGGTGGAGACGGCGCGGCGGGCGCTGGAGAACCCCAGCCGGACCCGCGCCGCCGAAATGGCGTCGGAGGCGTGCCCGATGAGGGTGAAGATGTGGCGATACATAAGCATGGCCACCTCCACAAGCGTCCGCGGCACCCGCGCCCAACGTAACACGGCGAATATCCGGTAGGCGGGCGTCACCGCGCTCAGCAGTATCATGGCGCTGACGGAGCCGATGACGCGACTGCCGATCAAAAGGCCGTCCGCCACCCCCTCCCGGGTCGCGGTCAGCTCCCATCCGCCGACGGGCAACACCCACAGCGGATCGCCGTCGATGAAGAAGGGACGCAGCACGCAGATGATGGCGGCGATCCCCAGGGGCGCGGTGTAGCGCAGGGCCAACAGCCGCGCCGGCATCCCGATCAGCAGCATCGCCCCCACCGACCCGCCCGCCACCAGAAGGGGCAGCGCCGGCCGGTGCGAGAGCACCACGGCCACGATGGCGCTGAGCGCCAGCAGCACCTTCACGCGCGGGTCCGTGCGCGTGAGCGCGTTGTCGCGCAGCGCGAAGTAGTCCGAGAAAAGGTCGAACCTATGATGCATCGGCGCCCTTTGCTCCGAAGAGCTTGCGGTAGCAGTAGCCCGCCACGAACCCGCCCCCGGCACCGGCAAGGAGGAAGACGAACAGCAGCAGGTCGCCCTGGTCGGTATTGATGAGCGGGTCCTTGGGCTCCCGTCCAGCCTCCTTCGCCACCTTCTCGACAACGGTCACGTCCGTGCCGTGCCACTGTGCAACGACGGGACGTGGATGCAGCCAGATGGCCGTGACGCCGAACACCATGGCGGCGGCTGCCACGATTCTAAGTCTCATCATTCTCATTCTGCTCTCCTCCACGGAGGTGCACTTGCAGCGCGTCACACCGGCGCCTCGCCGAGTCGCTTCCCCAGGAGCTCCGGACGCCGCGCCTGCACGAACCGGTAGGCTCCCGCCGAAAGGGAGCCCTCGAGAATGCCCAGCGGAAGCTGCGTGGGGACGAAGGCCACGACTATGGTGCCGAACATAACCAGCATCGAACCGTCCCCGTGCAGTGCAGCCGCCAGGCTGAACGACGTCCCGGCATAGGTGGCCCAGTCGGCGATCAGTCCCGCCGCGAAGGCGCCCAGGAACGCCGGCAGCCCCCACCCCCTGCACAGGCGCCACGCGGCATACCCGCACAGAGAGCCCAGCACGCCCATCGACACGATGTTGGCCCCTAGCGTGGTCAGCCCGCCGTGGGCCAGGAACAGGGCCTGAAGGGCCAGCGTAACGGCCGAGACCACGATGGCGGGGCCGGGGCCGATCAGGATCGCCGCCAGGCCCGTGCCCACGGGGTGGGAGCAGGTCCCCGCCACCGGAACCGGAATGGGCATGCACGAGACGATGAAGACGGCCGCCCCCACCAACCCCAGGAACGGCTTGTAGCCGGGGTCCCGCTGGGCGCGCCTCTTGACGTCCCACAGCCCCCAGAGCACGAACGGCGCGGCGACGGCGTACCACAGCCCCGCCCAGCCCGCGGGCAGAATGCCCTCGGCGATGTGCATGCCGAAGGCGCGGCGCGGCACCATCGCGGCGAGCGCGGCCGCGAGTGCCAGTGTCATCAGCCAATTCCTGCGCTTCATTCTCATCCCTCCGTCATGTTCGCGATTGCGTTCAGGACGGCCGCCGCCACGGGCGTGCCGCCGCGGTTGCCGACGTTGGTGACGTAGCACAGATCGCTGCGCAGCAGCGCCAGCTTGGACTCCAGAGCCCCCACGAAGCCCACCGGGACGCCCACCACCAGCGCGGGCCGCGGCCCGCCGGCCTCGGCGATCTCCAGCACCTTCCACAGGGCCGTGGGCGCGTTCCCGATGGCGACGACGGCGCCTGGGAAGTGCTCGCTGAGCTTCTCCATCGCCGCGGCCGAGCGTGTGCTGCCGCCCTCCGCGGCCCGCTCCGCCACGTCCTCGTCGCCGATGGCGCAGAGCACCTCGCAGCCCACGCGCGTGATACCGCTGCGCAGCATGTTGACGTCGCAGATCACCGGCCCGTCCGCGCGCAGGGCCTCCATGCCACGCTCCGCGGCGCGGGGGTGAATGCGCATGGTGTCGGCGAAGCTGAAGTCGGCCGTGGCGTGGACGGCGCGCCGCACGATGGCCAGTTCGTGTTCGCTCAGGTCCCTGCCCCGCAGCCGCTGCTCGATGAGCCGGTGGCTCCGGCCTTCGATGGCGGCGCCGCTGCGCAGGTCCGCCTGCGGCAGGGGCATGTGCTCGACCAGCCGCTGAACCAGCACGTCCTCCAGCGCCGGCTCGTCCTGGAGCGTGGGGCCGAGCTCGATGTCCAGCCCGGGATGCCGTCCCCGGCACTCCTTCAGTTGCTCAGGCAGATCCACGCGCACGTGCTGCCCGTTGTGCAGGAAGTAGGGCAGCACCACGGCCCGCTCCACGCCTTGACGGGCGAACTCGCCGATGCGGTCGGCGATGGTAGGCCGGGCCAGCGAGAAGTAGGTCGCCACCACCGGCATGCCGTCCAGCCGCTCCGCCACGCGCCGCACGGTCTGCTCGAACTGCTCGTTGGCCTCCGGGCGGGGGCTGCCGTGGCTCACGAGTATCGCGCCCGTCCTGGGGCTCTGCTCTGTCATTTGGTTTCCCTGCAGATTGTCAGAAAGTGTTCGATAGCCTCCGGCCGGCTGGCGAGGTGCAGATGGACGTAGCTGGCCAGAACGTTGCCGCAGCGGTAGCCCTCGGGGGCCGGCCGCGCCGCCCTGCGCTTACGCACGGAGTAGGCCGCGGACCACCCCTCCCCCTCCGCCGGGTCCCGCAGCAGCTCCGAGTAGTGAAACTCGTGACCCCGTATTCTGCTCCCCTTCGGCCCGAGCAGGCAGTCCGCGGTGAGCGTGACCTCGGCGTAGCCCAGCGCCCGGCGCCTGGGCAGCATGCGGACGCCCGCCGGCAGGGCGCCGACCATGGGAAGCTCCCCGCCACCCGTGGTGCGCAGGCTCTCGGAGAGATACATCAGCCCCCCGCACTCGGCGTAGACGGGCCGGCCGGAGCCGCAGAACTCGCGCACGCTGCGGCGCATGCCGGCGTTGGCGCTCAGTTGGTCCGCGAACTCCTCGGGGTAGCCCCCGCCCAGGTAGAGCGCGTCCACCTCCGGCACCTCGCCGTCGGCGGTGGGCGAGAACTCGGCCAGCCGCGCGCCCCGGGCTTCGAAGGCCTCCAGGTTGTCGGGGTAGTAGAAGTGGAAGGCATCGTCGCGCGCGACGCCCAAGCGCAGCTCCGAAAGGATTGCCTCCCTCCCCTTAATCCCCTCCCGGGGGGAGGGGAGATTCCCCTCTGGGGGAGAGTCAGGATGAGGACCGCCATTCCCCTCTCCCGCCGGGAGATGGTTAGGGTGAGGGCGCTTGTTCCCCTCTCCCCCCGGGAGAGGGCCAGGGTGAGGGCGCGCGCCCCGCGCCAGCTCCAGCAACCGCTCCACGTCCAAGTGCCGCTCGCAGGCGTCGGCGAACTGAGTGATGGTCTCCGACGGCAGCACCTTGCCGTCGGCGGTCACCAGGCCAAGGTGGCGGTCGGCCAGCTCGGGCAGGCTTCCGGACGAAAAGGCGCCGAGCAGAGGCGGCGCGCCGGTGCTCTCCAGCGCCGCCGCCAGCATCTCGGCGTGGCGCCGGGAGCCGACGCGGTTGACCACGACGCCGGCGACCTGCGGATGTGGCTCGAACTCGGCATAGCCCTTCACCAGGGCCGCGAAGCTGCGCGCCACACCCCCGGCGTTCGCCAGCAGAAGCACCGGGGCCTCCAGCAGGGACGCTACGGCAGCCGTGCTGCCCTCGGAGCTCTCCGGTGAGGCGCCGTCATACATGCCCATCACGCCTTCGACCACGGCCACGTCGGCATCGGCGCTCGCCCGTGCGAACAGGGCCTGCACGTAGTCCTCGCCGCACATCCATGGGTCCAGGTTGTAGCACTGCCGCCCGGCGGCGAGCCGCAGGTAGGTGGGGTCCAGGAAGTCAGGGCCCACCTTGAACGGCTGCACCGCGAGCCCCCGCCGCCGCAGCGCACGCACCAGGCCGAGCGTCACGGAGGTCTTGCCCACGCCGCTCTCGGCGCCGGCGATGACGATGCGGGGAAACGTGCCCGTCATAGATCCACTCCCTTCTGGGCCTTGATGCCGCCCTGCAGGCCGTGCTTCACGCACTCCATGCGCGTCGCCGTGTCGGCCAGCTCCAGCAACTCCTCGGGGCAGTTCCTGCCCGTCAGGACCACGACGCAGTCGCCGGGGGCCTCCCGCACGGCTGTCGCCACGTCGTCCACCGGCAGGAGCCCCTTGGCCGCCGCCAGGCAGACCTCGTCCATCACCACCAGCGCATACTCTCCCGATCTCATCGCCTCGGCGGCACGCCGCAGCCCGCGCTCGGCGCGTCGACGGTGCTCTGCGAAGGTATCATGTGAGTCGTCGGGCAGGAAGCCCAGGCCGAAGCATTCCCTGCGGACGCCCTCCAGGCGGCCGAGAGCCTTGTTCTCCCCGGTCTTCATATCTCTCTTGATGAACTGCACGACCAGGGCCCGCATGCCGTGGCCGCTCGCCCGCAGCACCATGCCCAGGGCGGCCGTGGTCTTGCCCTTGCCGGGACCGGTGAAGACCAGTATGCGCGCATGCTTCCTCATCCTGAAAGCCCTCCTGAAAGCGCCGCACAGGCCAGCCGCAGCCCCACCCCTCCCAGCAGGAACAGCAGCGAGGCCACCACGAACAAGCTGTTGGCCTGCCGGATGTGCTCCCCGGCCATTGCATTCTTCTCCTCTCCGAGAGTGGGCTTCTCCACGGGCTCGCCGAAGTAGTGATTCGTGCCCCCCAGGCGCACCCCCAGCGCACCGGCCATGGCGGCCTCGCTCAGGCCGGAGTTGGGGCTGCTGTGCTTGCGCCCGTCGCGTAGCAGGACCCGCGCGGCGTCGCCCGCTCCGTGCCCCAGCAGGAGCGCTGCAAGGCAGACCAGGGGGGCGGTCAGGCGGGCCGGGACATAGTTGGCGAGGTCGTCCAGGCGCGCCGAGGCCCATCCGAAGTCGCGATACCGGCCGTGCTTGTAGCCGAAGGTGGAATCCAGCGTGTTGACCGCCCGGTAGGCGACGGCGCCCACGGGCCCGGCCAGGAAGGCGAAGAACAGCGGCGCCGTCACGCCGTCCACGATGCTCTCGGCCACGCTCTCAACACCCGCCCGGGCCACGCCGGCCTCGTCGAGCCGGTCGGTGTCGCGCCCCACGATCAGGCCCACGCGCCGGCGCGCCTCGGGCAGGTCCCCGGCGGCCAGGGCGGCATGCACGGCCATGCTGTGGCGCCGCATGTCGCGGATGGCGATGGTCGTGTAGATCAGCCACACCGCCGCAGCGTCCCCGGCCAGCGGGTGCAGCCAGGCGGCGGCCCGCAGCAGGCCGTACGTCACCCCCCCGCTGAGCCCGACCACCGCCAAGACCGTGAGGATGCCGGCCGACCGCGCCCCGGGCATCACCCGCCGCGCGGGCCCTTCCAGCGCCGTCGCCAGCCGCCCCATGCCCCGCACGGGGTGCGGCAGCCGGCGGGGGTCCCCCAGCAGCAGGTCCAGGGCCACCGCGGCGACGATGTGAAGCGGCAGTATCATTCCAGTCCCATCAACTCGTAGATGCGGCCAAGGTCCACGCTCTGCCGTACGACGTCAGCGAGCCGCTCGAAGGCGGGCTCCAGGTCGTAGGTGGCGGCAACTCGCCCCAGCGGCGCCAGGCCGCGCCGGGCCCGCAGGCGGTCGATGAACCAGCGGCGGAACGGGTCGGCGTCGAAGACGCCGTGCAGATACGTGCCCCACACAGGACGGTCCGGCAGGGCGAAGCCGATCGCCTCGCCGTCGTTGCGCTCCATGATCGGCTCCGCCCCGCCCCGCAGCACCTCGCTCTGCCCGTGGTGGATTTCGTAGCCCCTGAGAGTGTGCCCGGATTCCCTGTGCGTGGCGGATTGCTGCACCAGCGTCTTCTCGCGAGCGAAAACCGTGCGCAGGGGCAGCGCGCCCAGGCCCTCCATGCTCCCCGCGTCGGACTCCAGCCGGTGGGGGTCGGCGATCTCCCGGCCGAGCATCTGGAAGCCGGCGCAGACGCCCACGACCTCGGCCTCGCCGGAGGCGATGATCTCGCGCAGGCGCCGGCTCAGCCCGCGCTCGCGCAGGAACCGCAAGTCGCCGATGACGTTCTTGCTGCCGGGGAGGATGATGGCGTCGGAGCCGGCCAGGTCCTCCGGCCCGCGGGCGACGCGCAGGTGGACGTCGGGCTCCAGGCGGAAGACGTCGAAGTCGGTGAAGTTCGAGATGTGCGCCAGGTCCACGACCGTGACCACCACCCCATCGGCGGACTCCGGTGGCCGCTCGTAGCGGCCGCTCTTGAACTCCACGGAGTCCTCCTCGGGCAGGCCGAGCCGGTGCACGTACGGCACCACGCCCAGCACGGGACGCCCGGTGTGGCGGAGGGTGTAGTCCAGGGCGGGCTCCAGGAGCGAGGCATCGCCGCGGAAGCGGTTCACCAGGAAGCCCGCCACGTGCTCGCGCTCCCACGGCTCCAGCAGCTCCATCGTCCCCACGAAGGAGGCGAAGACGCCGCCGCGGTCGATGTCGCCCGCCAGCAGCACGCGCGCCCCGGCCTCCCGGGCCATGCGCATGTTGACGATGTCGTGCGCCTTCAGGTTGATTTCGCTCGGGCTGCCCGCCCCCTCGATCACGACCACGTCGTGCTCCGCCGCGAGGGACTCGTAGCACTCCCTGACGACCGGGAACACCTCGGCCTTGTAGCCCGCGTACTCGGTGGCGCTCATGTTGCCGACCGGGCGGCCGCGGACGATGACCTGCGAACCGACGTCGGTGGTGGGCTTCAGCAGCACCGGGTTCATGCGCACCTCCGGGTCCAGCCGGCAGGCCTGGGCTTGCACCACCTGGGCCCGCCCCATCTCCCCCCCGTCCCGCGTGACGAAGGAGTTCAGCGACATGTTCTGGGCCTTGAACGGCGCCACGCGGTAGCCGTCCTGGAGCAGAATGCGGCAGAAGGCGGCCGCCAGGATGCTCTTGCCCGCGTTGGAGCTGGTGCCCTGGAGCATGAGCGATGGGGTGCAGCGGCGCCCCTCTCCCTTGCCCTCTCCCAACGGGAAAGGGGATATCCCCTCCCCCCGGTAGGGGACTGAGGGGAGGGGATTCCTAGTACTTACCTTTGGCTCCCCCGTGACCACGCGCAGTTCCCCCAGCAGCCGCGCGTTCTCCTCCCCGGTCCTCACCGCCACCCGGAAGAAGCGTCCGTCCAGCCCGGAGAAGTCGCCGCAGGTGCGGATCGCGATGCCGCGGCTCAGCAGACGCTCCTGCAGCGACTCGGCATCGAGGTCGCTGCGCTGGATTCTTACCAGCAGGAAGTTGGCCTCGCCGGGGTAGGAGGTGAAGCCGTCGATGCCCTCTAGACCGCTCCGGAGCTCGCCCCGCCGCTCCGCGACATAGCGCCGCGTCTCCCGCGTATAATCATCATCATGCAGGACCTCCCGGCCAAAGCGTTCGGCGAAGCAGTTCAGCGACCACGGCGGCAGATCCTCCCGCAGCAGCTCGGCCGTCTCAGCACCGGCCAGGGCGTAGCCCAGGCGCATGCCGGGGACGGCGTAGAACTTGGTCATCGAGCGCAGCACCACCACGTTCTCCGGACGCGCCTCGGCCAGGCTCTGCGCACCCTCGACGAAGTCGACAAACGCCTCGTCCACCACGAAGACGTTGCCGGGATGCTGCCGGGCGAAGCGGCCGAGACCCGCCGGATCGCAAAGCAGGCCCGTGGGGTTGTTCGGCTGCCCGAGGAAGACGACTTCCTGGCCCGCCAGTTCCCGGTCCAGAGCTGCCAGTTCGCACCGAAAGCCGTCCTCCTCGCTGAGCACGACCTCGCGGACCCCGACACCGGCCTGCCGGCAGGCCCGGGCGTAGTCCACATAGGCGGGCACGACGATGACGCCATCCCGCCCCACTGCGCGGGGCAGGGCGTAGATGATATCGCTCGTCCCGTTGCCCACGACGACCTGGTCCGCGGCGGCGCCGTGGTGCTCGGCGATGGCGGCGCGCAGCTCGACGTATTCGGGGTCCGGGTAGTGCACCACGGCATCGGTGGCGCGGCTGACGCAGCAGCGAAGCCACGCAGGTGGCCCGAGGGGATTCACGTTGGAGCTGAAATCAAGGATGTCACCCTGGGCTAGCCCCGCGCGGGCCGCGAGCTCGCGAAGATTGCCGCCATGCCCGTGCCTCATATCTTCGCCCCCGAGTGGAGAGTCGCCGCCAGCGCCACGGCCAGCACCGTCTCGGACACCTCACACGCCGCGCCCAGCGTATCTCCGGTGGCACCGCCGATCTTGCGGCGACACCACAGCGCGAAGAGCGCCGACGCCAGCAGCCCGGCCGCCGCGGCCACGAGGCCCTCGATGCCCGCCGCCAACCAGGCTGCCGCGACAAGCACCGCCCCCGCCCACGGAAGAGCCAGAGCGGGCCGGGCCCTGTAGAACACGCTCGCCAGCCCGCCCTCGGGGCGCGCGTAGGACAGTGCCCACATGCTGAGCACCAGGCTGCAGCGCCCCGCCAGCGGCATCAGGAGCGCCGCCCGCCATAGATTCTGGCCGTCCAGAGAGCCCAGCGAGGCCACCTTCAGGAGCATGACCGATGCGATGGCCGCGACTCCCATCGTGCCGTTGTGGCTGTCGCGCATGATCTCCAGCACCCGCTCCCTGGGCCGCGAGCTCAGGAACCCGTCCATCGTGTCCGCCAGCCCGTCGAGGTGCAGAGCGCCTGATGCGCCCTCCATGATGATCACAATCAGCACGGCCGCCGGCAGGGCCGGTAGCACCCCACCAAGCCCCAGCGCCGACACCGCCGCGATGCCACCGATGATCAGCCCCACGGCCGGAAAGTGCACCGTCGAACGCCTCAGGGCATCCTCGCCGCTGCCCCACGTGCCGGGCACGGGGAACACCGTCAGGAACCGTAAAGCTGCCAGAAATCCCTTCACTCGCCGCTCTCCGAAACGGAGGCCTCCTCGAAGGTGCTCACCTCGGTGAGCACCCGCGCGGCCGCTTCCACCAGATTCATGGCCAGCGCCGCTCCCGTGCCCTCCCCAAGCCTCAGGTTCAGGTCCAGCAGTGGCTTCTTGCCCAGCTTCTCGTGCATCGCCGAGTGCCCGTTCTCCTCGCTCAGGTGGGCCGCGATCATGTAGTCGCAGGCGGCCGGGCAGAGCGACTGCGCGATGAGGGCGCCGGCAGTCGAGATGAATCCGTCCACGATCACGGGCCTGCGCCGCGCCGCGGCGCCGAGGATGAGACCCGCTATCCCGCCTATCTCGAAGCCGCCCACCCTGGCGAGCACGTCCAGCCCATCGGCCGGGTCGGGGCGGTTGACCGCCAGCGCCTTCTCGATGATGCCGACCTTGTGCCTGAGGCGCTCCTCGTCGATGCCCGTGCCGCGACCGGTCACCTCCGCAGGCTCCAAGCCGGTCAGCACGGAGGCAACCGCGGCGCTGGGGGTGGTGTTGCCGATCCCCATGTCGCCGGTTCCGAAGACCTCGGTCGAGTCGGCCAGGTCGCCGGCCACCTCGATGCCGGCGCTCACGCAGGCCACGGCCTCCTCCCGGCCCATGGCCGGCCCGGCGGCGATGCTGTCGGTGCCGTCGCGCATGCGCTTGGAGACGATCTTGCCCTCGGAGGCCAGGCCGCCCAGGTCCGCCGCCACGCCCATGTCCACCACGACCACGCGTGCGTCGACGCAGCGCGAGAGCGCGTTGATGCCGGCACCGCCGTTGACGAAGTTCAGGACCATCTGGCCGGTGACTTCCTGCGGGTACTTGCTCACGCCCTCGGCCACGACCCCGTGGTCGGCCGCCATGACCACCACGGTCCGCTTCTCGACCGGCGGTCTCACCGTGCCACTCATGCCGGCCAGGTCCTCGGCAAGGTCCATGAGCCGCCCGAGGGCCCAGTGCGGCATCGTGAGCTGCTCCAGTCGCGCGCGGGCCTGCTGCCTCGCCGCCGCGTCCCGCGGCTTCACCGCCTCGATCGTCTCCTGCATCAGGCTCATTCCTCTGCTCCCTTGATCTGCATCTGGATCCCGCTGACCATCAGCGTCACGGCGTCCGCTCCGTCCGCCATCACCTGGTTGCACCGCCCCAGCAGGTCCCGGTAGCGCCTGCCCAGCTCGCTCGGCGGTACCACGCCCATGCCCACCTCGTTGGAGACGAACACAACGCTGCCCTCCCGGCTCCGGCACGCCTGCAGGACGCGCCCGCAGCGCTGCGCAACGACGCTTTCGTCGATCGCATCCCCCTCCGCCAGCATCATGTTGCTCACCCACAGGCTCAGGCAGTCGACGAGCACGACGCCGGCTTTGTCGCCGCCCCGGATCGCATCTTCGAGCGCCAGCGGCTCCTCGACGGTCTGCCAGCCGCGGTCTCGGCGCGCCCGGCGGTGAAGGCGGACCCGCTCGGCCATCTCCTCGTCCTTCACGGGGCAGGTAGCGAGGAAGGTGCGGCTCTCCGACAGGCGCTCGGCAAGCGACAGCGCCTGGGCACTCTTGCCGCTGCGGCAGCCGCCGGTCACAAGATGGATTCGCCCCATCTCAGAGCCCCTCCAGATGGCTCGTGTTGTTGAGCTCGACCAGCACGCCCCTGCCGTCCAGCACGTCGACTGCGGAGATCGAGGCCGGATCGATGCGGAAGGCCAGCCTCTGGCGCAACGGCCATCCCAGCAGCGAACAGACCAGCGCCCGAATGACCCCGCCATGGGCGACGAGCAGCATCCTCTCAGAGCCCTCGCCGAGCAGGCTCTGCCTCACCGACTCGATTCGCCCGTGGAAGGCCGAAATGCTCTCCCCGCCCGGAAAGCAGAAGTCGTCGCGATTGGCCGCCCACTGGTCCACCATCTCGGGCTCCGCTTCCCGTATCTGCGGGAACGTAATGCCCTCCCAACGCCCGAAATCTATCTCCCGCAGGCGGGGTTCCGTCTCGACGGGCAACCCCAGCGGCTCGACCGCTCGCCGAGCCGTCTCCGTGGCCCTGTGCAGCGGGCTGCAGCGGCAGCGTTGCGGCCGCCTTTTCGGCAGCGCATCCCGCAGTGCATCCGCCTGGCGCACTCCCTTATCGGTGAGAACGAGATCCGTGCTCCCGATGTAGCGGGGCGCCGGCGACTCATCAGCCGTCGCATGTCGCACGAGAAGGATACGCCGTACCATTGTCGGTCCAACAAAAAAGGGTCCGTCCTCCGGCTGAGGACGGACCCTCGTTGCATGTCGTCTGCAAAGGCCTCCCCTCGGAGGTGCGCGTGAGCGCTTTTCAGGTATTCTGGCTTCCGGATCGGTCTACTTGCCACGGCCTTCCCGGCGCTTGCCAGTGGCCTTCTGTGTGGCGTTCGTCCCCGGTTACAGTGGCGGGGCCGCGCTGGAGTCACACCAGCTTCCCATCTTCCACAGATGATAACGAGGGTATTGAAAGATGTCAAGGTCGTGGCCCGCAGTTTCCGGTTCTCCTCGCGCGGCGAAAGCCGTTGGGGGTTGACTCGGCCCGGCCTTCCTGCTACCCTATGCGCGGTTTCAACATCTCGGAACACGGTGGGAGTCCGTGGCTGACCCGCAGCTGTAATCGGGGAGGTTCCTGTCCGCGACGCGGCACCGGCCACTGGCGAGGCACACTTCGCCGGGAAGGCCCGCAGGAATCGTCGAACCGAAAGCCAGAAGACCTGTTGAGACCGACTGAGAACGGAATCTGATGGCAAAGGGTTCCGGCATGGCCCCGATCGGGGTATGCCGGGGCCCTTTTTTCGTTCCTCGTTCCTTTCACCCAAGGAGGCGCGCGATGAAAAGCGCAAAGCCCAAGAAGGACGTGATCGCCTTCCGCAGGAGCTGCAAGGCAGACGGCACGGGTCTCTCGCATTACATCCTAACGGACGGGAAGAAGAAATGACGCGGGACTCTGCCACCTTTTCAGGCGAGGAAGCGGCCCCTTCCCGGGGCCGCTTCGTCAACTCAGGAAACGGGCCGATGCTTCAGCCCATAGACATCGGCCATCCGGACTACTGCGCCCTCATCGCCCCCGATACCGCCTTCTGGTCGCTGGTGCGGCGTGAGAAGCTGGGAGAGGTCCTGGCCGGCGGCGAACTGCTGGAGGGCTACCGGCAGAAGGCCCACCGGTTCGCCGAGGAGATGGAGTCCCTGCGCTTCGGGCTCAGCCCATCGGCGGTCTACTTCAACCCCACCGAACGCTGCAACCTGAACTGCACCTACTGCTACATACCTGAGGACATGCGCAGCGGCGGGGAGCACATGGAGCCGGAGAAGCTGCAGCACGCCCTGAGGCGCCTGAAGGCCTACTTCACGGAATCACTGCCGGAGGGCACCCGCCCCCAGATCGTCTTCCACGGCGCCGAGCCCCTGCTTAACCGGGACGCCGTCTTCGCGGGCATCGAGCAGTTCCACGACTACTTCCGCTTCGGCGTCCAGACCAACGCGACGCTGCTGGACCGCGAGGCGGTGGAGTTTCTGACGTCCCGCGACGTCAGTATCGGCATCAGCCTCGACGCCGCCGAGCCCGAGGTGACCGACCGCACCCGCAAGGACTGGACGGGCGCGGGGGTCTACGGCAAGGTCATGGACGCGATGGAGGCGCTGCAGGACTACGCGGCCTGGAGCGTGATCTGCACCGTCACCAGCGAGAACATGGACTCCCTGGTGCAGCTCGTGGACCTGCTGCACAGCCGCCGGGTGCCCACCTGCCTGATGAACATCCTGCGCTGCACGCTGCCCCCGGCCCGCGAGATCAAGCCCGACGATGCAACGGCCGCCGAGCATTTCCTGCGCGCGCTGGAACACACCCACGAGCTGTACGAGGAGACCGGCCGCAAGCTCATCGTGGGCAACTTCGCCAACATCCTGCTGGCCGTCATGGCCCCCCTGGCTCGCCGCCTCATGTGCGATATATCGCCCTGCGGCGGCGGACGGTGTTTCTTCGCCCTCGCCCCCAACGGCGACATGTTCCCCTGCAGCGAGTTCATCGGCCTGGAGGAGTTCCGGGGCGGCAACCTTTTCGAGGACGAGGTCGAAAATGTCCTGGACGCCGAAGCTTTCCGGGCGGTCACCGGTCGCCGCGTGGAAGATATCGAGCACTGCGACCGCTGCGCCATCCGGCATTTCTGCGGATCGCCCTGTCCGGCGGAAGCCCACGAGATGAACGGCGGGATGCAGCAGCGCGGGGCGTTCTGCGAGTTCTACGAGGAGCAGGTGCGCTGCGCGCTGCGCCTCATAGCGGACGGCCGGCAGGACGACTACCTGTGGGACGACTGGGAAGACGGCACGGAACTCACATTCGGCATTGGCGCGCCCTGACGGCACGGCGGCCCACGGCCTTCCCGCTGTCCTGCGCCCCCGGCGCACCACCTCCGCGTCGAAGAAGCTGCGTTTTGCCATGCGCATGCCCACGTTAAGCACGGCCTACCTCCCTACTCCGTCAAGACTACGAAGGGCTACCGCCAGACTCGCCAGGTAAAGGTCAGAATCGAGGTGAACTGACGCATTTCCTTCATGTGCTCCTGTGCGTAGATCGGGCCGTTCTCAACGCCGATGCAGGACGCCTCCGGGTCGGTTTCCAGGGCGGCGCCGCGGAAGTGGTCGGCGATCTCCTCCACCAGGTTCATCAGGGGATCGAGCTCTGTCGGGCCCTCCTCCTCGAACTTCCTCTGCACGCCGATGTCAACGCGGTAGTCGTGCTGGTGGCCAGAGCGGCTCGCCGTGCTGATCTCGATTTCCTTCGGCACGACGGTCACCCGGAGCGTACCCATCTCGTCGAGGTCGAAACGGGGCACGTAGGCGCGCGTCGCGGTGAAGGGCATGCTGAAACCAGTCGCGTTCAGTTCGGCCACCACCGCGTCCGCGATGTCGATGATCAGTGCCATCTCAGGCGCCTCCCGCTATGAGCCGCGCGGCCATCGTGCCGGCGACGCCGAGCAGCGCCGTCAAGATCGAGATGACGGCCGTCACCCAGACCGGGGGACGGGCCATGATGCGCTCCACCAGCTCCTCGAGCCGGTCGAGACGGCGCCCGTGGTCGTGCAGCGTCGCCTCGTGCGCGGTGTGGTAGCGACACGTTGCGCTGCTGCCGTTCTTCTCCTCGACGTGGATGCTCTCGGCGCCCATCAGGCGTCCTCCGTTCCCAGTGTCCGCCGTCGCCCTACGGGCTATGGCGGACCAGCTTCGTGTGTATGCGCAGCGTCGTGCGGTCCGGGTCGCAGAAGCGGTAGTGGCGCTCCGGACCGAGGTCCATGACCTCGTAGACGTGGGCCGTGCCGCCCCGCGTCTCGACGATCTCGTCCCCCCGCTCGGGCAGGACGTTTTTGCCGCCGAGCACAAGGTCGGCCGTCGCGACCAGGTAATCCCGCATCTCCTGCTCCAGGATCATGCCGGTGCCGTCGTCCACCTCGAACCGGGTGGCGGCCACGGTGGCCGGGACGGTCGCTTCGGTGGCCCCGCGCCGGTAGAGCACCTCGCGGGAGAGGTGCTCCCGGCGCTGCTCCTCCAGCCAATCGAGCCCTTCCTGGAGGAGATCGCTCACTGTCGGAACCTCCGGTTCCTCAGGCTGAAGGCTTCAGGCTGTAGGCTGCAGGTACGACCCGGTGCCATGTCGTTGCCGTACCTGCAGTCTGCGGTCTCCAGCCTCAAGCCTGCCGTTCTCACTGGCTCATCCGCACCCTTACGGTCGCGTCGTCGTCGCCGGCGGCCGCCACGGTCTTCCCGATGAGCTTATTCTCCGCGGTCTCGTCATCGGTCTTGGCCACGCCGTCGGCCACGTCCCAGTAGACGTTGGCGCCGGCCGCGATGCCGGTGTCCACCCCGGTCGTCTTCGGGAAGTCGAAGACGCCGGTCACGGCCAGGGCGCCGAGGGTATTCGCGGCGATGTCGAGCTTCGCCACGCCGACCAGCTCGCCCTGGACCACCACGTCGCCGGCCGAGACGTCGGAGCTCGGCGTGTAGTCAATCGCGTTGCCTTCCTGCACGAACTTCGTGGTTGCCATCTGTCAGTCCTCCGTTACTCGGGTTTCAGACTCTGTTCTTACTCGCCGGCGAACTTGCACATGCCCCGGTGGTCCTGCTCGCGGACGCCGAGGTCGTAGTACACCCGGAACTGAATTCCGAGCGTGTTGAAGTCGGTCTCGCCTTTCTCGACGGTCGGCGTGCGCCGCCCTTTCAGGTAGCCGACCTCGAACGTGTCGACCACCGCCGGGTCTCCGAACAGGTACCACGCCAGGCTCGACGCGCCGGTGTAGTTGCTGTTGGAGAGATACGGGCTCACCACCAGCATCAGGTCCTCGTCGGCGATGGCGTTGTAGGTCGGGATGCGCTCCTTGTCGGTCGACCCCACCGCGATGAGCATGGTGGAGTTGAGCAGCTCCCGCGCGGTCATCTTCAGCGCCGTCGGCACCAGCAGGAACTTCGGGCTGATGTTGATCGATTGCCCGTCGGCGTCCTTCTGGTCCATGAACATCTGGACCGCCTCGGCGAGGCTGTCGATGGCGAGCGCCGTGTCCGCCCCGTCCTTGTAGTTGCCGTTCCCGGTCGAGAACAGGCTGTTCGGGTTGGAGAGCAGCCGCTCGAAGAAGAGCTGGTCGATCTTCCGGGCCGCCCGGGCGCCCATGCCCTCGGGGACCTTGAGGAACG
>CAYSWA010000035.1:0-23007 GCA_964434535.1 uncultured candidatus Brocadiaceae bacterium | reverse complement strand
TGTCGCTCGTGTTCGCGGGCACCGTCACCGTGGTGCGCTCGCACTGGAGCGCCGACGTGCAGGCCGAGGGGACGGAGGCGCTGCGACGCAACGTGCGCGGCGCGTTTCGGCTCGGGGGGACGGCGGCCGTGGCGGCGTGCGTGCCGCTGATCGTGCTGGCGGGCATCGGCGCCCGCCTGGTGCTGGGCCGGGGCGAGTTCCCGGCGGAGGCGCTGCCGCAGGTGGCCGCAGCGTGGCGGCTCTACCTGGCGGGGCTCGCGCCCCATGCGTTGCGGCTGCTCTACGCCCAGGCGTTCCTGGCGCTCAGGGACACGCGCACGCTGCTGAAGTCGGCCCTGCTGATCAACGCGCTGAACCTGGCGTTCAACTACGCGCTGATGTGGCGCTGGGGCGCGCCGGGCATCGCCCTGAGCACCACGCTGACGCAGCTCGCGGCGCTCGGTTACCTGCGGTGGAAGTTCGCGCAGGCGACAGCCGGTCCGTCGCTTTCGCCGCGGCCGCCGGCTCCGCTATAATGCCCCTTCGGCGCTCAGCGCCCGGCAACTGCGCGAACCCGAACGGGAGTGCGGCGATGGCCGAAGGCAGACCACCGATCTTCATCGTCGTCACCATGGACGCCCTGCGGGGCGACCGGATGGGCTACGCCGGCTACTCGCGGCCGACCTCGCCGGAACTGGACAAGTTGAGCGAGGAGTCGCTGGTCTTCGAGAACGCCTTCTCGCCGGGCCCGTCGACGTGGGTCACCTTCCCGGCCGTGCTCTCCGCCACGCGGCCGCTCGACCACCGCGACGACGACCGCAGCCTGGGGCCGGACCGCCCGTACGCGATGAGCCACTTCTCCGCGCACGGGGTGGCAACCGGGTTCGTCCATTCCCACCCGCTGCTTTCGGAAGGGCTGGGTTACGCGCGGGACGTGCAGTTCTACCGCGACGTGGAGCCGGTCAACGGCGGGCGCGACCGCAGCAGGTCGCGCCGCCAGGTGATGCTCGGCAAGATCGGCCAACGCGTGCATGACCGGCTGCGGTGGATGCCGCTGTGGAAGAAGGTCTGGAAGCCGATCGGGCTCGCCGTCTACCGCATGGTGGCCAAGTTCCTGCACCGCCTGCACGGCACGGTCGGGCTGGCGTCCTATGCGCGCGCCGAGGAGTTGACCGACGAAGCGATCAACGTCCTGGACGAGATGCTCGCCACGGGGCGGCCATGCTTCCTGTGGCTGCACTACGTTGAGCCGCACGGGCCCTACTTCCCCCCGCCGGAGTTCAACGACGTGAGCGGCAAGCCCTACACCGAGCAGCAGCGCCAGTGGGTGAACCGCAATTACTACAAGTGGACTGAGAAGCGGGACCCGGACCTGTCCCAGGTGCCCGTCAGCCTGCTTTCACGCCTTTACGACGCCTCGATCCGCTACGCGGACCGGGAGATCGGCCGGCTGATCGCTCATCTGAAGGACCGCGGCCTGTGGGAGCGCACGGCCCTGGTCTTCAGCTCCGACCACGGCGAGGAGTTCGGCGAGCATGGCCGCGTGCTGCACGGCATGAGGTTCCAGCGGGTGAACCTGCACGTGCCGCTGCTGCTGCGCGCGCCGGGTGTGGAGCCGGGGCGGATCGCCCGGCCCGTCAGCACCATTGACATCTGCCCCACCGCCGCCGAGCACCTCGGCGTGCCCCTCCACCGGCAGTGGCGGGGCAGGTCGCTGCTGCGCTTCACCGCCGAGGAAGAGGAGGAAACCGGGCCCGAGCCGGTCATCTGCGAGGGGCTGGCCGAGGGCAGCCCGCAGGTGGCAATCACCACGCCCGAGTTCCGCCTCATCTACAAGGGCGAGGACCGCTGGCAGCTCTACCGCCTCGAAGACAAATGCGAGCAGCACGGTGTGTTCGACGAGCTGAAAGACGCCCCGCAAGTCCGCGAACTGATGGCCTTGCTGAAGTACCGGCTCGACGAGGTCGAAGGCCTTGTCAGCCAGCAGCGCCAGAGACCGAAGGTGGACCAGATGACGCGCGACCGGCTCAGGGCGCTGGGCTACTTCCATTGACCGGTCCCTCGGGCGCTCAACCCGGATGCGAATCGCGCACGTGCACAAGTACCTCAGCCGCTCGGGCGGCGCCGCCGTCGCCTGCCTGGAGACGGCGCGCATCCAGGCCCAACGCGGCCACCGGGTATGCCTGCTCGGCATGGGACCGCCGGACCAGGCCGTGCGCCACCTGCCCTGCTACACCGTATCCATGCTCGACCTGCGCGCCGAGACTGGCGCGCTCGGCGCGGCCAGGGCAGCCGGCCGGCTGCTCTACTCGGCCGAGGCCAAGGCGCAGATGCGCCGGCTGATCCGCGAGCAACGCCCCGACATCGTCCACTTCCACAGCGTCTATCACCACCTCAGCCCGTCGGTGATCGACGCGGCCGCCGAAGCCGGCCTGCCCATGGTCAAGCACATGCACAGCTACAAGGCCACCTGCCCCGTCTACAGCCACCGCCGGGACGGCCGGACTTGCGAGGCATGCCGGGGCCGGCGCTTTTCCAACTGCTTCCGCTACCGCTGCACCGACGGCTCGGCCCTCAGGAGCCTGCTCAACACCGTCGAGATGTACCTCCATCACCAGGTGCTCGGCGTCTACGGGCAGGTGGACACCTTCATCGCCCCGAGCCGATTCGTGCGGGACAAGGTCCGCGAGCTGGGCTTTTGCGGGCACATCGTGCACCTGCCGAACTTCGTGGACGCCGGCCGCTTCACGCCGCGCTACGACTGGGACGCGCGGCGCATCGTCTACTTCGGGCGGCTCTCGCCGGAGAAGGGCCTGGTGACGCTCCTGAAGGCCATGCGCGGCCTGGAGCTGGAGTTGCTCGTGCTCGGGACCGGGCCGCAGGAGGATGAGCTGAAGGCGATGGCCAGCCGGGGGGGGCTGGACAACGTCCGCTTCGGCGGCTTCCGCACGGGCGAGGCCCTGGCCCGGGCCGTCGGCGGCGCCATGTTCGCCGTGCTCCCCTCGGAATGGCACGAGCCGTTCGGGCTCTCGGTGCTCGAGTCCTTCGCCATGGGCAAGCCCGCGGTCGGCGCGGACATCGGCGGCATTCCCGAGCTGATCGCCCCCGAGCGCGGGTTGCTCTTCCGCCCCGGCGACGCCGAAGACCTGCGCCGCCGCATTACCGAGCTCGCCGCCGACCCCGCAGCCATCCGGCAGATGGGACGCGCCGCACGCCGCCACGTGGAGCGGAACCTGAGCGCCGACGTATACTATGATGGACTGATGGAGGTCTACGCCCGATGCCTGGAGCGCTGATGCCAACGGAGGAGGGCCCGCCGATGAAGGTCTGCGTGGTCGGCACCAGGGGCTTCCCCGGCGTGCAGGGCGGCGTCGAGACGCACTGCGAGCACCTCTACCCCCGCCTGGCCGAGCTCGGCTGCGAGGTGACCGTCTTCCGGCGCGCGCCTTACGTGCGCGACGGGCGCCGCTCCTATCGCGGCGTGGGCCTGGTGGACATCTGGTGTCCGCGCCTGAAGACGCTGGAGGCCCTGATGCACACGCTGCTCGCGGTGCTCGCCGCCGCCCGTCGCCGCCCCGACGTGCTCCACGTGCACTGCGCCGGCCCGGCGCTGATGACGCCGCTGGCGAAGCTGCTCGGCCTGCGCGTGGTCTTCACCAGCCAGGGTCAGGGCATCGATTACCGCCCGCGCAAGTGGGGCCCCGTGGCGCGCGCCGTCATCCGGCTCGGCGAGCGGCTCGGCGTGCGCTGCGCCGACCGCACCGTCGCCGTGGCCCGCCACATCGCCCGCCACATCGAGGAGTGCTACGGCTTGAGCGCAGAGCTGATACCGAACGGCACCGACCTGCCGGAGCCGCCGCAGCGCGCGGACCTGCTGGAGGAGTGGGGCCTGGAGCCGGGCCGTTACGTCTTCGCCCTGGGCCGGTTCGTCCCCGAGAAGGGCTTCGATGACCTGCTGGAGGCGTTCGCCGGCCTCAAGACGGACTGGAAGCTGGCGCTGGCCGGCGACGCCGACCACCCCACCGCCTACTCACGCGCACTGAAGCTGAGAGCCCGGCGGGCCGATGGCGTGGTTCTGACCGGGTTCGTGACGGGCGAGGCCCTCGCGCAGCTCTACGCCCACTGCGGCCTCTTCGTTCTGCCCTCCTACCACGAGGGGCTGCCGCTGGTGCTGCTGGAGGCGCTCTCCCACGGCTGCTCGGTGGTGGCGAGCGACATCCCGGCCAACCGTGGCCTGGGCCTGCCCGAGGAGCGCTTCTTCCCGCCCGGCGAGGTCGGCACGCTGCGCGAGCGGATGGCCCGCTGGATGGAGCGCGGGATCAGCGAAGGGGAGCGCGAGGCTAACCTGCGCATGCTTCGGCAGCGCTTTAGCTGGGGCGCGATCGCCCGGCGCACGCTCGCCCTCTATCGGCAGGTGGCCCGCCGCCCGCTACCGGCCCCGCCCCAGGCATAGCAGCGTGCGGGCCAGGATCTTCACGTCGAGCCACAGCGACCACTCGTCGATGTACTTCAGGTCCAGCCGGACGATCTCCTGGAAGTCGCGGATGCGGTGGGCGCCGGAGACCTGCCACAGGCCGGTGATGCCCGGCCGGATGCTGATGCGCCGGTAGTGCCACGCCTCGTAGTGCTCCACCTCGTCGGGCGTCGGCGGGCGCGTGCCCACCAGGCTCATCTCGCCCTTGAGCACGTTCCAGAACTGGGGCAGCTCGTCCAGGTTCAGCCGGCGCAGCACGCGCCCCGCGCGGGTGACGCGCGGGTCGGCGGCGATCTTGAAGATCGGCCCGTCCATCTCGTTCAGCTCCGCCAGCGCCGCCTTCCGCCCCTCGGCGCCGACGGCCATCGTGCGGAACTTATGGATGCGGAACCGCCGTCCGTTCCGGCCGACCCGCTCCTGGTGGAAGAAGATCGGGCGGCCGGAGTCGATAAGGATGGCCAGCGCGACAAGCGGCGTCAGAACGACCGTGACGGCGAGGCCGACGGCGGCGCCGGCCACGTCGACGGTGCGCTTGACGAGGGCCCGGTCGGGATCGAGCCCGGGCGGATGGAAGACGAGCATCGGCTGCCCGTCGAGCTGGCTGAACGAGGTCGAGTAGAACTGGAGGACGTCCCCCAGGTTCACCAGCACGTGGGCGGGCACGCCGAGCCGCTCGCAGAGCTGAAGGAAGGCATCGATCCGGAAGCCGTCACGCGTGCTGTCCCGGGGCAGCGCGAAGAGGACGACGTCGGTCGGGCGGGCGAGCAGGAAGCTCTCGAAGGCGTCCAGCCCGACCGAGAGGTCGAAGACCGCCTCCTCGGCCAGCAGGCGCCCGGGGTCGTCGCGCAGCAGGGCGGCTGCCCGCTCGGCCTTCGGGCCCTCCCCCACCAGCACGACGGCCTGCGGGGGCCCGAACGCGAGCACGCCCCTGCGCGCCAGGGCGCGGAGCAGCAGTTTCTCCCCCAGGACGAATGCGAACGCAAAACCCCAGTTCAGGGCGAGCAGCAGCCGGCTGTATTCCTTGGCCTTGGCCAGGAAGACGACGCCGCTCAGCACGACGCCCGTGATCAGGAAGGCCCTGCCCACGCGGACCGCCACCGAGCCGGCCGGGCGCGACCGGTCGATGACCAGCAGCCCGTAGTGGTTCAGCAGGAGAAGGAGCGCAACGATGAAGACCGGCACCAGCCAGACATAGTCCGCAGGCGGCGGAGGAACGCCGCCGTATCGCCACGCGTAGCGGAGCGCGAAGCCCCCGTAGGCCAGGCTGAAAGCGGCCAGGACGAGGACGGCGTCCATGGCGGCCAGCACGAACTTGCCGATGCTCGAGTGCTCTTTGAACTGCATCTACGGATCGCCGGATGATGCCGAGGTGACCTGCCCGAGCTCACACACGATAGCCGCCCGGGAGGGTCGAAATCCAGCCGTTAGCCGGGCTCGGCCTCGGGGCGGGCGTAGATGCGCAGGTTCCTCTCGGGCTCCTGGTAGATGAGCGGCCACTGGTGCTCGGCCACGTAGCGCTCGGGCCAGTCCTCGTCCGGCTCGCCCTCCAGGATCACGTACTTGAGCGGCACCCCGCGGGCGAGCAGCTCGTGGAACAGGTCCTCCGTGTCCGCGCGCCTTCCGTTGAAGAACTTCATGTCGGCGTAGTAGACGGGCTGGGAGTACTCGCTGACGACGAACCCGTCGTAGTCCGGGTCGTGCGCCCTGAGCCAGCGGCCGGCCTCGCTCTGCGGGGCCCGATGGGCCCGGATCGGCCTGCGAAGGATATCCCACAGGCAGAGCCCGAGCACGATGGCGGCCGCCACGTAAAGCACCTTGCGGTTGCGCACGTCCTGGATCAGGCACCAGTAGCCGATCCCGGCGAGGATCGCCCCGAAGGGGATGATGGGCCGGTAGTAGCGCTCCTGCACCCAGTGCGGCGTCACCGTGGCGCAGGTCAGGATGTAAGCGGCCATGAACCCCACCAGGCAGAGCACGCCGAAGCGCGCGCCCGTCAGCCCCTTCACGCGCCGCCAGCCGCGCACGGCCAGGTAGGCGAGCCCGAACAGGATCAGGGGGTCCAGCGCGTCGTCGAGCTGTTCGGCGTGGAGCAGGACCTTCTCCAGCACGCTCATGGCGCCCTTCCCTTGCCGAGGAGGAACCGGCCGGCGCTCTCGGCCTCGGTCATCGTCTTGGTCACCTGCCACTGCGTGACCATCCAGCGGCCCGTCTCGCGCCGCAGCCAGAGCATGTACGGCGCCTGGAGGGCAAGGAACGCGACGGCCATCGCCGCACAGATCGCCACGCGCCGCCGCAGCGGCGCCCTCCCCCGGGCCAGCAGCGCGATCAGCCCGACCACGACGGCCGCCACCGCCCCGTCCGGGCGGGTCATGAACGCCGCGAAGAGCGTCAGCCCCGCCCCCGCCGCCCACGCCGGCCACCAGCGCTCCGCCCGCATGGCCCGCAGCGCAAGCACCAACGCAAGCACCACCAGGAAGGCCATCGGCACCTCCCGGTAGACCGCCGCCGAAGCGCGCGCGAACTCCGAGTGGAAGGCCAGGATCGCCGCCGAGAGCAGCGCGATGGCCTCGTTGCTGAAGAGGTCCCGCGCCAGCACAAACCCCAGCCAGACCAGGCCGACCCCGGCGAGGGCCGAGACGAGCCGCAGCGCCAGGATCTCGTCCCCCACCGCCCGCATCACGATGCTGCCCGTCAGGGGGTAGAAGACGAGCTGGCGGTTGACCGGGTAGTAGGGCCAGAAGTAGTCGCCGCGCAACCCGGCCACCACGCCCTGCTCGGCGATCCGACGGGCGGTGAGGGCGTACTTGAACGCGTCGGAGTTGACGCCGGCGGCCGTGAAAACGATCCAGAGCCGCAGCACGGCGGCGGCCACCAGCAGCGCGATCAACTTTCGGTTCACGGCAAACTCTCCGGCCGGACGGCTCAAGCCAGCGGGCGACAGGCGCCTGTCGCCCCGGCAGGCGATTGTAGGGAACCGCACAACGCCGGTTCAACACGCGCGCTCAGCGATAGGCGCCGCAGCCGCGCAGGATTCGGAAGAAGCCGACCGCGAAGAGGGCCACGATGATGGCGGCCTCGAACAGGCGAACGAGGATCCGGCGCGTCCGACGCTTCATGGCGTCGGCTCCCCGCCGGGGGCCGGCGCGGCGCGCAGCGGCCTGCCCTGGCGCTCGGGTTGACGTTCGCCCTCGCCGGCGTTCATGCTCCAACTGCGGCCCACGGCCCTTTCGAGCTGGGCCATGGCGATGTGCCACTCAAGGGTCACCGTCTCCTCGCGGGTGCGGGCGCGGGTGAGGGTGGTCTGGGCGTCGATCAGTTCCACGATGGTGGCCTTGCCCGCACGGTAGGCGTTCTCGGTCGCCTCCTGACTCTGGCGCGCGCTTTCGACGAAGGCCTGCGCGGCCACGATGGCTTGCTCGGCGCGCATCAGTTCGGAGTATGCCTGCCACAGCTCCAGCTCCACGCCCTGGAGCTGGCTCTGGTAGCTGGCCAGGGCGCGCTGGAGCTCCGCCTCCGTCCGGCGGATGCTATAGGAACGCTGGAAGCCGGTGAAGATGGGCAGGCTGAACTGGAGGCCGACCGTGTATTCGTCGCGCTCCTTCGACAGCAGGTGCAGCCCACTGTAGCCGTAGTTGGCGAAGGCGCTGAGCTCCGGCCAGCGGGCGGCGCGCTGTTCGCGGAGGCCCGCCTCGAGTCGGGCGATCTCGGCGGCGGCGGCCTTCAGAGCGGCCCGGTCCTCGGCGGCCTGTCGCAGCAGCTCGGCCATGTCGCGGCGTTCGCCCTCTCGGGCCTTGTCCGGGATGTCCCGGACCTCCAGGGGGGTGTCGGCGCGCAGCCCCATGGCATTGGCGAGCTGCCCGCGCGCCAGTCGCACGCCGTTGTCGGCCTCCACCAGGGCCAGCTCGGCGTCGGCCTGTTCGGCCCTGGCCTGGTATACCTCGATCTCGCGGCCGACTCCCGCCTCGAGCTGTCGCTGGGCGAGTTGCAGGTGCCTGGTGCGCTGGTCGAGCGCCTCGCGGGCGACCCGCAGCAGCGCTCGCGCGGCCAGGTACCGGTAGTAAGCGGCCTCGGTCTGGAGGGCCACGTCCAGCAGCGTGGCGTTGTGGCGGAAGTCAGCGGTGCGCAGCGCCGCCTCGGCCCCCTTGATCTGCGCGCGTCGCACCCCGCCGTCCAGCAGGAGTTGCCTGACGCCGAAGTTCGCGCCGTACGTGGTGCGGATGAACTCGGCCTCGACTTCGGTGAGCACCTGCACCTTCTGGCGCTGGGCGGTGGCGGTGAAGTCGACCTGGGGCAGCAGTTGGCCGCGGCTCTGTCCAACGGAGGAAGCGGCGGAGAGCGTTGCATGCCAGGAGACGCGCGCGGCCGGGTTGTTCTGGAGGGCAATGTAGATGCACTGCGCCAGCGAGAGGGGTCCGGCCTCGGGGCGGGGGACGGCGCGCGGCGGCTCCAGGAAGGGCCGCCGGTCGGCGGCTCCCCGGTAGCGCCAGGAAGGGGCCCGGGGCGTCGCCGTGGACTGGGCGAACGGGTCGGCCGCGGTGCAGCCGGCCGCCGCCACCAACACGCAGAACGCCGCCGCCAACGCCGCCGCCGCTCGCCGCCCCATGTCCCCTCCTGTCCGCCTCGGGCCTACGTCCTCTGGAGCCGAAGCCTGAGCGCCCGCACAATGCGGCCGAAGTAGAACTTGCCCGCCGGTCCGCGCCCGTAGACGATGCGGGCCTTGCCCGTCTGTCCCCAGAGCAGCCGCCCCTCATCGAGCTGCGGGCCGCTGCGCACGCGGAACAGCGTCACCAGCGGCTGCTGCCCCTCGGCGGAGGGTTTGACCGGAATGTAGCCCACGTCGGCCAGGGTGATGCCGACGTTCTCGATGGCCTTCACGTCCACCGGTGTGATCGACTGCACGTAGGTCTCGAACGTCTCCAGTCCGCCGGAGCGCAGCATGCAGACCATCCGGTCGCCCGGCGAGAGGTCCGAGAGGTCCCGCTCGTAGACGAACGTCTCCAGGTAGTAGCCCTCGGTGGACGCGACGGCCAGGATGCCCGTGCCCGCGTCTATCCTCGCCCCGACCAGCGCGTCGAAGTATGCGGCGCCGTGCTGAAGCGGGAACTCCACGAAGCCGTGCTGGGGCGTGCGGACGTTCGTCTCCAGCCGGTGCAGGTCGACCACGACGCCGGCGTGGGGCGCGCGGAGCACGAGGCGTTCGAGGCGTGCTTCCAGCTCGCGCAGCTCTTCGGTCAGTTGCTTCTTCTGCCTCTGTTGCATGGTATAGGCGGCGGCGTCCTCGGCGAGGGTCTGGCGCAGCCGCACCTCGACCTCCCTCAGCAGGTGGCGCATCCTCTCGGCCCTGTGCGTCAGCGCGGGGGCGGACATCCTGACCAGCGCCTGGCCGGCCTCCACGCGCGCGCCGGGAGCCACCAGCACCTCTTCCATTCGGCCGGGCTCCGCCGCGCGCACCACGCTGGCCTGCGCCGGCGTGACCACGCAGGGGGCATCGACGCTGTGGGCGATGGGGATGAGCAGCAGCCCGGCCGCGAGCGCTATGACGCCGGCGACCACCAGCAGGTAATGGCTGCGCACCTTGCCGCTGTTGTACTGCTGCGCCATCCGCTGCCCCCGCTTCCACAGAGGCATCAGCACCATGCCATAGAACGAAGTGGCCCACGTGATGATGCCGAGCGGCTCGAAGATGCTGTAGAGGAAAAAGCCGATCGAGAGGACGATGAACGCCTTGTAGAACGCGCGGGCCACGGCGTAGAGCACGAACGTGGTGCGTTCATCGGGATCGACCTTCGGCGCGGGCGCGTCGAGCCCGAGGACGTAGCGGTCGAAGAGCCAGCCCAGGTACTGCTCGCTGCGGATGCGCAGGTTCGGGATCTCCAGCAGGTCCGACAGGATGTAGTAGCCGTCGAAGCGCAAGAGCGGGTTGGCGTTGAACAGCACCGTGCTGATGCTGCACGTGACCATGGTGGTGTAGGCGACCTGCTTGAGGAAGCCCGGCTCGGAGCAGATCCAGACCAGCGCCGCCACCGCGGCAAGCATCACCTCGATGAAGATGCCGGCCGAGGTAACCTTGATGCGGTCCCACTTCGAGGGCAGCAGCCAGGCGTCGGAGGTGTCGGTGAACATGCAGGGCTGAAAGACCAGAAACGCCGGTCCGATGGCGTGCACCTCGCGGCCGAAGTGCTTGCAGGTGAGCGCGTGGCCGAGCTCGTGGACGAACTTCACCCCGAAGACGACGCCGCTCAGGATCAGAAGGTTCCAGCCGCTCAGCAGCGAGAAGGCGTCGGCGACCAGCACGCCGAAGTTCTCCACGATCACGTAGAGCGCGGCCCCGGTCAGCACGAGCCAGAGCAGGAACAGGCTCCGCCGCCAGATCAGGCGGAAGGCGGGCATCAGCCTGTCCAGGAAGCGGTCGGGGTCCCAGAGCGGGATGGTGATGAACAGGTAGCTGGAGATGAACTGCTTGACGCGGCGCCGCCTGGCCTTGCGCCTGTTGCGCGCCAGGCGCCGCACGTCGCCCATGCCCTTGCTTTTGAGCAGGTCGGAGCTCTGGAGCTGGTTGGCGAACTTGTATATCTCGAAGGAGGAGACTTCCTGGCCGGTCTTGTTTTTGACCTCTCGCTGGATCTGCTCCACGCCCATGCCGCGCTGGAAACATTTCAGGACGATGTACTCGGCCTCGCCGAGGCGGTAGTAGTTGAGCGTGACCGGGTCCTTGGCCACGTAGCAGAGCTGCCCGCGGTAGTACTGGGGCACGATCTCCAGGTCGGTGCGGATCGGCGGGGGCTTCTGCTCGGTGACGGCCACGGTCCTGTCCGGAGGGTTAAGGGGCCGGGAATGGTTCGAAGCGGACGCGGCAGGCCATGCCCGGCTTGACCTGGTCGGAGTCCGGTTCGACGAGCACCTTCACCACGAAGAAGCCGCTGCTGCTGTCCACGTAGGGCGAGACCACCCGGACCCGGCCGTCGAACTGCCGCTCGCCGGCGGCCGGGAACTCGACCACGGCCCCCTGGCCGGGCGCCACGTTGGGGGCGTAGCTCTCGTCGAGCTGCACGCGCACCTCGATGAGGTTGGGATCGATGACTTCCAGCAGCGGCTGGGCGACCTCGGTCATCTCGCCGGGCTCGACCCAGACGTGCGAGACGACGCCGTCGATGGGGGAGCGGACCTCGTAGTTGAGCGCCTCGGCGCGGTAGTAGGCCAGGCGGCGCTCGGCCAGCTCGGCGGCGCGCTTCAGTTCGGCCAGCTCCAGGCGCGCGGTCTCCATCTGGAGGCGCGCTCTGTGCAGCTCGGACTCGCTGATATCCACCCCGGCCCGCAGCTCGGAGAGCCTCTGGTGCTCGCGCCGGTAGAACTCGTAGCTCTTCTGGGCCGATTCGATGCGCGCGGCGAAGTCGGCCTCGGTCTCGGCCATGGCGATGCGGGCCCGGACAAGCCGGCCGTCGAAGCGAACGAGGACCACGTCCTCGGCGACGCGCTGCCCCTCCTCCACGTTGACGGCGCTCACCGTCTCGTTCAGCTTCGAGGAGAGCAGCACGCTTGTGCGGGGCAGGCTGGTGGTCGGCCAGAAACGGGTGTAGAAGTCCTCCTCTTCGGCCGGCGCCGCCCGGCCGCGCGGGGCGGCCATGGCCAGCAGGCAGACGGCGAGCAGGAGGGCCCGGCGAGTGAGGGCGTTCATGTCTCCAAACCGATCGCAAGGGGTGGGGAGAACCGGCGTCGGCCGGGCTCAGGGCCCGGCGCTTCCGTAGGCCAATGCACGGAGGTCAGGCCGATCAGTCGTCTTCGCCGACCCAGACGTGCACGTCGTCGAACCACAGGGAGTGGGACTCGTCGACGAGGTGGCGCCTGCCCTCTTCGATGAGGAGGAACGCGCCGCTCTCGGCGTGGATCTCGTAGTCGCCTTCGTCGCTGCCGATCCCCTCGCGGATCTTGACCTTATCGAGGGTGGCGGCGTCGATCCAACTGGCGTAGAACTCGCCCGTGATGTTGACCAGGTCCAACGGCCCGTCCACATAGCAGGCGGAGCGGACAAAGTCGCCCCGAACGATCAGCTTGGCCAGCGAGCTGTTGATGTCGATGAGCGCGCCGTCCACGCCGTCGCGCATAACGACCCGGTCCACGTCGCCGGTGACCATCAGCGCGCCACTGAACACGCCGCCGTTGACGTAGCGGGTCAGCCCGTTGCCGAACGACAACATGCCGCTCCAGGCCACTTCCGCCCCATAGCCGTCCGCCCCGGACGGTACGATGCCGGCGCCGGTGTCGCCGGTGACCACGACCACGCCGCCGCTGCCGCCGACGGTGACGTTGCCGAGCACGTCGCCGACGAACCGGGCGCGCCCCAGGTTGCCACCGACGGAGACGTCGTCGGCGAGCGCGACGGTGTCGTCGGCCCGCACCAGCAGGAAGTCCAGGTCGTCGCCGACCAGCACGTCGCCCATGACGGTGCCGACGCTCAGGAAGAGATCCAGGTCGCCCTCGACCTCGAGGCCGAAGCCTTCGGCGGTGCCGCCCAGCGCCCTGAAGGCGCCGGCGCTGCCGCCCACGGAGGTCCAGCCGCCCACCGGGTCGGTGGAGCGCAGCAGGCCGAGGTTCTCGTCGATGACCACGTCGGCGGCGAACGAGGAGTGGCTGTTGCCGAAGATCATCCGGCCGGCCGAGCCGTGGACTACCACGTCGCCGGTGACGTGGCCTTGGGAACGGTAGAGGCCGAGGTCCCCGAAGCACACGAACGCCGTGGCGTCGTCGGTCTCGCCGTCGCCGTCCACGTCCTGCGGCAGTGTCACGCCCATGCCGAGGCTCAAGCCGCCGAGGGGCATGCCGTCCAGGTTGGAGCGGAAGACGGCCCTATCGACGTTGCCGTCCACGATGACGAACGCGATGGGATGGGGGCGGAAGGTCCTGTCGATGACCGAGATGCCCTGCGAGGAGCCGGGCTTCTGCTCGATGACGACGCCGAAGGGAGAGTACTGGGGCCGCAGGACCACCCCCATGATCCCGACCGTGTCGTTGCCCCGGATGTCGGCGACGGCATGCACGTTGACGTCCCGCATGACCGCGGCGTCGGTGTCGTAGAAGGTGATGTAGCCGCCGTAGACCCCCACCGAAGCGCTCTGGATGCCGGGGAAGCCGAAGTCATAGATGAAGTCGTCGCCCTGGGTGCCGTCGGCGTTGCCGTCCAGCAGGTTGCCCCAGATGTCCGCTATGGCGCCAATGGTGTCGCCCTCGAGCGTGAGCCGATAGCTGACGCCGGGCAGCAGGAGCGTCTCCACGCTCAACTCGACGCTCGACTCGCCGGCGCTGATCGAGTCGATGGCGATCGGCGTCATCGTCGCGCTCTCAACCAGCGAGTAGTTGTCCGTGTCTTCCAGCGTGCTGCCGGCCATCCGCTCGTTGAACTGCACGGCGATGACGGTCGGGTCGAGCACGGTGTGCGGGTGCGCAACAGCCACGTCGGTCACGACCGGCGGCACGCTGTCGGGCACGAGCGCGCCGACCACGTTGATATCGTCGATGTTCCAGCCGGAGAAGCGCCACGAGCTGTCGGTCGGGCCCATGCCGAAGCGCATCCGGAAGGCGGGGTTCTCATCGGCGTAGGCCGAGACGTCGAACTCTACCAGTTGCCAGGATGAGTCGCTGATCTGGTCGCTGTTCTCGAAGACGGTCGCCCACGAGGAGCCGCTGTAGACCTGGAAGTAGGCGTGGTCCCACCAGGGGTGCTCGACGTTGAGCCAGCGCTGGAACTGGACGGTGACCTCGAACAGGCCGGTGCAGTCGATCACCGGCGAGGTGACCCAGCGGGTGCTGGTGATGTTGTTCTCGTAGTCGCCGCCGATGTTGTAGCCGAGGATGAAGTTGTCGTCGGTCGGGGTGGTGTCGGTGCCCGGGTCGGGGAAGCCGAACTCGCCGCCGCCTGCGGTGGCGGCGCCGCGCTCCCACCGGTCGCTCTGGAGGCCGCTCCAGCCCATGTCCGTGCTGAAGTCGTCGTAGAAGACGGTCGCGTGGGTCCAGTCGGCCGGGGCGCTCGCCAGGTTGTTGTCCTCGACGGCCTCGACCACGTCGTCGCCCGAGTCGGCCTCGGCCAGCAGGAAGTAGGTCCTGTCGGTGCCGAACGGGTCGCTCGGCGGGAAGCCGGTCACCAGGATCGTGCCCGAGGCGGTGCCGAAGGCGGGCAGCCCGCCGGTGACGGTATCGGTGGCGAGGAAGATGTCGTCTCCGCCGCCGAGCGCGTCGTCGTCGGAGAGGTAGAAGGAGATGTCGAAGTCGGAGGCGGTGGCCGTGTCGCCGAGGTTGCGCACGGAATAGGAGATCTGGACGCTGGTCAGGCCGAACAGGCCGTCGGGGATGAACTGCGGCGTCAGGGGCACCAGGTCCACGCCCTCGACGGGGGGGATGGCGGCGCCGAGCGCGCCGTTCAGGTTCAGGCGGCCGCCGCTGACCATCAGGCCGGTGAGGGCCGGCAGGGAGTCCACGCCGGTAAGCAGCGCCGCCTTCAGGTCGGCGGGGGTCTGGAGCGGGTTGAAACTCTTGAGCACCGCGGCGGCGCCGGCCACGTGCGGGCTGGCCATCGAGGTCCCGCTCATCGTCCCGTAGCCGCCGCCCATCGTCGTGCTGTAGATGCTCACGCCCGGGGCGGCCAGGTCGACGCTGGTCGCGCCGTAGTTGGAGAAGCCGGCCAGGGCGTCCTCGTCGTCCGTAGCGGCCACGGCGATGATGTTGTCCAGGTCGTAGCTGGAGGGGTATTGCGGGAAGGTATCGTTGTCCAGGCCGTCGTTGCCGGCGGCGGCCACGAAGAGCTGGCCCGCGGCGCCGGCCGCCTCGATGGCCTCATAGAGCGCGAGGCTGAAGCCCCCGCCTCCCCAACTGTTGTTGGTGATGTCGAAGCCCATCATCGTGGCGTACTCGACGGCGCGAACGGCGTCGGAGGTGAACCCAGAGCCGTCGGCGCCGAGGAACTTCAGCGCGGCGAGCGAGACCGACCAGGCGACGCCGGTGACGCCGAGCGCGTTGTCGCCCACGGCGCCGACCGTGCCGGCCACGTGCGTGCCGTGGCCGTGGTCGTCCATCGGGTCGTTGTCGTCGTTGAAGAAGTTCCACCCGTAGACGTCGTCGATGTAGCCGTTCCCGTCGTCGTCGATGCCGTTGCCGGGGATCTCGCCGGGGTTGGTCCAGATGTTGGCGGCCAGGTCGGGGTGGGTGTAGTCGATGCCGGTGTCGATGATGCCGACGATGACGTCGCTGCTGCCGGTGGCGATCTCCCAGCCCTCGGGGGCGTCGATGTCCGCGTCAGCGGTGCCACCGCTCTGGCCGGTATTGTGCATGCCCCACAGCTCGGTGAAGTCCGGGTCGTCCGGGAAGAGCTGCGCGGCGCTGACGACGTAGTTGGGTTCGACGAACTTGACGCCGCCGAGGCCCTTGACCACGTCGAGCCCCTGCTGCACGGAGTGGTCGTCCGGCAGGCCGAGCATCACGCCGGGGAACATCTCGTACTGCCACAGCAGGGCCGAGCCCTCGTAGCCGGCCAGCAGGTCCTGGGGGTCGCAAGAGCCGTCTTCGAACCCGACGATGATCTGCCCGGCGGCGACCTCGACTTCGCCCTGCTCGGTCGCGATCGTCTCGGTCAGGCCCGCCGACAGCAGCAGGCGTGGCTCGAGGAGCTCCAGCGCGAGCCGGGCCCTCGGGATGTTGGCGCCGTCCATCTTGTTCCTCCCGCCCATGGACATAACGTCTCCCTGGTCACAGACAGCAACTCAGCGCTCTCGGCATGCGCGCTGCGTGATTCTGCTCAACCGTGCTCAATCAGCCGACGTAGGCGTGCACGGCTCCGAAGTCGAAGAAGAAGTCCGAGCCGTCCACGTCGTAGAACGTGCCGGACACGATCAGGCCGAAGCTGCCCATGGCGGCGTGGATCTCGTCGGAGGTCGCGCTGGTCAGCGCGCCGCCTATGCGCACGCGGCCCAGCGTCGTGGCGTCGATGGTGCTGTCGGTCATGTTGCCTCGGACGATGATCTCGTTGCCGAACCCGTTCAGCAGCACATCCCCGTCGTTCAGGTCGCCTCGCACGACCAGGCGGTCCAGGCCCGAGCCGGGGAAACCGCTGCCGACGGTCACGTCGGCGCTCACGTCGCCGGCGGAGATGATCCGCCCGGCGTAGTGGAACACGTCCACCGGGGCGTTGATGCCGCCGCTGGAGGTCCTGAGCGCGTCCAGGTTCCCGTTCGAGCTCACCGGGGCGGTCACGCCGCCCGGGCCCATGAACATGGCGGTGCCGATGGAGCCGGCCTCCAGCGCGCCGCTCATGTCGGCGCTGCGCAGGATGAAGCGGTCGAGCCGCCCATCCACATTCACCTCGTCGTCGATGGCCGCCCCGCCGCCGTTGTAGCCTGTGGCCCTCAGAAGCCCGAGACCGCCCGCCACCTCGATGCGCGGGTCGAGCGCGTCGCCGTTGCTGGTGACCTGGCCGCCGATCAGCAGGATCCGCCCGACGTCGCCCAGGACGCTCAGCTCGGCGTCCTGGTCGCCCTTGAGCCTGTAGAGGCCGAGCCCGTCGCCCGGGTCGCCTTCGCCGAAGGTCATGTCGGCGTTGACGTCGCCGACGATGATGACGCGCCCGGTGTAGTCGTCCACGGTCACCGTCGCGTCCACGTCGCCGTTGGTGACCTTCAGCAGGCCGAGGCTGCCGGCGATGTCGATCGGCGCGGCGATGGCCGACATGCCCGCGCCGGGGCCGACGACGATGATGCGCTCGACGTCGCTGGCCGTGGTGGTGATGGTGCCGGTGATGACGCCGTTGATGACCTTCAGCAGGCCGATGTCGCCGGCGATGGTGACGTCGCCGTTCAGGTCGCCGTTGAGGATGATCAGCTTGAGCAGGTCGCCGCCCGGGTCCTGCGGGTCGCCGGGGTCGTTCCTCTGGATCGTGACGTCGCCGTTCAGATCGCCGCCGACGACCTTGATCAGGCCGATGTCGGCGACGGTCGGCACGCCGCGCACCACGTCAAAGTAGCTGGTGGCGGTGATGTTTCCGTCGATATCGTCCTTGACGATGATCTTGCCGATGCCGCCGCCGGCCCGCAGCGTGGGAACGCTGATGAAGGTGAACACCTCGCCGTCCAGCTCGCCGTGGGGCACGATGAGCGCGCCGATGGCGGTGTTGGTGCCGGGCCGGCTGGCGCCCGCGCCGATGTCGCCGGCGGCGTCGCCGCCGAGGATCCTCAGCACGCCTATCCACCCGCCGGCGATGATGTCGCCCGTGGCGCCCTGGCGGATGACGGCGTGCTCCAGGTGGCTGTGCGGGCCGTTGAAGATCAGGTCGCCGTCCAGCGACCCGCCGATGACCAACCGGATGATGCGGCCGTCCACGACGACGTCGGCCGCCAGGTCGCTGCGCACAATGAGCCGCTGGAGCTCGGCGGCGCCGATGTGCAGCTCGTCGCCCGGTCCGGTCATGATGTTGTCGGCCTTCAGCATCTTCATGCCCAGGATCGCGGTGATCTGCTCGGTGCCGGAGCCGGTTTGGTCAACCACGATGTCGCCGGCGGCGATGACCTTGTCGATGTGCTTGATCCCGCGGATGCTCGCGTTGGCGATGACGGGGTTGCCGATCAGCACGCCGGAGCGGGCCACCAGGCCCTGGACCTTGATCGTGCCGATGTTCTGGGGCGAGAAGATCGTCTCGCTGCGGTTGCCGAACGGCGGCGCGCCGGTGTTGTCCAGGCCGCCGCTGCGGATGATGATCTGGCCGATGCCCCGCTCGGTCAAGGAATCCCCGCTGGCCCAGATGTTGGAGTCCACGATGCCGTCGGTGCCCGGCCCGAGGATGATCCGGCCGATCTCCCCGACCTGGATGATGGACTCGTTGATGCCGCCGTTCCAGCCCGTGATGCGCAGCAAGCCCAGCGCACCGGAGCCCGGCCAGTTGATCGTGTCCCAGAACGCCGCGTCGGAGAAGTCCGGCGACGAGGAGACGATGGCCTGGTCGAGCATCGTGTTGTTGAGGAGCATGCGGTCGATCCCGCCGGCGGCGAAGACGGGGCCGGAGATGGTGGCGTTGTTGGCCACGAAGCGGCCGATCGTGCCAGCGGTCATTACGCCGCCGGCCGGCGTGCCGCCCTGGCCGCCGGAGAAGCCCATGCCCACGTCGATCCGGGCGGGCAAGCCGGAGACAACGCCTGCCACGCCGTCGAAGACGCCCGCGCCGTAGGCTATGCCGCGCAGCGTGAACGCCGGCCCGCCGACCGCGCCGTCGGCGTTGACCACCACGTTCCCCAGGACGTCGACGTCGCCGAGCGAATCGCCGACGACAACCGAACTCAACAAGGGCGAGAAGTGGACATAGCGGTTGTCGTGGACGCGGCGAGGGTTGGTGAAGTCCAGACTGCTCCCCGCACCGGTGGCCCAGCCGATCGTCGGGTCATAACGAACGTACGGGGCCTCACCCCCCGGCCAGGCGAAAAGCTCGCGCTGCTGCGGCAGCACGGCCGTGGGGTTCAGCAGCATGCCGCCCCCGACGAGCTGGTCGGTGACGCCGATGCTGCCCCTGGCGTAAGTCTGGCCGAGGACCGGGATCGTAATGCGCATGATGTCGCCATGGCGCGTTTCGTTCCTGATCTGCGAGAGGAACGTCGGGGCCGCCGGATCAGCGTTCACCTCGAAGACGTCGACCTCGGCGAACGGGTCGTCGCCGGGCTTGACGCGCAGGAAGGGCGACACGCTGAGCGCCCCTGAGGCTATGCCCAGGCTTCGGTGCTGGAACGTGACCACGCCGATGTCGACCCGACCGGTCAGGGCCTCGATGTCGAGCCCGTCGTTGGCGGTGATGCTGACGATGGCCGAACCGACAGCACCGCCGGAGGTCCGCCCGACCGGCACGAACCGGTAGGAAGCGAACGCGGGCTCAGCCAGGATAGGGCCGGGCAGGCCGGGGTTGAACGACCGGACGGTGGAGACGGCGCTGATGGCGATGCGCCCGCCGCCGTCGTCGATGTGCTGGACGGTCTCACCCTCCCCGATGAACACCGGGGGGACCAGCGTTCCCTGGTCGTAGATGTCGCCGCCGACGAAGGCGAACTGAACGTCGGCGCCCGTGGCGCAGTTGAGGGCAGCGGGCAAGACGTTCATGCCGAAGCTGCCCCCGACGTAGAACAGGTCCACGCCGACGTCGAAGACATCCATATCGCTGAGGAAGTCACCGCCGACGACCACGCTGCCCGCGCCCTGTCCCACGTCGATCTGCCGCAAACCCAGGAACACTGTGTCGCCGAGACTGCCGTCCAGCACGGACAACTCACCCAGCGTGCCGTCCACGTTGATGATGTTGAACTGGAGGTCGCCCGTGCGGGCCTCGAGCCTGTCCAGGTTCCCCCCGATGTCGAACTCGGCGTAGTCGCCGTCGTTGGAGGCCATCCGGTCGCCCGCCAGGTAGCCGACGTGTCCGGTGGTGGTCAGCGAGACGGCCACGTAGTTGCCGCGCACGTCGATGAAGCCGATGCTGTGGGCGTCGAAGTTTGTGTTGTTGATATCGTCGCCGAACTCGATGTCCGCCCCGACCGGCGCGCCGAAGAGCGAGGAGCCGACCACCAGGCCGCCGAGCGCCACGGGCATGGTGCCGGTAACGCTGATTTCATATTCCACCGAGGAGCGCAGCGGGGCGATCCGGAAGGGATCGCCGAACAGGCCGAGGCTGCCCACCATGATCAGGTAGTTGCCGCCCTCGTCCGCGGCGAACGTGGCGGGCTCGTCCGTGCCGACCACGGCCACGGCCCGGCCCGACGGGCCGAACACGAAGACGGGCGCCGCATTGGAGCCGCTCAGCAGCTCGACGGTCACTTCCTGCCCGCGCCCCGCGTTGAAGACGTACCAGTCCTGCACGTCATCCCGGTCGGAGAAGGACGTGGCGAGCGACGCGAAGGGGTTAACGTGGCCGTGGATAGTGAAGTCGCCGTTCGGCGAGCCGACCACGTAGGCGCTGGTCTCGGTGTCGTTGACGAAGCCGGCGGCGATGCTGGTGCTGAAGGACTCGCGATCGCTGAAGTCGCCGTAGAGCCAGCCGGCAGGCGGATCGAAGGTCGGCGGCAGGTCGGGGTAGCGGACCTCGGCGGGGCTCGATCCGGCAATGACTCCGCCGCCCCAGAGGTCGAAGTCCAGGTCGAAGACGGGACTCACGTCCGGCAGCGCGCCGAGACCCATGCCGATGCTCGTCTCGGCGTAGACCGTGCCGGCGGACTGGAACTCCAGCAGGTAGCCGCCGATGGTGATCCGGGCCGGCTCGGCAAGGTCCTGGCCGGGCGCCGAGGCCGGCGCGGTCCCCGAGTCGGCCACGCTGGTCGCCACCAGGAGTCGCTCCACGTTGCCGTCCAGGAAGACGCCGCCGAAAGTCGTGCCCTGGAAGTCGGTCTGCGGGTTGGCGATGTAGCCGACGCGGATCTCCTCGACCGTCTCGCCGGCGTCGAGCGTCGAGCCGTCGAGGCCGAAGCGGCCCTTGAGCTGGCCGTCGAGGTGGAACATGCCGAAGCCGGTCGAGGCGGCGTTGAACGTGACGTTGCCGGTCACGACGGCGCCGCCGCTTCCCGCCGGCGCGAAGACGTCCGTGCCCCCGAAGTTGCCCATCCACGGCGTCCGCGAGGCCGTGAACCACTGGTAGAGGCCGGCGCCGTTGACGTCGAGCACCACCATCTCGTTGAGCGGCCGGGCCTCCATGTAGGTAGCGAAGCTCCAGTCGGCGGTGTTGACCACCTTCATGTAGACCTTCAGCGCCGAGTCGCCGCTGTTGGTAAAGCTGCCGTCGAGCACCAGGTCGAGCCCGGGCGAGACCGATGTCTCGGTGATGTCGGTCAGCAGCAGCGAGGTGACGTTGTCGAAGCTATCGGCGAAGATCGTCGCCCCGGACGGGATGGTGAAGGTGAACCAGTCGTGGCCCGAATCGCCCGGGCCCTCGCCGGTGAAGGTCACCTTCGGGGTGCGGACGCCGTAACCCGTCTGGAACTCCGCGTCGAAGGTCAGATCCATCTCGTCGGCCGAGTCGGGAACGTCCGGGAAGTCCTCGGTGCCGGTGCTGTTGAACGGCGCAGAGTCGATCTCGGTGCGGTCCACCACCATGCTGTACGGAGCGCCGACCGGCACGACCTTCAGGAAGATGTTGAGGTCGTCCGGCCCGGAGTCGTTGCCGTTGTGGTCGAATATCGAGAAGGAAACCTCGGAGGCGCCGCCGCTGACGATGCCCCAGTCGATCGGGCCGTCCGTCTCGCTCTGGACGCCGATGGTGACTTGTATGGCAGCCGCGATGGAGGAGACGGTGATGATCTCGAACTCCTGGGCTGCGAACGTGTAGTAGTCCACAAGCGGGGTCTCGTCGTCGCCGCTGGCCGAGATGATCTGCCGGCCGCTGTTGTACTCGACGGTCGTGTCGCCGCTGAGCCCGGTCGGAACGGTGATCTCGAAGGCCTCCTCGACGGTGTCCGGCCGGTCCTCCAGCGGGCCGGGCACGCTGTCCAGGCTGAAGCCCTCCACGAAGCGTCCCTTGCGGATGGCCAGGTGCGATTCCGAAGTGGTGTCGAAGAAGAGGATGTCGCCGATCTTGTCTCCGAAGTCGAGAGTGGTGCCGCCCTCGGAATCGGTGAACTGCACGGAGCCCGGGCCCTCGTAGGAGGCGATGACGATCCACTCCCCGTCCATCTCCTGCAGGCTCAGGTCGCTGGGGTCGTCCGCCGACTCGCCCTGGATGAAGTACAGATCGTCCCCGTCGAACAGCTCGGCGAAAACGCCGGGGTTGATGGCAGTCAGCAGCAGGCGGGGTTCCAGGCGCTCAACGGACAGCGACGTGCGGGGGGAGTCAGCCGCTTTCGTCCTCTTCATCTCTCAGGCCTCTCGACAGAGCCGCACTCTTTTTCAGGGACCGGGGGCGCACCATCGGCCCGAAAACCGGAAGCCGGGGCATTTCCCAGCTTCCGGGCACCTCGGCAGATTATCACGTCTGCCCCCGGTCATGTCAAGGCCAAAGCTGTCCCGCGCACGCAGCCCCCTCGCGCCGCAGGGCCGCCCTGCGGTCCTTCTGCGGGGGGCTGAGCGTCCGGCGTCGAACTCGCGTTCGCCCCGCCCGTTCCCGCTGGCGGGGACAGCCGCTCCCCGTTATACTGGAATGCCACAAGCAAGCCGAACCGCAGGCTCAGGCCCAACCCTCTCATCACCGTCCGCATGCCCCTCTACCTGAGAAACCGAAGGCGTCGCTGCTGCCGGCGCCTCGCCGAGCGCGTCAACCGCCTGGAGCGCAAGGCACAAGCCCTTGAAGACGGGGGCTTTACGTCCCGCATGAAGCAACTCAGGGAGCGCCGCCGCAAGGGCGCGGCCCTGGAGGAGCTGCTGGCGGAGGCCTTCGCCCTGGTGCGCGAGGCATCCCGACGCGCCATCGGCATCCGCCAGTACGACGTCCAGGTGGCCGCCGGCGTCGCGCTGACCCGGGGCTGCGTGGCGGAGATGAATACCGGCGAGGGCAAGACCTTCGTGGCCCCTCTCGCCGCCTGCCTCTACGCCCTGGACGGGCGGGGCGTCCACGTGCTAAC
>CAYSWA010000034.1:0-23079 GCA_964434535.1 uncultured candidatus Brocadiaceae bacterium | reverse complement strand
CCGAAACCGAACGCTCATAGGATAGTACACAGACAGGCACTTTTTCACCGGGCTGTTAGCAGCCGCCCGCTCTGTCAATTGAGGTGGCCGGGGAACCTGCCGGCTGCGGCGGTATGCGCGCCGGCTTACTTGCCGATGCAGAACTGGTTGAAGATGCGGGTCAGGACGTCCTGGCTGGTGCCCCGGCCGCCGGGAAGAGAGCTACTACATCGATACGCCCGAAGCCGGCGACGACCCCTGCCGCCCCTACCGCTGGTAGCCAAGCCCAGGGGCCGTCTGACCTTGCCAGGACGCCCGCCCGCGCCTACAATGCGCGTCAGCGCGAAAGGGAGGTCCGTGTCGATGGAATGCAAGCAACAGGAGAACCTGGCGGACTGCAACTGCAGCTACCCGGGCTGCTCCCGCAAGGGGGTCTGCTGCGAGTGCCTGCGCTACCACCTGGCCATGCGCCAGTTGCCGGGCTGCTGCTTCCCGGACGAGGTGGAGCAGAGCTACGATCGCAGCTTCGGCAAGTTCGCCGAACTGGTCCGGAGCGGCAAGGTCTGAGACGTGGCTCGTTCACCCCTGTCGGAGGAGACGGCGGTGCAGTCCGAACGCAAGGGGACGTCGACCGGCGCGGCGTGGGAGGTCGGTGAGCTGGTGGTCGACCGCTTCCGCATCAAGGGGCTCGTGCGCCAGTCGGGCACGTGCTACCTCTACCGGGCCGAGGACGTCTTCCGCCAGGACCGGCACCTGATCCTGCGGGCGAGCCCGCGGGTGATGGGCCGCGACGGGTGGCGGCGCTGGTTCCGCCGCTACTGCGAGACGGCCCTCTCGGTGCCCCGCCACCCCTACGTGCTCGCCGCCGAGCGGTTCAGCGACGAGGCCGACGTGCCGTTCCTGCTGCTGGAGAGCGTCGAGGGCCCGTGCTGGGACACGGCGGTCTGCGAGGGCTACCTGCGTGACCTGGCGCGCATGCTCGAGATCGCCTACCAGAGCGCCGACGGCCTCTCGTGGCTGCACCGGCAGGAGCTGGTCCACTACAACTTCAAGCCGGCCAACGTGCTGCTCTCCGACAAGGGGGAGGCGAAGGTCTGGAAGTACGCCGAGTCGGACGCCCGCACCCGCGCCTACGCCTCGCCCGAGCAGCTCGCCGGCGGGGGCGAGCTCGGCCCCGCCACCGACGTCTGGTCGTGGGCGGTCAGCGTGCTGCACATGTTCGTCGGCCGCGTCGCCTGGCAGAGCGGCTCGCGGGCGCCGGGCGCGCTGCGCCGCTACATGATGAACGGCCCCGCCGTGGAGGACATCCCCCTGATGCCCGGCACGCTGGCCGAGCTGCTCGCCGCCTGCTTCCGACGCGACCCGGCCGAACGCACCATCACCATGGACGAGGTGGCCGACAAGGTGGAGTGGATCTGCGGGACGGCCCTCGGGCCCCGCGAGGGCGCCGCCGACCTGAAGGAACTCTCCGACCTGGCCTTGAGCCTGGACCTGCCCGAGGAAGACGAGGAAGAGGCGCCGCAGGAAGATGAGGATGAGGACTCCACCGGCTCGGAGTTCGCCGGCCCGCGCTTCGACCTGAACCCCAGGCGCGGGGGGCGGCGCAAGGGCGGGGGAGGGGGGCGTTGAACGATTCCCGCAAGTCCGGACGCGGCCGGGGCGGAGGGCTGGAGGTCTGCTGGATCAGCGACCCCGGCTGCGTGCGTGAGAACAACGAGGACGCCTGCCTGGCCCGGCTCGAGGAGGGCCTGCTGGTGGTGGCCGACGGGATGGGCGGGGAGCTGGCCGGCGAGGTCGCCGCGCGCCTGACCTGCGAGTGGCTCCCCCCGCTGGTCGGCGAGCACGTCACCCGCACCGTCGAGCGCAGCGACGGGGACATCGCCGGCGCCATCCGCGACGCCATCGTCACGCTGAACCACCGCATGCGCCTCGAGTGCTCTCAGATGGAAGGCGTGCACAAGATGGGCGCGACGGTGGCCCTGGCCCTGGTGCGCCCCCCGCTCACCTACGTGGGCCACATGGGCGACAGCCGCGCCTACGCCTTCGACGGCCGGGACCTGGAGCGCCTCACCCACGACCACTCGGTGGTCGGCATGTTGCTGGAGCGCGGCGCCATCAGCGAGGCGGAGGCCGCCGCCCACCCGATGCGCGGCCACCTGTCCCGCTACGTCGGCATGGGCGGCGACGCACGGCCCGACGTCGCCACCCTCGAGCTGAGCAAAGGGGACTGGCTGATCCTCTGCACCGACGGGCTGACCGACGGCGTCCGCGAGGAGGAGATCGAAGCGATCCTCGCCCGCTCGGCCAACATCCACGAGGCCTGCGACGCGCTGGTGGCCGCCGCCCGCGCGGCCGGCGGGCGCGACAACATCACCGTGATGGTCGCCGAATACCGCGCCGCGGGGTAGCAGGCTGCGGCCGGGCGGTTGCGGCGGCCGCCCCTGTTTTATCTAATGCCCCCCTTGCACTGAGCCCCTTGAGGCGGAGACCTTGCCACGATGGCCCCCGCCCTGCGAGGAATGCGCAAGGACGATCTGCCGGCTGCGTCGGCCCTGTGGAACGCCGACTACCCCCGCGACCGGGCCAGCGCCGAGCGGCTGGAGCGGATCATCTTCGGCGACGCCCACCACGCGCCGGAGGGCGCCCTTGTGGCGGAGGACGGCGGCGCGCTCGCGGGCTTCGCCTGCTGCGTGGCGCCGGCCAGCGAGCGAGGCCAGTTGTCCGAGGCGGCGTTCCTGAAAGGGCTCTGCGCGGCGGACTGGGGCGCGGGCGGCCCGGCCGAAGCGCTGCTCGCCGCCTGCGAGGCGTTCGGCCGCACGCGGGACCGGCGGCGGATGCAGGTGGTCGAGTACGCGGCGGGCGGCCACTTCTTCCCCGGCATACCGAGGGAGTATCCCGGGAAGGTAGGCTTCTTCCTGGAGCGCGGCTACCGGGAGAGGCGCGAGCTGCACGACGTGGAGGTCGACCTGGAGGGGTTCACGCCGGGCGACGATCAGCGGGCGGCGCTGGAGCGCCTGGCCGAGGAGGGGATCCGCATCACGCCCTACCGCGCGCGGATGCTGCCCGCCCTGCGGGAGCTGGTCGAGGCGATCCAGATGCCGGCCTGGTTCCCGCCCGGCTGGGAGGAACGCTACCGGCGAGGGCGGCACACGTTCGTGGCGCTCAGAAGAGACGAGATGCTCGGCTACGCGAACTACCAGCCCGGCGCCGAGCGGGGGAGCTTCGGCACGACGGCGGTGCGGCCGGATCGGCGCGGGCGGGGGATCGGCTCGTGCCTGCTGGTGGCGTCGATGCTGAAGATGAAGCAGCTGGGCACGCCGCGCGTCTGGGCCTACTGGGCGAACACGCCGTTCTACCTCAAGAACGGGTGGCGCATCTGCCGGCGCTACGCGGCGCTGGGCAAGGAGCTCTGATCACTGCGTCTCGGAGCCGGCCCCTTCTTCCTTACGCTCGCGCATGTCTTCCCGCACGCGGCTGCGCCGGCCGGTGCGCTCGCGCAGGTAGTGGAGCCTGGCGCGGCGGGCGCGGCCGCGTCGCACCACCTTGACGCTCTCGATGTTGGGCGAGTGGAGGGGGAAGACGCGCTCGACCCCCTGGCCCTGCACGATGCGGCGCACGGTGAAGGTCTCCCGGTTGCCGCTGCCCTTGCGGGCGATGCAGGTGCCGGTGAAGACCTGCACCCGCTCCTTGCCGCCCTCGCGGATGTGGACGGCGACGTCGAGCGTGTCGCCGACGCGGAACGGCGTGACCGACGGCTTCATGTAGTCCTGCTCGATGGAGCGGATCAGGTCCTGCCCCTTCAGTTGCTTCTTGCCCTTGGCCATCTGCTTTCTCCGTGCCTCTACTGGTCCTGGTCGGGGAGCAGGTCCGATCGCCTGCTGCGCGTTCGTTCCTCCGCCTGCCGGCGGCGCCATCGCTCGATCGCCGCGTGGTCGCCGCTCAGCAGCACCTCCGGCACGCTCATGCCGCGGAACTCCGGCGGCCGCGTGTACTGCGGGTGCTCCAGCAGCCCTTCCTCGAAACTGTCGCGCCGGGCCGACTCCTCGTGGCCCAGCGCGCCGGGCAGCAGCCGCACCGTGGCGTCCACCACCACCATGGCCGCCGCCTCGCCGCCGCTGAGCACGTAGTCGCCGACCGAGACCTCCTCGGCCGGCAGTCCGCGGCGGATCCGCTCGTCGAATCCCTCGTAATGGCCGCAGAGCAGCACCAGCCTGTCCTCGCGGCTCAGCTCGCGTGCGAGCTCCTGGTCCAGCCGCCGCCCCTGCGGGGTGAGCAGCAGCAGCCGGCCGGCCGGCTCGTCCATCTGGCGCACGGCCTCGTAGCAGCGGAAGGCCGGCTCGCAGCGTATGACCATGCCCGGCCCGCCGCCGTAGGGCCTGTCGTCCACCTTGTGGTGCTTGTCCTGGCTGTAGCGGCGGATGTCGTGCAGGTGGTAGCTGACCAGCCCCTTTTCGGCGGCTATGCCGGGGATGCTGGCCCGCAGGAACGGGCCGAAGACCTCCGGGAAGAGCGTCAGGATGTCAAACCTCAGCGGGCGGCGCTCATCGGGCGACACGGAGGGCCTTTCCGGCGCTGGCGCGCCCGGCTCAGAGCTCGACCCCGTGCTTGCGCAGCAGTTGCGCCACGGTGTCGGTCGGCTGGGCGCCCACGCTGAGCCAGTGCTCCACGCGCTCGCGGTCGAAGGTGATCTTCTCCTCGTCCTTCTCCTGGTGCGGGTCGTAGGAGCCGAGGTACTCGATCGGCCGCCCGTCGCGGCGGGTGCGGCTGTCGAAGGCGCCGATGCGCCAGTAGGGCGCGTTGCGGCGCCCGCACCTGGTCAGTCTGATCTTCACCATGTTCGCGGCAACCCCTGTGTTACGGTTTGGGTGCGGCTCCCCGGGGAGCCTTCATCTCTATCGGCGGCGCCTTCCCCGGCGCCCGCGCCCCCCGCCGGGGGCGCCGGGCAGCTCGTCCAGCCCGGCCGGCATCGCGTCCATCAGCGCGCCCATGTCGCCCTTGCTCAGCTTGCGCATGAGCTTGCGCATCTGCTTGAACTGCTTCAGGAGCTGGTTGACCATCACGGGGTCGGCGCCGCTGCCCAGGGCGATGCGCCGGCGGCGGCTGGCGCCGATCAGGGCCGGGTTGTGGCGCTCCTCGGGGGTCATGCTGTTGATGACGGCCTCGATGCGGTCCACCTGGCCCTCGTCGAAGTCCTCCAGTTGCGAGAGCCGGGAGCCGATCCCGGGCAGGTGGCCCATGATCTCGCGCAGGGGGCCCATGCGGCGCAGCATCTGGATCTGCTTGCGGAAGTCCTCCAGGTCGAAGGTCGCCTTGCGCAGCTTCTCCTCCAGCGCCTCGGCGTCCTCGGCCTCGATGGCCTGCTGGGCCTTCTCGACCAGGCCGACCACGTCGCCCATGCCCAGGATGCGGTCGGCCATCCGGTCGGGGTGGAAGGGCTCGAACTTGTCCAGCTTCTCACCCAGCCCCACGAACTTGATCGGCTTGCCCGTCACCGCCTTCACCGAGAGCGCCGCCCCGCCCCGCGCGTCGCCGTCCAGCTTGGTCAGGATCACCCCGTCGAACTCCATGCTCCGGTTGAACTCCAGGGCGCTGTTGACGGCGTCCTGGCCGGTCATCGCGTCGGCCACCAGGTATACCTGGTCGGGCCGGGCGCGGCGTTTGAGCTGGCGCAGCTCCTCCATCATCCCATCGTCGACGTGCAGCCGGCCCGCCGTGTCCAGGATGACGGGCCCCAGGCCCCGCTCGGCCGCCTCGAAGCGGGCCTTCATGGCGATCATCACGGCGTCGGCGGCCCGGTCGCTGACCACGGGCACGCCGACCTGCTCGCCGAGCACCTCGAGCTGGTCGATGGCGGCCGGCCGGTGCACGTCCGCCGCCGCCATCAGCGGCTCGCAGGAGTAGTTCTCCCGCAGGTACTGCGCCAGCTTCGCGCAGGTGGTCGTCTTGCCGCTGCCCTGCAGGCCGCAGACCATCAGCACCGTCGGGCCGTCCTGCCGCATCGGGATCGTCGTGTCCACCGGGCCGATCAGGGCTTCGATCTCATCGTGGACGATCTTGACGATCTGCTCGGCGGGGTTGACGCCGCGGATAACCTCCTCGCCGACCGCCTGCTCCTTGATGCGCCCGACCAGCTCCTTGACCACGCGGTAGTGCACGTCGGCCTCCAGCAGGGCCAGGCGCACCTCGCGCAGGCCGTCCTCGATGTTCTTCTCCGTGAGGCGCGGCTTCCTTCGCAGTTTCGCGAAGAAGCCCTCCATCGTGTCGGTCAGCGTCTCAAACACGGCGCAATCCGCTGCTGTAACGAGTCGCGGGAACGGGCGAAGAGGGGGAATGGGGCGGCGCCGCCCCTGCTCCGGCGTCAGTCGGCCCGGGCGGCGATGGACCCCTCGGCCCGTCGCAACGCCCGGCGACCTCGACGATTATAGCAGAACCACCGTTGGCATCAAGCGAAAAGCCCGCCGGTGGCTTCACCACGGGGGCACGGAGGCCACAGAGAACGGCGACGGCGGGGATCACCACGAAGGAAGGGAACCCCACCCACGGAACATATCGCCCGGCTGGCGCGTCCAACATGGTGTGGAGACCCGAGGAGCGCAAGTCCAATGAACTCGAATGCGGGAGGTCGGGCGATGAAGGCGAGGCAAGCGATGCTCTGTGCGGCCCTGGCGCTGATGCTGATCGGGCGGGCGGCGACGGCGAGCGGGATCATGTTCCCCGAGGACCGCAAGCTCCCCCCGCTGGCGATCAAGAGCCACCGGGTGAGCGCCCGCGTGGAGGGCAACCTCGCCACCACCCGCCTCACCCAGGAGTTCCTCAACAGCACCGACCGCCGCCTGGAGGCGACCTACGTCTTCCCCCTGCCGCGCGAGGCCGCGCTGAGCGAGTTCGCCATGTACGTCAACGGCAAGCGCCAGAGCGGCGAGGTCGTCGAGGCGGGGCGCGCACGGCAGATCTACGAGGACATCGTGCGCCGGCTCCGCGACCCCGGCCTGCTGGAGTACCTCGACAGCGGCCTGCTGCGCATGCGCGTCTTCCCCATCGAGCCGCGCAGTGTCACCGAGGTCGAGGTCACCTACACCCATCCCCTGCCCTTCGAGAGCGGCGTCTACGAGTACACCTTCCCCCTGAAGACGGGGCAGCGGGCCTCGAAGGTGTTGGAGGACCTGACGGTGAGCGTCGAGATCGCCTCCGAGCACGCCATCGCCAGCGTCTACTCGCCCACGCACGAGGTCGGCGTCACGCGCAAGGACGACCGCCACGCCGTGGCCGGCTTCGAGCAGGCCGGCGCCCGGCTCGCGACCGATTTCACGCTCTTCTACGCGCTGAGCCGCGAGGACTTCGGCCTGAGCCTGCTCACCCACCGCCGCGAAGGCGAGCCGGGCTACTTCGCGCTGATGCTCGCCCCGCGCGTGGAGATCGAGCAGGAGAAGGTGATGCCGAAGGACGTCTGCCTGCTCATCGACACCAGCGGCAGCATGAAGCAGCAGGACCGGATCGCCAGCGCGCGGGAGGCGGCCAGGTTCTGCCTCCACTCGCTGAACCCCGGCGACCGCTTCGCGCTGATCACCTTCAGCACCGGCGTCGAGGTCTACGGCGAGGGGCTCACGGAGGCGACGCCGGAGGCGGTCAAGGAGGCCGTCGCCTACGTGGAGAAGCTCGAGGCGCGGGGCGGCACGGCGCTCTGCGAGGCGGCGCTGACCGCGCTGAGCCTGGCGCCCGAGGCCGACCGACCCTACCTGACCGTGCTTGCCACCGACGGCAAGCCGACCGTCGGCCCGCGCCGGCCCGACGAAATCGTGGCGAAGGTCGAGGAGGCGAACAGGGCCAACGTGCGCATCTTCACCTTCGGCATCGCCGAGGACCTGAGCGTCGAGCTGCTGGACCGGATCGCGGCCGCCACGCGCGCCTACAGCGAGTACGTGGCCCCCGGGCGCGAGATCGAGGCCCGGATCGCCGCCCTCTTCCGCAAGGTCAGCAACCCCGTGCTGGCGAACCTGGAGCTGGACTACGGCGAGGTGCAGGTGCGCGACGTCTATCCCCGCGAGCTGCCCGACCTTTTCCGCGGCAGCCAGGTGGTGGCCTTCGGCCGCTACACGGGCAGCGGCGAGGTGGCCGTCGAGCTGGAGGGCCTTCTGCGCGGCGAGCGGCGCACGTTCGCCTACGACGCCCGCTTCCCGGAGGTTGAAGCGGGCCACGCCTTCCTGCCGCAGATATGGGCGCGCCGCAAGATCGGCTACCTGCTGGACCAGATCCGCCTCCACGGCCAGACCGAGGAGCTCAAGGAGGAGGTCGTGCGCCTGAGCACCGAGTACGGCATCGCCACGCCCTACACCAGCTACCTGGTGCTGGAGGACGAGGAGGCATATCGCCGCCACGGCATCGTGCGGGGGCAGGCGCTGAGCAGGCTCCAGGCCGAGGGGATGTCCCTCGGCGCGGCGCCGGCCATGCCCGGCGAGGCGCGCGAGCGCGAGGCGCTGGGCGAGGAGCTGGCCCAGCAGCGGATGGTGCTCGGCTCTGGCGGCGCGCCGACCGCTGAGGCCATCGCGCTGAGCAAGGCCGTGCGCGGCTGGCGCGAGGCCGACGCGGTCGGCCCCGGCGCCGTGGAGGGCACGCTGCGGAGGGTCGCCGGGCGCCGGTTCGTCGTGCTCGGCGGCGTCTACGTCGACGCCGGTTTCACCGAGGAGATGGCGCTGCTGAAGGTGAAGTGGGGCAGCGACGCCTACTTCAACGTGCTCGACGCGCTGCCCGAGCTGCGCCCCTGCCTGGCGCTCGGCGAGCGGGTGGTGGTCGTCGTCGAGGGCAAGGCGCTGCTGGTGGGCGACGAAGGCGCCGAGCAGATGAGCGCCGAGTCCATCCGGCGGTTCTTCGGCAAGTGAGGGAGGAGGTCATCGCGCCTCGGCCGCAGCGGCAGGGCTCAGGGCTCCAGCAGGCGGGCGGTCGCGTCGAGGTGGCGCACGTAGTCGTAGAACTTGCCGGGGGGCACGTCGTTCTTGACGAAGACGACGCGCCCGTCGGCCTGCGAGTTGCCGAGCTCGTCCCAGATGGTGTCGATGGAGGAGCCCCGGCCCAGGTAGAGGCGGGAGAGGCCCTCCTCGGTGCCGTAGAAGTAGCGCCCGGCCCCCCCGAGCTGCGTCGGCAGGCCCGTCTCGCAGTCGATGTTGTGGTTGTCGAAGTGGTCGGACCTCTCCTTCAGGATCGGCGCGTGGAAGGCGACCGTGTTGCCGGTGAACTTGAAGCCGAGGCCGCAGGGGCTCTTGGGGTCCTTGATGAGCTCCAGGCCCGAGAGGTAGATGACGGCGGGCCACTCGATGCGCGGGCCGAGCTGCGCGCCGACCCGCTCGCCCAGGTAGCTGTTCGGCTCGCTGACGGTGCGCAGGATCAGGCCGGAGTCCTTGTAGCCTCCGCGTATCTTGGGCGGGTCGGAGATCTTCCCGCGGGCGTCCAGGATGCCCTGGAGGTCGGGCGGGGTGGCCACGCGCACGCCGGGCCGCACGATCATGTCCACCAGGCAGACGGCGAAGGGGTTTGAGCCGTGCACGACGCCGCCGCCGACCTTGAAGATCTTCAGGTAGGGATGGTCGTCGAACTCGCGCCGCACCCGCGCGTTATACTCGGCCAGGACGGCCTTGCCGTACTGGTCCTCCTTCCAGACGTCGGCCGCCGGGATGGGCACCTCGCGCAGCGGCTTCCCCTCGAAGGGCGGGAGGCCGCCCATCTTCTCCGCCTCGGCCATCTTCTCCCTCCCGCGCCGGCCTCGGCCGGCGCTCAGCGGGCTCCGGGCAGGCCGCCCCTCGCGGCCCGGCACCGGCGCGGCACGCGCCCGGCGCTGTGCCATACGCCGGGGCGGGTCGGCCGGCGCGACAGCGCCTCCGACGGTCCGTATTCTAACGGACGACTCCATCGGCGTAAAGGCGGAAAACGGCCGCAGGCCCCACCGGTGGCCGTCTTAGTGTGGCATGGCCCTCCGGCCCGGCGGGAAGCCCGTGCCACCGAACCACGGCCCATAATCTCAAGTGTCAGGGACCCGTAGAGCTCTCGGGCGGAACTGCTCAGCCGCCGCCCGAGCCGCCCAGCAGGCGCAGCAGCTCGGCCGCCGCCGCCTGGCGGGCGCTCGCCAGCCGGTCCGCGTAGGCGGCCAGGGCCTCCTCCGCCCGCGCGAGCCGGGCAAGCTCCTCGGCGCTGAACAGCTCGCGGCGGGCCGCCAGGAACTGCTCCCGGGCCTCCTCCCGCGCCTGGCTGACCTGGCGGCGCCGCTCCTTCCACGCCTCGGGGTCGGCGCGGGCCTCGGGGTCCACGGCCTGCTGGAGCGCCTCGTAGAGGGCCCGCCGGCGTTCGGCGCGCAGGCGGCGCAGCGCGGCGCGCTTCTCGGCGCTCAGCTCGGCCAGGTCCTCGGGCTGCGCCGCGCCGGCCTGGAGCCCGGCGGGGAGAGCCTCCAGGGCCTCTTCGCCGATCGCCGCGCCCAGTTCGGCCCGGGCGGCGGCGACCTCGGCGTCCAGCTGCGCCAACGCCGCCGTGACGCCATCGAAGGTCCGCGCCCGCTCTTCACCGAGCGCCTCGCGCACGCGGACGGCGTAGGCCCGGTCCAGCGCGCCCAGCAGGTTGCCGGCCTCCTCGCGATGCTGCGCCCGCAGCTGCTCCATCTGCTTGCGTTGCTCGGGTGAGAGGTCCAGGGCGCGCAGGGCTATCTCGGGCGCTGAGGGCCGTTCGCCCGACAGGGCCGCCACCAGTTCCGCCGTCACGTCCGCCCGCCTTGCGGAGGGCGCTGCCGGCTCGGCGCCGGCGGCCGGCAGGGCGAGCAGGAGCAGGGCGACGACGGCCGCCGAGGCGCATCGCGGAACGCCGGTTCGTCCGTCCATCGTGCCGTCCTTTCGCAGGGGCGGTGCGCCCCGCCGTCAGGGGCCGAGCAGGGGCGGCTCGCCGAGCACGTCCTCGATGGCGCCGGCGGCGCGGTCCACCTGGTCGGGCTGTCCCCAGACGGAGATGCGCACGCTGCCTTCGGCCCCTCCGACGCCGCCGGCGCCGATCAGGCCGGCCCGGGCGCCGCTGATGAGCTGCACGGCCTCGATCTCGGTGAAGATCTCGCCGTCGACGGGCCAGAGGTTGGGGCCTTCGCCGTTGGCCCCCGCCCTGGTCATGTTGCGGTAGATCTCGTGCAGGTCGCCGGGGATATTCTTCTCCAGCCCGACGGCAAGCAGCAACGTGGCCCGTCGGGCGATCGCGGCGCCGATGGCAGCGCCGATGGTGCCGCCTTCGGGGTGGCCGATCAGGATGCCGGCCTGGCGCAGGTCGTAGTTGAGCGCGTTCGCCCCCTTGATGAAGACGTCGCCGGGCCCCATCTGGCGGACGATCTCGGTGGCGGCGGCGCCCTCCATGGCCTGCCCTTCGCGCAGGACGAGGTCCGGCACGCCGGCGCCGGTCTCGCCGCCCTGTCTGCCGCGCGAAGGCCGGGTCACGCCGAGGCAGTACTGCGCCCGGTCGATCCCTTCGCCGCTGAGCTCCTCGTAGACGTAGGCGTTGGTGGTGCCCTTGGCGACGGCGACGATCCCGCGGTTCAGGGCGCGGATCACGGCCGGGTGCCGCTTCAGCGCGCGAGCGATGAGCCGCTTGGACTCGGCGACGGTCAGCACGAAGCTCTTCTGGTGGAGCGGCGGGGGCATGTCAGGGGCTCCGCATGTGATCGGGTTCGGTCAGTCGGGCCAGACGGCGTCGAGCGCTTCCTTGGTGACGCGGACGGCCTCCTGGTCCTGCATCTGGCGGACGCGTTCGCAGAACGGCTCGACCACGACCGGGCCGCTGTAGCCTATCTGCTCGAGGTTGCGCAGGAAGCGGGCGGCGTCGATCACGCCGGTGGCGCCGGGCAGCTCGCGGACGTTGTCGAGCTGCTCCTCGACGGCGAGTCCGGCCGGGGCGTCGTTGACGTGCACCTGGACGACCTGCTCGTCAGTCAGGTCGAGCACGTCGTCCATCTGGCCGCCGCTGGTGTAGAGGTGCCAGGAGTCGAGCAGCAGGCCGAGGTTGGCGGCCCCGACGGCGTCGATCAGCTCCAGCATGCCGTCCATGGTGTGGATGAACTCGTGGGTGCGCCCCGCCCGGCTGCGCGGCGGGCCGATGAACTCCAACCCCAGCCGCACGTCGTGCTCGGCCAGCACGGCGGCGACCCGTGTGAGCCGCCCGCGCAGGAGGGCGAACATCTCGTCGAAGGGCAGCTCGTCGGAGGCGGGGCAGATCCACGTGAAGGAGCGGTGGTCGCCGGCGCGGGAGCACGCCTCGGCGACGGGCCCGAGGCCGGCGAGCTGGTCTTTGAACTTCTCGTCGGGGGCGAGGCAGGCGACCGGCAGCCCCCAGCCGCCCGGCTCCAGGCTCCGCTCGGTCAGCATCTGCACCACGGTGGCCGGGCCGTTCTCCATCAGGTATCCGACGTTCAGGCAGACGCCTTCGAATCCGTAGTGGGCCGCCAGCTCGACGGCCTCCTCGAAGTCCACGTTCACGCCGACCGCGCCGCCGTCGAATGCACGGTACATCTTGCCCACTCCTCGTCCGGCCGGCGCCCGCCGGTGGGCGGTGTCAGCCGGCGCTGCTGTTGGTTTGCTCCCGGAACATTTGGAGCAGTTTGCGCGTGATCTCGCCCGGCCGGCCGCCGCCTATCTGCCGTCCGTCCACACGCACCACGGGCACGATCTCGGCCGCCGTGCCGGTCAGGAAGCACTCGTCGGCGGCGTAGACGTCGAAGAGCGTCATCTCCCGCTCGGCGGCCCCGATGCCCGCCTGCCGGGCCAGCTCCAGGACGACGCCGCGCGTGACGCCGCCCAGGATGCCCGCGTGCAGCGGCGGGGTGGCCAGGCGGCCGCGCTCGACGATGAAGATGTTGTCCCCGGTGCACTCGGCGACGTGGCCCAGGTGGTTCAGCATCAGCGCTTCGACGGCGCCGGCCCGGGCGCCCTCGATATTGGCCAGGATGTTGTTCAGGTAGTTCAGCGACTTGATGCGCGGGTTGATCGCGTTGGGCAGGTTGCGCACCGTCGAAGCGGTCACGATCTCCAGGCCCTGCTCGTAGTGATGCGCGGGGTAGAGCGCGATGCTGTCGGCGATGATGATCACCTGCGGGTCGGAGCACGTGGAGGGGTCGATGCTGAGCGTGCCGACGCCGCGCGTGACGACGAGGCGGATGTAGCCGTCGACCAGGTCGTTCGCGGCGAGCGTGGCCTCCATGGCCTCCACCAGCTCGTCCGCCGTCATGGGGATCTCCAGCGCGATGGCACGCGCGCCGTGGAAGAGCCGCTCCAGGTGCTCGCGGCAGCGGAAGATGCGCCCGCCGTAGACGCGGATGCCCTCGAAGACGCCGTCCCCGTAGAGCAGCCCGTGGTCGTAGACGGAGATGCGCGCCTCGTCCCGCTCGCAGAGCCGACCGGCGACGTAGACCTTCTGCCCCAACGCGTCCTCCCGTGCGAGAACCCGTGCCCGGCCATCCAAACTATACGGCGGGGCCGGAGGCGGCGCAACTCCATGCCCCTGTTCAGGCCACGATGCGCCCGTCCACCAGGTGCAGCGTCCGCTCGCCCATCGCCGCCACTGTCTCGTCGTGCGTCACCACCACCATGGTGCAGCCGGTCTGGCGGCGCACGCGGCCGAGCAGCTCCAGGATGCGGGCGCCGGTGTCGGTGTCCAGGTTGCCGGTCGGCTCGTCGCAGAGCAGCACGTCGGGCTCGTTGATCAGGGCGCGGGCGATGGCCACGCGCTGGCGCTCGCCGCCGGAGAGCTGGGCCGGGCGGTGGCGGGCGCGCCCGGCGAGGCCGACCAGCTCCAGCACCTCCAGCGCCCGCCGCCTGGCCCGACGGCGGGCTGCCCGCCAGCCGAGCACGCCCGCAGCGGCGAGCGCCGGCATGGACACGTTCTCGGCCGCCGTGAAGTCCGGCAGCAGGTGGTAGAACTGGAAGACGAACCCGAACAGGCGGTTGCGCCAGTATGCCTGCTCGGCGGGCGAGAGGGCCGCCAGGTCCCGCCCGCCGTAGTAGACGGCGCCGCAGGTGGGCGTGTCGAGCAGGCCGAGCAGGTGCAGCAGCGTGCTCTTGCCGGCCCCGCTGGGGCCGGCGATGCTGAGCAGTTCCCCGGGGCGCACCTCCATGCTGACGCCATGCAGCACCCGCAGCGGCGCCCGCCCGATGCGATAGTCCTTGATCAGATCGCGGGCCCGCAGCAGTGGCGCTGACGATTGCGGATTGGGGATTGCGGATTGCGGATTGACGCCCGCGCTGTCTTCACCCATCGGTCTGGTGCTTCCCCTCTCTGTGCGGCAGAAAAGGCCGTGGACGGACATGCTACTTTCTCTTGCGGGCCGTCCTGATTGACGCCACCGCCACGGACACTATCTCGTTCACCTCTGCGAGCAGTCCATCCCCCCGTCCGGCACTCATCAAGCCGTGCTCGACCAGCAACTCGAGCCAATACGCGGTCTCATCCGCTTCCTCTTCCACGATCCCCATCCGGGCAATGAACTCCGCCCTGGACCGGGCTCTGCAGACGGCGCGATAGTTGGCGCCGACGGAGGTCGCACTGCGCAGGAGTTGGCGACCGATGATGTCGGCTGTTCTGCCTTGGGGCCGCGCCTCAACCAGTCGCATCACGCGCAATGCAAGGCCCTTGGTGCGCGCCTTCAGCTCCTCCTGGTCCATCGAGTGCCCTCTTTGGGGCCAGCCGGTGCATCGCCGCAATCCGCAATCCGAAATCCGCAATCTTGGTCTTCAGTCGGCCTCGGGTCTGAGTAAGGGAAAGAGGATCACCTCGCGGATCGAGGGGCGGTCGGCCAGGGCCATGATCAGCCGGTCTATGCCGAGGCCCATGCCCCCGGCCGGCGGCATGCCGTAGGCGAGCGCGCGGATGAAGTCGGCGTCCATCCGCTCGCGCTCGTCCTCGTGGCCGACCTGCTCCAGGAAGCGCAGCTCCTGCTCGCGGGGGTCGTTCAGCTCCGTGTAGGCCGGCGCCAGCTCCATGCCCGCCACGTAGAGCTCGAAGCGCTCGGCCAGGCCGGGGTCGCCGGGGCGGGCCTTCGCCAGCGGCGAGACGCTCCTGGGGAAGCCGACCACGAAGGTCGGGGAGGTCAGGTGCTCCTCGACCGTCTTCTCGAAGATGCGCAGGGCCAGGTAGTCGGGGTGCTCGGTGCGGGCGCCCTCGGTGCCGGTCTGCTCGGCCAGGTCGCGGGCGGCCTCCTCGTCGCCCCGGCTCAGCCCGGCGTGCCGGGCGAGCAGGTCCCAGAACTCCCGGCGGGGCCAGGGCGGCGTGTAGTCGATCTGCTCCCCCTGGTAGGGCAGCACCAGCGAGCCGCAGACGTCCCGCGCCAGGTGCACCACCAGCTCCTGCGTCAGCTCCATCATGCTCTCGTAGTCGCCGTATGCCTCGTAGAGCTCGAGCATGGTGAACTCGGGGTTATGCTGGCTGGAGATGCCCTCGTTGCGGAAGTTGCGGTTGATCTCGAAGACCCGCTCCATGCCGCCCACCAGCAGCCGCTTCAGGTAGAGCTCGGGCGCGATGCGCAGGTAGAGCTCCATGTCCAGCGCGCTGTGGTGAGTGCAGAAGGGGCGGGCGGCGGCCCCGCCGGGGACGGTCTGCATCATCGGCGTCTCGACCTCGACGTATCCCCGCTCGTGGAGGAACTCCCGGATGGCCCGCACCACCCGCGAGCGGAGCCAAAACAGCGCCATCACGTCCTCGTTGGCGAACAGGTCCACGTAGCGGCGGCGGTAGCGCAGCTCCTGGTCGCGCAGGCCGTGCCACTTCTCGGGCGGGCTGAGCAGGGCCTTGGCGAGGACGGCCAGCTCGTCGAGGAAGACGGTGATCTCGCCGGTGCGGGTCCTGCCCAGCTCGCCCTGGACGCCGACGATGTCGCCCGGCTCGAGCTGCTCGTGCACGCGGAAGGCGTGCTCGCCGACGCGGTCGAGCCGCAAGTAGAGCTGGATGCGGCCGGAGCGGTCCTGGATGTCGGCGAAGGTGGCCTTGCCCATGGAGCGCAGGTTAGTGATGCGGCCGGCGGCGCGCACGCTCTGGCCCTGGCGCTCATCGTAGCGCTCGACCAGCTCGCGCAGGGGCGTGGCGCCGTCGAAGCGGTCGCCGTAAGGGTCCACGCCGAGCCGGCGCAACTCCTCGGCCTTGGCCAGGCGAGGCTGTTCGGGTTCGATGGTCTGCATGGGCGCACTTCCTCCGGGCGGGATTATAGCTGCGGCGCGCAGAGGGCGGCAAGTGAGGCGGGCTGCGAGCCGGGAGCAGGGAGCCGGGCGGCCGCGCGCTGCGCGGGCTCAGAACCCGAGACCCTCCACCCGAGACCGCCCCGCCCCTCAACGCCCCCGGCGCAGCCGCTCGGCCAGGGCGGGGTTCATGCCGGCCAGCTCCAGCTTGCGGGCCGTCTTCTCCACGTCGTAGGCGACGCGGTGGTAGTGGACCGTGCCGTCTTCCTCGACGGTGACGAAGCAGCCCCGGGGGTCGCCGTCGCGCGGCTGGCCGACGCTGCCCACGTTGATGATCGCCTTCTCGTGGACCTGGGGGGTGTAGCGGCCGTCGAGTTCCTCGGGCGTGTAGAACTTCATCTTGCGCGTGATCACGCCGGGCTGGTGGGTGTGGCCGATGAAGGCGAGCCAGTCGACGAGCTTGAAGTTCTCGCTGATCTTCTCGCTCATCCCCAGCACCACGTCGACCTTGCGGATGTACTCGATAACGGGGTTGCGCGGGGCGGCGTGCACCATGAGCCAGTCGTCGCGCACGTGGCGGTAGGGCAGGCTTTTGAGGAACTCCCAGCGCTCGCGCAGCGCCTCGTTGCCCGGCTCGGCGCCGAAGCGGGGCATGATCTCGCTGCGGTGCAGGTCCAGGCAGGCGCTGGCCATGGGGCTGAAGTCGTTGGCGCCGTAGATCAGCGCGAAGTCGTGGTTGCCGCAGAGGGTCAGCTCGCAGCGCTCGCGCACCAGGTCCAGGCACTTGACCGGCTCGGGGCCGTAGCCGACGAGGTCGCCGAGGCAGAGCACCTCATCCGGCGCCAGCTCCTCGATCCTCGCCAGCACGGCCAGGAGGGCGTCATAGTTGGCGTGGATGTCGCTGATGATCGCTATCATGTCGCGCTGCCGGGCTTGCCCCTGCGGCGGCGGCCGCTCCTGCCTCAGGAGGCCGGCTCCCTGGCCCTGTCGGCCAGCTCGGGGATGTGCCGGGCCACCAGGTCCCGCATCTCGGGCTCGCTCATGATGGCTACCCGACCGGCGGCGTACTGCTCGGTGATCTCGTCCATGATCGCGCTGACGCCGGGGTGGTTCTTGTCGACGGCCTCCTCGCCCTCCAGCCTCAGGTGAAGGTTGACCCAGTAGGCGACGCCCGCGCGGCCGCACTTGTCGGTGATGCGGATGTCGGGCCGCACGCCGAGCACCTCTTCGGTGTCGAAGATGGTGTAGATGCGCCGGTTCTTGGACAGGCCGTCGGCGTGGATGCCGGCCAGGGTGGTGTTGAACCGCGAGCCGACGAAGGGTTGCTGGGGCGGTATCTCGTAGCCGATCTCGTGGCGGAAGTAGTCGGCGATCTCGGTGATGGCCCGTGTGTCGATCGTGGGGTCCTCGCCCCGCAGGGCGATGTATTCCAGCATCAGCGCCTCGATCGGCGCGTTGCCGGTCCGCTCGCCGATGCCGAGCAGCGTGGAGTTGACGGCCGAGCAGCCGTAGAGCCAGGCCGTCACGCTGTTGACCAGCGCCTTGTGGAAGTCGTTGTGCCCGTGCCACTCCAGCCAGGCGCTGGGGAACCCGGCGTAGTAGTGGAGCCCGTAGATGATGCCCGGCACGCTGCGGGGCAGGCTGGCGCCGGGGTAGGACACGCCGTAGCCCATGGTGTCGCAGGCGCGGATCTTGATCGGGATATTGCCCTGCTCGGCGAGCTTGCGCAGCTCGACCGCGAAGGGCACCACGAAGCCGTAGAAGTCCGCCCGCGTGATGTCCTCGAAGTGGCAGCGCACGCGGATGCCCTCGCTGAGCGCCTCCTTGACGATGGTCAGGTAGCGCTCGATGGCCTTGCGCCGGTTCGAGCCGGGCCACTTGTGGAAGATGTGGTAGTCGGAGACGCTGGTCAGGATGCCCGTCTCCTCCAGGCCGATGTCCTTGACCAGCTGGAAGTCCTTCGGATGGGCACGGATCCAGGCGGTCACCTCGGGGTAGTCGTAGCCGAGCGCCAGGCACTGCTCGACGGCCTCGCGGTGGTGCGCCTCGTAGATGAAGAACTCGCTGGCGCGGATGCGGCCCTTCTCGCCGCCGAGCTTGTGCAGCAGCTCGTAGAGGTCGACGATCTGCTTCGGCGTGAACGGCGGCATGGCCTGCTGGCCGTCGCGGAACGTCGTGTCGGTGATCCAGATGTCCTCCGGCGCGCGCATCGGCACGTGCCGGTGGTTGAAGATCATCTTCGGCACGCGGCCTTCCGGGAACAGGTCGTCGTAGTACTCCGGCGAGTCCGGCTCCAGGAGCTCGAACAGGTGCTCCTCTCGGCGCAAGGTGCCGGTGTGTTCGTCGTAGATCAGCATTCTATGTCTCCCCTGGCGCCGTGCAGCGTGATACGAGACGCGGCGGTGGGCGGGAACGGTCCGTGAAAGGCACAGGATACAGCCATCGACCGGGGCACGCAAATGCCGAGCCGCCGGCCCGCCCCTTGCAGGCGACGGCCCCCGCCGGTATAAAGGCCGTGCGGCGTTCTGCCTCCGTGCGCCTTCGTCCCATACCCTCGCCGGGCCCTGAACCAGATGAGAGAACGCGAGACAGAGCCGCAGCCCGATGACGTCCTGCCCCTGCACCGGGGCGGCAAGACCCGCATGGTCAGCCGCCTGAAGCTCGACAGCCTCGAGCAACTGCGCCGCATCTACACCCCCGGCGTCGCCCACGTGAGCCGCCTGATCGAGGCCGAGCCGGACCGGCTCTACGACTACACCTCGGCCGGCGACACCGTGGCCGTGATCACCAACGGCACCGCCGTGCTCGGCCTCGGCGACGTCGGCGTCCGCGCGGCCATGCCCGTCATGGAGGGCAAGGCCGTCATCCTGATGGAAATGGTGGACATCGCGGCCGTCCCCCTGCTGGTGGAAGCCCACGAGCCCGAGCCGCTGATCGCCGCCATCGAGGCCCTCGCCCCCACCTTCGGCGCCATCCTGCTGGAGGACATCGCCGCGCCGACCTGCTTCGAGGTCGAGGACGCGCTCAGGCAGCGCCTGGAGGTGCCCGTCTTCCACGACGATCAGCACGGCACCGCCGTCGTGGTGCTGGCGGCGCTGATCAGCGCGCTCCGGCTGACCGGCAAGCGGGCCGAGGACCTCTCGGTCGTCATGAACGGCGCCGGCGCCGCCGGCTCGGCGGTGGCGCGGTTCCTGCTCGGCTACGGCGTGCGGGACGTCGTCCTCTGCGACCGGGCCGGCGCCGTCTACCGGGGCCGCAGCGAGCACATGAACCCCGCCAAGGAGCGGCTCGCCGCCGAGACCAACCGCCAGAACCAGCAGGGCACGCTCGCCCAGGTCATGCGCGGCAAGGACTGCTTCATCGGCGTCAGCGTCGCCGCCGCGGTCACGCCCGAGATGGTCCGCTCGATGGCGCCCGAGCCGATCGTCTTCGCCATGGCCAACCCCGTGCCCGAGATCTGGCCCGACGAGGCGCTCGCCGCCGGGGCCGCCGCCGCCGAGGACGGCCGCCACGTCAACAACGCGCTCGGCTTCCCCGGCATCTTCCGCGGCGCGCTCGACGCCCGCGCGCGCGAGATCAACGAACCGATGAAGGTCGCCGCCGCCGACGCGCTCGCCTGCCTCGCCCCCGAGGGCGAACTCGTCCCCGACTTCATGGACCGCGCCGTCCACCGCGCCGTGGCCGACGCCGTCGCCGAAGCCGCCAGGCACAGCGGCGCCGCCCGCACGTGAGGATGCCCGCCAGGACATGAACACCGGACGCTACGAAGCCATCTTCCTGGAGCGCGACGGGACGCTCTCCCGCATCAGCCCCGGCCGCGTCGAGGCGCTCAACGCCGCCATCGGCGAACTGCTCGGCCGCGATGTGACGATGGGCTGGGCGGATTACGAGGTCCGCTTCCCGCGTGCCCTCGAAGCCTGCGAAGCGCGGCGCATCGACAGCCTCGAGCGCGAGCCCGCCTTCTGGCGCAAGCTCTACGAGCTGACCCTGGCCGACCTCGGCCTCGACGGCGATCCGGCCGGGGCGGCCGCGCGGCTCTACGAGGCGTTCCCCTTCCACGCGCTGATGGAGCCCTATCCCGAGGCGCGCGAGGTCGTGGAGGAACTGGCCGGACGCGGCTACCGACTCGGCGTGATCGGCGACACCTTCCCCTCCCTCGAGCTATCGATCCGGGCGATGGGGCTCGCCGAGCACTTCGACTCGTTCACCGCCAGCGCCGTCGTCGGCGTCGGCAAGCCCGACCCGCGCATCTTCCAGGCCGCGCTGGACTCGCTCGACGCCGTGCCGGAACGCTCGCTCTTCGTGGACGACGCGCTCGACGAGGTCGAGGGCGCGCGCCGCTGCGGCCTGACCGCCTTCCACCTCGATCGCACCCGCGCCGAGCCCGATCTGGAGCGCCGCGTCCTGGCCGACCTGACCGACCTGATCGCCTTCCTCGACGCCGCCGGCTGAGGCAGCCGGGCTGACCATGGCCGCCCGCACCTACCGCATCGAGACGCTCGGCTGCAAGGCGAACCGCTATGACTCCCGCCGCCTGGCCGAGGCCCTCGAGACGCTCGGCTGCCGTCCCGCCGCCGACGACGAGCCGGCCGACCTCGCCCTCGTCAACACCTGCACCGTCACGGCCGCCGCCGACCGCAAAGGGCGCCGGCTCGCCGCCCGCCTCGCCCGCCAGAACCCCGACGGGCGCGTGCTGGTCACCGGCTGCTACGCCGAGGCCGCCCGGGAAGAGCTCGCCGCCGTCGAGGGCGTCGACGGCGTCTACGGGCGCGGCCAGTGGAACGCGCTGCTCAGCGACGCCGTCGGCGGGCCGCTGCCTCCGCAGGTGGACCTGGAAGCGGGCGAGTTCGGCATCGCCGGCTTCGGCGGCCGCGCGCGGGCGTTCCTCAAGGCGCAGGAAGGCTGCGACTCGTTCTGCGCCTACTGCGTGCTGCCCTTCGTGCGGGGTCGGCCGCGCAGCCGCCCGCTGGATGGCGTGCGGGCCGAGGCGGCCCGCCTGGCCCGGGCCGGCTTCGCCGAGATCGTCCTCACCGGCATCCACCTGGGGCTCTACGGGCGCGACCTGCCGGGGCGGCCCGCGCTGGCCGAAGCGCTGCTCGCCGTCGCCCATACGGGCGGGGTCGAGCGGGTGCGGCTCAGCTCGATCGAGGTCGGCGAGGTGGACGACGCCCTGCTGGATGCCATGGCCCATCCGGCCGTCTGCCCGCACCTGCACCTGCCGCTCCAGAGCGGCGACGCCGGCGTGCTCCGCGCGATGAACCGGCGCTACGGGCCGCAGGAGTTCCTGGCCGCCGTCCGGCGCGTGCGCGCCCGGCTCGATCGCCCGGCGATCACCACGGACGTCATGGTCGGCTTCCCCGGCGAGACGCAGGAGGCGTTCGCCCGCACCCTGGCGCTGGTGGAGGAGGCGCGGTTCTCGCGCCTGCACGTCTTCCCCTTCAGCGCGCGGCCCGCCACGGCGGCGGCGCAGATGGACGGGCGCGTGCCGTGCGACGTGACGGCCCACCGCGGCCGCCGGCTCCGCGAGCTCGGAGCGCGTCTTGCGGCCGAGTGGGCGGAGGGCTTCGTCGGGCGGCAGGTGCGCGTGCTCTTCGAGCGCCGCACGCGCGCCGCCCGCCTGGCCGGCTACACGGACCGCTACGTGCCCCTCACCGCGCCGGGCGGCGAGCCCCTGATCGGCCGCACCGCGCGCGTCCGCTGCACCGCCGCCCGCGGCCCGTCCCTCCTCGGCCGCATCACGTCCTATTAACTACGACGACACAACGAGCACCACGTAAGACCCTGTTCCTCAGCCGTTGCCGTCCGTAGTGCTCGTCGTGTCGTTGTGGTGTAACCGTTCACGGGGTGGCTGGCAGCGGGTGGGTTGTTTTGGGTAACAGGGAAGGATACGGGTAACGATGCAGGTGGGCTTGGCAGGCTGCTGTGACATAGTCCAGGACGTTGCGGCCCTGTTGTTTGCAGGTGGCCGCCACGCTCATGATCCGCTCGGCAAAACGGCTGCCTCGCTCGCTCTGCGTGCCGAAACTCACCCTCCGCCACATCACAGCAGGGCGCACGGCGCGCTCGGCGGCGTTGTTGGTCGGCTCTGGCCCCCTCGCGTTCGACGAACATCCACAACCGGCCGGCCCGCTTCAGTATCCGTTTGCAGGAGCACTCCCATCTTGTGGTGGCCGCACCGGCTCCCCTGGCGCAGAAGCTCCTCCACTTCCGCACGCAACGGCTCCATCTTTCGCTGGAAGGCCCGCCGCAGTGGGCGCAACGCAGCCCCTGGAGCTGATACTCCTTTACGTGGGCCTTCAGCGGGGGAACGCCCCAGACCTGGTGGCGGCGCGGCGAAGGGTCCTCGCCCTCCACCGGCCGCCCGCAACGCTTGCAGGCCTGCGGCTTGACCAAGATGACCTCCTCGACCTGCTCGACGGGCAGCAGCTTACGGCACTGGCTTTGATGTCCCGGCTGAGCGCCCCGTTTGCGTCCGGTGGGTCTGCTTCTGCGGGGCCCCGCAGAGGGCGGATCGCTCGAAGGAGCTCTGGAGGAGTTGCGGGAGTTCATACCCAGACGCCGCTCCGGCTCCCCGATTCGGGCCACAAGCATCATGATCAGATCGACGACGGCCTCAGGACCCTGCGCATAGAGAGCTTCTGCCTGCCGGCGTGTCAACTTGTAGGGGGAGCGGCCCGGGCGTTTCTGGTGGCTTTTTCTTATCGCGCGCATTTATGGATGTTCATCAGCGTCTCGACCGAGCGCGTCGCCGGCCAGTGTGGGCCGGGCGGCGACGTAGGCGTAGAGGCCGTAGGAGTCGGCGTAGCCCTCGGGATCACGGCTGATGAAGCGGCCGAGCCCTGGATGCAGCCAACGGTTACGGTACTGCAGCAGGCCCGATTCCACCTCCAGTCGGCAAACCCGGGCTGTAGATGGCCCATGTCGG
>CAYSWA010000033.1:0-23205 GCA_964434535.1 uncultured candidatus Brocadiaceae bacterium | reverse complement strand
CTCGCCCTCGCCACATTCAGGGGACGCCCGCCCGGGCGTCCCCCTTTGCGTTGGCGTTGACAGGCCGAGCGGGTGCGGTGTAGTATCGGCTCCACTTCCGCACGATCCAGGGGGCCGACGTGAGCGCACGCCGGGCCACGCTCGGAGCTTTCCTCTGCGCGGCGCTCGCCGCCTGCGCCGGCTGCGCCGCCGTCCGCCCGGCCCGCGCTCTGGTGATTGAGGCCACGGGCGAGGCGCTCATCGAGCCGGCCCGCCCCGGCGCCTATCTGCCCTCCGCCCGGTGGGACAGAACCGCGCGGGCCAGCGGCACGGGCCTGCCGGCGCCCGAGGCGGCCACCGACGAGATGAAGCGCCTTACGGCGCTGGAGGCCGCCCGGCTGACGGCCCTGGCCCGGCTGGTCGAGCAGGTCGAGGGCGTCCGCGTGGCGCAGTCCGCGCGTGTGCGCGACATGGCCTTCGGCGGGCAGCAGGTCGAGACGGCCGCCTCCGGGCACGTGAGCGGGGCGCAGATGGTAGAGGCCGATTACGACCCGGCGAGCGGCCTGGCGATGGTGACCGTGCTGGTCGGGCTGAACGAGGACGGCGAGCCCGTGCCGGCGGCGCAGTTGCCCGTCACCCCGCTCTCGCTACCCGCGCGGCGGGTTCGCGCCGAGGCCGCCGCCCGCATCGACGCGCTGGCCGCCCTGCGCGAGCGGCTCGGCGAGCTGAAGGTGGCGCCGCACGTGAGAGTGCGGGGGCTGGCGCGGAGCTACGAACCGTCGCGCCCCGTCATCGAAGGCATCCTGGACGGCGCCCGGCTCGGCGGGATCGTGTGGGTCTCGGCCGAGCGCTGCCGTGTGGAGGCGCGGCTGCGCGTCCCGCCGGGGGACATGGAGCGTCTGCGGGAGATGGCTGAACGAGTTGGAGCCGATTCACCCTGAAGGGGAGAGAGAGCATGAGACGGCTGACGATACTGGCGGGTGCGACGCTGGCTTTGCTGCTGATCGGCTGCGCGCTGCGGCCGGTGCCGGGGGGCGTCGAGACCGGGAGAGGGACGCTGCGCTTCGAGGCGGAGGGCAAGTCGGTGGTTGCCAGGTCCGACGATCCGCTCTCGCTGCTGGAGGCGCGCCTGGCGGCCGCTACCATCGCCAAGGCGAACCTGCTGGAGAAAGTGCAGGGCGCTTACGTGATGGGCGAGGTGAACGTGGACGATCTGATGTTCCGCGAGCAGGAGGCGGTCGCCGTCGTCGAGGGATTCTTGCCGCGGGTCGAGGTCACGCAGGTCGCGCAAGAGGCGAGCACCGAGGGGAGCGTGGTCACCGCCGTGGCCAGCGTCGAGCTGACGCGGCGCGAACTGAGGCGGCTCGCCGAGCGGGAGGACAAACGTGACGACCAATAGGCGATCGGCGGCATGGGCGGTGGCACTGCTGATGATCTGCGCCGCGCTCTGCGGCGTCGGCCGCATCGCGGCGGCGCAGGAAGAGGAGGAGGGGTCGCCGGAGGATGCGGCGACCGTCGAGGCGGTCGGCATGGCGCAGTTGCCCGAGGGGCGCGACGTGCAGGAAGCGCACCAGGAAGCGCTGGTGAACGCCCGCCGCAACGCGCTGTTGCAGGCCCACGTGGCCCTGGAGGCCGCGACCGTCGTGCACAACATGCGCCTGGGCGAGGCGACCATCACCTCGCTGGCGCGCGGGTACCTGCGCGCGTCCGACGTGATCGAAGCCGGGCCGGTCGAGACCGACGGGGCACGGATGTACCGCGTGCGCCTGCGGGCCGTCGTCGCGCCGCTGTCGGCCGTGGCGGGCGGCGCGCCCGGCGAGGACGCGGCCGGGCGGCCCTGGCAGCCCGCCGTCAAGCTCGGGCTCCACTCGGAGCGCGGCGAGGCCGACCAGACGCAACTGGCGACGGTGTTGGTGACCGCCCTCCAGCGCTGCGGGATCGCCGTGCTGCCGCGCGAGGCGGCGGCGCCGGCGCTGGTGCTGCGCGTCGCCGCCGGGAAGATCAGCAATCAAGAGGTCGACGGCACGCGAATCGTCTACCAGCTCGGCTACGACGCGCCGCCGCCCGGCGCCACGGCGGTGGCGCCGGCGACCGGCCACTGGGTGCTGAGCGCCGCGACGGAGCAGGGCGAGTGGTGGCAGCGCCTGGCGACGGTGATGGCCCAGGACGCCCTCCGCCTCTGGGGTTCGCCGCGCCCGACCGCCCTCAGCTTCCAGGGGCTGACGACAGAGCAGGCGGAGGAGCTGACCCGCGTGGCGCGCGCAAGGCCCGGCGCCCGCGTGCGGGACGGGGACGAGGGCGAGGTCGCCGTGATCCTGCCGGTAGCGGGGGACCCGCGCCCGGTGGCCGAAGCCCTGCTGCGCGAGGCCGGCGTGGAGGAGCCGCCCGAACCGACCCAGCTCTCGCTGACGCAGCTCACCTACGCGCTGGGGAAGTAGGCGGACAGGCAGACCGGTCAATCGACGCCTGCACGCAGCATCCGGGCGGCGAGCCGGATCGCCGCGACCAGTGACCCTTCGTCGGCCCGGCCCGTGCCGGCGATGTCGTAGGCCGTCCCATGCCCGACGCTCGTGCGCACGAACGGCAGCCCCAGCGTCACGTTGACCACGCCCTTCAGACCGTCCAGCTTCACCACGCCCATGCCCTGGTCGTGGTAGAGCGCGAGCACGGCGTCGTAGTCGCCCCGGACTGCCTGGTGGAAGACGGTGTCCGCCGGGCGCGGCCCGCGCAGGTCCACGGCCGCCTCCCGCGCGCGGGCGACGGCCGGCTCGATGATGCGCGCCTCCTCGTCGCCGAACCGGCCACCGTCCCCGCAGTGCGGGTTGAGGCCGCAGACCGCGATGCGCGCCGCCTCCAGGCCGAAGAACCGGCGCAGGTCCCGATCGAGCACCTGCGCCGTCTCGACGATGCCTTCCGTGGTGACGGCATCCGGCACGTCGCGCAGAGCCAGGTGCGTGGTTACGAACGCCACGCGCAGGCGTGGGCCGACCAGGAGCATGACCGGCCGCCCGGCCCCGCCCAGGGCGGCGAGCATCTCCGTGTGCCCGGGGAACGGGCTGCCGGCGGCCTGGATCGCCTCCTTGCTGATCGGGGCGGTGACGACGCCGCCGGCGCGCCCTTCGAGAGCCATTCGGACGGCCCGCTCGACATAGTCCAGCGAGGCGCGCCCGCTGAGCGCGTCCGGCCGGCGCGGCTCAAGGCGCTCAGCCGGGAAGTTGTCCAGGTCGACCACCTGCCGGGCCGACCCTCCCACGGCGAGGGGAATGCGAACGGCCCGGGCCGCTTCCTCCAGGACGGTGAGCGAGCCGATCACGCGCAGGGGAAGATCCGGCAGGTCGGCGCGGGCGAGGGCCTTCACGATCACCTCCGGCCCGATGCCGCGCGGGTCGCCCATCGTGACGGCGAGCGCGGGAGCGGTCTGGGAGGCGTCGCTCAAAACCCCTGCTCCTCAAGCTCACGCACGCTCAGCCCGGCCGGTGCCTCCCCGCTCAGCAGCTTCCTGACCCAGCGGCCGATCAGGTCGCACTCGAGGTTGACCCGGTCGCCCGGGCCTTTGTCGCGAAGCGTGGTGGCCGCGATCGTGTGGGGGATGAGGCTCACCTCGCAGGCGTCGTCGCGGAGCGCGGCGACGGTGAGGCTGATGCCGTCGATGGCCACGCTGCCCTTCAGGATCATCTCGCGGGTGAGGCGCGGCTCGACCGCGACCTCCAGGCGCACCTCGCCGGGCAGCGCCTCCTTCCGGCGGATCGTGCCCACGCCGTCGACGTGGCCCTGCACGAAGTGGCCGCCGAGCCGGTCGCCGACGCGAAGCGCGGGCTCCAGGTTCACGCGGTCCCCGCGCGCGAGCGCGCCGAGCGTGGTCAGGCGGAGCGTCTCGGCGCCGACGTCGAAGGCGAGGCACTCGCCCTCCACGGCCGTGACGGTCAGGCAGCAGCCGTCCACGTCCACGCTCTGGCCGACGGCGGCGTCGGCGGCAATCTCAGGTGACTCGATGCGGACGGCGCGGGACTGCGGCCCGTCGCGCACGTCGGCCACGGTGCCGAGCGCCTGGATGATGCCGGTGAACATGGCCTCCGTCCCGGACGGGGGAAGGGAACGGGAGCCATGGTAGCACGTGGGGAGCGCATAAGGAAGTGGAGCGGGTGAAGGGATTCGAACCCTCGACACCCAGCATGGCAAGCTGGTGCTCTACCGCTGAGCTACACCCGCTCCGTCACGCGCGAACCCGGCGGGGGTTGGTGCGAAGGGGGGGATTCGAACCCCCAACCCGCCGAAGCGGACTAGATCCTAAATCTAGCGCGTCTGCCAATTCCGCCACCTTCGCGCGTTCGCCAACGATGGTACCCAAAAAGCCAGCCGGACGCAAGGGCAACCCCGCCGCCTTTGCGCGCGGGCCGAGCCGGCACGTATCATGTGCGCCGACCCCCAAGCGGAGAGCGCCGTGCCCGCGCGCATCCTGCACTGCTACGCCGACTACAAGTGGACCGGCCCGACCGGGCCCGTGCTCAGGCTCTGCCAGCGGCTCACCCGGCGGGGATGGCCCTGCGAGCTGGCCTGCATGGCGCATCCTCCGGGGGACGACCAACTGGTGCAGAGGGCACAGGACCGCGGTGTGCGCCTGATCGAGGCGTTCCGCTACGGCAGCCGCCCCTGGCCCTGGCGCTTCGCGGGCGACGCGCGGAGCATCCGCCGGCTCGTTCGGGAGGGCGACTACGCGCTGGTGCACTGCCACGGGAGCCGGGATCACCTGGTGGCCGGCCGGGGGCTCGGGCGCCGGGGCAGGGCGCGCACCCCGATCCTGCGCACCGACCATGCCGCGCGGGAGCTGCGCCGCAGCCTGCTCTGGCGCTCCTACTTCGGCCCGTTCACCATCGACCATCTCGTCGTGCTCAGTGACCGCTGCCGCGCCCAGGCCGTCGACCGCCTCCGCATCAGCCCCGAACGCGTAACCACGGTACGTGGGGCGGTGGACGCCGAGGTCTTCCGTCCCGCCGAGCCGCCTGGGGGGATCCGGGGGCAGTTCGGGCTCACGCCCGAGGACGTGGTCATCGGCGTGGTCGCGCGCGTCCAAGAGCACCGGCGCTTCGAGGTGCTGCTGGAGGCGGCGGCGATCGTGCGGGCGCGGGACCCGCGCGTGAAGGTCGTTGTCTGCGGACGCGGCACGCACAAGAAGGCGATCCTCGACCGGCCGATCGCGCGGATGGGGCTGGAGGAGACCGTCCTGCCACTCGGTTACCGGCGGGACGATTACCGTCAGGTGCTCGCCATGTTCGACGCCGGGCTGATGCTGGTGCCGGGCAGCGACGGCTCGTGCCGGGCCGCGATGGAGATGGCCGCAATGCAGAAGCCGCTGATCGTCGCCCGGCGCGGCGTGCTGCCGGACATCGTCCGCGACGGCCAGACGGGCATCGTGGTCGACGATACGCCCGAGAAGCTGTCGCTGGCGATGCTCGAGATGGCTGCCGACCCCGGCGCGCGCCAGCGGTGGGGGAGGGCGGCCCGACGGCGCATGAAGGCCCTCTTCAACCCCGAGCGCGAGTGCGACGAGACCATCGCCGTTTACCGGCGCCTGCTGGGTCGGCCGGGCGGCTAAAACGGTCATCCGGGCGCTTCGAATATGGTATAATGATACGTGGCACTGGGAGCCCGGTGGCGGGTTCTCGGGCCCGGTTTGCGTTCCGGCGGACGGAACGCCGTGTAACATTCTACGGCAGGAGGATCGACCATGGCACGCCGGACACCGCTGATAGCCGCTACGATGTTGGTGGCACTGCTGGTGGCCGCCCCGGCGCGGGCCGAGGAGGCCGAGGAGGCCGGCCTGGACGAAGCGCTCAAGGCTGTCGAAGCGGCAACGGAGCAGCACCTTGAGGCCCTGCGCGGCCTGCTGGACGAAGTGCCGCCGGAGGCCCGGCCGGCCATCGAGCATGCGATGAACGTCTCCAGGCACGGCAAGGCCACCGCGCTGGAGGCCGTGGAGCTGGCCCGGACGGCGGCCCCCCGGGAAAGGGCGATGCTTCACTGGGGTCATGCCGAGCGGCGCATCGCCGAGATGCAGAGACACACCGGAGGAAGGCCCGAGTTCGTCGAGGCGCTGGCAAGGGGATACAACCGTTCCCTGGAGGGCGCGTTTGAGGAGCTCGGCAGGGCCCGCCAGGCAGGCGCCGGCGTGGAGGAGGCGCTGGAGACTGTCGGCGCGGCCACCGAGAAGCATCAGGAAGTCCTGCGCCGCGTGCTGGGCCAGGTTCCGGACGAAGCCAGGCCGGCGATCCTGCGGGCCATGGAAGCGTCCAGCCGCGGCCGCGCTGCGGCGCTGGGAGCGCTACGTGGCGCCCCCGTCGGCCCGCCGGCGGGCGTCGGCCCGCCCGCGCAGATCGGTCCCCCGTCGGGCCGCAGGCCGGGCCCTCCCGAGGGTGTCGGGCCGCCGGCAGGGTCGCGACGTGACGACGACGAAGGCGCGCAGCAGCGGCGCGGTGGTCCGCCCGCAGGACGAGGACGCGGGGGCAGGCCATAACCGGGCAGCCGGTCAGCCGCCCGCCCGCGCGAAGAACGCCCGCACCGCCTCCAGGGCCTCGGCGGGCTTGCGGAAGACGCGGTGGCGGGTCGGCAGGCTGCTCAGGAAGGTGCGCCCGTAGCCCCTGGTCACCAGGCGCCGGTCGGTGACGATCACCACGCCGGTGTCGGTGCGGTTGCGGATGAGCCGGCCGAAGCCCTGCCGAAAGCTGATGACCGCCTCGGGCAGCGTGTAGTGGACGAAGGGGTCCTTGCCCAGGCGCTGGAGGTGCTCGGTGCGCCCGCGCACGAGCGGGTCGGTGAAGACGTGGAAGGGCAGCTTCGTCAGCACCAGGCAACTGAGCGCCTCGCCGGCGACGTCCACGCCTTCCCAGAAGCTGCGCGTGCCGAGCAGCACCGATGACTCGACGGTGCGGAACAGCGAGGTGACCGCCTCCCGGCTGCCGCTGTGGCCCTGTGCCAGCACCATGATGCCGGCGCGCCGCAGCGGCTCCTTGATCGACTCGTAGACGGCGTCGAGCAGCGAGTAGGACGTAAAGAGCACGAGCGCCCGCCCGCGCGTGCACTGGAGCAGCTCGATCAGAAACGAAGCGAGCTCGGTGTCGAACGTCCGGTCGCGCCTCCCGCCCGGGTCGGGCAGGAAGGTCGAGACACCGACCAGCGACTGGCGGTCATAGTCGAACGGCGAGCCGACGGCCACGCAGCTCAGGTGCCCGGCCGCCAGTTCGTCGGCCCCGAGCCGTTCCATCACGTAGTCGAACGAGCCGCCGACCCGGAGCGTGGCCGACGTGAAGATGACGCAGCGCTTCTCATCGAGCAGGAAGCGCCGGATGTGCTCGCCGATCCGCACCGGCGCGGCGTGGACCGAGTAGTAGGCGCCCCGCTCGCGGGTGGTGCGCTGGAGCCAGTAGACGCAGTCCTCCTCCTGCTGCGCCAGGACGAACAGGGCGGCCTCGCAGACCTCGCGCAGCCGGGCGACCTGGGCGCGCAGGTCGACGGCGAGGTCGGCCGCCTCGGCGTCCCGGTCGGCGAGCACATCGAGCGCCTCGGCGGTCGCCTCGACCTTCTCGCCGAGCGAGCGGGCCGTCTCGCGCAGCCGCTCGGCGGCGTCCCACGCCGCGCTGCCGCGGCCCAGGTCGGGGCAGCACTCGCGCAGCATCACACGCTCGATCGAGGGCGGCAGCTCCTGGAAGGGCTCGCCGATCACCTCGAAGAACTGGCGGGCCGCCTGGACCACGTCGTCTATGGCCCGCATCGCCGCCCCGCCCGCCCCGGTCAGGCGTGCGGAGCTGCCCCCGGCGCGACCGGCCCGGTGCATCACGGTGGCCAGCAGGCCGCTGCCGCTGCCGTCGCGGCGGGACCGGTAGAGCCGGTTGGTGACGCGGTAGACGCCGAGGCCGTCCACGGCCGTGGCCAGGGCCTCGGTGGCGACGTCTTCGAGGTTCTGCGCCTCATCGAAGACGACGCAACGGTAGGGGGGCAGCACCGGGCTGTCGATCCCTATCTCGGCGAAGAGCAGCGCGTGGTTGACCACGATCAGGTCGGCAAGCTGCGCCAGTGCGCGGGCGCGGGCGACGAAGCAGCGGCTGCGGAAGCGGCAGGCGCGGCCGAGGCACTCGTCGGGACCGCTGACCACGGCGCCGATCACGGCCGGCGCGGCCGGCTCCATCAGGAGGCCGCTGCACTGCGCCAGGTCGCCGGACTGCGTGCGGGCCGCCCACGCGACCAGCGGCAGCAGGGCGGCCATCTCCGCCGGGTCGCCCAGCTCCAGCTCGAAGTGGCGCATCAGGTGCACCACGCGCCGCACGCAGAGGTAGTTGCGCCGCCCCTTCAGCAGCGCCGCCTCGAAACGGTCGGGCAGCAGCTCCGCAAGGAACGGGACGTCCTTGCGGTATAGCTGCTCCTGGAGGTTGCGCGTGTTGGTCGAGACGACCACCTTGTCCTCGTTGGTGCAGGTCCAGGCGACCGCCGGCATCAGGTAGGCCAGCGACTTCCCCGTGCCCGTGCCGGCCTCGGCCAGCAGGTGGTGGGGCGCGTTGAACGCCTCGCAGACGGCGCGGGCCATCTCGACCTGCTCGGGCCGCTGCTCGTAGCCGGGCAGCAGACGTCCGACCGGCCCGCCCGGCGAGAACATGCGGCAGATGCCGTCGGTCGGCACCGGCGCTTCACCGGGCTCCGGTGACTCGTGCTTCTGGGCGCGGCGCAGCAGCTCGGAGTTGCTGGCGAAGATTCCGGCCAGGTTCGCGTCCTCGTCAGCCGCCAGTTCGAATCCCTCCTTGCCGGCGGCGGCGTCGGCGAGGACCGGGGCGAGCGGGTGCGCGGCCGACTCGGCGACCCGGCACATGGGGTGGAGCGCCGCCGGGGGCAGGGCGGCGAGGCGGGCGGCGAGTGCCCGCCACACGTCCCCCGCCAGCCGCGCCCGCGGCAGCGCCCTGCGCTCGGCCGGCGCTTCGAGGCCGAGCGAGCCGGCCAGGGCCTCCAATGCGTAGTCCGCGGCCGTCGGCAGCGCCACGCGCGCCAGCGCGATGAGATCCAGGCAGGGCGGCGGCCGCACTCCCTCGGCCTCCAGGAACGCCGCGAAGAGCTCCTCGTCGTGCACCACGAGGCGGTCCCCGCCGCAAAACGCGAAGAGGGCGGCCAACGCATCGCGGGGGGCCGGGCGGCCGCGCAGGTCCGCCGCCCGCAGTCCCGTCAGCGCGCGCACGGCGGCGCAGATCTGGCCGGGGTCGGCGAGCCGGGCGAACTCGGCCTGTTGCCCGCCCCGATCGCGAACGGCGGCGACCTCAAGCACACGGTCCTCGCCCGGCGCGGGGCCTGTGGTCAGCAAGGCCGCGAAGGCGTACGATGTCTCGGCCATCGGCTCCTATACCCGTGGGTAGCTGCATTGTAAGCGGCCACGGCGCTCGGCGCAACGGCAGGGCAGGGCGGCACACTTGATCGCCCCCCGCGCATCTGGTATCGTGTGCGGTTCTTCCGCGCAAGGGTCGGGCCGTCGCGGCCGACCTTCCCCGCTTTTGCCGTCTGAGGAGGGCCTTATGCTTCGCAGCGCCAGAGAACTGAGGGCAGTCATCGAGGCGACCTACCCGTTCGACGAGAACGGCGAGTTGCTGCCGCTCGAGGAGCGCAGCACGATGCTGGCATCGAATGCCAACTTCGACCTGGAGGTCCAGTGCCGGGGGTTCGCCATGGCCTCCGCCGCGCTGGACGGCAGCCCGCAGATCATCCAGATCAGCTACACGGCCGCCGACCAGACCGGCAGCCATCCGAAGAAGCTCCCGCCGATCGAGGGAGTCGAGCGCAACCCCGAGACGCGCCCGGCCGCCGTCGGCGCCGAGCGCGCCTGGCTGATGCTGGAGTGGTACACGGACGACTACGACGCCGACCTGGTCTGGATGAGCCTGGACCACTTCACCTCGCCGAAGTTCAGCCTCGACGCCTACAGCAGACCCCACGGTGAGGGCGGGATCTACGCGCCGGTGGCGAAGGCCCTTCTGGAGGATGCCATCGAGGCGCTCGGCGACGAGGTGCGCGAGCAGCAATACGAGGCATACCTGAACTACCTGACCAGCGATGAGTTCGGGCAGTACGCTCGCGACTTCTTCGGGGCGGTCAACCTGGGCACGCCCGCCTGGGCCATGATCGACACGGGCGAGACCCCCGGCGTGGTCAACCTGGCGAGCACCAAGTGGCTGATCGACGGCGTGCGCATCGGGCTGGACATGGAGGAGGTGATCATCGAGGCCGAGTTCAGCGCCACCGGATCGAGCGGCGAGGAGGAAAAATACGCCTACTGGCCGGGGCCCGACGCCCCCGAGGGCGCCCCGGCGCTGCCCGATGAGGCCCAGGAGGACTTTCTGAGGCGCATCAAGACCTTCGTGAGCAAGACCGACGCCGACGCCATCGCCTACGAGGTGGGCAGCAAGCACGCCGCGAAGGCCGGCGAGACCTTCGACATCGACGTGGAGAAGCTCAAGGCCGCCCAGACGGCCCTGCGCGAGCTGATGGGCCGCCGCATCGCCTACGCCGGCCACGGCGGCACGGGCTTCCGCTGGGAGCCGAACCTGATCGGACCCGTCTTCAAGCGCAACATCAACACCCAGCACCTCTACGCCGGCACCATGTCGCAACTCGAGTGGATCGACAAGCACCGCGAGGGCATCGAGACCCGCGAGAAGAACGCCATCGGCCGCGGCCGCAAGATCGCCGAGGTCGAGGCCGCCGCCCGCAGCGCCATCGAGCTGCTCAAGGAGTGCCAGTCCTGGCAGCGCGGGCCTGAGTTCCGCGACACGCTGATGGACGTCACGGCGAGGGAGGTCGAGTTCCGCGACTCCAACGCCAAGGAATGAGCGGCCCGCAACGCGCGGCCGGAACCGGCAAAGACCCTGACCGGGGCGCGCACAGTCATGCACGCGAGGAGCGAGCGATTCCGCGCCATCTGCGCCCTGGCCCTGATCGCCCTCGCCGGCGGGGCAGGGGGGTGCGCGCTCTTCGGCCCGCTGGCCGGCCCCCTGGCGCAGACGCAGTCCGGGCGGGTCGAGATGGACTGGCCCAGCCACCGCCGCCTGCGCATCGTCGAGCACCGCCACCGCCGCGACAGGCGCGGGCACCTCGTGGTGCTGCTGGTGCTGCGCAACCACGCCGAAGACCTCTACGAGGCCGATCTCCGCGTGGCCTTCGCCGACCAGGACGGCATCCAGGAGGAGGACGCCCACCGCACGATCCGCCAGGAGTTCCCGCCCGGCGACACGCGGCTGGAGTGGACCTCGGCCACGCCCGAAGCGGCGTCCTACCGCGTCGAGGTGCGCGGGACGGGGCTGCTGCCCTGGTAGGGCGTCAGAACTCCATCCGCGAGAAGGCCCTCGCCCCGGCCAGCATCGGCACCACGCAGGCCAGCGCCGAGAGGGCGAGCAGCACGCCGAACCCCACCCCCGTCCAGAGCACGTAGCGCGCGCCCACCAGCCTGCCTACCTCCCGCAGGTGCAGCGGCACGACGATCGGCACCAGCGCAAAGACAAGGAAGCAGATGCTGCATATCAGGTTCAGCGTGCCGCCGAAGCTGCTGACGATCCGCGACGGGTTGTCCGTGCCCAGACGCGGGTAGAGCGCGCCAAGCCCGACGGCGAGCCCGTTCAGCCCGCAGCAGACGCAGGCCACCGCGAGCAGGTGTACGCCGAGCACGCGCAGCGGCAGCCCGAGCAGCAGGTCGCTCAGGGCGATCAGCCCCGCGCTGATCAGGAACGTGCCGGCGGCGGCGAAGACGAACTTGCCCCACAGGATCGTCGCGCGCCGCATCGGCATCAGCCCCGTGATCCAGATGCGCCGCCCCTCCAGGCTGAGCTGGGGGAAGACGAACCGGCTGGTCAGCGTGGCCAGCGTCAGGCAGGTGGCCGCCAGGTTCAGGTTGGCGATCAGGCTGTGCCAGTAGCGCTCCAGCGACTCGATGCCGAACCGGGGCAGGTTGATGATGTAGAGCGCGAGCAGCCCGAAGAAAAGCAGCACCTGCGACCACTGGGCGGGGTCGCGCAGGAACGTCTTGACGTCCTTGCCCACCAGGAGGCGCAGCCGCCGAGGCAGGGCGGCCAGAGCGACATCGAGCGCGCGGTCGAACAGCCCGCCGAAGCGATAGCGCCGCTTGCCCGCGATGCTCTGCGCCGTGGTCCACGTGCGCCGATAGGCGTGGTAGCCGAGCCGGCGGCTCACCAGGCCCACGAACAGGAAGTTGGAGAGAAGCAGCAGGAGGTGGAAGCCCGCGTCCGCCGGATCGCCGCGCGCGCCGGACAGCATCCCCCGGCTCACCCAGCGGCTGGGCAGGGCCCAGTGCTGGCAGAACGCGATGCGGTCCATGATCGACTTGATGCTCGCCTCCCCGAAGAAGTTCTCCGGCCGCTGCCTCAGGAGCGGCAGCACCCAGATGGCGATGATCGCCACCGCCGCCACGGCCATGAACAGGAGCATGGTCTTCTTGCGCCGGGGCAGCAGCAGAGCGACCAGCAGCGCGAAGAACGCCCCCAGCTCCGTGGCGACCAGCACGAGCAGGGCGGCGAGGCCGAACGCGAACGGGTAGAAGTAGGCCGGCACGGGGAACGTCATCCCGTAGGCCAGGATCATCGGCACCACGAGCGTGGCCATGCCCCACGAGCTGAAGACGATGGAGTCGGTGCCGCGGTAGACGAACGTGTTCTCCGCGTGGATCGGGAGCGCGAAGAAGAAGGTCGTCTCCTCGCTGCGGTAGAGCGAGGCGTAGGCGATGATGGCGTTGCTGATGGTCATCATGATCAGCAGCGCCAGGAAGAAGAACGCGAACAGATAGTCCAGCACGATGCCCTGGATGGCGCGGAAGGCCGGCGAGTCGAGGAAGGTGAAAGCGTCCCAGAACATGCCGAACATCAGCAGCCAGAACAGCGCCACCAGGCCGAGCACCACGCTGAGGCGGAGCTTCGAGCCGCCGAGGAACTCCAGCGCCCCCGCCCGGAGCATCCGCAGCCGCGCGGCGGCCAGTATGGCGAGCTGGTGCATGGCCCTAAGCCCGCTCCTCGGTCAGCCGCAGGAACGCCTCTTCGAGACGGCGGTCGGTGCGCGCCTCCGCGTAGATCTGGTCCACCGTGCCGAGCGCGATGATCGAGCCCTGGCGGATGATGCCCACGCGGTCGGCCGTCTCCTCGGCGACCGAGAGCGTGTGGGTGGACATGAAGACGGTGGAGCCGGCGGCCGTCAGGTCGCGCAGAACGGCCTTGAGCGTATTGGCCCCCTTCGGATCGAGCCCGACCATCGGCTCGTCGATCACCAGCACGCGCGGCTCGTGCAGCAGGGCGGCGCTGACCACCACGCGCTGCTTCATCCCGTGCGAGTAGGTCTGGCCCAGCTCGTCCAGGAACTCGCCGATCTCGAACAGCTCGCACATGCGCTCGATCTCGTGTTCGAGCGTGGCTCGGCTCAGCCCGTACATGGCGCCGACGAAGTGGAGGAACTCCCGACCGGTCAGCTTCTCGTAGAGGAAGGGCTGGTCGGGCACGTAGCTGAGCATCGACTTGGCCAGGATCGGCTCGGCCTGCACGTCGTGCCCGCAGATCCGCACCCGCCCGGCGGTGGGGCGCAGCAGGCCGACGATCATCTTGATCGTCGTCGTCTTCCCCGCCCCGTTGGGGCCCAGGAAGACGAACAGTTCGCCGGCCGGCACCTCCAGGTCCAACCCGTCCACCGCTACCAGTTCCCCGAACTCCTTGACCACGTGCTCCAGCCGGATCATCGCCCTCTCCCTTCGGGGGCGCCCGCCAGCGCGGCGCAGCAGGCCTCCAGGACCATCTCCGCGCTGATCTCCTCCATGCACCGGTGGTCGCGCGGGCAGCGCTTGCGCTGGCACGGCCCGCACTCCACGTCGAGCCGCACCACGTGGTCGTTGGGCCGCTCGCTGGTCGAGTAGCCCGGATGGGTCGGCCCCATCACGCAGACGGTCGGCACGCCGAGCGCCACGCCGTAGTGGCGCGGGCCGGAATCGGTGGTCACCATCAGGCGGCTGCGCGCGACCACGGGTTTGAGCAGGTGCAGGTCGATCCCGCAATCGGTCAGGTCCGCGATCGAGACGTCGCACTCCTCCTTGATCCCCTCCACCGTCTGCCGCTCGGCCGGCCCGGCGATCAGCGCCGCCCGTGCGCCGATCTCCCGCTGGAGCAGTTCGGCCAGCCGGGCGAACCGCTCCGTGGGCCACCGCTTCGAGGCACCGTAGCCGGCGCCCGGGTGGAGCAGCAGCAGTTCCTCCTCCGGCCCGACGCCCCGATCCCGCAGGATCTGCTCGGCCCGGCGGGCCTCTTCCGCCGCGTAGGGCAGCTCCGGGTCGCGCCGCCCGGCGGCGATGCCCGCGGCCCGGCAGAGGGCCAGGTAGTAGTCGACCATGTAGGTCGGCTCGAACCGGCCGTCGCGCGAGGGCCGGGCCAGGGCGTCGGTCAGCAGCAAAGAGCGCAGGTCCCGCGCGTAGCCGACGCGGCGCCGGACGCCGCCGAGGCGCATCATCAGCGCCGAACTGAACGAGTTGGGGAAGATCAGGGCGAGCCCGGGCCGCTCCCGGCGCAGCCGGCGCACGCAGCCCAGGAAGCTCAGGCCGGCTTCCCCTTCGGGGTCGTAGGCCACCGCCTCGTCGAACCAGGGCGCGCCGCGCAGGACGGCCTCCACCCGCCGGTGCACGATGACGGTGAGCCGCGCGTCGGGGAACTGCTCGCGCGCCGCCCGCAGGGCCGGCGTGGCCATCACCACGTCGCCCACCCAGTTGGGGACACGGATGCAGATGTGTGTGTGGCCGCCCTCGTCCATGCTCTCGGCTCTCGCGCGCTGTGGCCGCTCCCTGGCAGAGGCGTTGTCGCCGGGGCCTGAATCTCCTATTATAGCTGCGCCCGCCCGGCGGCGTCACCTGGCCGTCGGCGGCCGTTCATCCACAGGAGGAGGCAGCGCGATGCGGATCGCCGTCAACGGGGCCGCCGGAGCCATGGGCAGGCGCGTGGTCGCCCTGGCCGCGCGGGACGAGCGGTGGCAACTGGTCGCCGCGCTCGAGCGGACGGGTCACGCGGACCTCGGCGCCGACGCCGGCGCGCTCGCCGGCGTCGGGGCGCTCGGCGTGGCCCTCACGGACGAGCTCGCCGGCGAGCCGGAGGTCCTGATCGACTTCAGCACCCCCGGCTCGACCGTTGCCCGCGCCCGCCAGTGCGCGGAGCGGGGCGTGGCCCTGGTGATCGGCACGACCGGCCTCTCCGCCGAGCAGGCAGGGGAGATCGAAGGGGACGCGGCGTCGCGCGTGCCCGTGGTCATGGCGCCGAACATGTCGGTCGGGGTCAACCTCCTGTTCCGGCTCGCCGAAGAGGTCGCCGGCGCCCTCGCCGGCTACGACGTGGAGATCGTCGAGGCTCATCACCGCCGCAAGGTGGACGCCCCGAGCGGAACGGCCCTGGAGCTGGGCCGCCGCGTCTGCCGCGCGTTGGGGCGCGAGCCGGAGGCGGCGCTGATCTGCGGCCGCGAGGGCCGTGGCGGGCCGCGACCGGACGGCGAAGTGGCCATCCACGCCGTGCGCGGTGGGGACGTGGTCGGCGAACACACCGTGATCTTCGCGGGACCGGGCGAGCGGATCGAGCTAACGCACCGCGCGGGCAGTCGCGACGTCTTCGCAGCCGGCGCGCTGCGTGCCGCCGCCTTCGTGGCCGGGTGCTCGCCGGGGCTCTACTCGATGGAAGACGTGGTGGGGGAGGGCGGACGTACATAGCAGGACCCGCCCAGCGGGGGTAGGACGGGCCCTGCCCGATGGCCTTCACTCAGGTGGCGTTCCCCAAGCTGCCGGCCACGTTACGCTTTGTGGGGGCCGCCTCGCGGCGCCGCGGGCAGCGGAGCGCCCGATGCGACCCTCGTGGCGTTCCCAGTTGCAAAGCCAGTGCCGCAATCTGCCCTCTCGTGGCCTGCAACGCGAATCTTGCGCCCAAGTCCTTGCTTTGTAACGGGTTAGCGCCGTGCCATCGTACGCAGAAACGCCCGCGTCCGCGCGGCGCTGCCTCGCATTGAAGCAGAACGCGGGCCCCGGGCCGTTCACCCGCTATCAAGCTGTCTCAGGCCACGTCGATCGAAGCGACGCAAAAAAAGGGGGGGCACTCCCCCCGCGGGAAGTGCCCCCCGGTGCGGCTTACGTGGTGTTGCCGATCGTGTTCGCCACGTTACCCATCGCGTTGGAGCTGTGCTCGCCCAGCGCGGTCAAGGCAACGATGACGACGATAGCGACCAGAGCCAGGATCAGAGCGTACTCCACCAGGCTCTGACCCTTCTTGCTCTGCAACACCAGCCATACTTTGGTAAGGAAGTGTTTCACCGCGCGACCCTCCTTGAACAGTTTGGGGTGAGACAGATATGCGGTTACGCGTTAAGAACGCAAAGACCATGCCACGGAAGCCGGGGTGAGCAAGGAACGTGCCGTATGTTCTAAGGCGTGCTCACGCAATCGGTTACAATCGGCCAGAAAGGCCCTCCGGACCGCCACCGGCGGGGCACGCCGTGCATCATCCTGAGCCGCCGGCGTCACCAGGCCCCCCAGGTGGCGCATCCCCGCGCCGCGCTGCCGGATGACGACGCCCCTCGGGGAGGGGATCGGCGGGCATCGCGCATTGACGATTCCTCCGGTCATCAATATCAGCGCGGCCGCAGCTCCAACATCTCCATCCGGCCCGGCCAGGGCGCTGCCCACGGCCATGAGCCCATCACGCTTCGCCGGATTCCCCGCCGGGAAGCCGGGCTTCCGGATCGGAATCCAGTGAACGCAACGTAGCTATATGGGAACAAAGTACGGGACGTCCCTGCGGGCCGCCGCTTCGGGAGCCCGGCACCGGGGCCGCATCCGCGGATCGGGGCCGGGCGGCCGTCCTCCGTCTAACATAATATATGTTATCGGACGTGCCGCCGCCCGCCCCAACTCCTCGCTCTGAAGGCCCTCGTCTCCGCCGCCGGCGTGCGTTTCCTGCCCTGTGCCTGTGCGCCCCCCTGCTGCTGCCGCCGAGGCGGGAGCTCCCGGCAGGTGACGCCGGCGACAGGCAGGCGGGGGCAGCCCTGACGAAAGGCGCTCGCGGGCTGCAACGATCAGCCGCAGTACGTGCCTGCGGGTCGGCGGCCTGCACAATGCTGGGAACGTCGATCCATCCGGCTACTGCCCCGGCAGGCGCACTCCCCCGTCGATACGACCGAGGTCGACGTCGGAGAGCCGCTCGTACTGCCGGAACTCGACGGTGGTTGCCCCGACCCGGATGACGTCGCGATCGAAGAGCGGCTTCGGGGCGAGGATGCGCTGCTTGTTGACCTTGGTGCCGTGCGTGCTGTCCAGATCGGTGATGATCCAGATGCCCTGCCGGCACTCCAGGCGCGCGTGGGCGCCGGAGACGGACGGGTCGACCAGCCGCAGGTTGCAGCCGCGGCTGCGCCCGAGGGTGTAGCTCTGGTGCTCGTCGAGCTCCCAGCCCTTGCCCTGGTCCTCGCCGGCGATGACCTTCAGCAGCGCCTTGCCTTGCACCATCGGCTCGTCACCCGATCAGGAAGATGTAGCGGAGCAGGAGCACCCCCGAGATGAGGTGGAAGCCCCAGTGCAGCTCGCGCGCCCGCCCCGTCACCAGCTTCAGCAGGCTGTAGGCGATGAAGCCGAAGGCTATCCCCTCGGTGATGCTCAGCGTCAGGGGCATCAGGATCACCGTCAGGAAGGCGGGCAGGTACTCGGTCGGGTCATCCCACTTCAGCCGGGCCAGGCCTTTGAGCATCATGGCCCCGACCACGATGAGGGCCGGCGCCAGCACCGGGTAGAGGTGCGAGGTGAAGCCCATGGCTTCGTAGGTGTGCTCGCCGGCGATGATCCCCAGGAACGGGTAGAGCAGGATCGAGGCGAAGAACAGCAGCGCCGTAACCACGTTGGCCAGGCCCGTGCGCGCGCCGGCCTGCACGCCCGCCGCGCTCTCAACGTAGCTGGTGATCGTGCTGGTGCCCATCATGGCGCCCAGCACCGTGCCGGAGGCGTCGCTGAAGAGCGCCCAGCGGGCGCGGGGCAGCCGGCCGGCCTCGTCCAGCAGGCCGGCCCGCTCGCTCACGCCCACCAGCGTCCCGACGGTGTCGAAGACGTCCAGGAACAGGAAGGTGAGGATGACGGTGAGGAAGCCGCTGGCACTGAGCAGGCCCCGGAAGTCGAGCTTCATCAGCGTCTCGCCGGGCCGCAGCGTCTCCCAGGGCTGGAGTTCGACGCTGAGCGCCCGGACACCGAACGCGGCGAGCACCAGCCCGGCGAGGGTGGTGATGATGATGCCGAACAGGACGGCCCCGCGCACGCCGAGCGCGAGCAGGGCCAGCGTGACGGCGAGGCCGAACAGCGCCAGCAGCGTGTATTGGTTGTGGATGTCGCCGAAGCGCACGAACGTGGCGGGCGATCCCATCACGATGCCGGCGTATTGGAGCCCGACCAGGGCGATCAGCAGCCCGATGCCACCGGCGATGGCGCGCTTGAAACTCTCAGGAATCAGCTCCATCACCCTGGCGCGGAACCCGAAGAACGAGAGGACGAGGAACACGCAGCCGCCGATGAAGACCGCCGCCATGCCCTGCTGCCAGCTATAGCCCATCACGCCGCATACGACGAGCGAGAAGTAGAAGTTGTGCCCCATGGCCGGGGCGAGCGCGATGGGGTAGTTGGCGGTGAAGGCCATCAGCAGGCAGGCGATGCCGCTGGCCACGCAGGTGGCCACCAGGGCGCCCCCCTTCGGCACGCCGGCCAGGCTCATGACGGCCGGCTGCACGAAGATGATGTAGGAGAGCGCCATGAACGTGGTGATGCCGCCGAGCACCTCGCGCCCCACGGTGGTGCCCCGGTCGGTGAGCCGGAAGGCGCGGTCCAGCAACCCCATCGGCGGGCCTCCGCATGCGCTTGGTAGACGGCCCAGGCCGCCGGTGGCGGACAAGGCTTGCCAGGCGGATTATAGTCACGGGGCCTTGGATGGTCAAGACGGCCGCCGTTCTTCGCGTGCTCGGCGTGCCCTGTGGTTCGAGCCGTTGCGATGACTGAACTGGCAGCGGAGGCTCCGAACCGGCGGCGCGCCTGCCAATATGGCAGAGCAGCGGAGGGCGACGGCCTCCCCGTCGCAGCCCCCATTGCGCTGAAGCGCCACGAGAAGGTCCCTGCGGGCGCTTTAGGCCGAGCCCGACCGGCGCCCGCAATCCTGGTATTGGATTTGCGGCCCCCCATGGGAATCGCCACTACCGGGGAAAGGCACACCTGCTCCCAGCGGGGCGCGGAAGGAGGACGAAGTCCATGGCGCGAGAGAAGATCATCGGCATAGACCTTGGCACGACGAACTCCGTCGTCGCCGTCATGGAGGGCGGAGCGCCCACCGTTATCCACAACCAGGACGGGGCCCGGCTCACCCCCTCGGTGGTCGCATTCGCCGAGGGCGGCGACCGGCTGGTCGGCGTGAAGGCGAAGCGCCAGGCCGTCACGAACCCGACGAACACCGTCTTCAGCATCAAGCGGTTCATGGGCCGGCGGCACAGCGAGGTCTCTGCCGAAGAGAAGATAGTGCCCTACGAGATCGTGGGCGGGCCGGAGGAGCTGGTCAAGGTCCACGCCGGGGGCAAGGAGTACACCCCGCCGGAGATCTCGGCGATGATCCTGCAGGCGCTGCGCAGCGCGGCTGAGGACTACCTGGACGAGAAGATCGAGAAGGCCGTCATCACCGTGCCGGCCTACTTCAACGACAGCCAGCGGCAGGCCACCAAGGACGCCGGCACGATCGCGGGGCTCCAGGTCGAGCGGATCATCAACGAGCCGACGGCGGCCGCGCTGGCCTACGGGCTCGACAGGGAGGCAGACGAGCGGATCGCCGTCTTCGACTTCGGCGGCGGCACGTTCGATATCTCCATCCTGGAGGTCGGCGAGGGCGTCTTCGAGGTGAAGGCGACCAACGGCGACACGCACCTGGGCGGCGACGACCTGGACGAGTACCTGATCGACTACATCGCCGACGAGTTCAAAAAGCAGCAGGGCATCGACCTGCGCCAGGACCAGATGGCGCTCCAGCGGCTGAAGGAGGCCGCCGAGGCCGCCAAGTGCGACCTGTCCACCGCGGCCGAGACCGACGTGAACCTGCCGTTCATCACGGCCGACGCCAGCGGGCCGAAGCACCTGCACATGACGATCAACCGGGCCAAGTTCGAGGAACTCTGCGCGCCGGTCTTCGAGCGGCTGCGCGGCCCCTGCGAGCAGTGCCTGGCCGACGCGAGGCTCAGCCCCGACGACATCGACGAAGTGATCCTGGTCGGCGGCTCGACGCGCATCCCGAAGGTGCAGGAGATCGTCAAGGAGATCTTCCGCAAGGACCCGCACAAGGGCGTCAACCCCGACGAGGTCGTCGCCATCGGCGCGGCCATCCAGGGCGGCGTGCTCGGCGGCGAGGTCGAGGACGTGGTCCTGGTCGACGTCACCCCCCTCTCGCTCGGCATCGAGACCCTCGGCGGGGTCACCACCGCGCTGATCCCCCGCAACACCTCGATCCCGACCAGCAAGAAGGAGGTCTTCAGCACCGCGGCCGATAACCAGACCAGCGTCGAGATCCACGTGGTGCAGGGCGAGCGCCAGATGGCGGCCGACAACCGCACGCTCGGCCGGTTCCAGCTCACCGGCATCCCCCCTGCCCCGCGCGGCATCCCCCAGATCGAGGTCAGCTTCGACCTGGACGCCGACGGGATCCTGAACGTGAAGGCGCAGGACCTGGGCACCGGCAAGGAGCAGCAGATCGAGATCAAAAGCGACTCCGGCCTGACCGAGGCCGAGGTCGAGCGCATGCGCGAGGACGCCCAGGAGCACGCCGAGGAAGACCGCCGGCGCCGCGAACTGGCCGAGGCGCGCAACATGGCCGACCAGCTCGTCTACAGCACCATGAAGACGCTGGAGGAGCACCGCGAGAAGCTCAGCGCCGACGAGCGCCAGAACGTCGAGCGCGCCCTGGAGGAGCTGCGCAAGGTCAAGGACGGCGATGACCCCGAGGCCATCAAACAGAAGGTGGAAGCGCTCCAGAGCGCGTCGCACCGGCTGGCCGAGGTCATCTACCAGCAGTCCCGGGCCGAGCAGCAGGCCGCCGGCGCCGGCGCGGCCGGCCCCCGGCCCGAGGAAGGCGGCGGCGAGCAGGAAGAGGTCGTCGACGCCGACTTCGAAGTCAAGGAGTAATCCCCCGGCCGCACGTGCCGGGCGAAGCGCGTAGATGAGGGTTGAACGGCTCACAATCAAGACCAGGGAGGCGCTCGATGCCGCGCAGGCGGCGGCGCGGGCGGCGAACCATCAGCAACTGAGCGGGCTGCACCTGCTCGCGGCGCTGCTGCGCCAGCAGGGCGCCATCGTGCGCCCCCTCCTCCAGCGGCTCGGCGCCAACGTCGAGTCCCTGCTCGGCGAGGTCGAGCGCGCGCTGGAGCGGCTCCCCTCCGTTCGCGGCGAGGCCGCCCAGGTCTACCTCGGGCCCGACCTGGCCGCCGCCCTGGAGCAGGCCGAGAAGGAAGCCGCCAAGCTCAAGGACGAATACGTCAGCGCCGAGCACCTGCTGCTGGCATTCGTGGAGGCGCCGCAGTCGGCGGCGGGCGGCCTGCTCGCCGCCCACGGCGTCACGCGCAACGGGCTGATGGCCGCCATGAAGGAGGTGCGCGGCAGCCAGCGGGTCACCGACGAGGCGCCCGAGGACAAGTACCAGGCCCTCGAGCGCTACGCCCGCAACCTGGTCGAGCTGGCCCGGCGCGGCAAGCTCGACCCCGTGATCGGCCGCGACCGCGAGATCCGCAAGGTCGTCCAGGTCCTCGGCCGGCGCACCAAGAACAACCCCGTCCTGGTCGGCGACCCCGGCGTGGGCAAAACCGCCATCGTCGAGGGCCTCGCCCAGCGCATCGTCAACGGCGACGTGCCGACCACGCTGAAGGACCGCCGCGTGCTCGCCCTCGACATGGGCGCGCTGATCGCCGGGGCCAAGTACCGCGGCGAGTTCGAGGACCGGCTCAAGGCCGTCCTGCGCGAGATCGAGTCGGCCGGCGACGTGATCCTGTTCATCGACGAGCTGCACACCGTCGTCGGCGCCGGCGCCGCCGAGGGCGCGGTGGACGCCTCGAACCTGCTCAAGCCCGCCCTCGCCCGCGGCGAGCTCCACTGCGTCGGCGCCACCACGCTCGACGAATACCGCAAGTACGTCGAGGCCGACGCCGCCCTGGAGCGCCGCTTCCAGCCCGTCATGGTCGAGGAGCCGACCGTCGAGGACACCGTCGCCATCCTGCGCGGCCTCAAGGAGAAGTACCAGGTCCACCACGGCGTGCGCATCACCGACGCCAGCCTCATCGCCGCCGCCACCCTGAGCCATCGCTACATCACCGACCGCTTCCTGCCCGACAAGGCCATCGACCTGATCGACGAGGCAGCCTCGAAGCTGCGCATGGAGATCGACAGCGTCCCCGCCGAGCTGGACCAGGTCCGCCGCCGCATCACCCGGCTCCAGGTCGAGCTGGAAGGCCTGAAAAAGGAGGACGATCCCGCCGCCCGCCGCCAGAGCGAGCGCGTCCAGAAGCAGCTCGGCGACCTCCAGGAGAAGGAGCGCGCCCTCGCCGCCCAGTGGGAGAACGAGAAGGCCATCATCGCCCGCATCCGCGAGCTGAACCAGCGCGTCGACGAGCTCCACCTGGAGGAAGAGAGCGCCGAGCGGCGCGGCGACCTCCAGCGCGTCAGCGAGATACGCTACGGCGAGCTGCGGGAGGTCCAGCAAAAGTTCGAAGGGCAGCAGCAGCGCCTCGCCGAGGTCCAGAGCGAGCAGCACTTGCTCAAGGAGGAGGTCGACAGCGAAGACATCGCCGAGATCGTCTCCCACTGGACCGGCATCCCCGTGCAGCGCATGCTCGAAGGCGAACGCGAGAAGCTGCTCAACATGGAGGGCGAGCTGCACGAGCGGATCGTCGGCCAGGACGAGGCCGTCAACGCCGTCGCCGCGACGGTGCGCCGCGCCCGCGCCGGGCTGCAGGACCCGAACCGCCCCCTCGGCTCGTTCATGTTCCTCGGGCCGACCGGCGTCGGGAAGACCGAGCTGTGCAAGGCGCTGGCCGAGTTCCTCTTCGACGACGAAGGCGCCATGATCCGCCTCGACATGAGCGAGTTCATGGAACAGCACTCGGTCGCCCGGCTCATCGGCGCCCCGCCCGGCTACG
>CAYSWA010000032.1:0-24352 GCA_964434535.1 uncultured candidatus Brocadiaceae bacterium | reverse complement strand
GTCGAAAGTCGAGCTGACGTCACGGCAGTTGAAGCTGAAGCCCAAGCGGGCGAACATTGCCGGGCTCCAACTGGCCGACGTACTGGCGCATCCCGTACGTCAGGCCATTCTGGTGGAGAATGGCTGCGTAAGCAGCGGTCCCGGCCCGTTCGGGAAGCGGCTGCTGCAGGCAGCTACCCCGAAGTTCAACCGCCACCTTTACGACGGTCGGGTCGAGGGCTACGGGAAGGTGCTCTACCCCAAATGAAAGAGCCCCTCACGGGGCCCTCTCACGCTCGCCCTTCACGGGCGATCCACCTCCGGTCTCCCGGATTGATGTTGAGTGTACGGGATCTTGACTTGGTTGTCAATGCCGCTGCCGCGCACGCAGCCTGGAGTCTCAGCCCCTCAGGCGGCGATGCGGTAGACGATGCCGCTGCGGTCGCGGCGGCTCTGGCGGATCAGGCCCATCTTGCGCAGGCAGTAGCACGCCTTCTGGGCGAGGGCGCGTGCGATCTCGGCGCAGCGGGCCAGCTCGGCGGTCGTGAACTCGCTCGGCAGGCAATCGGGCAGCAGCGCCAGCGCGTCGGCCGGCCGCCCGAGGAGGTGGCGCTCCAGCACATCGACCAGGCGGCGCTCCTTGACGAGCCAGCCCCGGCGGCGCCAGCAGCGGCCCGGCTCGCGGCGGCGCACCTCCTCCTGGCGGGTCAGCAGCACCTCCAGGGCGAAGTTCGGCTCGGCGAGCAGGCGGGGGATCCGCACCAGCTCTTCGAAGATGTGGAGCGGCCCGCAGTGCTTGGGCGAGAGGCGGCGCTCGGGCTCGCAGTGCGGCTCGTGCGGCAGCTTGACCAGCCACTTGTCCTGCGGCAGCGGGCAGACCAGCCGCACGCGCCGCTCGGCCGTCAGGTCGCGGAGCTTCTCGCGGACGGGGTAGAGGCCGGCGGTCTGTATCTCGATAAGCAGCTCGCCGCGGACGATGTCGACGACGTAGCCGTCGACGGGCTGCTCCAGCAGGTCGCCCGGCTCGGCGTACCACTGCTTGAGCGCCGCGTGGAGGGGGTTCTCGTTGAGCGTCCCGATGATCGGCTCTGCGCCCGCCATGCCTTTAGGGTGGCAGATGGGGGAGGGCGGAGGCAAGGGGCGGCGACTCAGAAGCCCGGCACGGCGCCCTGAGTGAGCGTGCGGACCACCGTGGAGACGCCGCCGGCGAACGCCTCGACCAGGATCAGGGCGACGAAGAAGTAGCGCGCGGCGCGCAGCTGGCGCCCGCCGGCGAACTTCATGATACCCACCTTGACCATCCAACCGAGCAGGAAAGGAAGCCATAGCCGCTGCGCGTGCCAGCTACTGCAGGAGAGCAGGCCGATCGGGTGGATCGGCCACCAGTAGAACCGCGCCCGCATGAACGTGACCAGCCCGGTGGCGAACAGGCCGAGCAGCAACGGCCCCGGGTGCGGCTCGGCCGACTGGCTCGGCTGGGTGATGATCCGGTGGGCGGCGTCGAAGCGCCACTTGATGTCGTCGCGCTGGGCCCAGGCGTAGTCGGAGAAGTTCGCCGCGCCGAGCATGTAGGCGCTGTTGAGCTGGGTGTACTGGGCGCAGACCATCGCGACGAGGAAGGAGAGCACGAGGATGGGCAGCAGCAGCCGGCGCCAGCGCTTCTTGAACACCTCGGAGATGCGGAAGGCGTTGATCGCCATCGGCGAGAGGAACGCCGTGCCGCCGGTGATCAGGATCGTGTCCTGCATGGTGGAGATGACGGCCCCCGGCGCGCCGAGCACGCGCCCGCCGGTGATGCCGTGCACGAACTCCGGCAGGTGCCAGATGGTGCGGCCCACGTAGAGGCCGGCCTGGGCCACCATGCGCGCGTAGACCATGTACCAGCACATGATCATGGCGAAGATCAGCACCGCCGAGAGCCAGCTCGTGCCGTGGTAGACGTACCAGCCCAGGCAGCCGGCCACGGAGAGCACCAGCCCCCAGAAGCCCACGCGGTAGCTGACCGGTTCCTCCGAGTCGTCCACCCGCGAGAGGCCGAGCGCTTTGCGCGCCACGGTGGCCAGGTGGCGGCGCGCCATGTAGAGCATGGCCAGCGTCAGGGCGATGTAGGCCCCCGCCTGCTGCCACCACATGATCGGCCCGTAGGTGCCCCCGCCCTGGAGGCCGAGCCAGCTCGCCGTCTGAAGCTCCATGCGGGCGAAGAAGTAGAAGAACCAGATGCTCAAACTCACGTCGGCCGGCACCAGGAAGGCGAAGCCGACCGCCTGGGGCCAGAGATCGATGTTGTCGAAGTCCATCGGTTGCAGCGGCGTGCCGGTGAAGATGTCGCGCAGGGGGATCGCGAGCGCCCAGCCGCTCTCGGCGCCGAAGATCAAGGGCATGGCCCGCAGGAGGCGGAAGGCGAGCGCGAAGACCAGCCCGTAGCGGAAGCCCCTCTCGCTGAAGATGGCCGGCAGCAGCCCGCGCCCCGCGCTCCCCTCGGTGAACTCGAGGGGAACGCGCGCCAGCGGGAACATCAGCCGCTCCGACTCGACCCACTGGCGGCGCAGTATGCCCATCAGGAAGAAGACGGCCAGGTAGATCATCACGTAGAAGGCGCCCCAGTGCAGGAGCGGCTTCCACCAGTAGCCCCAGGGCACCCGGCCCCACTGGCCGCTCTCGGCGCCCTGGAAGTACTTCTGTGCGGCCACGGAGCGCGGATCGGTGCTCAGCACGATGCCGTCCGGCGTCAGGTCCAGCGCCCCGCCGCTCTCCTCCCAGGGGATGTCTGCGCGGCGGGCCATGTAGGGCGGGCCGGCCATGTAGCCGCTCCAGAACCGCTCGATCGCGTCGCCGGGGAACGTCAGCGCCACGATCAGCATGCACCAGACCAGCATCAGTTCGGCCTGCGAGAGCTCCCACCCCCGGCGGATCAGCTTGAGCAGGACGTTGAGCCCCACGGTGAGGACGACCAGCACCAGGACGGCGCCGGTGGGGAAGGAGGCGTTGCTGAAGCTGCCCCAGCCCCTGACATGGCTCACGTAGGGCTCCAGCAGGCTGATCGCCGCGCAGAAGATGAGCCCCAGGATGAAGGCGCGCCAGGTCATGCTTCGGCCCCGATGGAGTGCTGCGCTCCGGCGCTGCCGCCGACCGGAGGGGCGAGTATACGCCAGCCCGGCCCGGCGGTCAAAGCGACGGCCAGCCCCGCCCGCCCCTCAGAAGCCGGCCACGGTGCCCCCGCTGATGGTGCGCACCAGGGTCGAGACGCCGCCCACGAACGCCTCCACGGCGATCAGCGCGATGAAGAAGTAGCGGGCGTCGCGCAGCAGCCGGCCGCCGGAGAACTTCATGATGCCGACCTTGATCGTCCATCCGAGCAGGAAGGGGAGCCAGAGCCGGTTGGCATGCCAGCTCGCGCAGGAGAGCAACCCGATGGCGTGGACGGGCCACCAGTAGAACCGGGCGCGCATGAACATCATCACGCCCATGCCGGCCAGCCCCATCAGCAGGAAGCCCGGGCGCCCCTCCGCCGACTGGCTCGGCTGCTTGATGACGGCCTGGGCGGCGTCGAGGCGCCACCTGACCTCGGCCGTCTGGCCCCACCAGTCGGAGTAGTTGGCCCCGCCCATGCTGTAGGCGGTGCGCAGCGAGGTCCACGTCCCGCAGGCCATCGAGACCAGGAACGCTGCCATCAGGGCCGGCACCAGCAGGCGACGCCAGCGCTCGCGGAAGACCTCGGCGATGCGGAAGGCGTTGGCGGCGATCGGCGCCAGGTAGCACGTGCCGCCGGTCACCAGCAGCGGGTCCTGGAGCGCGGCGATCACCGCCCCCTGCGGGCCCATCAGGCGGCCGCCGGTGATCCCGTGCACGAACTCCGGCATCCGCCACGTCGTCCTGGCCACGTAGAGGCCGGCCTGAGCCACCACGCGGGCGTAGACCATGTACCAGCACATGATCATGGCGAAGACGAGCACCGCTGTGCTCAGCCGCATGCCGTGATACACGTACCAGGCCAGGCAGCCCGCCACCGAGAGCACCAGGCCGTAGAAGGCGAAGCGGTAGGGGACGGGCTCGCGCGCGTCGTCCATGCGCTTCAGCCCCAGGGCCTTGCCGGCCACGGCCCAGAGATGGCGGCGCGCCATGAACAGCACGCCGACGGTGAAGGCGATGTAGGCCCCGGCCTGCTGCCAGGCCATCAGGGCGCCGCCCAGGTGACCGTAGCCGAGCCAGTGGGCCGTCTGAAGCTCCGCCCGCGCGAAGAAGTAGAAGAACCAGATGCTCAAGGACACGTCGGCCGGCACCAGGTAGGCGAAGCCGACGGCCGAGTACCACAGGTCCACGTTGGCGAAGCCCATCGGCTCCAGCGGGGTGCCCAGGAACATGTCGTGGAACGGGATGGAGATCGAGATGCCGCTATCGGCCCCGAAAAACAGGGGCAGCGCCCGGAAGAGCCGAAAGCCCAGCGAGAAGATCAGCCCGGCCATGAAGCCCTTCTCTGAGAAGAGCCGGGGCAGCAGGCCCCGGCCCGCCGCCTCCTCGGTGAACTCCAGGGGCACCCGCGCCAGCGGAAACATCAGCCGCTCCGACTCCGCCCACTGCCGCCTGAGGATGGCGAACAGGAAGAACACGGCGAGGTAAAGCAGCACGAAGAAGACGGCCCAGTGCGCCAGCGGCCGGGCCCAGCGGCTCCAGGGCACGCCGGGCGAGCGGCCCTCGAAGTAGCGCCTGGCGGCCACGTCGCCGGGCCGCTTGCTCAGCACCAGCGCCTCGGGGGCATAGGTCAGGGCGCCGTCTTCCTCCCAGTAGACGTCCGGCCTCTCGGCCAGGTAAGGGGGAGCGGCGGTGAAGGAGAACCAGAACCGCGCCAGGCCGTCGCCGGGGAAGGTGGCGGCGACGATGAGCATGCAGTAAACGAGCATCAGCTCGGCCTGGGAGAGCTCCCAGCCGCGCCGCGCCAGCTTCAGAATGACGTTCAGGCCGAGCGTGAGGACGACCAGCACCATCATGGCGCCGGCCGGGAAGGCGTTGCCGCTGAATCCGCCCCAGCCCTTGGCCCAGCTCACCCATGGCTCTAAGAGGGCGATGCCGGCGGCGAAGAGCAGCCCGATGATGAAGGCGCGCCAGGTCACCTGCGCCCCTCCCGGAAACGAAGAGCTCGATGAAGCGGGGGGACTCTACGCGAACAGGCCCGCTGCGTCAAAGCGACGGGTGCCGTTGCACGCTCAGAAGCCCGGCGCGGCGCCGCCGGTCAGGGCGCGCACGGCGGCGGAGACGCCGTCGACGAACGTCTCGACCATGATCAGCGCGATGAAGAAGTAGCGGGCGTCGCGCAGCAGCCGGCCGCCGGAGAACTTCATGATGCCCACCTTCACCATCCACCCCAGCATGAACGGCAGCCAGAGCCGCTGCGCGTGCCAGCTGCTGAAGCTGAGGATGCCGATGGGGTGGATGGGCCACCAGTAGAAGCGCCCCCGCATGAAGAGCATCACGGCCGTCAGCACGCCGCCGAAGACCATCGCGCCCCAGTAGGGCTCGGCGGACTGGGCGGGCTGCTTGATCATGCGGTCGGCCGCATCGAAGGTGCCCTGGGGCAGCTCGAGGGCCGACCACCTGCACTCGAAGTTGGCGGCCCCCATCCTGTATGCCTGCGTTAGCGTGGTGTACGTGGCGCAAGGCATGGCCACCAGGACGGCGACGATCAGCGCCGGCAAGAGCAGCCGCCTGCGTTTCTCGAAGACCGAGGAGATGCGCAGCGCGTGGATCGCCATCGGGGCCAGCATGCTGGCGGAGTTGCGCACCAGCACGGCCGACTTCATCTGCGTGACCACCGCCCCGGCGGCGGTGAAGGCGCGCCCCCCGCTGATGCCGTGGATGACGTCAGGCACGATCCAGATGAAGCGGGCCACGTAGACCCCGCCCTGGGCGACCACGCGCGCGTAGACGAAGAAGACGACGAGGCTCAGCAGCAGCACCAGCGCGGCCGTCCAGAGCCGCGCGCCGAAGTACCCATACCAGCCCAGGCAGGCGCCCATACAGATGAGGAACCCCCAGAAGGCGAGCCGGTAGCTGATCGGCTCGTCGCCGTCGTCCAGTCCGGCCGCCCCCAGCGCCTTGCGCGCCACGTCCCACAGGTGCCTGCGCGCCATGAAGAAGATGGCCACGAAGAACACGACGTTTGCCCCCATCTGCTGCCAGCTCATCAGCGGGCTCCAGGTGCCCCACGCGCGCGGCAAGGCCCAATAATGGGCGAAGACCAGCTCCGCCCGGCTGAACAGGAAGAAGAACCAGACGCTCAGGCTCACGTCGGCCGGCACCAGGTAGGCAAACCCGACGGCCGAGATCCACAGCCCGAAGTTGGGAATGTCCGCATACTGCAGTGGGGTGTCGGCCAGCATGTCCCCGAACGGAACCCCCAGGGCCCAGCCCCCTTCGGCCCCGAAAAACAGCGGCAGAGCCCTGACCAGCCGGAAGGCAAACGTGAAGAGGACCCCGAACACGAACGCCCTCTCCGTGAAGGGCCTCGGCAGGCCGAAGCGCGCCGACGCGCCGGCCCCCTCCGTGAACTCCAGCGGCACCCGCGCCAGCGGGAACATCAGCCGCTCCACGTCCACCCATTGCTTGCGCAGGATGCCGCACAGGAAGAAGATGCCCAGGAAGAAGGGCACGATGAAGGCGCTCCAATACAGCAGCGGGCGGACCCAGAGGCCCCAGGGCACGCGCCCCCGCTCGCCGGCGCCCTCGAAGTACTGCCGCGCGGCGACCGAGTGGGGGTCCTTGCTCAAGACCAGCTCGGCCGGCACCCGCGTCAGCGAGCCGTCCTCCTCCCAGTAGAGGTCGGGCCGCCGGGCCAGGTAGGGCCCCCCGGCCACCAGCGAGTACCAGTAGCGCCCGATGCCCTCGGCCGGCACGGCCGCCGCGCAGAGCATCATGCACCAGACCAGCATCAGCTCCGCCTGCTTCAACTGCCAGCCCCGACGCACCAGCCCTACCACCGCGTTCACCCCCAGCGTCAGCACCACCAGCACCAGCACGGCGCTGGCAGGGAACGAAGAGGTGTTCAGGTAGCCATACCCCATGATGAACGAAAGGTAGGGGTCGGCCAGGCTGAAGCCGACCACGGCCACCAGGCCGATGATGAACGCGCGCAACGTCATGCCCCGAGCCCCCGTAAGGCGCAGCCGCCGTCCCTGTGCAGGCGCACCATGCTAACTGGCCGGGGCGCGGCAGACAAACGGCAGGGCCGGCACGCCGATGGGCCCCCTCCACTCAACAGGGCCTGCCGCAGGTGGTATAATGTAACCGGGAGGCGGCCCCGGGCCGGCCACTAAGGACCCTTGATTCGGGCCGGACAGATGGCGGACACGGCATTCGTGCGATACGGCGCGATGGACAAGACGGAGCGCTTCGCCCTGCCGGAGGACGGCGTGCAGGTGGGCCAGAGCGTGGTGGTGCGCACGCCCCGCGGCGTGGAGTGGGGCTCGGTCGTGATGGTGCGCCCGCAGGAGGCCGACGAAGAGAAGCCGGCCGGCGAGGTGCTGCGCAAGGCCACGCCCGGCGACCACGCCAAGCAAGAGGAGATCGCCGAGCGGCTGGAGGCCGAGGAGCTGAAGACCTGCCGCCGCCTGATCAAGAAGCACAAGCTGCCGATGAAGCTGGTGCGCGCCGAGCACCTGTTCGGCGGGCACAAGGTCATCTTCTACTTCCTGGCCGACGGGCGCGTCGACTTCCGCGAGCTGGTCAAGGACCTGGCCAAGCAGTACCGCACCCGCATCGAGATGCACCAGATCGGCGTGCGAGACGAGGCACGCCTGATGGGCCAGGTCGGCCCGTGCGGCAACGAGCTCTGCTGCCGCACCTTCCTGAAGGCGCTCAAGCCCGTGCCGATGAAGCTGGCCAAGAACCAGAAGTCCACCCTCGACCCGGCCAAGATCAGCGGCACCTGCGGACGGCTGAAGTGCTGCCTGAAGTTCGAAGAAGAGCTCTACCGGGAGCTGAAACGCAACCTGCCGCGACGCGGCAGCAAGGTCGCCACCAGGAAGGGGACCGGCACCGTGGTCGACTACCAGGTGATCGGCCAGACCGTGGAGGTCGAGCTGGCCGACGGGACGCGCCGCAAGTTCGCCGCCGACCAGATCAACCTCGAGCCGGACCAGCAAGCGGGCGCTTGACACGCCGTCGTCCCCCGCCTAAACTCGCTGCCGGGCAGCCTGTTGGAGGACTGGGCCTGGGCGCGTTGGGAGCGCCGCATCGCCGGGTGCGCGGCTGCGAAGGATCACGTTCCTTGCCTCGAGAGGGCACAGATGCTGCGTCCACGAACATACGGGAAGATCATCCTGGCCATCCTGATCATCGGCGCGCTCGTGATCGCCATCATCTATGCGGCGCAGGCCGACGCCGGTGATTGGTACAAGGGCTTTCGAGCGATCACGTCCGCCATCATGGCGCTGACGTTCGCGACGATCTACCGCTACGTCGAGGACTGAGGCGCCGTGCGGCCCCCGCGTGCCCGCTCGCCGGGGACGCCTTACGCCTCCCCCTCGCCCTCGCCTTCCTCTGCCTCGCCCCCTTCCTGTTGCGGCTCCCCCTCATCGCGGCCCTCTCGCTCCTCGTCGCGCAACCGGGCAAAGAGGGGTTCGACGGTGATGATGTTGTCGCGCTCGGCGTCGGAGCCCGCGGCGAAACGCGGCGCGGGGCGGGGCTGGTCGCGGCGCGGGGCAAAGCCCTTGGGCGAGGAGGACGGCTCCGAGGGCCCGTAGAGCATCTCCTCCTGCACGGCCTCCAGGGCCGAGAGGACCATGCTCTCGACCGAACTGAAGGAGTCGGCCACCAACTGGCGAACGCTCTCGCGCAGCTCCACGTCCAGCGCGTCGAAGTCCCCGGCGATCTGCTCCAGCCGCTTGCTCAGCGCCTGGTGGCTGCGGACCACCTTCATGGCGTCATCGCGCGTCTCGCGCAGCTCGGCCTGGAGGGACTGGGCCTCCTTGCGCAGCTTCTCCACCTCGCGGCGCAGCTCGCGCTGGTCGCGGGCCAGGGCATCGACGGCCGACTCCGCCGTCTGGCGCCCCTCGTCCAGCTGCTGCTGGACCTGCTCCTCCAGGGCGCCCAGGCGCGCCTCGACGCGCTCGCGCACGCCGCCCACGTAGGACTCGATGCCCTTCATGCCGCCGCCCAGGGAGCTGATCCGCTCCCGGAAGCGCTTCAGCGGCACCATGAAGATCAGGCAGTAGAGGGCGATGATCAGCGAGCTGACGCTGAAGACGATGAGGATCACGATCTGCCAGCGCGGCATGGAAGCTCTCCCTGCCCTGCGTCTCTACTCGCTCTCGCCCCGCCCCGTGAACGCCCGGTGCACCCGCCGCAACCGCCGGATGAACACCACCACCATCACCAGCCCCGTCGCCATCAGGGCGAGCTGGCCCCACCGCGTGGTGCGGAAAAAGACGGTGAAGACGAACAGGGCGGCGATCCCGAGCAGGATCAGGGCGTCCTCGACGTAGATGGCCAGCGTGGAGCGCGCGCGGCGGCGGTCGTCGCTATCGGGCGCCATGGGCCAGTGCCGTCCCCTGGAGCGTACGCACGGGGGCTTCGGCCCGTATTGTAGCGGAAGGCCGGCCCCTGTCAAAGCCGCCGGCGCCGGGCCTCGCCCCGAGGGCGCCTGCGCAGGCGTTGCGCGGGCCGGTCGGGCTCCGGTAGAATGGCCGCCCGAGACCCCGCGCAGTCCCTTCGCTCCCGTTGCTCCAGGCGGAGGCGTGCCGCCCCATGGCGAAGCAACCGCGCGAACGCTGGACGAACCGGACCGCATTCATCATGGCCGCCGTCGGCAGCGCGGTCGGCCTGGGCAACCTCTGGCGCTTCCCCGCCGTGGCGTTCGGCAACGGGGGCGGCGCCTTCTTCATCCCCTACTTCGTCGCCCTGCTCACCGCCGGCGTGCCCCTGATGATCGTGGAGTACGCCATCGGGCAGAAGTACCAGGGCGGCGCGCCCCAGGCCCTGGCGGCGGTCACCAGCAAGTTCCGCTGGGTCGGCTGGTTCGCCCTGCTGGTCGGGTGCAGCATCACCACCTACTACTGCGTGGTGATGGCCTATGCGTGGAACTTCGCCGCCGGCTCCTTCACCCGCGCCTGGAGCCGGCCCGTCGCCTACAGCGCGCCGGCCGAGGAGGACGGCGTGCCCGTCCTGAAGCACTTCCCCGCCGAGGAGGTGCGCCTCTACGTGCCGATGCCCCGCGTCGGGCCCGCCGAGGGCGAGAGCGCCGCCGAGGCCCGCGACCGCGCCGAAGAGCTGCGCGCCTGGCTGGGGAAGGTCAACGAGGGCCTCCCCGTGCTGACCGAGGAGGAGCTGGCCCTCAGGGAGCAGCAGGATCCCGAAGTCCACTACGTCAGCATCGTCGGCAACGTCGGCCACTACCTGTTCGAGCAGATACTCGGCGGCTACCACGAGGACTACTGGCGGCAGGCGCGCGCGCACAACGAGCGGCTCAAGGAGCGCCGGATCGTGGCCGAGGCCGGCGACCTGCCGCCGCCCGAGGGCGAGGTGATCGCGTACGCCGACGAGATGTTCCGGCTCAGCCCGAACCTGGTCGTCGGCGCCGTGCTGACCTGGGTGATGATCTTCCTGATCATCTTCAAGGGGGTGCGCAACGTCGGCCGGGTGGTGATGCTCACCGTCCCCCTGCCGGTCATCCTGCTGCTGATGCTGCTGCTGCGCGGGCTGACGCTGCCGGGCGCCTCGGAGGGGCTGGTCTTCTACCTGAGGCCGAACTGGGAGATGCTGAAGGCCCCTTCGGTCTGGATCGCCGCCTACGGGCAGATCTTCTTCAGCCTCAGCCTCGGCTTCGGCATCCTCATCGCGTATGCCAGCTACATGCCGCCCGAGAGCGACGTGACCAACAGCGCCTTCATCACCAGCTTCGGCAACTGCGCCACCAGCTTCATCGCCGGGCTCGCCGTCTTCAGCGTGCTCGGCTACCTGGCCTACATCGGCAACACCACCGTCGGCGGGCTGCCCGAGAGCGGCCTCAAGATCGGCGGGCCGCTGCTGGTCTTCTTCACCTACCCCGTGGCCCTCTCGCAGATGCCGCTGGCCGCGGCGGGCCTCGTGCTGGTGAGCCTCGCCTTCTTCCTCTGCTTGATCACGCTCGGCATCGACAGCGCCTTCAGCCTGGTGGAGGGGATCGTGACCGGCTTCCGCGACCGCTTCGCGCGCGTGAGCCGCCCGGCGATGAGCGGCGTCTTCTGCCTGATCGGGCTGGCCGGCAGCCTGCTGTTCTGCACGCGCAGCGGGCTGATCTGGCTCGACATTGTGGACAACTGGATGAGCAACTACGGGCTGCCCTTCGTGGGCCTGATGGAGTGCATCGCCGTCGGCTACTTCTTCCACCTCGAAGAGCTCAAAGACTACATCAACGCCCACAGCGAGCTGAAGGTGCACAACTGGTTCGACGCCTGCATCAAGTTCGTCACCCCCGCGATCCTGATCTACCTGCTCGCCGACCAGTTCATCGCCAACGTCACCTCGACCTACGGGGGCTACGACGCGGTGCTGGCCCACGCGGTGACCTTCGCCGGGTGGGGCTGGTTCCTGGCGATCCTGGTCATCGCCCTGCTGCTTGCGCGCCACTACGTGGCCATCGGCTGGCTCGGCTGCGCGGTGGCGCTCGGGGCGGGGGCGTTCCAGTACTTGCAGGCGAAGGTGGACCCGGCGAAGGTCGGGGCGAGCGAGGTGCTGGGGGCGGCCGTGATGGGCGCGCTGGCAGCGACGATCCTGTTCGGCGCCCTCGCCTTCTGCATCTACGTGGCGGTCAGGACCCACCACATGGCCGGCCTCAGCCTGGAGGCCGTCGAACCGCAAGAGGGCGAAACCCCCGAGCCGTGACAGTCCTGCGCCGACCGGCCCGCGCACGCGGGCCGGCCATGGCCGGAGGCGGCAGGCTCAAGCGCCGGGCACCGCTTGCCCGACGGCGTCGGCCAGCGGGGGGAGGGAGGCCACAGAGATGCCCCGGAACCGGGCCTCGCCCCGTTCGATGGTCAGCTCGACGCGGCCGGGCCCTGCGTGGTCGCCCGTGTCGAGGGTGAGCATCCAGCGCTCCTCCAGGTAGACCTCGAGGAACCGGTCGCGCAGCATGACCCGCAGGCCGAGCCACTGCCCCGCCGGCAGGTCCGTGCGCACCTGCTGCGCGTTGCGCCTCGTGGCGTCGTGGCCCATCTGGTCGAGCACGAACCGGCCCCAGCCGAAGCCGGGCACCCACGCGCCGCGCTCGGCGACGAGCCGCTGGCGCTCGAAGTCGAGCCACACGGCCAGGCCGCGGCTCTCCTGCTCGAACAGGTCGCTCCCGGCGGGGCCCTGCGAGCGGACGACCACGCCGGCACGGGCCGCGCCCCCGGCCATGATCCGGCAGGTCAGCCGGGCGTCGGCCACGTCGTCAGCGATCGTTACGGCGGTGCCGGTGGCCTCCGCGCGGCCGGCTATGGCGCCGTCCGCCTCCGTCCAGCGTCCCAGGTCATGCGGTTTCGCGCGCGCCGGCGCTTCGGCCGGGTCGAGCTCCAGCTCCCGCTCGATCGGCCTGGTCAGGTCCAGGTAACCGAGCCGCAGGTCCCCGTCCTCAGACTGCTCGATCCGCTTGGGCAGCCCGAAGGCCGCCTCGTCGCCGGCGTGGTGGAAGTAGAGCCAGCGCTCCGCGTCGAGGGCCAGGGTCCGGGCCGCCCAGGGGCCCATCCGGTCGCCGTCGCAGCCGATCAGAAGGGGCTCCTCGGGCCACTCGTACGGTCCCTCCAGCGAGCGGCTCTTCATGTAGAACGTGCCCGCCATGTCGCTGCGGGCGGGGCTGTTGAGGCGCGTTCCGCCCCAACCATGGTCGAGGAAGCAGAGGTACCACCACGGGCCGATGCGGAACACGTCCGGCACCTCGGCGAAGAGCACCCGGTCCCCGATGCGCGCCAGGGGCGGCAGCGGCTCCCAGCGCCGCAGGTCGCGCGAGCGCAGGTGCGCCACCTGCGCGCCGGTGTCGTCGGCGGACCACCCGGGCGATCGCCCGCACAGGAAGGCGTGGTAGCGGTCCTCGACGCGGATGATGCAGGGATCGCGCCAGGCGGCGTGCATCGGGTGCAGGTCGCTCGGCTCGCGGACGTTGTGGGGCGGCCGGGGCGCCAGCACGGGCTCGGGCGAGACCTGCTCCCAGTGGTCCAGGTCGTCGGAGACGAGGATGCCGTAGCCCGGGATACCGTCCGGCCCCGGCCCGCCCGCCAGCATGTGGAAGCGGCCCTCGTGGCGGACGATGCAGCCGGTCCAGGGCGCGCCGTCCTGATTCCATGCCCCCGGCGGGCCGGTCAGGTCAACGGGCGGGCGCGGCTGCCAGCGCAGCAGGTCGCGGCTCCGCGCGTGGCCGAGCCACTTGCCTTTCCTCAGGTGGAAGAGGTGGAACCAGCCCCCCTCGCGCATGAGGAAGGTGTCCCAGAGGACGCCGTCCGGCGGGCGATAGAGCATGTGTTCCCGGTCCCTCCTTTCGGGCGCGGGCGTGGAACCGGCGTCCGCGCCAGGATTGCGCGGAGCCCCGATCAGGTCCGCGTCGTAGCCGACCGCATGCTACGAGCGGCCCGGAGCATCGTCAACCCGCCCCCTCCCCCCCCACGGCCTGCGCGGCCTGAATGAGCTCGTGGATGCACGGCGGCTTGAGCAGCTCGTGCGGCCACCGGTCGGCCGGCTCGTTGGCGAGGTCCACGAGCACGTTGCGCAAGCAAGGGCGTCTGAGGCAAACAGACTGCTTGACGTTGAAACGCCACCGGGCCCGCTGTTAGCCTGATCCCCGTAGCTGGCCGGCAAGGGGGGCCGCCCACACGGCCGCGCACCGGGGAGGGACGCAGTGGCGCGCAAGCAAGCCGTCCTCATCATGATCCAGGGCCCCGAGCCGGGCAGCCTTCATAAGCTGCCCGACAACCGGGTGACCACCATCGGGCGCTCCTCCCGCAACTCCGTGCGCGTCGTCAACCCCAGCATCAGCCGCTTCCACTGCGAGATCGGCTACGTGAACCGCCGCTGGGAGCTGCGCGACCTCAACAGCAAGAAGGGCACGCTGGTCAACGGCCAGCGCGTGCTGGAGACCTGGGCGCTCGAGCCGGGCGACATCATCCGGCTCGCCACCGTGGTGTTCCGCTTCGACATGGTGGACGAGACCGTCAAGCAGGACGGCGCCATCCTGTCCATCATGGAGGCGGGGATGGACCGCAAGCTGATCAAGCCCGGCGAGGCGACCGGCTCGCTGGAGGAGATACGCGCGCGCAGCCGCCTGGAGCGCGAGCACGTCCACGAAGAGCTGGCCGAGAAGCGCCACAGCGTGAAGCTGAACGTCGCCTTCCTGGTCGCCGTGGCCGTCTTGGTCGCGGCAGTGGTGGCGGGCGTGCTCGCCTACGCCCACGGCCGGGCCGGGGCCGAGTCCCCCGAACTGGCGCAGCGCGAGCACGAGGCGCAGGCGCTCTACGAAGAGGCCGTCGCGGCGCTGGAGGCCGGCGACCGAACCGAGGCCGGCGAGAAGCTGCTCGCCGTGCAGCGCGGCTTCCCCCGCAGCGACGCCGCCGCGCAGGCCGCCCGGGCGCGCAACGAGCTGCTCTGGGCCGAGGCCCAGGAGCGGCTCCAGCGCATCCCCGCGCTCGAGGCCGAGGGGGACTACGCCGCGGCCCTGTCCGCCTACGAGGGGCTGGACCAACTCGAGCCGGAGGGCCTGCTGGCCGAGCTGATCCGCCAGAGGCGCGATTACACCGAGCGGCTCGCGCTCGCCGCCTTCGAGGCCGTCGACAAGGCGGCGCGCCAGAAGGCCGAAGCGGGCGAGGTCGAGGCCGCCCTCGCGCTCTACCGAAGCGCCCGTGAGCGCATCGGAGTGCCCGAGCTGGCCGACCGCGCAGCTCGGCGCCTCGCCGAACTCGAAGCGGCCCCCTCTCCCTGACCTCTTCCGGCCGCCGTCCCGCGCCGCGTTTACAGCGGCGCCGCCGATGCCGTATATTCAGTGGCAGCGGCGTGCAGATGCCGGCACGCCCCCCGCAGAGGCGAAAGGCGGCAGGCCCATGGCAGCGGACCGCACAGAGGCGCTGCGCACGACCGAGGACCGGCTGGTGGAGCAGTCTGTGCTGGGCGAGATCTCGCCCCCGGTCAGCCGGGGCACCTGGCGCGTGGGGCCGGACGGGCGCCCCTCCATCCTGCCCGGCGTCGGCGGCATCACCTACAACTGCAAGGTCGGCGACAGCGCGCTGGACTGGGAGGCTGACCACGTCGAGCCGGGCGTCTCGGTCAAGGCCGACAAGGAGGAGCCGAACGCCGCCCTCAACGTGCTCGCCTGCGTGGGCAACGTCGCCCGCGTGGTCAGCGGCGACGCCAAGGGCGCCGAGGGCGTGGTCACCGGCAAGCACGGCGGCATCGAGCACGTGCTGGTGGACTTCGCCGACGCGACGCTCCAGAAGCTGGTGGTGGGCGACAAGGTGCAGGTCCGCGCGCGCGGGCTCGGCCTGCGCCTGCTGGACTTGCCGCACATCGCCCTGATGAACATGTCGCCCGGGCTGCTGGAGGCCATGGCGCCGCAGCGGGACGGCGAGGCCCTCCGCGTGCGGGTGACCCATCGCATCCCGGCCATGCTGATGGGCAGCGGGCTCGGGCGCGAGCACGTCTTGCGGGGCGACTACGACATCCAGCTCTTCGACGCAGGCGTGGTGGCCGAGCTCGGCCTGGCCGACCTGCGCCTGGGCGACCTGGTCGCCGTCGAGGACTCCGACCATACCTTCGGGCGCAGCTACCGCCGGGGCGCGATGAGCATCGGCGTCATCGTGCACACCTGCTGCAAGACGGCCGGCCACGGCCCCGGCATCACCTCGCTGATGAGCAGCCCCGAGGGCAAGATCATCCCCGTGGAGGATGCCGGCGCCAACATCGCCTCCTGCCTGGGCATCGGCCGGGCCCGCCCCGGCTCGGACGACGGCGGCCCGGGCTGACCGCCCGCGAGGAAGCCATGGAGCAGAGCAAGCTCGGCAAGTACACGCTGCTGGAGCACGTCGGGCGCGGCGGCGTGGGCAGCGTCTACCGCGCCCGCGACGAGGACGACGGCAGCATCGTGGCGGTGAAGATCTTCGCGTCCGGCCCGGACCGCGACACCGAGACCACCCGGCGGCTGCGTGACCGCGAGGTGCGCATGCTCATCAGCGTGCAGCACCCCAACATCGTCAAGTTCCGCGAGAGCGGCTACCTCGACGAGTCCTACTACTACGCGATGGCCTTCGTCGAGGTCAGCCTGCTTGAGCGCATGCGCGAGGAGAACGATTACGACCTGCTGGACAAGGTCACGATCCTGCGTCAGACCACCAGCGCCCTGGTGGCCGTCCACCACCAGGGCATCATCCACCGCGACGTGAAGCCCGGCAACATCCTGCTGGACCAGGACCCGAACCGGGCCATCCACGTGCGCCTGACCGACTTCGGCATCGCCAAGGACGTCAGCGAGCCCGACGTGGTGCGCGACGAGATGGCCGGGCGCATCCCGGGCACGCTGAAGTACCTCTCGCCCGAACAGACGCGCCTGCAGAACCTGGACGGGCGCACCGACATCTTCAGCCTCGGCGTCGTCGCCTACGAGCTGCTCACCGGGCACGAGCCCTTCCACGCCCAGAAGCCCGAGGACTACATCGCCGCCAACCGCCGGCAGGTGCAGATGCCCGCCCGCCGGCGAGACAGCAGCATCCCCCAGTACCTGAGCGACGTCCTCGACCGCATGCTCGTCAAGGACCCGGAGGAGCGCTACGACTCCGAGACGCTGCTGCGCGACCTGGAGTTGATCCAGCAGCACCTGGTCAGCGGCGCGCCCATGGTCGAGCAGCAGACGCCGGGCTCGATGTTCTACAGCCCGCCGCAGGAGGCGGTCCGCGAGAAGCCGAAGGCGCGTGCGGCCCTGGCCCCCGCCTCCTGGGGCCTGGCGCTGGCGATCGCCGCGCTCGGGGTGTTCTGCACCTTGCTGCTGTGGCCCGAGGCCGGGGCGGCCGCCGGCGGCGCCGCCCCGGCCGGCTACAGCCCGCCCGCACTGCCCGCCGAAAGGGTCGAGCTCGCCGCCGAGGCGGCCCAGACGGGGCGCCACTGGCAGGCGCTGACGCTGCTGAAGGGGATGGACGAGGCGGAACTGGACGCGCTCACACGCGCGCGCAGGCAGGAGGCGCTGGCGCGGGCGCGTGGGGCGCTGGTCGAGCAGTCCTACCAGGCGGCCGTGCGCATGCTGGAGCAGGACCGGATCCGCGAGGCCGCGGTGGCGCTGCAGCGCATCAAGGAGTTCTTCCCCGGCATGGATCGCACGCGCGAGCTCTCCGAACTGGTGGCCCGGCGCTGGCGGCAGGGATCGCCGCTGGACCGGCTGCGGGCGGCAATCGAGGAGACGTCGCCGCTCGTGCGCGAACGGCGCTTCGCCGAGGCGCTGGAGGCCCGCCGGGAACTGAAGGCCCGCGCCGGCGACGAGCCCCAGGCCCGCGAGCTGATCGGCTCCGCCATCGGCGATCTGCTCGATTTGTGGGCCCGGGATCTGATACAGACCCACGCCGAGGCCGCGGCGCTGGAAGAGTTCCTCCGCACCGTGCGCAAGGAGGCCGTGCCCGGCCACCCTTCGCCTGCCCTGATGGGACAGCTCCACGTGGAGCTGGCCGCCGCCTACCACGCCCGGCGCCAGTTCGAACGGGCGCTCGAACATTACGGGATCGCGATGGAGGTCGGCGACGCGGAGGCGCAGCGGCTCGCCGAGCAGCGGCGGGGCGATCTGTTCGAGTCCCTCGCCGCCGAGCCCCAGGATCCCGCCGCCCTCGGCGAAGAGCTCAAGTCCAAAGGGTTCGCAGGCCGGCTCTGGCGAGAGGGCGCCGACGAGCGCGCCGGCCAGGGCGTGGCCGACGGCGCCCTCCGGCTGCACATAGAGCAGGGGCCCGGCCGGGCCTCCGTCTGGCGTGAGACCATGCGCCCGGTGCGCAATCGCGGCTTCGCCGTCGGCATGCGCTACCGGGCGCAGCTCGCTCCCGCCGGCGAGCAGGGCGCCGCGCGGCTCGCCGTCTCGCTTGTGGACGGGCAGGAGCGCCGCTTCGAGCTGTCCTTCGACGGCCGCAGCTACAACGCCCGGCTCGCCAGCGCTGAGGATGAGTTGCCCGGCGGCGGCCTCCTGCGCGGGGCCTTCGGGGACGAAGCCACCGCCGGGCGCGAGCTGACGCTCGAATACGACTTCAACGACGGCCTCGTCGTCGTGCTCTTCGACGGCCGGCAGGCCGCCCGCTACCGGTTGACGCTCGAGGACTGCCGCGTGCGCATCTCGCTTTCGGCCGAGCCCGGCGCGGCGGCCACCGCCGACCTCTCCGAGCCCTTCTGCCGGCCCTGACCGCGCGCCCTTACCCCCCTACCAGTCCACGGCCTTCAGCCAGGCGTGGGCCAGGTGCAGGTGGCCCGTGGCGTTGGGGTGGACCGGCTCCTCGCCGAACTCGTCCGCCCGGCGATACCTGAGCTGCTCGACGAACATGGCGTGCGTGTCCACCAGCCGCGCCTCGTAGCGCTCGGCCAGGCGTTCCACGGCCTCCACGTAGGCGGGGATGGCCGCCATGACCCGCCCCCGCCAGCCCCCGTCCCCGGCGGGCTCGGCCGTGGACATGTAGAACGGCGTCATCAGGATCAGCCGGGCGTCGGTCTCGGTGCGGGCGCGGGCGAGGATGGCCTCGTAGAGCTCCCCGTAGCGCTCCACGTCGTAGCTGTCCGGGTCGCCGCCGTGCAGGCGGTGCAGGTCGTTGATGCCGATCATGATCGAGAGCCAGTCCGGCCGGAAGCGGATCACGTCGTCGCTCCAGCGGTCGTAGAGGTCGCGCACGATGTTGCCGCCGATGCCGGTGTTGATGAAGGTGCAGCCGTGGGCGGGGTAGCGGGCGTGGATCAGGTCGACGGCCATGCGCACGTAGCCGGCGCCCAGCGGGCGGTGCTCGGCGCGGCGCCCGCAGTCGGTGATCGAATCGCCGGTGAACAGGACGCTCTGTCCGGGCTGGATGGCGAGGGGCATGGGGGCTCCTGCGGGGCGCACGGGAAACGGGGCGAGATGGCCGGCCATGGTAGCGGCGGGCGGGGCGGGGGTCAACCGCCCCGGCGCGCCCTCCTCAGCGCTTCTCGACCTCGGCGGGATCGGTGGCCCGGCGCCGCCCGTCGCCCTTCTCGACCAGGCCCTCCAGCTTGAGCAGCCGAAAGCGCTCGACCGGTATGCCGGCCAGGTCCTTCTCGCCCAGCAAGCCCTCCCAGCTCGCCGCGCCCGCGTAGTAGAGCCCCTCGGCGTAGAGGGTCACCGCCGCCGCCCAGTCCACGTTCACCATGCCGTAGAGCTGGAGCGCCCGCGCCACCGCCCGCGCCCCCGGCCCGAGTTCGAGCCGGCCCAGGTCCAGCTCGGGGTCGAGCTGGAGGCAGGCCCCCTCGGGGATTCCCCCCACGAGCTGCCCGTCGGTCCACGTGGCCGGCGGCACGAACTCCTTGAAGGCGCTGTAGCGCGTGGCGAAGGCGAGCTTGTGGTTCACCTCGCCGGCGGCGACCTCGTCGCGCATGATCAGCCCGGCGACGACGGGCACGCCGGCGGCGCGGCCGGGGCCGTGGAAGTGGATGCTCTCGCCGTCCTCGACGTCGAAGTCGCAGGCGGCCCACCGGCCGGGGCCGTCCAGGGCGTACTTCATGCCCGTGTAGCTCTCCCACTCGCCGTCGTCGCGGCGGCGGGCGGCCCACATGTCCCAGCAGATGCCGCGCGCGGGGTCGACGCAGGCCATGTGCTTGTCGGTGGCGGGGTCGCTGACGGCGCGGTCGGGGATGGGCACCTCGAGGCCGAAGCCGGGACCGTGCCGGAAGGTCCGCCCGCGCGGGCCCCGCGTCCGGACGTTGCCCTCGGCGTCGAGGGCGACGCGCTGATGCACGGTCCTGAGCGGCGTCTCGGGGCCGACCTCGTAGACCGGCACGGTGTAGTGGCGGATGTTGACGTGGAGCCCGCCGGTCGGCTCCCGCGCGAGCAGCTCGGTGCAGCGTTCGCTGCGGGGGTCGGTCTCGGCGTCGCCGGGGATCGGCGCGTTCCAGAAGCTCTCGTCCGCGAAGAAACGCCTCATACGCTCTCCTTCCGCGCCTTCAGCGCAGCACGCGGCCGGCGCCGGAGCCGCGCATGAGCGCCTCCACCTCGGCCCGGCCGGAGAAGTTGAAGTCGCCCACGATCGAATGGGCCAGGCACGAGGCCGCCGCCGCGAAGGCGACGGCCGTCTGCGGCTCGGACAGCTCGGGCGTGGTCAGCGCGAAGATGATCGCCGCGGCGAAGGAGTCGCCCGCGCCGACGCGGTCCACGATGCCGCGTATCGGGTAGGGCGCGTAGCCGTCCGGCCCGCTCGGGGCGAAGTGGGCGGCGTCCTCCGCCGCCTCGTAGAGCATCGCGCCCCAGTTGTTGTGCGAGGCGGAGATGCTCTCCCGCAGCGTGATGCCGACCCACGAGAGGTTGGCGAACTGCGCGCAGATGGCCCGCGCCACCTCGGGGTAGCGCTCCGCGGCGAGCCGGCCGGCCTCGACGTCGGTCTCTTCGGCCCGGATCGAGAGCACGTTGGCGGCATCCTCCTCGTTGGCGAAGACGGCGTCCACGTGCGGCAGGGCCTCGCGCATGGTCCGCTCGGCCAGCTCGCGCGGCGGCGTGCCCGGCTCCCAGCGCCAGAGCTTTCTGCGGAAGTTCAGGTCGCACGAGACGGTCAGCCCCCGCTCCTTCGCCGCCCGCACGGCGGCGAGCGTGGCCCCGGCGGCCGGCCCGGAGATGGCCGGCGTGATGCCGCTCACGTGGAACCAGCCGGCGCCGTCGAAGACCTCCGCCCAGCGGTAGGCGTCGCCCGGGGTGAGGGAGACGGTGCTTCCCGCGCGATCGTAGATGACCTGGCTCGGGCGCTGGTTGGCGCCGGTCTCCAGGAAGTAGAGCCCGAGGCGGCCCTCGTCGCGCCTCAGGACGTGCTCCGCGCCGATGCCGACCGCCCGCAGGGAGGCGAGGCAGGCGTCGGCCAGCGCGTTCGTCGGCAGGGCGGTCACGAACGACGCCTCGCCGCCGAGCATGACGACGGAGGCGGCGACGTTCGCCTCCGAGCCGGCGAAGGTCACCTCGATCCGCCCCGGCATCGCCTGCCCGAGCCGCAGGAATCCGGGCGCCGCCATGCGCGCCATGATCTCGCCGAAGGTCACCAGCCTGCTCATTGCCCTCGCACCTCCTCGATCCGCGCCACGGCCTCGGCCGCCGTCGCGGTGATCTCGTCCCAGGCGCCGGCGGCGATCTCCTCCCTGCGCGCGATCCACGAGCCGCCGACGGCGAGGATCAGCGGGCTGCGCAGGTAGTCGGCCATGTTCTGTGCATTGATCCCGCCCAGCGGCATGAAGCGCAGGCCGAGGTGGGCGTAGGGCGCCGCCATGCTGCTCAGGTAGGGGAGCCCGCCGATCGGCTCGGCCGGGAAGAACTTCAGCACGCGGCAGCCCTGCTCGACGGCCGCCTCCACCTCCGAGGGCGTGGCCACGCCCGGCGCGAAGGGCAGGCCCACCTCGCGGGCGGCCTCCAGCACGCGGGCGTTCAGCCCCGGCGCCACGCCGAAGGCCGCCCCCGCCCGCTGCACCTCGGCCACCTGCTCCGGCGTGAGCACCGTCCCCACGCCGGCCAGCATCTCCGGCACCTCCCTGACGATCGCCCGCAGCGCCTCCACGGCCGCCGTGGTGCGCAGCGTCAGCTCCATCGCCCCCACGCCGCCCTCCAGCAGAGCGCGGGCGAGCGGCACGGCGTCCTCCGCCCGCGGCACGGTGAGCACGGCGATCGCCCCGCAGTCCTCGATCCGTCCGCCCAGCTCGTCCGGGAACATGGTCTATCTCCTCGCTTTCAGAGCCCGATGCGCGAGCGGAACTCCGGCACGCCGCGAACGCCCGCCTCCACGCAGAACAGCGCCCCGTCGGCCGCGCCCTCGCGCTGCTTGTCCGCCCCGCCCGCCGTGGTCAGGTAGAGGTCGGCGTAGGCCTCTCCGCCGAAGGTCGGGCAGGAGACCTTGCGCGCCGGCAGCTCGATGCGGCGCTCCTCCGCGCCGTCCGGCGCGTAGCGCACCACGCAGCCGCCGTCCCAGCGGGCCGACCAGACGCGGCCCTCCGCGTCGACCGTCATCCCGTCCGGCACGCCCTCGCCCTCGGGCACGCGGGCGAAGAGCCGGCGGTTCGACAGGGCGCCGGTCGCCTCGTCGTAGTCGAACAGGTAGATCTCGCGCGGCCCCGAGTCGGTGTAATACATGCCCGCGAGGTCGGGCGTGAAGCCCATGCCGTTGCTGCACCCGACGCCGTCCAGCACACGCACCAGCGTGCCGTCCGGGTCGAGCCGGTAGAGGCGGCCCGGCCGCTCAGGCGTCGGCATGGTGCCGCAGAAGACGCGCCCGGCGGGATCGGCGATCACGTCGTTGAACCGGCTCTCGCGTTCCTCGGGCACCTGCTCGATGACGCATTCCGCCCGCCCGTCGCGCCAGAGCGAGACGGCCCCGCGCGCCATGAACAGCAGCAGCGCCCCGTCGGCCTGGATGGTCAGCCCGCCGACCGGCTCGCCCTCGTAGCACTGCTCGTGCTCGCCGGTGGCGGGGCAGTAGCGGAACATGCGCCCCGTGGGGATGTCCACCCAGTAGAGGCGCCGCTCGTCGGGATGCCACAGCGGCCCCTCCCCGATGCGGCAGGCGTAGTCGGCGATCAGCTCAGGTTCCATCGCTGCCCTCCGGCGGGGCAGGTTACCTGACGGCGCCCCGCCCCGCAAGGCGCGCGCGGCCTTGTGGACTCGTAGGGCCGCAGGTATAAAGGCGGTGCCGCCCCCGTCGTCGACGGCGGGCTACAGTGCAAGCTGGGGGACGGGTTCGAATGAAGATCACCGCGCTGGAGACGTTCTTCGTCGAGCCGCGCTGGCTCTTCCTGAAGATGCAGACCGACCAGGGGCTCTGCGGCTGGGGCGAGCCGATCGTCGAGGGCTGGGCCGGCACCGTCGCCGCCGCCGTGCGCGAGATGGGCCGCTACCTGATCGGCCGGGACCCCCGCCGCATCGAGCACCACTGGCAGGCCGTCTACCGCGGCGGCTTCTACCGCGGCGGGCCCGTGCTGACCAGCGCCCTGAGCGGCATCGAGCAGGCCATGTGGGACGTCACGGGCAAGTCGCTCGGCGTGCCCGTCCACCAACTGCTCGGCGGGCGCGTGCGCGACCGCATCCGCCTCTATGCCCACGTCGGCGGGCAGGACGTCGAGGCATACGCCCGCAGCGCGCGCGGCGCCCTGGAGCGAGGCTTCACGGCGGTGAAGACGTCGCTGTTCGGCGCCGTGCGGTTCGTCGAGAACGCCGCCTTCGTCGGGCGCTGCGTCGAGCGGATGGCCGCCCTGCGCGAGGCGGTCGGCCCCGAGGTCGACGTCGGCATCGACTTCCACGGGCGCGTCGGGCCCGCCATGGCCGTGCAGCTCATCCGGGAGCTGGAGCCCTTCCGGCCGATGTTCGTCGAGGAGCCCTGCCTGCCGGAGAACGTGGACGCGATGGCGCGGATCGCCCGCTCCACGAGCGTGCCGATCGCCACCGGCGAGCGGCTCTTCACCAAATGGGCCTTCCGCGAGGTGCTGCAGAAGGGGGCCGCCTCGATCCTCCAGCCCGACCTCTCGCACGCGGGCGGCATCTTCGAGGTGCGCAAGATCGCCGCCATGGCCGAGGCGCACTACGCCGCCCTCGCCCCGCACTGCCCGCTCGGGCCGATCTCGCTGGCCGCCGGGCTCCAGCTCGACGCCTGCACTCCCAACTTCCTCTGCCAGGAACAGGTAAGCCTCGGCGAGGGATACCTGAAAGAGCCCTTCGTCGTGGCCGACGGATACGTCGAGGTGCCGGAAGGTCCGGGCCTCGGGATCGAGGTGGACGAGGAGGCCCTCCGCGCCAGGGCCTACGACGGCGCCTGGGAGACCCCGCGCCTCTATCACGAGGACGGCTCCGTGGCGGACTGGTAGGAAGGCAGCCGGGAGCCGGCTACGGCTGCCGTTGCCCGAGCAACGAACAACGAGCAACAAGCAACGCGCAATGGGCCGTCCCTTTCGGTTCGTTTCGTAATGGGGCCCGCCGCCCCTGCCCCGATCCGCCCAAACGGGTAAGATGCGCCCAAGTGGGACGGCAAGGATTCACCACGAAGCTCACGAAGGGTGCACGAAGAACGGCCTACCACGGCCACTCGACGAGCGCGATGCCACTCACGGCCTGGAACGCGGAGCACGCCGAGGACTCAGAGAAGGTCACCGCCGATCATAGCCGTCCGCACCGTCGCCCGTGTCCCATTCGGGCGCATCTGGGCACATTGCTTCCGGGTTGCGGGGCGCGTCGGCAGGACACGTC